>JAFXVR010000063.1 GCA_017534885.1 Clostridia bacterium | reverse complement strand
TAGTCCCACGGGTCGCGGCTGAAGAGCATGACAAGCACCCGGTCGGCATCGATCCAGCGCTCAAACCAGGTATTGACGCCCGGCATGCCGCCGCTGTGACTGACGATCAGCCCGGACTTCTCATCACGGCCGACGCCCCAGCCAAAGCCATAGCCCAGCCCCTCATCCTCATCGTAAACGGCATCCTCACCGCTGTTGAGTTTAGCGGGGGTGTACATGAGCTGCTGCTCCTCCAGGGTCAACACAGTTCCATCGCGCAGCGCCCTGTCCCAAGCGAACATATCAAAGATCGTCGTGTATACATAGTCGTCGCCGTTCAGCCCGTCAAAGGCGGCTACCTCGCTGACCTTGACAGAGTCCATGTCGGCCACATACCGGCCGTTTTCAATGACCGACGCGCGGGCGTAATTCTCAAAGTGAACGCCGTCCCTGCGGATATGGCAGCAGCAGGTGGAGCTCATGCCGGCAGGTTCAAAGATGTTCTTTTGCAGAAACGCTTCATAGGGAACGCCGGAGAGCCGCTCCACCAGCAGAGCCAGCAGATTGTAGCCTGTGTTGGAGTATTCCAGCTTTTCGCCCGGGGCGAAAGAGGGCTTCAGTTCGGTTTCGCAAAGGAAACGAATGATCTCATCGTTGCCCGGGACCCTGTGCTCTTCCTTCCAGATGTTGATGAACCAGTCCGCGTCGTCAAAGTAATCGGGCACGCCGCCGGTGTGGGTGAGCAGGTGACGGACCGTTACGCCCTCGTAGGCGGTGAGCTCCGGGAAATAATGAATGATTCTGTCATCCAGGCGCAGCAGTCCCTGCCGCACTACCAGCATGACGGCAGCTGCCGTGAACTGTTTGCTGACAGAAGCAAGCTGGAAGATTGTGTCCTCTTCGATCGGCTTGGTATTTGCCGGGTCGCGAAAGCCAAATGCGCCTTTGGAAACAATTTCGCCATGCTCTGCGTAGAGCCAGGCGCCGTTGAAGCCGCCCTTTTCATACGCCTCGCGGGCCAGGCTGTCCATCATTGGTTTCTTATCCATACAGATATTCCTCCTGAAACCTTCATAATTACTCTGTTTTGTAATGAAATCCGTCCGGGATCCGGATATATGCGCGGATATGCTCGTCGAGGGGGCGTTCGATCATTCCTGTGCGGTTGTCGATATTCCCTTCTGCGGCGAGGATCGTATTCTCCCGCTTTTCAATGACGATTCCGATATGATCGTGCTCCCGGTTTTCAAAAACGCGATCATAAAGAACGATGTCGCCCGCTTCCGGTACAAACCCTTCTCCGCCTGGATGATACTCGATCCGGGTATTGCCTTTCGCAAATTCCTCCCACGCGATACAGCCTGCCAGATGACAGGTTTTGCATTCGTCCGGACGGATCGGGATATCAAATCCAGCCTCCCTGCAGCAGTAATACACGAATGCCGCGCACCACAGCCTGTCAGCTTCTTCAAGCGTCCATTTTGGAAACGGCTGAATGATCGGTTCCAGGTTTGAAGCTTCTCCTTCTTCAAACCCGTGGAAAGGGAGCTGTGCCATCTCCTTTGCGATGTTTGCCAGCTGTTTTCTTGTTGCCTTTTTCATAAAGCCTCCATGCTTCCAGGCTGATGATTCCCCGTGGTTCCGATTTGTGTGGTTCTCTGCTGCCGGAATGGCCTTTTTTCGATCGACTGTCCCACAGCTTAAGTACATCTGTGATCCCGTCGTCGTCCGTTTTGCTGTTTTAATGACGCTGAAAGCGGCTTACAGCTTTTTGCAGGTGTGTCCGTAGAAGGTCAGCGAGCTCACAAGCTTCAAATTGTAGGTGTTTCTGTCAACAGGATTCATGAGCCCGGATTCATTCCCTTGCCTTTTTGAACAGTTCGGCTGTAAGTTCCGTCAGCTTCCAATCGGAATCGTCATCCGAGCGGTTGAACATGCCCGCGACAGAAATATCTTCTTTGAGCGACAAAACCCAACAGGTGATGAAACCCGCGTTGTTCCCATCATGGCCGGCGGCCTTTTTCCCGAACAGGTCGGTGCATTCTCCGAAATTGATCATACCGAGCCCGTAACCGCTCATGACCGGTTTCACCATTCGCCGGGCAGTCTTCTTTTTGAGCAACCCGCCTTCCCGGCAGCTTTTTGAGAGCGCGAGCCCGACCTTCACCAGCTCCGTCGGCGTCGCCCAGAAGCCGGCGGCGGCGTTCTCGGGATAGTAATGATATCCGTGGGCGGGATCCTCCTTCAGGCCGAGCCTGCCGCCGAAAGCGGCGTTCGGGACCAGGGCCTCGTCCAGGGGCTGGAAATACCCGGATCGCTTCAGTCCGAGGGGTTCGGCGACTTCTTTCGCGAAGGCGTCCCGCAGTGTCGTCCCGGTGATCCGCGTAAAGGCAAGCTCAGCCAGGGTAAAGCCGCCGCCGGAATACCTGAATTGTTTACCGTAAGGCCGGATCCTGCGCAGCTTCGGCGTCTTGCCTTTTCCATTCAGCACGTCTTCCAGCGAGAGCGGCTCGTGATCCGCCCGGTAGCCGGGGAAGCCGTGGATATTGAAGCCTGCCGTGTGGCTGAGCAGCGCGGCGAAGGTCAAGGGGCCTTTTTTGACGTACTCCGGCACGACGCCCGAAATGTCCGCGTCCAGGTCGATCTTCCCCTTGTCTGCGTACCTCAGCAGCGTCAGGGCGAACATGGGCTTGCTGACCGAGCCTGCCTGGAAGAGCATATCCGGGTTCACCGGGAAGTCCTGGCCATGTCTGCCGCTGCCGGAGCAGTATTGCAGGACATCGCCGTCGCTGTCGGAAACCGCAATGCTCACGCCATAGCCTTTCTTGCCCCTGATGTGCAGGGGTTTGTCCACGTTGACGCCGTAAAAATCTTTCACAATCCGGTTCGGCCCCTTCAGCATCCGCATCAGCACGGCCTCGCCGTCTGAAATGATGCCGGTCTCACGAAAGCCGGCCTTGTGATAGACGTGCAGGCCAAGCTCGTTTTCCGGTTCGGTGGACAGGTACAGCATATCCGCGCCATTGTCCCTGAAATATCGGATGATCTCCTGCAGGGCCGCCTGGCCGTATCCCTTGCCCTGCTCGTGCCGGTCGATCATGAAGCGCCACAGCCAGTAGCGGTCATCCGGATCCTCCTCCTCCGGGGAGAAGGCAAACATGCAGAAGCCTACCAGCCTGTCATCGGCATGGATGGCAAAAGGCCGCGCCACGCCCGGCTGCTCCGCGTTGGCCTCATCGGCTTGCCGCAGGGAAACGTCGTTCGGGGCGACAAAGGGCTGATCCTCGCGCACGGAGAGGGCCAGAACGGCCTCGCGGTTTTCGTCGCTGACGGGTACCAGTCTGATTTCCATTTGATTCATCCTCCTGAAATGATGCGGTTCGTTTTCCGGCCCGCCTGTGTGGACGGGCGCAAAAAACCGCAGAACAGCAGCTCCCGTCGGTGGCTGCGTCCTGCGGTATCCACGTATCGAAAGTCACTTTTTTACGGCGCATGAAACACAGGGAGGGAAGCATCCTCCGATGTTCCGCGCCTTATGCAGTTATCTGGCGTTTTTCCTGCTGATCATCATGGGTTTGACCTCCTGAAACGGACTTCAAAGGGATTATACAGGATTGAATTGTAAAAATCAAGTCCTATTTTGGCCATCCTGCGCATCTGTGTCTGAAACTCCTCACTCCTCACTCAGCCGCTATTCCTCTACAAACACGCAGTTGCCATGGACGGCGCAATAGTCTTCCGCCGGGCTGCCGGGCACGCCGTATACGTAGACCAGCTCGCACATGTCAAAGACGTCCTCGCCGAGGACACAGCCCGCCGGGATGCGGACCTGGCTCAGGTACTGGCAGCAGCGGAAGGCGTGATCGCCGATGGAGGAGCAGCTGGCGGGGATGACCAGCGCGGTCATGGCGGCGTTCTCGAAGGCTTCCGCCTCGATGGCCTCCAGGCTGCCGGGGAGGGCAAAGTCAGTTTCGCCGAAGACGGGGGCGAAGAGGGCATCAATCATCACGCTTGCATCGGGCATGGTGAGGCTCCAGCCCTGGCCGCTGCGCTTCAGAATGCCGGCGGAGGAGACGAAGCCGCCGAAGACGCAGTCCTCGGGCATTTCGATGCCGTCAGCCAAGGCGAGATTCAGGCTGAGGATGTCGCCCTCGCCCGCATAGAACGCGCCGCTGTATGCAAGGCCCGCCGGGTAGCCGCTGAGGCCGCTGACGCTGTAGGCCGTGAACTGGCCGAAGCTGAGGACCGCGCCCTCGCCCGCGGTGACGCTCCGGGCTTTGCTGCCCGGGATGGCCGCGAAGTCGGCGGAACCGTTCTTGCCTTCAGCGGTGTAATAGCAGTTGGCGGCGCGGCTGTCCGGGGCCAGGGCCCGGTAGCTCAGCACCATCGGATACGCGCTTTCGCTCAGGTCGAGGCAGTCCTCGACGGTGGCGGTGGCCGTGCCCTCGCTCCAGCCCCAGACGGTGCCCGCGTGCTGCAGCTGGCTGCCCGCGATGCTCCCTGTGAACACGCAGCCGCGGATGGTGGTTTCGCTGGAGTGGCCGTGGCCTAAGATGCCGCCCGCGTACTTGCCGGCGTCGGTCAGGCTCACCCCCACCCGGCAGTTCTCGATGAGGCAGGCGCCGCCCGCAGCGCCGACCAGGCCGGAGCTGTGCCGGCCGCGGGCGACCGTGCCCGCCGTGACGAGGTTTCGGACGGTTGCGTTTTTGATCCACCGGAAGGGCGCGATATAGCGGTCTTCATGGTCATCGCCGCTGAAATCCACCGTCAGGGTCTGGCCGCCGCCGTCGTATACGCCCATGAAGGGGCGCTCCTCGCTGCCGACCATCACCGCCGGGGAGAAGCCGGCCGTCTGGACAAAGGCCGTGCCCGCGGTGTCAAACCCGAAATCCACAAAGGAGGCGAGTGCGTTCCAGCCGTCGGCGTCGGCGACCTGCCAGGGGTCGGCCGCGGTGCCGCTGCCGGGCAGGTCCGGGACGGCGCGGATGGTCATGTCTCCGCCGGGCATGGTCAGGGTATGGGCGCCGCTGCCGGCGAAGCAGGTCAGGGTACCGCTGTCCGCCGTGTAGGTGAGGCCGCTGCCGGTGAGGCTGGGGCTGAGCGTCAGCACCTGCGTGTCGCCTTCAGCGCCGTAATACACGCCGCCGTAAATGATGCCGTGGTCGCAGGCGCCAACACCCCAGCAGTTGTAGGCTCTGTGTGACTGCGTCAGCAGGTATTCAGCCTCCACCGCGTCGTCGGCGAAGAGAAGGCGGTGCGCCATCCGGCCAACGACCGTGCTCGTTTTGCTTCTGACGAAGTAAATATTCGACAGCTGGGTGTTTGAGCCGCTGTTGCTCCCGCGCATGGGCAGACTGGAATCGCTCAGGTCCAGGAAATCGTGGATATAAACGTTGACGCTGTTGTTGGGGAGCGTGCCGTAGATGATGCCGCCGTAAGTGATCCTGCTGCCAAAGCTCCCGGCGAACACGCACCTGCTCAGGTTGATATGGGTCTCGGCATGGCAGACGAAGCCGCCGATGATGGGAGCGTTGACGCCGTCAATCAGCACCTCGACCACGCAGTCGTTGATGGGGTACACATCGGTGGCACAGCCGATCAGGCCGCCCACATAGTTTCTCCCGGTGATGTGGCCGGTCACCCGCAGGTTGCTGTACTCGCCTCCTTCCGCGTAGGCGAAGAGCCCGGTATAGGTGGTACCCAGGGAGGTGATGCTGCAGTTCATGGTGTGCCCGCCGCCGTCGAAGCGGCCCCTGAAGGGATGGCCCTCGGTGCCGATGGGGCTGTAGACGTTGATGTCCGAGGTCAGGGCGTAATATCCCGATGTGGATCCGCCGGCCTCGCAGTAGGCCACGAGATTGTTCCAGTCAGCCGTGGTCCCGATCCGCCAGGGCGAGGTGAGGGTGCCGCCGCCGGCCAGGAAGACGGAGGGGGTGCAGGTGTCGTGATAGCCGCACACGGTGCAGGTCGTCTCAGTATAGGCATTGCTGTAGGAGGGCATGTGGGGCTCCACGCTGAACTGGGGCTGAAAATCAATGTCCCCGGTCACCACGATGCCGTCTGTGGGATCGGGCGACCAGCCGGTGGACGTGTAGTGGCCGTTTTTGTCGCCCGGCTTGTCCGTCGTCACGCCGTTATGCGTCCAGGTGGTGCCGAATTCCGCCAGCGTGTTGGAGATCACGCTCCCGTAGCTGCTGTGGTACCGCATGTTGTACTGCGGATAGCTGACCGTCACCTGTTTGAGGGCGGTGCCGCTGGTGATGGAAAGCAGCCGGGCCACGATAGTGATCTGAAAAGGCCCATTGCAGGTGTCGAGGCTGGCCACGTCCGGGGAGATGGTCAGCTTGCCCGTGCTGTCAAGCGAGATGCCGTCGGGCGCGCTGCCGAGGAGATAGACGAAGGTGGGGCTGGTTCCCTGCCAGAGGGCACCGTACTGGTCGACGGCCGAGCAGGAGAACTGGTACTCGGCGTCCCCGGCGTCGCTCCGGGGGATGGTCACCGTGTCCGGTCCGACAATGGCGTCCGGGGACGTGGCCTTCGGCTTCTTTGAGCCGGGCACAGTCTTTTCATCGCTCCAGTGTCCGCCGGCGCTGGTGACCTCGTCCCATTCGCACAGCTTGGTGAAATTCTCGCCGTCGGCGCTGATCCAGATGGCGAAGGTGATCTCCGAGGAATAGGTGTGGTTGTCGTTGGTCATGTAATGGTAATGCGTGTCGTTGGGGTCAAGGCTGTTGACCAGCAGCAGCTCCGTGGGGAAACCGTCCACCCAGCTTTTGTAGTCGACGGAATCGGGCATCACGGTGCCCTGGGAGCCGCTGCACTGGCCGGTATACCAGAGCGTCGTTTTCTCATGGTCCCAGTCACCGGCCCGGGCGGTGGCGTACCAGTACTCGCCTTCGCTGCCGTCTGCCTTCACGGTGGGGATTTTGATATAGCCGTAGCTGTTGTTGCAGCTGTCCTTGCCGCTGGGCGACAGATCGGTGACGGACACCATCAGGTAATAGCCTTCGCTGGCCGCCCGGGCCGAAGCGCTCCACCCCAGGCAGAGCGCCAGGGCCAGCGCGGAGACCAGCAGCGCTCCCATGGCCCTGTATAAGCCGCAAACAGACTTCTTCATGGTTTTCTCCCTCTCTTTTTTGCCGCGCAGGCAGAGGTCGGAATGGTGATATGCCGCAAATCCGGTTGCCGGATGCTGAACGCGCCGATAATTGTTCCAGATGTATTATAACCGATAGCGGGGGGAATGGCAAGGGGGAGGTGTACGAGTGAGGAGTGAGGTGTACGAGGTGTACGAGTTAGGAGTGAGGAGTGAGGAGTGAGGAGTCTTTGGCATGATGGCGTTCTTGATCTGATCCGTTTGCGTTTTGGATGTGCCTGGCTGCACCTGCTTTCCGGAAAAACGACTGCTGATTCGGATGTCAAAAGGCCGCTTTCATGAACTGAGCCACGACTGGTTGTGGAAGACAGCGGAAATCACCACAACCAGTCGTGGCTCTAAGGTTGAAAGCGCCCTTTTGTCACCCTTACCACTGCTGCATGAAAAACCGCCCTGGGTCAGGCGTAAAGCCTGGCCGGAGGGCGGTTTGATGGTGGGGGCTTGATTCATTTCGGTTGTCACGTCAAGCGAAGTGGTTTACCGGATGCCCGGTAACTGAAACTCCTCACTCCTCACTCCTAACTCACTCTTCTACAAACACACAGTTACCATGCCTGAGACAATAGTCTTCCGCGGGGCTGCCCGCCACGCCGTACACGTACACCAGTGTGCAGCCGTCAAACACGTCCTCGCCTAAGGCGCAGTCCGCCGGGATGCGGATCTGGGTCAGGAACCGGCAGTCCCGGAAGGCGCGGTCGCCGATGGAGGCGCAGCTGGCGGGGATGATCAGGGCGGTCATGGAGGCGTTCTCGAAGGCCTCGGCCTCGATGGCTTTCAGGCTGCCGGGGAGGGTAAAGTCCGGGGTGCCGAAGGCGGGGGCGAAGAGGGCATCGATCGTCACGCCTGTGGCGGGCATGGTCAGGCTCCAGCCCTCACCGCTGCGCTTCAGGAGGCCGGCGGAGGAGGTGAAGCCGCCGAAGACGCAGCCCTCAGGCGTCTCGATGCTGTCGGCTAAGGCGGGGGTCAGGCTGAGGGCTTCAGCCTCGCCCGCATGGAACACGCCGCCAAAGCTGAGGCCGACCGGATAAGCGCTGATGCCGCTGGCGCTGTAGGCGGCCGGTGTGCCGAAGCCCAAGGTCACGCCCTCGCCCGCGGTGACGGCATAACCGCGCAGACCCTGACTGTCGTTGGGCGCGGCGGTCAGATAATAGCTGTTCCCGATGGTCACCGCGCAGGTGCTTGTTTTGCGGGCGAAGGTCTGGGACTGGGCGGGCTCAAAGGCCGTGGGCGCGAACACGCTGTCGGTGATGGCGACGCTGTTGCGGCCATAGCCCACAAAGCCGCCGCAGTGGGTGGTGTCTGCGCCGGTGATCGCGCCGTCAAAGGCGCAGCCCTGCATGACCAGGCTGCCGTCCGCGGCGATCACGCTGACGAAACCGGCGTGGGTGCCGTCGCCGCTGTGGGTGGAGGCGATGGTTACGGAGGAGCGGCAGTTCGTGATGACGCACTCCCCGTGGACGTTGGCGGCCAGGCCTGCCGCCCAGCGGTTGGCGGTCTGGATGCGCCCGGCGATATGCAGATTGCTGAAGGACGCGCCGTCGACCCAGCGGAAGGGCGCGCAGTCGTCCGGGGCGTCCGCCGCGGTGAAGGTGAGGGTGCGGTTTGCGCCGTCCAGCGCGCCGCAGAAGGGATGCTCAGACGGGCCGATCATGGTGGTCACGGAGATGCTTTCCGCCAGGGCAAAGCGCTTTCCGGCGGTGACATAGCCGTTCTCGACGGCATTGGCGAGATCGTTCCATTCATCGGCGGAATGGATCGTCAGCGGAGAGGACTGGCTGCCGTCTCCGGTCAGCGGCTCATAGCCGATCACGGCGTTTTCGCCCTGGGGCATGGTCAGCGTCCAGGCGCTTCCCGCCTTGGTGAGGGTGCCGGCGCTGACGGTGAAGCGCTCCGACATCGAGGCTTCGGTGCGGGACAGCCCGAGGCTCACGGTTTCGCCATCCCCCGCGTAGAACACGCCGTTGTACACAAGACCCGCGGAGCAGGCGGAGAGGCCGCTGGCGCTGAACACGGTCAGCGGGCTGAAGTCGGCGTTCACGCCGGACCAGGCGGTCACGGTTCGGGCGAGCTTGCCCCGGTTGCCCCAGGCGCGGGAGGCGCCCGCGGTCTTGTCCTCGCGCAGATAATAGGTGTTGGAGACGCCGCTGCCGGGGTTCGGGAAGCCCAGGCCGATGGGGAAGGTGCTGTTGCTGGCGTCCAGGCAGTGCTGCACTACGGGGGTCGCGCCGGTATCGCTCCAGCCCCAGAGGGTGGCGGCGTTGGAAGCGCCGGACAGGCTGCCGGTGAACACCACGCCCCGGAGGGTGGTGGCCGAGGTGCCGGCGTGGCCGATGACGCCGCCGCAGTAATTGCCCGTGCAGGTCACGCTGACACCCACCGCGCAGTCTTCGATCAGGCAGGTCCCGGCGGTGCCGACCACCAAGCCCGCGCTGTGATTCCCGCCGGATACGGTGCCGGCGACCCTGAGATGGCGGATCACGGCATTGCTGAGGCGGAAGGGCCCGCAGGCACCGTCGGAAGACAGGCTGACGGTCAGGGTCTTGCCGCCGCCGTCGTAAGTGCCGGCGAACCGGCTGGTCAGGCCGAGCTCCCGGGTCACGCTGATGTCCTTGGTCTGCCGGAAGGTCGCTCCGGCGGTGTCAAAGCCCAGGTCTATACCGGCGGCAAGCAGATTCCAGTCGTCGGAAGAGGTGATCTTCCAGGGATTGCCTTCGGTTCCGCTTCCGGACAGGAAATCGCCAAAGCCCGCGGCCAGGACGCCGCAGTGCCGGCATTCGATGATTCCGCCAGCGCCGGGCCCAAAGGTGTGCGCGGCGCAGGGCTCGATTTTGGCCCAGAGCTGGCCATAGCCGGTATTTCCTTCGCTGAACGGCAGGAGCTGCGCGGCGGCCTGGCTGCTGCCCGCCGTGACCTTCATGCAGCCTCCGAGGCTGATTTCGTCGGCGCTGACGGCTATTCCGCTGCCGGCCGCGGCTGCGGTCAGGGTACAGTTCGTGATGTCGACCATGCCGCCGAGGCCGTTGATGCCCGCGCCGATGCCGCTGGAGTTTTCGTCGGCGGTGATGTTCACGGTGCCGCCAAGGATCCAGATATGCCCTGCGCCGCCAGAGCTGCCGCCGCCGATGCCGGAGGCGCTGTATCCGGCCTGAACCGACAGCACGCCGCCATGGATCGTCACGTTGCCGCTTCTGAACCCGGTATTGCCTCCGATGCCGGCGCAGCCCGTATTCGTCATGGTGACGTTCAGCCTGCCGGTGCCGCCGGACTGAGGCCAGATGGTCAGCATGCTGCCCAGGGGTACATGGATGCCGCCCTGGATGGTCAGCGCCGCGCCGTCCGCGAGGATCAGGTTCACATTCCCCGTGACCTCCACGCGGCCTGTGAGCTGCGTATTCTGCCGCACGACCCACCAGCCGCCGTCCCAGTCCGTCGATCCGGACACGTCGCTGACGCCTGGCGTGCCTCTTATCGTACCATGGTCGTCATAGGGTACGCTGGTCTTCGTGACCACATCCCGGTGACTGCTGTCGTTCCGGCAGACCCGGGTGACGGTGCACTCGGAATAGTCCTCGTTCCAGGAATAGGTCGGATTGCCCCAGTCGTGCCCGAGCCTCTGGATTGTCACCGCCTCGAGGGTGGTTTCCGTGGTGCACCCGGCGGTGGTGAAGTATTTCCCGCAGCGGGAGCAGTAGAACACCGCCTTGCTCCGACCCTCGTTTTCACAGGTGGGAGCGACGGCCGGCCATTCTACGGGATCATGGCCGAGCGCCGGATAGACATTCTTGCGGTAATAGTAGCACTTCCAGCAGTGCTCTTCAAGGTATCCGTCCTCCGTACAGGTAGCCTCTTTGCTGCCGGAATAGCCGAAGGAATGCGCTTCCTTCTCAAAGACTGGCTTGAACAGGACATTCACAGAGTAGATTTTCATGTCTCTGACGTCCTGGTTGGTTTTCCACCGGACAAAGGTGTAATGGCCGTCCGCATCGGGTTCCTTCGACGTCCTGTCCACGGTATGCATCCATGGCTTGCTGTAATAGGTGGTCCATTCCGTTGTGCCGTCGGATGCCGCCAGGATGTGCCGGGGATAATTGTCGTCATCGTCCGGGTCAGAGGAATACTGGATGACGCAGGGGGTGTTGTACAGGACGATATTGAGTGATCGCACGCTTGCCGCCTGCCCGCCGGCTCTCACGGTCAGCCGGATATCCTTGCTCACCGGAGCATCCGGGTCATCCCAGCGCTGTGTGGCATAAACATACATGTCCCCCTCATCGCTGATCGGTAGGGACAGGGATCCCCAATTGTAAGTGTATTCATACGTGACGATGGCCGGATCGTTGTCGATTGGCCATCTGCCGTTATACTGGTCGTAGCAGGGCACCGTGTACCGGTATTTATTCGGTTCGTTGGAGGTGGGACAGTAGATGACGGACGGGCCCACCGGGTTTCCGATCTTCGCGGGCGTTGGGCATAAGGCGTCATCAACGATCTTGTCATCGCTCCAGTGGCCCCCCCAGGGCACGGTCTTCTCGCGCCAGCTTTGGATCTTCTCATAGTTGAATCCGGTGATTTTATCAGTCAAGTCCGGGGAAACGGCGTACAGTGTAAATTCCACATAGCTGCTATGATTGATATTTCCGTTGGTGATATAATCCGTGCTGTTGATGTACAGATCTTTTGTCAGCCTGACCTCGGAGGGGAAACCGCGCTTCAGGGTATTATGCTCGTGCGCTTCATCCATGCTGGAGTACGGACCGGACTCAAAAGCATAAAACCATTCG
Organism: Clostridia bacterium; assembly: GCA_017534885.1. Lineage (GTDB taxonomy): Bacteria > Bacillota > Clostridia > Christensenellales > Aristaeellaceae > RUG11272. Next base: position 142,835 of record JAFXVR010000063.1, on the reverse strand, counting down.
CCGTTTTCTGTATCCCAATCCCCCTCTCCAACCTCGCAGGTCCAGGATGAGATGGTGCCGTCGGGACGGTAGAGAGGCACGACGATATATCCCGCACTGTTATTGCAGCTGCTGTAGGTGCCGCCGCTCAGATCCCTGACGCCCACGATATAGTAGTACTTCGGCTCGTGCATCTCAATCCCGTCCGCCAGCGCGGAAGGCCCGAAAAGGCCGCACAGCCCCGCCGCCAGCGCCAGGCAGAGCACCGCCAGCATGATCCTCAGTTCCCGCTTCATGTTTGTCATCCTCCCGTACCTGTCACGATTCCCGAACTTGTTACATACAATATACCTGATATTGCGGGGGAATTGCAAGAGGAATTTTCCCCGCCGCGGCACGAAAGAGCTGTCAGCTGTCAGCTGGCTCTCCGGCCTGGATGCTGCTGCATGGTCCCTGTTGGCTCATGCTTACTTTTTCGTGACCGAAAAAGTAACAAAAAGGTCTTGGGGGACACGTTGCGACGTGTGTCCCCCAAACCCCCCCCGCACACGCTCGCTTTCTCGGTTTTGGACACTTGGAAATACTGATTCGGATGTCAAAAGGCCGCTTTCATGAACTGAGCCACGACTGGTTGTGGAAGACAGCGGAAATCACCACAACCAGTCGTGGCTCTAAGGTTGAAAGCGCCCTTTTGTCACCCTTACCAAAAGCTTCCGCCTCGATGGCGCTGAGGCTTCCGGGCAGGACAAAGTCTGGCGCGCCGAAGGTCACCGTCTGCCACATCGCCGTGACGGAGGTGTCCGCCGTCACCTGGACGGTTTCGCCCGCATTTTTGAGCGTCACGGAGCCGCTACCGACCGCCACCAGCCATTGCAGGAATTCCATGGTTTCCGCGGGCGGGTCGAAGGCGCAGACGGGCAGGGTCCAGGCCGTGCCGGGGAGAACCTGGATGGCCTCCATGGTTCCGCTGCCGCCGTTGGCGCTGAAGGTGACCGTGTACACCAGCTCCCACACCGCGGTCAGGACGGTGTCCGCCGAGAGGGTGATGGCCTCGCCCGCCGCCTTGAGCACCGCCTCCGCGTCGCCGATCTTCACCGACCATTCCCTGAAGCGCATGCCCTCGGGCGCGGTGAAGGCGCAGGCCGGGAGCAGGTACTGGCTGTTCGCCTGGGCGGAGACGGTTTCCATCGCGCCCTGCGCGCCCTCATGCCCCTTCACAAAGCGCACCTTGCGCAGCACGCCCTCATAGCCGCAGAGCGTGCACACGTCCCCGTCGGAGCACACGTGGTCTTCGGTGACGCTGTACTTGCAGGAAAAGCACTTTGCGGTGTGATTGTCTGCGGTGGACGTATAGGTCCTGGCGCTGTGCTCACAGGGGGCAATGATCAGGACGCGGGCGTCAAAGCTCCTGCAGGCTTCCACCCGGCCTGTGACGGATTCGGGCATGGCGGTGCCGGTGTACTGCACGGCATACAGGTCGCCCAACGTCAGGGTTCCGTCCTCGTCGCCCTCTTCGCCGTGTCCGATATAGCAATAGCGGTCGTCGGACGAGAGGTCAAACGAAGCCCGCTTCAGCTGCAGCCTCACCGTGCCGCCCGTGATGGCGACGGTGCCGGTGCACTCGCCGCCGGCGCGGTTCGCGGTGTTCCCGGTCACGCGCAGGTTCCCCGAAGCCGCGAGGGTTCCGTTGACCGTCACGCCGCCTCCGTCGGTCACAGTGGCGGTGTTGGCTTCAATGTAGGTATCGCCGGCGGCGGTCACCGACGCGCCGGCGTTGATGTAGACGCCGCCGCCGTCCTGAGCGCTGTTGTTATAGATGTCGCTCCCGGCCATGGTGACCGTGCCCCCGTTGGCGCAGATGCCGCCGCCCATGCCGGAGGTGCTGGTGTTTTCGCTGACGCTGCATTCGCTCAGGCTCAGGTTGCCCTTGCTCCAGATGCCGCCGCCGCTGCCTTTGGCGGTGTTGGATGAAACAGTGCAGTGGGCGAGGGTGGCCGTGCCGTAGCTGACAATGCCGCCGCCGCCGTGATAGCTGTTGTCCGCCAGATTCACATAGTTCCCGGAGATCGTGCCGCCCTCGATGGTCAGCGTGCCCTTGTTGTTGATGCCGCCGCCGTTGTTGGCGTAACCGCCGGTGATCGTGCCCCCGTCCCCGCTGTCCCGGATCGTCAGGCTGCCGCTGGCGTTCACGATGATGACGTGTCCGTCCGCGTCCGCCGCAGTGCGGTTCCGGTCCAGCGTATGGCCGTTCAGATCCAGGGTGACCGTGCCGCTGACCTGCAGCATGCCGTCGCCCGGCCCGGCGGTCAGATCCTGGGTCAGTGTCACTGTGCCGCCCGCGCTCAGGGCGATCTGCAGCTCAGACCAGGTGGTGATTCCGTCCGCCGAGGCCGCGGCGCAGCAAAGCACAGCCAGGAGCGCAAGAGTGATCGCCAGGGCAAGGGTGCGTTTCATATCCGTGGTAAGGGTGACAAAAGGGCGCTTTCAACCTTGGAGCCACGACTGGTTGTGGTGATTTCCGCTGTCTTCCACAACCAGTCGTGGCTCAGTTCATGAAAGCGGCCTTTTGACATCCGAATCAACAAATGCCTTATAGTAAAAAGAAAGGCGGAATGCAAGCTTAATGTGAAGCCGCTTCCGCCCGCTTCCGCCCGGACATGGCTATGGGCGCTCCCGTCCGAAGGAGGGCGCGCTCACAGCCTCAGCTGCATGAAATTCCCGTTCTTCACAAAGCCGAAATCCGTGTACAGCAGCACGCCCATGTCGGAGGCCGTGATCTGCACCGCGCCGCAGCCCCAGGCTTTCGCCTCCTCCACCACCCGGCGGAGCAGCTCTCTGGCGATGCCCTGCCGCCGGTGGGCAGGTTCGGTGAACATGCTGGACAGCAGGCCGATCTTCCCGCTGGGGCAGCTGAAGTAGGGCGGCTTTTCCACAAAGGACATGCCGCTGGTGCCCACAATGGCCTCCCCGTCCAGGGCAAGCCAGGAGACAAAGGTGCCGTCGGCCATGTGGCGGTGATAGTAGGCCTTCAGGGCGGGCACGAGGTCAATGTCCTCTGTCGCGCCCTCCTCCCGGAGCTGTCGGATGCGCAGCCCGATGAAGGCGTCCAGCTCCTTTTCCGTGAGCTTCCGATAAGCAATCATGGGATGCTCAGTCCTTTCTGACGCGCAGCAGCCATTCGCCGTAAGCCTTCGGGGTGTACAGCTCAAAGCCGGGGTCGAAGCTGTACCCCTCCGGAGCCTTCAGCAGCTGCACATGGTATGTGTCCGGCGCGCCCTCAAAGATGATGAGGCCGTTCTCGTCGGACTTCAGCAGGACGCAGGCCGTGTCGGTGCAGAAGTTCAGCATCAGGCCCGGCACCGGCGCGCCGTACTGGTCGGTGACGTGCAGCACATAGGCCGCCGCTTCCTCCGCCGGGGCTTCGGCCTCCCCTTCGGTCATCTCATAGCCGTAGGACTGCAGCACTGTGCAGAGGGTCTCCAGGCAGCTCTCGTCCGGGATCAGGTACACATCCAGCACGTCCGGGCTCTCCGGGTGGAGGAAGTCATAGAGGCAGACATTGGCGACGGGCAGCTCCGCGTCCGCCCCCGGCAGGGACAGGTCGAGGACATAAGCCCCGCGCTCCGGATCCAGCAGGGTCGGCAGCTCGTGGATGTACGGCCTGAGGGAGTCGTAGAGAACCATGCTGTAGGGATCGTCCGCGGCCGGGGCTTCGATGCGCAGGTACGCCGTGCGGTCGTTCACCACCCAGGCTTCCAGGCGGAAAGCGTCCGTCTCGCTGCGGAAGAAGACCCGCCGGGCATGCTCATTCTCCACATGCACCGCCCGCTGAGCGCCCACCGGGAAGGCGGCGGTTTTCACCGGCAGGGGGATTTCGTCCAGCACGGCGCTCTCCGTGTAGTCCTCACCCAGCACGGCGTCCAGGACGGAGGCGATTTCCCGGTAGCTCCTGAAGCACATTTCGTGGGTGAAGACCGCGTTGCCGAACCGGTCCACAACCACCGTGACGGGGATGGAGCCGCCCCCGTTCATGGACAGGTACAGCGCGTAGTTCTCGTCCCGCCCCATGGGCAGGGAGAGGCCGTGCTCCTCCCGGAAGGCGCGGATCACCTCCGCCGTGTCCGCCTGCTCGATGGACAGGCAGAGGAAGGCCACCCGGTCGCCGTAGACCTGGTACGCCTCGTTCAGGAAGGGGAACTCGATGCGGCAGGGCGGGCACCAGGTCGCCCAGAAATTGATCACGGCGGCCTCATGATCCTTCAGCGTCTCAGACAGGGTGAAGGCATTTCCGTCGGCGTCCTCCGCCGTGAAGTCGGGGAAGGGCCGGCCCAGGATCGAGGCGTCCTCCGCGAAGGCGGTGCTGACGCACAGCAGGGCGGCGATCAGGGCAATGAGCAGTATGCCCTTCAGCAGTGTTTTCTTCATCACAGATCACTCCTCAGATACAGATTAAACCGGGTTTGCGGCTTCCTCCACAAAGACACAGTTGCTGTGGCTGGCGCAGTATTCCTCAGCGGCGCTGCCCGCGGCGGAGAAGAGGAACACCCGCCCGCAGTCCGGCGGAATCCCGGAACGCATCCTCCTCGATCCCGGCGACCCCCGCGGGAATGGTCAGGGACAGACTGCAGGTCGAGCCAAACGCAAAGGTTCTGATGGTCCTGGCGGTGTCCGGCAGGACGAGACGGCTCACGCCGGCGCCGTCAGCAGCGCCATCAGCGCCAGCCCGCTCCGGCGAATCATGGATTCAGTCTCCCGTTTCATCTTCCGTCCCACCCCCGCAGGAACAAAGTGTTCCCCCTGCTATGGGGATATTGTACAGGAAAATCGGGGGAAATTCAATAGGAGCGGGGGTAGGTGAGTGAGGAGTGAGGAGTGAGGAGTTTCAGACAGCGCTTTTCTCTTCACCATAACAGGTCAGCCCCAGTAACTAAAACTCCTCACTCCTCACTCTGAAAACTCTTCACTCCTCACTCCACTCACCGCTCTCCTTGACTTCCCTCCCCCCGTCCATTATAATGGTATCCGGTTGAATATCGCGCCGAAAGGAAGTTGCTTATGAAACGGCTGCTCGCCCTGGTCTTCTGCCTGCTGATGGCCGCCTCCACGGCCCTGGCCAACACCTACAAGCCGCTGTCCTGGAAACGGGAGCGCTCCCCCTTTGTGCCCAAGCAGGAGAACTATCTGCCCGACCTGTCCGGCTACCACGACGGCTCCCTGGACATCCGCATTGAGCACATCACCTACGCGGAGATCCCGGTGACCCTCGCCTATGTGCAGCTGGTGGATCCCACCCAGTTCCGCACGGCGCTGGTGGGCAAGTTCCCCTCCAAGCAGATGCAACAGATCTACAACATCACCCCGCGCCTCAACGCGGTGCTGGCCATCAACGGCGACTGGTTCATCGGCCACAACGACGGCATTGTGTACCGCAACGGCGTGCGGCTGCGCTTCCGCCCCAATTCCGGCCGTGATACCCTCATCATCGACCAGAACGGCGACCTGCGCATCCTCAAGCCCACCCCCTCCTTCGGCTGGCACGGCGAGGCCGAGGCCGAGGTCTGGTGGGAGAATTATCTGGCGGAAACCGGCATCAAGCCCATCCACGTGTTCTGCTTCGGCCCCGGCCTGATTGTGGACGGCCAGCTCTATGAGGACTTCAGCGACTGCCACCTGGACGTGGCTCCCGCCTATCCCAACAAGCGCCTGGGCATCGGCCAGCTGGGCCCGCTGAACTACGTCATCGCCATGTGCGAAGGCCCCGAGGTCGGCGAGCGCCGCGGCATCACCATGCCCGACCTGGCCCGCCTCTTCTATGAGCTTGGCTGCTACAACGCCTACAACCTTGACGGCGGCAATTCCGCCAACATCGTCCTCAACAACACCAAGCTCGCCCGCCAGTCCCGCGAAATCCCCGACATCATCTGGTTTGCGACACTGGAAAGGTAATTATGAAAGATGAACTGCCGGTACTGATTCAAGTCAGCACCCTCACCCCCGAAGAGGACGATACCCCCTTCGGCGAAACCGTGGTCGGCACCTGCCTCACTGGCGGCCCCGAAACCCTGCTGACCTACACCGAGCTGATCCCCTGCGACGGCTCCGCCGACATCGAGGAGCAGGTGCGCATCAGCATCCGCGGCGACCGGGTGATCATCTCCCGGCTGGGCGACATCCAGTCCGCCATGGTTTTCGAGGCGGGCAAGCGCTGCGAAACCGAGTACCGCACCCCGGAGGGCGCCTTCACCCTGAGCGTCCACGCCCTGCGGCTGAAGATTAAAACCGGCCCCGAGGGGCTGATCGACACCGATTACCTGATGACCATGGGCGGCCAGGACGTGGGCCTGCGGCGGCTGCGCATCACCTGGGCGCCCACGGCATGCTGAGCGCCCTGCGGCGGGAGGCCCTGACCCTGCTCCGGGACTGCGGCGCCTCCCGTCCGCCCGCCCTGCGCCGCGCCCGGCCCGATACCCACCTGCTGGCCACCGACCTGCCCCGCTGCGCCCCGCCCGAGGCCGCCGCCCGGGCCCGGGAGAAGCTCGAAGGCGCGGGCTGGACGGTGGACGAAAAGGACGGCTGGCTCCTGCTGGATCACCCGCTGAACCCACCGTCCTTTTTTTCCACCCAACCCACCGGCGAGGCGGCCTGCTGCCTCTCACTGCTGGCCCGGCATCCCGGCGAGGCCGTCGACCCGGTCTGGGCGAGGCGGCTGGCCAAGGCGGGGGAGGCCGGCGAGGTGGAGAAGCTCTGCGAAAAACTGCACCGGGAGCTGGCGGCCCTGCTCCGGCGGCGCCAGCCCCTGCCCGGCGGCCTGTACGCCCATGTGCGGGCCGCCTGTGAAAGCGCGGGAAGGAGGACATCCCATGCCCGGTTCAACCGCTGAAACCGGCGGGCTTCAGGCAAAGAAAGAGCTGGCGCTGGCCTGCGTCCGCCTGCTGAAGGAAGCCTACCCGGACACCGTGTGCACCCTCGATTACGACGAGGCCTGGAAGCTGCTGGTCAGCGTGCGCCTGGCCGCCCAGTGCACCGACGCCCGGGTCAACGAAATCACCCCCATTCTCTTCGCCCGCTTCCCCGGCGTGGACGCGCTGGCGGAGGCCGATCCCGCGGAGATCGAAGCCATCGTGCGCCCCTGCGGCCTCGGCCCCAGCAAGGCCCGGGACATCTCCGCCTGCATGCGCATGCTCCGGGACGAGTACGCTTCCCGCGTGCCCGACACCATGGAAGCCCTGCTCCGCCTGCCCGGCGTGGGCCGCAAGAGCGCCAACCTGATCCTCGGCGACGTCTTCGGCCAGCCCGCCGTGGTCACCGACACCCACTGCATCCGCCTGAGCAACCGCATCGGCCTGGTGGACAACCAGCGCGATCCCGCCAAGGTGGAGAAAGCTCTCCGCGCCCTCCTCCCGCCCGAGGAGAGCAACGCCTTTTGCCACCGCCTCGTCGACCACGGCCGCGCCGTCTGCACCGCCAGGACGAAGCCCAGGTGCGGGGAGTGCTGTCTGGCGGGAGTGTGCGGGAGGAGGAGCTTTTAGCTCAGTGAGGAGTGAGGAGTATTTAGGTTGAAATGAACGCCTTTCTCCCGTAGCGGCGCCGTCTACGGCGCCATACCCCCGACGGCGGGGCAATAGGAATGAATCATGATTCGTATCTCAAAATGAGGAGGTCATAGAAATGCTGCGGTTTGGGGATATGGTGCACCGTTTGTTATCGAAGAAGAAGGAACGGACAGCGCTTTCTGTCACAAAAACCAAGCTGATTGACCTTATCTCGAAAAATGGTATTACCGATATCGCGTTCAATGATGACGACCATCTTCATCACATTGGGAGTACCGCAGAATTTGAGCGCAACAGCTTTAAATGGTTCAACAGAACTTTCTATATTGATGAGAAGGAATATGAAAGTTTTGATGCATTCGTTCGGGATCTGAATACGCTCTTTGCCGCCGATCAACTGATGGTGGTCAGCATTGACGATATGGATCCCAGATATACAAACCTTGGAGAATAGATTTGAAAAAACAACCCTTTCAAGGAGGCTTCATCATGCGCATCGCAACCCCGCCCATGGGCTGGAACAGCTGGAACACCTTCGGCGAGAACATTTCCGACCAACTGATCGTGGAGACGGCCCGCGCCATGCGGGACAAGGGCTATCTGGCGGCGGGCTACCGCTACATCGTGATCGACGACTGCTGGAGTCTGCGGGAGCGCGGGGCGGACGGCCGCATCGTGCCTGACCCGGCCAAGTTCCCCCGGGGCATGAAGGCGCTGGCGGACGACCTGCACGCCATGGGCTTCCTCTTCGGCATGTACTCCTGCGCGGGCGTGCAGACCTGCGCGGGCTATCCCTCCTCCTTCGACTACGAGTGGATCGACGCGCAGACCTTCGCGGACTGGGGCGTGGACTTTCTGAAGTACGACTTCTGCAACTTCCCGGAGAGCGCCGACGGCCGCAACCGGTACGCGGCCATGTCCATGGCGCTGAAGGCCACGGGCCGGGACATCCTCTTCTCGGCCTGCAACTGGGGCACGGACGAGCCATGGCGCTGGATGAAGGCCCTCGGCGCGCACATGTACCGCTCCACCGGCGATATTCAGGATAATTTCATCTCCTTCACCGACATCGCCCGCTCCCAGCTGGACAACCTGTGCATGTCCGGCGCGGACTGCTTCAACGACATGGACATGCTGACCATCGGCATGTACGGCAAGGGCAACGTGGCCCTGGGCAAGCCCTGCACCGACCAGGACTATGCCACCCAGTTCGCCCTCTGGTGCCTCTGCGGCGTGCCGCTGATGTTAGGCGGAGACGTGCGCAATATGAAGCCCTTCGCGGAGGAGCTGGTCAGGAACCCGCGGCTGATCCGCATCAACCAGGACCCCGAGACCCGCCCGCCCATGGTGGTGCACCGGGGCCGGGTGATCGACCACATTCCCGACGAAAACGGCTGCACCTGGCACGAGCATCCCGACTGCGGCCTGACCCTCCTGCGCCACCTGAGCGGCAATGAGTTCGCCGTGGGCTGGTTCAACTTCGCCCCCGCCCAGGCCGGCGTGCCCTTCCTCTTCGCCGACTGCGGCCTGCCCGCCGGGAGCGGCTTCGGCCTGCGCATGACCGATGCCTTCACCGGCGAGGACATGGGCCTCTTCCGCGACTGGTGCCATCAGGACGTGCCCGGCCACGGCTGCAAGGTCGCCTTAGCCCGGCTGGAAAAGCTGTGATGGAAGCCCTCTGCGCCGCCTGCGGCCGTCCCCTCACCGCTGATGAGATCGCCATCACCCGCAAGCTCATCAACCGCGGCGCGCAGGCCTGGTTTTGCGTGGACTGCCTGGCCCGCCGCTTCGAGGTCACCCGGGAGGACATTGAGGAGCGGATCGCGTATTTCCGGCGGATGGGGTGTACCTTGTTTACAGGCTGACAGCTGACAGCTCCCCCTTGCATCCCCCCTTGTCTTATGCTATACTCCTTGCAGAGCGCCGGATGCGCGCAACTTGTATCATACAATTGGGAGGGATCGCCATGAAGCTGATCAGGGCGCGGGATTATGACCACATGAGCCGCCAGGCGGCCAATATCATCTCGGCGCAGGTGATTCTCAAGCCGGACTCGGTGCTGGGGCTTGCGACAGGCTCCAGTCCCATCGGCACCTACCGGCAGCTGATCGACTGGTACCGCAAGGGCGATATCGACTTCAGCCAGGTGCGCACCGTCAACCTGGACGAGTACGTGGGCCTCGGGCCGGAGAACGTGCAGAGCTACGCCTGGTTCATGCGGCACAATTTCTTCGACCACATCAACCTGCCCATCGGCAACACCAACATCCCCGACGGCACCAACCCGGACGCCGCGGCGGAGTGCGCCCGCTACGACCGGGTCATCCGCGGCCTCGGCGGCATCGACCTGCAGCTGCTGGGGCTGGGCCCCAACGGCCACATCGGCTTCAACGAGCCCGACGAGTTCTTCGACAAGGGCACCCACCGGGTCGCCCTGCGGGAAGCCACCATCCAGGCCAACAAGCGCTTTTTTGACCGGGAGGAGGACGTGCCCCGCTTCGCCTACACCATGGGCATCTGCGACATCATGCAGGCCAGCCGCGTGGTGATGGTGGTCTCCGGCGCCAGCAAGGCCGCCATCCTCAGGGAAGCCTTCTTCGGCCCCGTCACCCCCCGCGTCCCCGCCTCCATCCTGCAGCTGCACAAGCATTTTACGCTGGTGGCGGATGAGGAAGCGCTGGGGGAGGTTGCTGTTAGCTGTTAGCCTGGTTACAGGAGCTGCAGGTTGAAGGTTGAAAGTTGAAGACGAACGCATAAGCTGCAAACCAGAAAACCGCCTTCCGGAACAGTCAGTCAGTCTGACCCGGAGGGCGGTTTTGGTGTGCAGAAGGGTGTTTGGGTTGGAGGCTGTTTCTCCCTGTACAGCAGGGCGGAAGCTGCCTTTCGGGGTTTGACATCGCTCCAGCTGCCTTGCTTCATGAGAACGTGAAGCGGTCAAACGACGCGATTTCGCCGGCCTCATCCGACAGGAAATCAAAGTACACCGCGTGCTTCCCGATCACGCCGGCCGTCAGCGCGGCGCTCTTTTCGCTTTCCGCGCCGGAGAAATCCAGGCAGGCGATCACGCGGCCCCTGCAGGAATCCAGCCGGACGAGCACCTTCATCGGCCGGCAGCGGTTCATCACCGCCGTCACGCATTGAGGCGGATTGCTGCCGAACTGGAGATAGCGGAATCCCACGGTCGTGCCCGAGGTGATCCCCACCACGGGCGTGGAGATGTCATCGCGCTGTTCATAGCGGGGTTCGATATAGGCCCGCTGTCTGCTGCCGTGGATATGGCAGGCGTATCCCGCTGAAATCCACCCGGTCGCGTCCAGGCCGTTGATGTGCGCCCCCTGGGAGGTCATCTCCACAGGCCGGGAGGAGACGGGCTCGCCGTTCATATAGCGCACATCGCCGATATACAGCGCTCCGTCCCGGCCCAGCGCGACATCGATGGGCTCCAGCATGGCCTGGCGGGAGAACTCGTTCACCCCCGTCTGCCGGTGGTAGAACACATACCACTTGCCGTTGATTTCCGCGATGGAGCCGTGGTTGTTGCCCCACTGGTAGGTCATGGTGCCCACGCCCTCCGCGTCCCGCAGGATCTCGCCGCCGTTGAAGCTGATATCCCCGCCGCCGATAAAGGGGCCGAAGGGCGAATCGCTGAAGCGGTAGGACAGGAAGCCGTTGTTCGGCTCAAACACGCCCAGCTCCGGCACCGGCTTTTCATAGCGCCGGGAGAAGATGTAGGCATACTTTCCCAGCACCTTGCGCGGGCTGGACGCCTCAAAGAAGCCGTCGATCAGCGAGATGTGCCCGTCGTCCACCGGATTCCAGGGGCAGGTGGAATGCCCCAGGGGGTTGGACACCAGCGTCTCCTCTCTGATGGTGGCCATGTCCTCCTCCAGCTCCGCGATATAGCAGGGCGCGGCACAGCCGCCCCAATAGGCGTACGCCCGGCCGTCGTCATCCACCAGAACCCCGGGGTCAAAGCCGAGCTTTGTCTCCACCGGGTTCTCAAAGGGCCCCCAGGGCGTTTTGGAGGACGCCGCCACGATCAGGCTGCCGCGCTTCTCGGCGGCGTAGAGATAATAGGTGTCCCCCTTTTTGACCACGTCCGGCGCGTAGAGAACGGAGTCGTAATGCGTTTCGTACGACACGCCGTGACAGGTCCAGTCCGTCAGATCGGTCACCGGAGCCGACCACACCACATAGTTCCGCCCGCAGTATTCCTTCCGCTCAATGTCATGGGAGCCGTACACATACACGCGCTTTTCCCCGTTGTGCTCAAACACCCTGGGCTCCCCGTCCGGCACATGCTCCCACAGGGGCATATAGGGATTGGCGCCTTTGATAAACGCTTTCATGAAACAGACCTCCTTTTTGCCGCAGCGGCTTTCGTCATTTCTCGACGGGCTTTGTCTGTGCGCTGATCCATCCGGGGGATGACACGGCTGAAGCCGGAAACTGTCACAGCGCTTCCTCAGGGCAGTTCTTCACGCATTCCATGCACAGGATGCACTCGGTGCCGTTCTCCCGCTTTCGGGAGTTGTCCGTGACATCGACATTCATCGGACAGACCCGTTTGCACTTCCCGCAGGACACGCATTTTTCCTTGTCGCATTTCACCCGGAACAGGGAATAATAGCTCATCGGCTTCAGGAAAACCGTAATCGGGCAGATGTACTTGCAGAACGCCCGGTTGTCCCGGAAAGCAAACGCAAGGATGATCCCGACTGCGTAATACAGAACGTTGCCGATGATGAACGCCCGGAACATGATCCCCTCCATGTCCCCGGCCCGGGCAAGGAACAGCGCGGCCACAAAAACCAGGGAGGCGGCAAAGGTGACATACCGGATCCAGCCCAGCTTCCTGCGCGGCTGCCCGGGCGTTTTGTACGGCAGGAAATCCAGCACCATGGCCGTCCAGCAGGCGTATCCGCACCAGCCCCTGCCAAAGATCAGCGGGCCGAAGATTTTTGCCACGGCATAATGGATGGTAGCGGCTTCAAACACGCCTGTGAACAGATAGTACCAGAATCCCTCGATCTGCATATTTTCCCGGCTGATCAGCCCCAGATAGACGAGCATATACAGCCCGACCAGCAGCTGTACGATTCGTCTTGCGTGCCGGTATTTCCTGATAAACAGGAAGACGCCCAGCGCAATGGATATGCCGATATAGCTGAAATTGAACAGGTAGAACAGGTTATCCTTCGCAAGCCACAGCGTGATTGCCACCGCTTCAAATACAGCCAGGATCACGATGGGCGTCACGTATTTCTTCATTCCCGCATCTCCCCCAATCCCGGTTTCATGGCCTCAGCCTGAGGCAGCCCGGTATGTCCACAGTCTTTCCTGCTCCATCAGCTCCCGTTCGGCGAACCGGCAGCTGGATCTCCGTCAGCCAGTCCTCAACGCTCTCCTTGTTCCAGATCCCGTCAATATAACATTCCCTGGTCAGGCCAGCCGGCTGGTGCCCGTTTTCCTCCGCGTATTTCATGATGAAGGCATACGCTTCCCCGATGCTTTCATAGGCCCCTTTGTGATAGATGCTCAGCACCTTCGTTTCCGGGATTTCCCGGAACCGGATGACATCGTTCTCAACGCCCCGGGCCGTTACCGTCTGGTTGTGCCGGATCTGGATATCATGCTCCTTGTATTCCCCGTCCGGGTACTCACAAAATTCATATTCCGGCTCCGCACAGCGAAGAAACGGATTCAGCTTTCTGCATTCCTCGCCCAGGGAAGGAATCCACCGCATGATGTCGCTGTAGTTTTCCAGTACGGCTTCCGAACAGAAAACAATCGCTGCCGGAACGACTTTTTCGGTTACCTGATACTTCATTTCTGGTAAGGGTGACAAAAGGGCGCTTTCAACCTTAGAGCCACGACTGGTTGTGGTGATTTCCGCTGTCTTCCACAACCAGTCGTGGCTCAGTTCATGAAAGCGGCCTTTTGACATCCGAATCAGCAATCAAACCTCATTCCTCAGTCTGCGCCACAAACTGCGATTCAGCGCTTCGGCTTCTGCAGCAGTACCCGCTCTACAGGTACCCAGCCGATGTATCTGGGATGGTCTCCGCTGAGGGAGGTCAAGCGCTCAATATCCAGGCAGCTGTCAATCCGGACCGCATCCCAGGCGTGAATCACGTCCCCGCTGCCCAGGCTGATGCCGCAGTGTCCCCAGTTGACCGGGCCATCCTCGCTTGGGCAGAGACAGTCATAAAAGACGAACGCGCCGCGCTCCGGCTCACCCTGCCGCATGCCGTCGGCATAAAGCAGAGCGGACTCCTTTGCGGAATCTCCGCCGAAGATCTCGATGCCGTTGCTCTGCTCCAGCGCGTCTTCAACAAAGGACAGGCACCACCCGGCGTATTTCGTTTCGCCGAGTCTGTCCCTGGCCCATCGGATCGTGTTCTCAATCAATGCAGTGGTTTGCTCATTCATCTCTTTTTGGGGATAGCAACTCATCATTGCACCTCGATCATTTCACTCATGCAGCACCCCCATCCTCTCCCTCCGTCACATCCTCCTGTCCTGTCCGGCCAGGTAGGACTGCAGCACGTCCATGAAGCCTTTTTTCTTGGGCTGGCTGATCTTCAGCTCGCTGCCGTCGGAGAGGCACACGGTGTATCCTCTGACATCCCGCACGTGCTGCAGGTTCACCAGATAGCAGCTGTTGCAGCGGGCGAAACCGCTGGAAGCCAGCTGCTTCTCCAGCTTGCCCATGGCGCCGTACTGCTCATAGACGGCCTCCGCGGTGTGGTAGGTCAGCTGGTGGTTCTGCACCTCGATATAGACGATATCGTCCAGGTCCACCCGGGAGAGGCCGGCCGCGGTGGGGATAGTCAGGGTTCGGTCCTGCGCGGTGTCGATGCGCTTCAGCGCCCGGGTCAGCTTCAGGGCGAAATCGTAATAGTTCACGGGCTTCACGATGTAGTCCAGGGCGTTGACGCCATAGCCGGCGATGGCGTACTGGGTCAGGCTGGTGACAAACACCAGCAGCACCTTCTCGTCCAGGGTCCGCAGCCGGCGCGCCGCCTCCATGCCGTTCATCATGGGCATCTGGATGTCCATGTAGATCAGGTCATAGTCCGCGGAATAGTTTTCCAGCAGCAGGACGGGATCCTCGTAGGTGCGCACATGAAACTGCGCCCCAGTTTCTTTTGAGAAACGGGCAAGATACTGCTCCAGCGTCTGCGTGGCCTGGATCTCATCCTCCACAATCGCAACCCTTACGGCCATGGCCTTTCACCTCCGTCCGGAAATCTGCTGATTTCCCGCTTCAAACATAGAGCACTGACGGTTTCAGCGCAAGCTCCATCGCGCAACCTCCGCGTTTCATCGCGCAATCTCAGGAGGAGGCCGGGATGGGGATGGCTGCGCTCAGGGTGTAGATGCCATGCCGCGCCTCGGTCGTCAGGGTGCCGCCGTACTGGGAGACAATGTACTGCATGCTCTGGGTGCCGAAGCCGTGGTGCGCCCTGTCCTCCTTGGTGGTTCTCGCGGCGCCGGCGGCAGGCAGCGTCCCGTCGAAGTAATTCACAATCTCGATGTCCACCTGCTGATCCCTTGCCGCCACCGTGATGCCGATCACCCGTTTCTCCGGATCGGTGACCTTGCGCGCGGCCTCGATGGCGTTGCCGATGGCGTTGTTGAACAGGGCGTAGATGTGCCGGGTGCGCATGAAGGAGAGGGCCTCGCCGTTGGCCAGGCAGGTCAGGATGATGCCCTCCTTTTTGCAGGTGAGCTGGTGAAGGTACAGCACCACGTCCAGGGCCTCGCAGCCGGTGCGGATGCTGCTGTCATAGATTTCCATGGCCTCCCGCAGCTCGGCGATCTCCCGGTCGGTGAGGCGTCCGGAGAAATCGTCCAGCTGATGCTTCAGGTCATGGCAGCGCATGTTGATGATGTCGATGTTCTCCTTCATCTGCTGATACTGCTTGCGCTCCTCCGCGATGACCCGCTCCATGGCGGCGATCTCCTCGCCGGCCTGGCTGCGCAGCTCGATGCCCGCGTAAGTCAGCAGCACAAAGACGGACACAGACAGGGCGAAGAACCGGCCGCAGACATACAGCACCTGGCTCTCTGCCCGGTAATGGCTCAGCACGCTGCCCAGCACGGACAGGATCACCAGCGCGCCGATGGACAGCCAGGCGGACTGCCACCGGGTGTTCCGGCTGGCGGTCCGGGGGTAGTGCCGCCCCAGCAGGAAGCAGAGCCCATAATAGCCCGCCACGTGGATGCCGAAATACTCCAGCCACTGCAGCCACTCCGGCGCGTCCGGCCCGGAGAAGAAGGTCATGGCTGCCGCGCTGTCCACCCCTGCCAGGAACTGCAGGAAGGGATAGACAGCCCCCATGATCTCCTTCACCGCGACGCTGGTGCACCAGGTCTTGAGCAGCAGGTCGGCGTCTTCGTCGAAGCACAGGAGCAGCAGCGGCAGGGTGGAAGCGTACTGCACAAGGGTCAGCAGGATGCGGCCCCACAGCCCCTCGTGGTCTGTCCTGAGCACCGCGCACAGGAGCGCAAAGGCGATGATCAGCGCAATTCCCGCCAGCAGCCGCAGCGGAAACAGCCTGCGCCTGCGCAGGGTGCCCGTGAGCATCAGGGCTGTGATGATAAACTGGATCTCGTTGATCAGGTGGATCATAAATTGGAAGGAATAAGGCCCGAGCAGCGAATAGACAAGCGTCAATTTTCCCGTTCACCTCCGTCACCGGAAGGATATCTTCTGGGAGGAATATAGCATGAAAACCCCGGGGCGTCAACACAGGCGGCAGGTGCCTTTTTTAGGTTGCGCATGAAAAACCGCAGCTTACGCGATATCCGTTGCGGCGGTCAGGCTGGCCTGCTATGATGCGGTCACAGGCTGACGGAAAGCCAGCCCGACTGAGAAGGAGGACGAACCCATGAAGAAGCTCGTAGCCATCATCCTGACCCTGTGCCTGTGCGCCGGCCTGTGCGCGGCTGTGGCCGAGGGCACCTATGTCAAGAAGTACTCCACCGAGGAGATCACGCAGAACACTTTCCACAACGGCTTTGTAACCGCCTTGGGCGGCGTGGAGATCAACACCCTCGTGCTGAATGACGACGGCACCTACGTCTACACCAAGGAGATCTGCAATGTGGACGAGAGCGGCGCCAAGCTGGTGAGCACCGAGGAAGCCCCCGTGATGACCATCACCTACACCTTCACCGGCGCCTACACCCAGGACGGCGACACCGTGGTGCTGGCCTTCCCCAACCACGTGGACTTCTCCGAGGACTGGGGCAACCTGGCTGCCATGGGCTACTTCAAGAACAGCGCCGGCGCGGCTGACTTCGCGGACGGCGAGATCTCCGGCGACATCGTGCAGTGCAAAGAAGAAGAGAGCCACGTGGCCTTCGACCTCTTCGAGAATCCCTTCCTGGTGGACAGCCTGACCACCTCCGACGCCGCCTTCGACGCCGAGGAGTGCACCGTGACCGTCACCCTCACCGGCGACACCTTCGAGTATGTGATCCACAACTCCGACGACGACTGATCCGCGTCATACCCCACCGGCGGGGAGGGCAATCCCCTCCCCGCTGTTCTTTCGGAAAGGCAGCGCGGGCCGACAGCCCTCAGGAGAAGCGCCACTGAGCCGGCCCCTCTCCTGAGCGCTGGATGCCCGACAACACATAATGGAGGGAAGCAGCATGACCGCCACCAGAAAGCGTATGTCCAAAGGCAGGTATCTGACCCTGTGGTCCGTCATTTTCGCCCTGATTCTCGGGGCCGTGGGCCTGGCCAACTATGAAGCCCTGAAGTGGGATTCCGCCCTGACCCTGTTCTTCGGCGAGGTGGGCGGCCAGCAGAGCGCCGAGGGCCAGGAAGGCGACAGCATTTACTACCGCAGCGACTTCAAAAGCGCCGAGGAGCGCCTGGCGCACTCGGAGGAGCTGGCGGCCCGGATCACCGCGGAAGGCGCTGTGCTGCTGAAGAATGACAACGCGGCGCTGCCCCTTGCCGCCGGGCGGGTGACCCTGCTGGGCATTGACAACAAGACCAACGGCCTGCAGGCTGCCCTGGAGGCCCAGGGCTTCACGGTGAACCCCACCGCGGCGGCTTTCTACACGGCCTCCACCCACGAGAGCGGCGTCAAGGGTCTCTCCGCGGGCAACGGTTCCGAGACCGGCGGCTGGGTCATCGACGAGGTGCCCTACAGCGAGTACACCGATGAGGTGAAGGCCAGCTTCAGCGAGTACAGCGACGCCGCCATCGTGGTCTTCCGCCGCACCGGCGCCGAGGGCAATGACCTGCCCTATGACATGAGCCGCTACGGGGGCTCCGCTGAGGAGAATTATCTGGAGCTGAACCAGGCCGAGCGCGACCTGCTGACGGCCGCCGCGGCCAGCTTCGACAAAGTGATCGTCCTCATCGACTCCGCCAACCCGGTGCAGATGGACTTCGCCGACCAGACGGAGTACGGCGTGGACGCCATCCTCTGGTACGCCCGGGTGCCCTACGGCCCCATCGCCGAGCTCCTCTGCGGCAAGCAGAATCCCTCCGGCCGCACGGTGGACACCTATGTGTATGACAACCTGTCCTCCGCCGCCATGCAGAACTTCGGCGACTTCCGCTTTGTGAACGCCGACGGCAGCCCCACCGGCTTCAGCTATGTCAACTATGCCGAGGGGATCTACGTGGGCTACAAGTACTACGAGACCCGCTACGAGGACAAGGTCATGGGCACCGGGAACGCCGGGGACTATGACTACGCGGCCACCGTGGCCTACCCCTTCGGCTGGGGCCTGAGCTACACCACCTTCGCCTGGAGCGGCTTCAAGGTCGAGGAGAAAGACGGTGCATACACCGCCTCAGTTACGGTGAAGAACACCGGCTCTGTGGCAGGAAAAGACGTGGTGGAGTTCTATGTCCAGTCCCCCTACACCCCCGGCGGAGTGGAGAAGGCCGCCGTGGCCCTGGCGCAGTATGGCAAGACCGGCCTGCTGCAGCCCGGCCAGAGCGAGACCGTCACCGTGACCTTCACCCGGATGGACATCGCCAGCTATGACGATGTGAACGCGAAGACCTATGTGTTTGACGCGGGCGACTGGTACTTTACCGCCGCCAGGGACGCCCACGCCGCCGTCAACCAGGTGCTATCCGCCAAAGGCTTCTCCACCGCCGACGGAATGACGGCGGAGGGCGACGCCGGCCTGGTGAAGAAGATCACCTGCGGGGAGCAGATGCTGCTGAACACCGCCGCGGCCACGGGCAAGGAGATCACCAACCAGCTGGATGAGGTGATCCGGGCGGAGGATGCCGTCTATCTCTCCCGCTCCGACTGGTCCGCGCTGGAGAACAGCGGCCTGCGCTACGCCGACGGAACGGCTAAGGGCGTGTCCAATGTGGGCAACGCCTCCGGGGATACCCCCAGCCGGGTCGTGAGCGCGGATATGCTGGCCAGGCTGCAGCTCACCGGCGTGGCCGCCTCCCTGAATCCCGAGGACTTCAGCGACGCGGCAAAATTCCCGGGCAAAGAGGCCTACACCTACGGCGCCGAGAACGGCATCGCCCTGGTGCAGATGATGGGCCTGGCCTATGATGATCCCAAGTGGGACGATCTGCTGAACGAGCTGAAGCTCTCCGAAATGCACCAGCTGTTCAACAAGTCCGGCTGGGGCTCCGCCGCCGTGGACTCCATCGGCAAGCCCAAGACGCTGGAGTTCGACGCCCCCAATGGCATCGCCAACTTCCTCACCGACGAGGCCATCTACACCTACACTTGCGCCACCCAGATTGCCGCCACCTGGGATCAGGACCTGCAGCATGAGTTCGGCCTGGCCATCGGCAACGACGCCATCGCCTCCAACACCTCGGGCTGGTACGCGCCGGGCATCAACATTCACCGCACCCCCTTCGGCGCCCGCAACTATGAGTACTACTCCGAGGACGGCGTGCTCACGGGTCTGTGCTCCGCCGCCGTGTGCCGCGGGGTGGAGAGCAAGGGCATGCACGCCTACATCAAGCACTTCGTGATGAACGACGCCGACACCAACCGCGCCGCCAATGGCTGTGTGGCGGTGTACGGCACGGAGCAGGCCGCCCGGGAGATCTACCTCAAGCCCTTCCAGTACTCCATTGAGAAGGGCAGCGCCCGGGGCATCATGCTGACCATGTGCCGGGTGGGCTGGCAGTACACCTACGGCTCCTATCCCCTCATGACCGCCATCTGCCGGGATGAGTTCGGCTTCACCGGCTGCTACATCACCGACTACACCACCACCATGAAGGGCGCAGGCTCCGACATGTACCTGGCCGCCGGCGGCAACCTGGTGCACGCCACCGCCGAGCAGACCCTGAGCGATGTGAAGAGCGGCTGGTGCCGGGCCTACATCCGCGAGGCGGTGCACGGCATCCTCTACAACACCGCCAACTCCCTGGCCATGAACGGCATCGAGGGTGGCGAGAAGGCCGCTGTGGGCAAGGTAAACAGCGGCTTCCCGGTCTACAAAATCGCGCTGATCGCCTTTGATGTCATCGCGGGCCTCCTGCTGCTCCTGGGCATGTTCAAGGTTTACTCCAAGTGCCGCATGACGGAGACGCAGTTTGCGAACCGCCCCTACATGAGCAAAAAGAACAAGCGGATCTTGCTCATCGTCCTGGGGGTCATTCTGATCGCCATCATCCTGGTCTTCATCTTCTGGGCCTGGCCGCTGCTGGTCAAAGCCTTCAAGATCTGACACACTTCCAACGGGCTCGGGGCGGCTGCCCGGAGCCCGCTTTTGCAAAAAAAGGAGGACAAAGTCATGAAACGGATGACCGCTCTGCTGCTGGCCCTGGCGCTTGTTTCGGGGCTGCTGCCGGCCCTGGCGGAGGAGGATGCCTTCGCCGCCGCCCTGGAAGCCCGCTATGTGCAGCCGGATATCTCGTATAAGACGGAAGTCCGCTGGTGGATGGCGGAGGGCGCCCACACCGACGAGACCCTGCTGGAGGAGATCGCCGCCATGCATGAGGCGGGATTCCGGGGCATGGAGCTGTGTGAGCAGGTGGATGACCAGGTATCCGACCTGGACTACGGCTACGGCTCGGACCAGTGGGATCACGACCTGAAGCTGGTGCTGCGAACCGCCCTGGAAAAGGGCATGACCGTGTCCCTGACCGCGGGCACCAACTGGGCCACCGCCAACATCCCCGGACTGGATCCCCAGTCCCAGGCCGCCAGCCAGATTGTCCTGTGCATCGAGGAGTACCTGAAGCCGGGCAAGACCCGCTCCGGGGCCATCCCCATGGAGAAAAAGGCCGGCGCCAAAAAGATCCCGGTGGCGGAAGGCGCTGTCCTCATCGGTGTGTACGCCCTGCGCCAGGTCAGCGGCAACAAGGCTTCCCCCATCACCTTCGACCCGGAAAGCGCAGTGGATCTCTCCGGCAGCCTGGTGACGGGAGAGGACGGCGTCCGCACCCTGGAGTGGGCGGTGCCGGATGAGAGCAGCTGGCGCATCTTCTACTACTGGCAGCAGGGGGCGGAGCAGACCTCCCGCCCCGCGGCAGAGCCGGCTTACTGCATCAATTACTTCGATGAGGCCGGGGTGCAGGCGCTGGCGGCGTACTGGGAGGCGCACATCCTGAACGATGAGAGCCTGAACGCCCTGATCCGGGAGGGCGATGTGCAGCTCTTCATGGACTCCCTGGAGATCGACCTGGGCACCGGCATCACCTTCTGGGCGCAGGACATGGCGGAGGAGTTCCTGGCCCGGAAGGGGTATGACATCCGCCCTTGGCTCTTCCTGACCGCCGGGCTGCCGGAGCTGGCCGCCTGGGGGCTGAAGGACTACGGCACCTATGATCTGGACGGTGCTGCCGATCTGCGCGCGCGCCTGCTGAACGACCTGTTTGACGTGCAGACCCAGCTCTACATGGAGCGCATGCTGACCCCCCTGCGCGCCTGGCTCCACGGCTGGGGCATTGAGACCCGGGGACAGATCAGCTACGGGCGGTATATCGAGATCTCCGAGCCCATCATGGCGGTGGACTACCCGGAGGCGGAGAACCTGAACCAGAACAACCAGCCGGACATCTACCGCCTGTGGAGCGGCGGGGCCAAGCTGCAGAACAAAACCCTCTCCGCCGAGACCGGCGCTGTGGGCGGGCATTATTACACCTTCCAGGATCACCTGATGGAAGCCTACACCCTCTACGCCGCGGGCTACAGCCGCATCATCTGGCATGTGTGGAGCGCTGCCTTCGGCCCCGGAGAGACCGACAACTGGCCGGGCTACAAGGTGCCGGGCGTGGTGTACCACAGCTTCTACACTTTCGGGCAGGGAGAGCCCTCCAGCGCGGACTATCCCCTCTTCAACGACCACCTGGGCCGCATCCAGCAGCTGCTGCAGGAGGGTGTCTCCCGCACGGATGTGGGCATGCCCTACGTGCGCTACAATCAGGATCTGCCCCACAACGGCAACCAGGGCGACAACTGGCTGCTGAACCACTCCGAGGGGCTCTTCCCCTCCACCTGTCTGCAGGACAGCGGCTATACCTACGACTATTTCAGCCCGGATTTTCTGACGGCGCAGGGTGTCTCCTTCAACCCGGAGACCGGCACCGTGGAGCAGGCCGGCTACAGGGCGCTGGTGCTCTGGCAGGACTGGCTGCCCCTGGACGGAGCTGAGACCATCCTGGACTGGGCGAGGCAGGGGCTGAAGGTGGTGCTGGTGGAAGGCGCGGCCAGCCGCACCCCCTACCGTGACGGCGGGGACGAAGCCCTGGCGGGCGTCATCGCCGGGCTGACCGCGCTGCCCAACGTGCGGGTGGCCGCCAACGCGGATGAAGTGCTCCCGGCGCTGGCGGACCTGGGCGTGACGCCTTACGCGGGCTTCACCGCCCCGAATCACCAGCTCCTGACCCAGACCCGGCGGGACGGCGATACGGAGTACCTTTACGTGTACAACTACTGCGACGGCAGCTACAAGCCCTGGCGCACCGGCGGCGCGGAACAGGACGACCACGGGGACAGCATCACCACAGAGATCGTGATGGACGGCACCTGGATCCCCTATGCCATCGACGCCTGGAGCGGCCGCGTGACCAAACTGGGCCTGTACCGGCACGAGGACGGAAAAACCGTCTTCCCCATCACCCTCGATTACGGCAATGCGGCCCTCTACGCCTTCCGGGCCTGCGGCGCGGACGAGGAGCCCCATGCGGTCAGCGCGGATGTGCCAGTGCGCGCCGCGGCGGACGGAACCCTCGCCGCGGTTGTCACGGCAGGCGGCGCCCACACGGTCACCCTTCAGGATGGCCGCGAGGTCGCCCTGGAGGCGGATGTTCCGGCCGCGTATGACATCACCGGCTGGGATGTCACCGTCACCAGCTTTACCCCCGGGGACGGTCGGGACAGCCGCACGGAGACCCTGAACGGCAAGACCGTGACGGAGACGGTGCGGCAGACCATCAAGACGGAGATTCCGCTGCATCTGGACACCCTCGTGGGCTGGGATCAGATGCCCGGGGTCGGCGGTCAGGTCATCGGCCAGGCCGTTTATCGGGCCTCCTTTGACTGGGATGGCGCGGCCGACGGCGCATACCTGGACTTCGGCAGCCTGGTGGAGAGCATGCGGGTGACCATCAACGGGGAAGCCGCCACAGGCCTGAGCCTGACCGATCCGGTGCTGGACATCACCCCCTGGCTGAGGGAGGGCGAGAACACCATCGAGCTGGTTTCCTCCTCCAACCTGAGCAATCTGCTGGGAGACAGCGTGCCCGCCGGCTGGTACGGCTACCGCACGGAGAAGCACAGCTACGGCCCGCAGCAGGCGGTGATCATCCCCTTTGTCTGCGCGGCGCTTTCCGCTCCGTGACGGCTGTTAGATTACGCGGGAAAAACATCAGGATACGCCGGCAGGCTTGCCCCGGCCGGGATGACCCGTTATCATGGGGACAGACCTCGGAAGAAACAGCACGGGAGGGAAAACAAAGGTGAGCACGAAGAAGAGAATCCTCAGACTGATCGGGCTGGCAGTCCTGCTGGCGCTGACAGCTGTCCTGCTCTGCAGCTGCGCGCAGCAGTCCGCAGGCACGCAGCAGACCCAGACGGCATCGGATCAGAAGCGCGAAAGCCGCCAGGTCACCCTGAACCCCGCCGGCGGCGCCTGGGCGGACGGCTCCACCGAGCCGGTGACCATCAGCGTGGAGGAGGGCACCCCCATCGACTTTGCTGCCTACACGCCCGTCCTGGAGGGCAACGACCTGCTGGGCTGGTACATGCAGGACGGCTACCCCTGGCCGGGCGCCCGGAAGGTCAGCGGCGACATCAGCCTCCGGGCCAAGTGGTCCGCCACCGAGGTGGAGGTCAGCTATGACCTGGCGCTGACCATCAATGGCGAGAAGGAAGCCTTAGAGTATGAGAACGGGGTGTACCAGTTCACCCACGTCTCCTCCATCTACGGCGGCTACGCCCAGCGGGCCGGCAAGTACACCATCTATGAGGCCGACCTGAAGAACGCCATCGCCGCTGACGACGGCTCCGTGCAGCGGGTGCTCTACCACGCGGGCTCCAACTACATCGACGCCACCGGCATCATCTACGCCGAGTTCTACAACGACGGCGAGTTCGAGCTCTACTACGACTATGTCAACGCCGGGCAGCGCACCAAGTACTGCATGAACACCGGCTACTGGACGCTGGTGGGCTACACACCGCCCTTTGAGGCCACCCCCATCCCCGTGGACGAGACCGGCATGGGCTACATCTCAGCTCACCTGGACTGGGACAAGACCCTGACCGGCGAGGAGGAACCCGCTGCGGAGGAGGAGACCGCGGAAGCGCCCGCTGAGGAGAAGACCCCGGACATCATCACCGTGCCCGGCGCGACCATCTACACCGCGGACGCCACGGCCAGCGAGACCATGAAGGCCAACTTCTGCGACAACGGTGTGATGGCCGTGTACATGACCAGCTACGGCGTGAACGTGGACGCGAAGTACCTCTGGGCCTTCGCCGAGGACGGCAGTCTGAGCCTCACCTACAACGGCGGGGAGGAGAACATCCTGCGCGCCGCTGAGGACGGCAGCCTCGTCTTCGACGACAACTACGGCAACACCTACCAGGTGGACGCGGAGGCCCTGCGGGCGGCCGTGAAGGAGCCGGTGAAGATTTACACCGCCTCAGCCGTGAACTCCGCCACCATGTTTGTCTTCTTCTATGACAACCACACCTGCACGGTGAACTTCGACCTGACCAGTTTCGGCCAGGCGGGCCAGTTCTACGTGACGGCCAGCGGCCAGTGGCGCGTGGGCGAGAACAGCGTTGAGCTCGTCATCGACGGGGCGCCGGTGGAAATCACCGCCGAGATCGACCCGCAGCACCCGGAGAACAATGTCATCACCTTCCCCGTGGCTGAGAACACCTATCGGCTGTCCCCGCTGTTCTATATGTCCGGGCAGGATAACACGGCCGCAGAGGAGGGCGAAGCAAAATGAAAAAGAACCATCGCAAGCTGTGGAAAACCCTGACCATCGTCTTTGCCTGCGTGCTGGTCTTCTGCATCGTGGCGGATGTGGTCACCAATTACTTCTTCACCTCCGTCAACGCCTTCCTGCTGGCGGACACCTACCGCATCGTGGACGACAACGAGGGCGGCGACACGGACTACTTCCCCGACGAGTGGGCGGGCTATGAGGACTGGTTCTCCGCCTACGAGGAGGATCTCTGCGCCCGGACCGAGGCGGAGGGCGCGGTGCTGCTGAAGAACGAGAATGGCGCCCTGCCCCTGGGCACCGGCGTCAAGGTCAGCCTCTTCTCCCACTCCTCCGTGGAGATGATCTACGGCGGCACGGGCTCCGGCTCGGTGAACACCTCCACCGCCCCCAACCTGCGCAAGGCCCTGGAGAGCGAGGGCGTGGAGATCAACACCGCCCTGTGGAGCTTCTACAACACGGGCAATGGCGCCTCCTACAAGCGCAAGGTGCCGGCCCTCTCCTCCTGCGCCGCCAAGGGCGATTACTCCATCAACGAGGTGCCCTGGGACCTGATTGAGAAGGAAGCCGGCCTCACCGACACCTTTGCCGTCTACGGCGACGCGGCCATCTTCGTCCTGGCCCGCTCCGGCGGCGAGGGCCTCGATCTGGCCACCGACACCTGCACCGACGAGGGGACGGGCGGCGACTACCTGGCCCTGTGCGCCAACGAGAAGGACACCCTCGCGGCCCTGAAGGCCCTGAAGGACAAGGGCACCTTCCAAAAGCTCATCGTGCTGGTGAACTCCTCCAACGCCGTGAACTGCGCCTTCCTGGACGATCCGGCCTACGGCATCGACGCGGCCCTGTGGATCGGCGGCGTGGGCGCCTACGGCAACAACGCGGTGGCGGGCATCCTCACCGGCAGCATCAACCCCTCCGGCCGCCTGGTGGACACCTTCCTCACGGAGAACCGCTTCAGCCCCTCCCTCGCCAATTTCGCGGACTGCACCTATCCCAACGCCGCGGAGATGGGCCTCACCGAGACCAATGACGACAACCAGACCAACGTCAACTATGTGGTCTATCAGGAAGGCATCTACGTGGGCTACAAGTACTTTGAGACCCGCTATGAGGACAGGGTGATGGGCACGGGCAGCGCCGGGGACTATGACTACGGCGCCCAGGTCTGGCGCACCTTCGGCTACGGCCAGAGCTACACCACCTTCGGCTACAGCGATTTCCGGGTCACCGACAGCGGCGACCGCTTCACCGTGAATCTCACCGTCACCAACACCGGCAGCGTCCCCGGCAAACATGTGGTGGAGATCTACATGCAGAAGCCCTACACCGACTATGACCGGCAGAACGGCATCGAGAAGGCCGCCGTGGAGCTGGTGGGCTTTGCCAAGACGAAGCAGCTGGCGGCCAACCAGAGCGAGAATGTGACCGTGGAGATCTCCAAAGGGCTGATGAAGTCCTATGACGCCAACGGATACGGCACCTGGATCGTGGACGCGGGCGACTACTACCTCACCGTGGGCACCGACGCCCACAACGCGGTGAACAACATCCTCTCCGCCAAGGGCTTCAGCGCCGCGGACGGCATGGACGGGGAGGGCAGCGCGGCCCTGACCTTCAAGTACACCCAGAAGGACCTGGACAGCAAGACCTGGGCCGTCTCCGCCGCCACCGGCGCGGCGGTGGCCAACCGCTTTGACAATGCGGATCTGAACCGCTACAGCGGCAGTCAGACCAAAGTGACCTACCTGAGCCGCAGCGACTGGACCGGCACCTATCCCACCGCGGCCACCGTGGTGCGGGTGACCGAACAGATGGCGAAGGACATCGCCAACGAGTATGTGCCGAAGACCGCCGACGAAAACGGCAAGGCTTACACCCTGCCCGCCTACGGCGCCGACAACGGCCTGACCATGGCCATGATGATGGGCAAGGCCTATGATGATCCCATGTGGGAAGACCTGCTGGACCAGATGACCTTTGCCGAGCAGGAGGCCATTGTGGTCAACGCCTTCCACAATACCCAGACGGCCAACTCCATCTCCAAGCCCGCCACCGTGGAGACCAATGGCCCCCAGGGCATCACGGACTCCTTCTTCGGCGGCAAGAAATCCGGCACGGCCTATCCCGCTGAGGTGATCATGGCCGCCACCTGGAACCGGGACATCATGACCGAGCTGGGCGGCAACATCGGCACCCAGGGCCTCAAAACACACACCAACGGCGTGTACGCCCCCGCGGCGAACATCCACCGCAACGCCTACTGCGGCCGCAACTATGAGTACTTCTCCGAGGACGCCTTCCTCTCCGGCGCGATGATGGCCCCCGAGGTGGCGGCCATCCAGGAAAAGGGCGTGTACGTCTTCATGAAGCACTTCGCCCTGAACGACCAGGAGACCCACCGGGCCGGCGTCATGGTCTGGGCGAATGAGCAGGCCATCCGCGAGACCTACCTGGCCGCCTACGAGCCTGCCGTGACAGAAGGCCACGCCAAGGGCGCCATGACCATCATGAACCGCATCGGCACCGAGTGGGGCGGCGCCTGCCGCAGTCTGCTCACCGACGTGCTCCGGGGCGAGTGGGGCTTTGACGGCATCGTCATCACGGACTACTCCTCCAACTCCAACTTCACCGTGCAGACTGCGGGCCTGCAGGGCGGCGCCGACCTGTGGGACGGCTTCCGTGCCAGCGACATCGCCGACAAGCAGAACGATCCCTACATCGCACAGCTGCTGCGCCAGGCGATCCACCGCATCCTCTATGTGCAGGTGAACTCCTCCGCCATGAACGGCATCTCCTCCTCGGCCCGGGTGGTGCCCATCACGACCTGGTGGCAGATGGCTGAGTACTGCGCCACCGCGCTGTTCGCCCTGCTGACCGCCGTGTGCGCCGTCCTGTGGATTCTCTCCAAAAAGAAGAAGAAGGCCGCGTAACTAGCCTTCCCCCAGCCGGAGCGGCGCGCCTCTGTAAGGCCGCTCCGGCTGTTCTCTGCAAACGAAAGGATGAGCATCATGCCGACCCTCCTGCCCCTGCGGGAATCCTGCTTCCGCCGCCTGTGCGCCGCGGGTCTGTGCCTTCTGCTCGCCCTGCTGATTCCAGGCCTGCCGCCGGCCCGCGCTGAGGCGTCCGTCGGTCAGATCCGAACCGATGACATCCTTTGCTTCGGCACCCCGGACGAGGCCAGCGGCTTTGACGGGCGGTGGCTGGTGCTGGACCCGGAACACACCAGCACCGGGGAGGAGGGAATCTTTCTGATCTCCCTGAGCCTGGTGGGCGGCAGCGAAGGAGAACCGCTGGTCTTCCGGGAGATCCCGGGGGTGTCTGTCTCCTTTTCGGACCGGGGCGAGGACTACGCCAGCGCCCACCCCGGCAGCACGGCTTATCAGGGGAGCGATCTGCAGCAGTGGTGCGCGGTCTTCCCCTCCCGTTACCTGAGCGAAGCGGAGCGGCAGGCCCTCCTGCCCGCATACAAGTCCGACAGCGCTATCTCCATCCCCGGCTTCGGGATTCCCCTGCCCGGCGCGGCTGCCGGCACGGTGGACTTTGATCCGGCGGAGGACATCCTGCAGGGCGATACCGTGTTTCCTCTCTCGGCGGAGGAAGTGACCAATGCCGCCTATGGCTTCACGGACAGCCGCGCCCGGGTCGCCCTGTACAAGGGCACGGCCGAGGGCTACTGGCTGCGCTCCCCCCACATTCCCACCTTCCCCCTGGATGTGGGCTTTGTGTTCTCCTTCGGCGCCGTCATGGATTACGCGGTGAACGGGCAGTCCATGTTCTCCGTGAAGACCTATGCCCGCCCGGCCTGCAACCTGGACCGCGGTAGGATCGCGGCGCTGGAGGCCCTGTCCGCGGAGGATGGTATCACCTTCTGGCGCGTCAGCTTTTCGGGCGGCGAGCCCAACATCCGGGACTACGATCTCTCCCTGCCGGCGGTGGGATACGTGGTGGACGTGCAGCGCCTGATCAGCATCGCCCTGATCGCCATCCCCCTGGCGCTGCTGATCCTGCTGGCGCTGCTGATCCGGGCGGTGGTACGCGCTGTCCGGCGGGGCGGGAAGCATGCCGCGGGATCCCATGACGCCCGTTTGGAAATGGCGGGAGAAGCCGACAATGCAAGGAGGATCAAGTCATGAGAAGCGAACTGTTCCACGACGGCTGGACCGTCAGGCACCTGGAGGATGAGGGTGAGGGCAGGCCCGTCTCCATCCCGGATGACGCCATGCTCCGGGAGAAGCGCACCGGTGAGGCCGACAGCGGCCTGAACGGCAGCTGGTTCGAGGGCCATGACTACCTCTACGCCCGGCGCTTCACCCTCCCGGAGGATGATGCAGGAAAGCACCATGTGCTGGAGTTCGAGGGTGTCTACCACAACGCGGAGGTTCTCATCAACGGACACAAAGCCGGCTTCCGGCCCTACGGCTACACCAACTTCTATGTGGACTGCGACCCCTTCTTCCGCCCCGGGGAGAACCTGATTGAGGTCATTGCCCGGAATGCCGACCAGCCCAACTCCCGCTGGTACTCCGGCGCGGGCATCTTCCGGCCTGTGCGCCTGTGGAGCAGCGGGAAGGATCACATCGAGCTCAACGGCGTGAAGATCACCACCCTGTCCGTCTCTCCCGCCCGGATCAGCGTGAGCGTGAAGACCAGCGGCGAGGGCCCGGTGCGAGTGGAG
This sequence comes from Clostridia bacterium, assembly GCA_017534885.1. Lineage (GTDB taxonomy): Bacteria > Bacillota > Clostridia > Christensenellales > Aristaeellaceae > RUG11272. The sequence goes on along the minus strand of JAFXVR010000063.1, from coordinate 113,194 downwards.
ATAGTAGACGGGAATCGGGTGATAGCCTCCGCCGGCGGACAGGAGCGCTCCTTTGAGCTGGAGATTCCCGAGGCGAAGCCCTGGTCCCCGGAATCGCCGCAGCTCTACATCTGCCGGGGCTCTTACGCGGAGGACGTGTCCGAGGAGACATTCGGCATCCGCACCCTGCAGTGGGGCAAGGACGGCCTGCTCATCAACGGGGAGCGGGTGATCCTCCGGGGCGCCTGCATTCACCACGACAACGGCCTGCTGGGAGCCGCCTGCCTCCCGGACGCGGTAGAGCGCCGGGTAAGGCTGCTGATGGAGAACGGCTACAACGCCATCCGCTCCGCCCACAATCCCTGCTCCAAGACGGCGCTGGCCATCTGCGACCGCCTGGGCATGCTGGTGATGGACGAGTACGTGGACATGTGGTATATCCACAAAACCCAGCACGACTATGCCAATGACTTTGCCGAGTGGTGGCAGCGCGATCTCAGCGACATGGTGGACAAGGACTACAACCACCCCTGCGTGATCCTGTTCTCCACGGGCAACGAGGTGGCCGAGACCGCCCAGGAGAAGGGCATCGCCCTCACCCGGGAGATGACGGAGTACCTCCACGGCCTCGACCTCACACGACCTGTCACCGTGGGCGTCAACATCTTCTTCAACTTCCTGAACGCCATCGGCTTCGGCCAGTACTCCGACGAGAAGGCCGCGAAGGAGGCCGCCCGGAACGCGAAGGCCAAGGCCGAGGGCAAAAAGACGAAAGAGCGGGCCACGGGTTCCAAGTTCTTCAACGACCTGGCGGGCATCGTCGGCGCGGATTTCATGAAGATCGGCGCCACCCTCCACGGCTCAGACGTGCACACGCGGAAAGCCTTCGCCGCCATGGACATCGCCGGCTACAACTACGGCGAGAAGCGCTACGAGCGCGATCTGCGGAAGTACCCGGATCGGCTGATCCTGGGCAGTGAAACCTTCTGCGCCGACGCCTTCCGCTTCTGGGAGCTGGCGAAAAAAGAGCCCCGCATCATCGGGGACTTTGTCTGGGCTGGCATAGACTACCTGGGCGAGGTCATGATCGGCTCCTGGGAGTATCCGGATTACGCCCCCAGCTTTGACCAGGGCCCGGGCTGGATCACTGCTGGCAGCGGCCGCATCGACCTGACGGGGAAGCCCCTGGGCGAGGCCTTCTATACCCGGGTGGCGCTGGAAAGGGAGAATGGGCCCTATATCGCCGTGCGACCCATCTGCCATGAAGGGAAGCACAGCCCCTCCGCCTGGAAGATGACCAACGCCATGCGCAGCTGGTCCTTCCGGGGCTTTGAGGGCCGGAAGGCGGAGGTGGAGGTCTACGCCCGCTGCGCCCGGGTTCAGCTGAAGCTCAACGGCCGACCGGTGGGCGAGCAGGCCGCCAGCCCGAAGAACTGCGTCTTCCGCTTCAAAATCCCCTATGAGAACGGCACCCTGGAGGCGGTGGCCTATGACGAGCGCGGCAGCGTCTGCGGCCGGGACAGCCTCACCACCGCCGGAGAAGAGACGGAGCTGTGTCTGGAGCCCGAGGCCGCCGAAGTGGCGAAGGGCCACCTGGCCTTCGTGCGCCTCCGGCTGACGGACGGAGACGGCATCACCAAGGTGACGGAGCGGGGAAAGATCACCCTCGCCGTCGAGGGCGGGAAGCTCCTGGCCTGCGGCAGCGCCTGCCCCTTCTACGAACTGGACTACCTGGGGAATGTGTGCGACACCTATTATGGGGAGGCGCTGGCCATTGTGGAGGTGCAGGAGGACGTCGTCCTGCGGGCAGAGTCGGCTTTCGGGAGGGCGGAAGTCAGGATCAGCGCGGTTTGATTCATGATAAGGGCAGGGTCAGGGGGTCAATGGCGGAAACGCATCGAACAGGATGCCATAGCGTCGCCTGATGTCAATGACCAGGAATCCATTGGGTGCTGAGGATGCCGAAACGGCTTTGAATAACTCCACCAAAATATCAAACAGGAGGGGGCTGCAGCAGCCTCCTCCTGTTTGCACGCTCTCAGTTCAGTGCCTCGGCGTCGTTCTCGATGCTGACTTCCTCCACACTGCGGATGCCCCAGCGGGCAATCCAGAAGGTGGTGTTCTGGTTGCCGACACACAGCTGCACCTGGTCGTCGCGGATGCCGGTGATGGTGCCATAAATGCCGCCGATGGTGCAGACCCGGTCGTTGACCTTCAGGTTGTTCAGCATTTCCTTCACCTGCTTGTCCTTCTTGCGCTGGGGCCGGATCAGGAAGAAGTAGAACACCACAAAGATCAGAACCATGGGCAGGAAGGTGCCGATCAGCATGGCTATCGGGTTGGTCTCCGCCACGGTCTCCGCAGCGGTCCCCGCAGCATCAGCCGCAGCGCCCGCGCTGGCCGCAGCCGCGCCGGCTTCCTCAGCGATCGCCCGGCCAATGCCCAGCAGCTTATCCAGAAAATCCATCCGTCAATCTCCTTTCAAAATCAGGGTACTGGGTGATTATAGCAGAAAAGCGGCGGGGATACAAGAGCTTTTAGCGATTAGCTGTTAGCGGTTAACGGGGGCAGGTTGGAGGCTGTGAAACAGGGGTGTCAGAAGGTTTACCTTTTGACAGTGACACTGACCTTGTGAAAGCGTAAGTGAGATTTCACATTCTGCACAGAAACCGGGCAAAAAGTGATTGAAATCTGTCTGATAACATGATAATATCGTTCTGCTACAGATACATCTACACCGAAAATACGGCTGCTAAAAGGTAAACCTTCTGACAGCTGCTGACGCGACCGACCAAAGGAGGACAAGTGAATGATGAAACGACTGACGGCCCTGATGCTGGCCCTGGCCATGCTGCTGTCCCTGATGCCCACTGTGGCCGAGGACGGCGTGGATCTGGACACGCTGATGCAGGACATCGAGGTGGAAGAGCAGCTGAACGGTCTGAGCGCCAAGCGCTTTGTCGAATCCCTGGCGCTGCTGCCTGAGAAGACCGCGCTGTACACCGATGAGGCGCTGGAAGACTTGTTCGGCACGCTGAACAGGGAAGCCATCGCCTATGTGGTGGAGCGCAAGGAGGGGGACATCCCCGAGGAAGACACCCTGCTGGTGGCCGTGGCGGTCAGGGGCAGCCTCGAATTGCTGTACTGCCTGGCCGGCGAGACGGTTGCCCTGACCCCCGACGAGGCCAACGCGCCTGGCGTGGGCTATCAGGTGCCGGGCACCAATGTGTGGCTGAATGAGGCGGACATCACTCTGGCCGAGCGCCCCGAGCAGGAGACGACGGTGGAAGAGCCTGAACTCCCTGCGGACGAACTGGAGGCGCTGGACGACGACAAGGCGGCCTTCCGCATTGTGGCTCAGCCGACAACCCAGGTGGTGGAAGTCGGCGGCTCGGTCGTGATGGCGGTTGTGGCCACGGGCGTGAAGAGCTATCAGTGGCAGTATTCCACCGACAGCGGCAAGACGTGGCAAAACAACACCTCGGGGGGATACAATACCAGCTCCATGACCTTTGGGATGGTAGCGGCTTTCAGCGGACGCCAGTATCGCTGCAAGCTGACCGGCGAGGACAACAGCGTCAAGTATACCGATGTCGCTTCGATATACCTGCCTGTTTCCATCACAGCGCATCCCGAGACCCAGGTGGTGGCCAACGGCGAGACGGTCAGCCTGACGGTCAAGGCTGTGGGCGTCAAAACCTACCAGTGGCAGTGGACCAAGGACGGCAGCACATGGAACAACAATACGAGCTCCGGTTATAATACCAACACGCTGTCCTTCAGTATGTCCGATACCTTTAACGGCAGACAGTACCGCTGCCGTGTGACCGGCTACGACGGCACGGTGGCGACCTCCAACCCCGCGGCGGTATACAACGCCATGACCATCCTGACCCAGCCCAAGAGCCAGTCCGTGAGCGCGGGCAAGACCGTCAGCCTGAGCGTGGTGGCCGTGGGCGTCAAGACCTATCAGTGGCAGTGGTCCAAGGATGGCAAAACCTGGAACAATAACACCGGCACGGGCTACAACAAGGCGACCTTCGCCTTCAGTATGACGGCGGCCTTCAACGGCAGGCAGTACCGCTGCCAGCTGACAGCTCAGAACGGCGCGGTGAAGTATACCGATCCCGCCTTCCTGTACACGGGCGTGGGCGTTGTGGCGCACCCTGCAAGCCAGTCCGTGAAGGTGGGCGAGAACGCCATCTTCACCGTGAAGGCCGTGGGTGTCAAAGCCTATCAGTGGCAGTGGACCAGGGACGGCCAGACCTGGACCAACAACACCGGCACAGGCTATAACAAGGCGACCTTTGCCTTTGCCATGACGGCGGCCTTCAACGGCAGGCAGTACCGCTGCCAGCTGACCGGCGCGGACGGCACGGTGATTTACACCAATCCCGCCCTGCTTGTCACCGGCATCGCAATCCTGACCCATCCCAGGAGCCAGGCCGTCAATGCGGGCGACAAAGTGACGCTGACCGTGGAGGCGATAGGCGTCAAGAGCTATCAGTGGCAGTATTCCACCGATGGCGGGCAGGCATGGAAGAACAACACCGGCGCGGGCTATAATACGCCGACCTTCTCCTTCACAGCGACAGCGGTGCAGATCGGGCGGAAGTACCGCTGCCGGCTGACGGACGATGACGGCAATGCCGTCTACACGGACAGTGCGTCGCTGACGGCTTCGGACAATCCCGTCATCACGGGCCATCCGGCCAGCCAGACCGCGAAGATTGGCGCGACCGTGACGCTGAAGGTGACGGCCACGGGCGTGAAGAGCTATCAGTGGCAGTATTCCACCGACGGCGGCCAGACATGGAAGAACAACACCGGCAGCGGCTGCAATACCGATACCCTCTCCTTCAAGATGACGGAGGTTTTCCATGGACGGAAGTACCGCTGCGAGGTGACGGGCACCAGCGGCAATGTGAAGTATACCAAGGCCGCCACCATCCAGGCTGCGGCCACGGTGACCGTGCATCCCAAGTCCCAGTCTGCCAAGATCGGCGCGGCAGTGACCCTGACGGTCACCGCGTCCGCCGTGAAGGCCTATCAGTGGCAGTTCTCCGCCGACAGCGGCAATACCTGGAAGGACAACAGCAGCAGCGGCTACAACACCGCTTCCCTGTCGTTCACGATGGCGAAGGGCTACCACGGCCGGCAGTTCCGCTGCCGCCTGACCGGTCTGGACGGCAAGGATGTCTACACCGACGTGGCCACCGTCCAGGCCGCGGCCACGGTGACCGTACATCCCAAGTCCCAGTCCGCCAGGATCGGCGCGGTCGTGACCCTGACGGTCACCGCGTCCGCCGTGAAGGCCTATCAGTGGCAGTTCTCCGCCGACGGCGGCCAGACCTGGAAGAACAACAGCAGCACCGGCTACAACACCGACTCCCTGCCGTTCAAGATGGTGGAAGGCTACCACGGCCGGCAGTACCGCTGCCGCCTGACCGGTCTGGACGGCAAGGATGTCTACACCAATGTGGCCACCGTCCAGGCCGCGGCGACGGTGACCGAACATCCGCAGAGCCAGTCTGTGGCTCAGGGCAAGACGGTCACCCTGAGCGTCACCGCCTTGGCTGTCAAGGCCTACCAGTGGCAGTGGACGGCGGACGACAAGAGCTGGAAGGACTGCTCGTCCACGGGCTATAACAAGGCCAGCTTCAGCTTCAGCATGGGCAGCGCGCAGGACGGGCGCAAATACCGCTGCCGCCTGACCGGGCTGGACGGGAAATATGCCTATACCAACGCGGCGACCGTGACGCTGATTCCTGATGACCAGCTGTCTCCTGATCTGACCCTGAGTGAAGCGTACTGGATCATCTATACGCCGCCGGCCGCCACAAAGACCTTTACGGTCACTTCTGAGCGCTCGTGGAACGCCACATCCGACGCCGCCTGGCTGACCGTGAGCGTTTCCGGCTCCAAGCTGACCCTCAGGGCGGCCAGAAACAATACCGGCCTTGAGCGCACGGCAGAAGTCACGGTAGCCAACAGCGCAACGTCTGAAGTCATCCATGTGGTGCAGAGCAATATCGAGCAGGGGCTGTCCATCAATACCGCGCTGTTCCAGGGCACGACCGCAGCTAATCCTGCTGTTATCAACGAGCAAGCTTATACGGTTACATTGGGCAAGGTGCGCAGTGACGACCCGTATTTCTATGTGCGCCAAGATAAACTGGTAAATGGCGCCTGGACGAGAATTGGGACATGGGCGTGGTCTTCTGGCAGCAGTTTCCTTGTTTCCCCGACGAGGAATTACTGCAAAATTGAGGCGGGCAATTCATACAGGTTTACCATATGGGAGCATTCACAGACCGAAAGGGACTATGCCCAGGATTCAGGAACGAAATGGGTTCCGCCGCAGGATGAACGGTGCACGTTCTTCTATGCGTATGTCCGCGATACCATCCATGTGGAGAGCGTAAACCTGAATTACGGTGAAAAGACGATGCTGCCCGGTGAAACCCTGAGCCTCACCGCAACGGTCAATCCCCAGACGGCGACCGACAAGAGCGTTACCTGGAGCAGCAGCAATACCGCTGTGGCCACTGTCAGCAACGGCACAGTCACCGCAAAGGCTGCCGGCACCGCAACCATCACGGTGAAATCGGTGGACGGCGAAAAGACTGATACCTGCGTCATCACAGTGCAGAACCCGGTGGCGGTGACAGGCGTCCGTATTGATATGAGAGATCCCTACAATTTCTATCCTGAATCCGTTGAACAGTTCCGCGCCACTGTCTTTCCCAGTAACGCGACAAACAAGAAGGTTCACTGGACATCCGAAAATCCCAATATCGCTACGGTCACCGATGACGGCATCGTATCGTTTGTCGGGTTTGGCGATGTGAATATCATTGCAACCACCGATGACGGCAGCTTCACAGACTCCGTGGAGGTTCAGTGCAGCCTCCGCACGCCGAATGTGCGGATTGTCGAATATGGCGCCGGCATCTCCGGCAAGGTGGAGTGGGATCCCGTATACGGCGCAGACTTCTATGAAATATACTGGATAACTGCACGCGATGCCAACTCCGATGAGAGTCCTGATCCAACGCTTGCAACAACCACAACGAATACTTATTACGAAGCAAACTTTGGAACATTCCATGAAGAATGGTATCTGTATGTGAAGGCCAAAGCAAGTGCCGACGAATACAACAGTCAGTCCGCCAAAGGAAAAGTGGTATTCAAAGACCCCAGAAACTTCTACACCTATGATCTGTTCAATTTCAAGTCGTCAAACATCACCAACCAGGGATTTACCCTGACATGGAACGGGGTTCCTTATGTATATAAGTACGATATCTATTATTTCAAAACAAATAACTACCCTGATTCATGGACGTACTATGGCGAATTGGCACCGGAACAACTGAATGCCTTAACCCTGACAAACCTTACTGCCGGAACAGAATACGAAGTGAGCATCAACCCGAAGGATTACAAGAACGAAGTATTGGTGGAAAGAAGCTTCCGCGTTACAACGACCGGCACCGCTCCGAATAGGGTTACATCCTTCACGCTGAATGTCCCGTCCACCCTCAACATGAACGCCGGTGAAAAGCAAAAGATCGACTTCACTTATTCGCCGTCTTCCAGCGGCTATGACCCCGCGCCGAAGTGGACGTCCAGCAACACCTCGGTTGCCACGGTCAGCAGGTGGACAGGCACCGTCACGGCCAAGAGCGCCGGAACAGCCACCATCACGGCCACCACAACAGATGGCTCCAATATCACCAGAAGCTTTACTGTGAAGGTAACCGGCACAGGCGAAGTTGGGGAAGTCACAAACATCAGGCAGACGGAGGCCACGGAAACCAGTATCAGCCTGACCTGGGACGCGGCCCCCAACGCGACAGAGTACGTGGTGTACTATACCGAGGGAAACATTGAAACCTATCATGAATGCCCCGCCGTGACCGGCCTGACGTGTACGATCACAGGTCTGACAGAGCAGAAGGATTACCGGGTCTGGGTTCTGCCCCGGAACGCCAATATGAATGGCCATACGGGCAATTACGTGCTGATGTCCACTGTTGGCGGGTCGACGTACCTGGATACGCCCGTTCCGGTCATCACCACCGACAAGGAGTTTGCCATTGTCGGATGGGAATACTGCCCGAACGCGACGGGCTGCCGCGTCTATTACAGCGCGACCAGCACCAGGCCGGACACCGCGTACGCGGACGTGAGCGCGCAGGCGGGAAGCGTAACCGTCAGCGGGCTAACGCCGGGCAGCGCCTACTACTTCTGGGTGGAAGTCTATAACGATGCCAACAGCGCCATCAGCAAGGCCATCCGGATGTATATGGAAGCATATTCGCTGAACGCGACCTACAGCAGCGGTGAGATTGAGGTGCTTGCCAACGGCCCCTGGACCGCAACGGCCAACAAGACCTGGATTCATCTCAGCGCCACGGCCGGCAGCGGCAGCATGTACATCACGGTCAGCCTTGACGAGAACACGAGCACGGCCAGCCGGAGCGGCACAGTCACCTTCACCTGCGGCACGGTGACCAAATCGGTGACCATTCCCCAGGATGGCAGGATTGCCGTCACCGGCGTCAGCCTCTCAAAAACCGAGGCGGAACTGTCCGTAGGCGGAACCACGCCGCTGAGTTATCAGGTGCTGCCCAGCAACGCGGCGAATCAGAACGTTACCTGGTCTTCAAGCAATACGAGCGTGGCGGTTTATTCCGATGGCTATATCCGCGCAAAGGGCAAAGGAACCGCAGTCATCACCGTCACCACAGCAGACGGGAACAAGGAAGCCACCTGTAACGTTACGGTCATCGAAGACGAACAGAAGGTTGAATCGATCGTCCTGATGGAAGGGAACACCCAGCTGACGCAGCCCAACAGCTATGCGAACGTTTCGATGAAGGTCGGCGACACCAAGACGATCAGGGCTGTCGTAAGCCCCTCCACGGCCATCAACAAAACCGTCCGCTGGGAGACGTCGAATTCCTCGGTCGCCACCGTGTCCAATGGCGTAATCACCATCGTAGGCGGAGGTTGCACCAAAGTTCGCGCCATCTCAACAGACGGGTCAGATGTCTATGCAGAGCTGCTGATCACTGTGGAGGCGGAGTTCAGGATTACTGATGAGCTGTTCGGAACGGATGTCACCAGCGGAACCGCAGTTTTCTCAAAGTTTGCTTATGCAAATGAAACACGATCCTTCTCGATCGATTCCAATGTGAAGTGGACGCTGTGGGATGCCACGCCCATACCTTACAACACCCCCTCTGACTGGCTCCGGTGGGACAAGTCAAGCGGAGATGTGGGTAAAACCACATGGCAGCTCACTTTGGTCAAGGTACCTGGTGCCGGGATTACATATTCTACGAAATTCACTTTCAGGAACGAGGAAGATCATCTGACAAAATACGAGCTGACCGTTACCATGACCGGCAAAACCACGTCGGATGCACAAGAATATGAATTATACCTGGTTGACGACAACGGGTACTGGCACAAGCTGGCAACTCCTGCGCGCAACAATATGCCCAGCTACGATCTGCCAAGCACCACAAAAGTCGGTGATGTCTTCAGGTTGGTCATACGCACTTATGGCAAGTTTGCGTACAACCAGGTACTCGATCCTTACGAAGTAAATGGTATAGCGAACTTTGGTTACTACGGCTACGATCCCATATCGCCGCGAGACTGGCTTGAAGCGAGACAGGTAGTTGACGACAACCTCAAGAACGGTGTGTTACAGGTGAAGCTAACAGTGAAGAAAGTACCGGAATCGGGGACACGTTATCTAGCAATGTACCATTTCACTATGAAGGAGAGTGCTGTGCGGTATTACTATCTGAATGTATTTCTGTCAAAGTAACACCGTTCTGGGGAGGAACTGACGACTTTCGTCAGTTCCGGAGAGGCCTGATCTGAAATCGCGTTGACGGTATCAGCATTCTGGCAAAATCTCTCGCCCCCCGCCCCTCCATAAGTCCGGCGCGGGGCCAACACAAAGGAGCAGGCCTGTCAAAGGGCCTGCTCCTGTCTTTTGCTGTTCGGCAGCAGGGGGCGGCGCTTTTCATGCCCCGGTCAGCGGCCAGTGCTTCAGCGGCCTTCCGCCTCCCCCATCTCCTCCACCACCCGCTCCATCTCCTCCATCGTCCCGATGGAAATGCGCAGCCAGGGCTTCAGGCGGCCGGAGGCGAAGTGGCGCACGAGGATGCCCTTCTCGCGCAGGCGGCGCTGGACGGGGGCGGCGTCGGCGGGGGCGGCCTTCACAAAGAGGAAGTTGGTGGCGGAGGGCAGCACCTCCCAGCCCCGGGCGCGGAGAGCCTCGGCGGTCCAGTCCCGGGCCTGGCAGACCAGCTTCACCTTCTCCGCCGTGTAGGCGTCGTCCCGGACGGCGGCGGCCCCGGCCAGCTGGGCCAGGCGGTCCACCGGATAGCTGTTGAAGGAATCGCGGACGCGGCGCAGGGCGTCGATCAGGCGCTCAGAGCCTAAGGCATAGCCCAGGCGCAGGCCGGCTAAGGCGTGGCTCTTGGACAGGGTGCGCACAATCAGCAGGTTGTCATAGCCCTCCAGCAGGCGGCGGGCGGTCTCCGGGGCGAAGGCGGCATAGGCCTCGTCCACCAGCAGGGCCTCCCCGGCCTCCCGGGTGTGGGCGGCCAGGCGCTCGATCTCCGCGATGGGCAGGAAGCGGCCCGTGGGCGCGTTGGGGTTGGCCAGCACCACCGGGCAACCCTGCATCAGCCCTTCCACATCCACCGTGAAGTCCTCCCGCAGGGGCACCGTCCGGTAGTCCACGCCGAAGAGCTGGCTGTAGACCGGGTAGAAGGAGTAGGTGACGTCCGGCGCGGCGAGGATCTTGCCCGCGAACAGCGCCGCGAAAGCAAAGGCCAGCACCTCGTCCGAGCCGTTGCCGCAGAAGACCTGCGCCGGAGAGAGCCCCTCCCGCCCCGCAATGGCCTCGCGCACCGCGGTGGCCTCCGCGTCCGGATAAAGCCGCAGGCTTGCGTAGCCCGCCGCCAGCGCCTCCGCCACCCTGGGCGAGGGCGGATAGGGATTCTCATTGGTGTTCAGCTTGATCAGCCGCTGATTTTTCGGCTGTTCCCCGGCCGTGTAGGGCACGAGGGCAAGGGCGAGGGAGCTTTCGTACATGGGAGCCTCCTTGGGGGGGAGCGGTGGGCTGAGTGAGGAGTGAGGAGTGAGGAGTTTTAGAATGACAGCGGAGGTTGAAGGTTGAAATCATGGCAAAGCCATTTCATGGAGCGAAGCGAGATTTCATGGCGAAGCCTTTTCATGCGCGAAGCGCTTTTCATTCTGTCGCGGGGGAGACGGAATGAAATGCGCCTGGCGGCACGTGAAATGCCCTGCGGGGCATAGGAGGAGGCGGGCGTGTTCGGCTGGATTCTGAGCGCTCTTCAGGCAAGACAGAAGCCTGGAAGTTGATAACCTCCAACCTCCAACCTCCTGCCCCCAGTCCGCTAAACTAAAGCTAACCGCTAACCGCTCTACTCCTGCGGAAACCTTGCCGCCGTCACCGCCGTCACTCCCTCACCGCCCTTGGCGCGGAGCACCAGGTTGACTCCGGCGTAGGTCTTGCCGTTGCGGGCGCAGACGATCCAGCTGCCGTCCAGGACGTAGCGGCGGGTGGAGGCGCCGAAGAGGCTGTTCCGGCCATAGTACTCGGTGCCGCAGGCGTAGTAGAGGCGGTACACGCCGATGGGCACGTTCACCTGAGCGGACTTGCCGGCTTCCACATAGAAGGCGATGCTGTCGCTCTCGGGGGCGAAGGCGGGGTCGAGGGGCTCCCGGGCCTCGTCGGAATGGTCGGGCGCCCGGTCGTAGACCAGCACCACCAGCATGTTGCCGCCCACCGCCTTGACCTTCACCGGACAGACGCCCCGGTAGGCGCTTTCGGTGACGATCTTGTTGTTGCTGATGCTGACGGGCCGGGGCGTGCGGCTGGGCTCGGCGGTGGCGGCGACGCGGCCGGCCTCGGGCACCAGGGTGGGCGCGGGGGCGATGGTGGGCAGCACGTCGGGGCCTTCGGCGTCCCCCAGGCCTGCCTTCTGCAGGAGGGTGGGGATCAGCTCCGGCATGAACTTCGACACCGCAAACCCGCCGCCCGCGGCCAGGGCCGCCAGCAGCAGCAGAATCAGGATTGCCACCCAGGGACGGCGGCGGCGCTTCACCGGGCGCAGCATCTGTTCCGAGTCCAGCACCACCTGGCGGCCGCAGTGTTTGCAGTACAGGCTGTCGCTGTCGATGCGGGCTTTACAGTAGTGGCAGTACACTTTTCCTCCGAATGTCAGACAAAGCTTGCGTCATCATTGAACAGGGGAATGAAGGCCTCGTCGGCTGAGCCGGCTTCCTGCTCATAGCCGGTGAGCCCGAGGGAAAGCATGTGCTCCCGGACGCGGCGGTATTCCCGGGGCGTCAGGCGGCGGTTGAGGCCGGGGATGGCCTCCACGTGCAGGGGGGTGTACTGGCGCATCAGGCTGACGGGCCGGTCCGGGAGATGCTCCTTCAGCCAGTCCAGCAGGGCGACGCTCTCAGAGGTCAGCCCGGGCAGGATCAGGTGGCGGATGATCAGCCCGCGCTTCAGCACGCCCGAGGGCAGGTTTTCGTTGACGGGCTGCTGCCGGGCCATCTCCAGCAGGGCCGGAGCCGCGAAGTCAAAGTAATCCGCCGCGCCGGCGCACAGGGCGCTCATCCGGGGGCTCAAATGCTTCAGGTCGGGCAGGTACACGTCCACCGCGCCCTCCAGCAGGCGCAGGGTTTCCACCGTCTCATAGCCGGAGGTGTTCCACACGATGGGCAGGGGCGGCCGCCAGAGGGAGAGAGTATCCAGGATCAGCGGCACATAGGGCGTGCCGGTGATGAAGGAGATGCTCTCCACGCCGCTGTCGGCCAGGCGTTTGAGGCCGTCCGAAAGCTCCCGGGGCGTGAAGGGACGCCCGGCAGCGGTGTGGCTGATGTCCGCGTTCTGGCAGAAGGGGCAGCGCAGGGTGCAGCCCGCGAAGAAGACCGCGCCCGTGCCGCCCTTTCCGCTGATGGGCGGCTCCTCCCACAGGTGGGGGGCCAGGCGGGCGATGAGCAGACGCGAGGGCAGACGGCACCAGCCGCGCCCCGCCGCCTCCGTGCGTTCAGCCCGGCAGCGGCGTGGGCAGAGGCTGCACTCACTCCAGTTCAAACTGCACCTCGCCGGCGGTTTCACCGTTGATGTAATAGACCACGGTGTAGGTGCCCGAGGGCAGGCTGGTCCAGTTGTCGCAGGTTTTCACGCAGTCGGAGAGATCCATGTGCCAGGCGTCCTCGCCCATGATGTCCGGGATGTACACAAAGGCGGAGGTGGGGGCTGTGGCGTAGCTGCTGCCGTCGGGGGCGAAGAGCACCGCGGTCAGGGTCTCCCGGATCTCCTCGGTCACCTCGTACACGGACACCGCCTGCAGCAGCAGGGTCTTGCTGCGCAGCTCCTCGCGGGTGATGGTCTCCGTCCGGGGCGCCAGCTCCGCGTCGCTCAGCTGCCGCAGCTGGGCGGAGGACACCAGGCTCAGGTAGAGCGCCTCATTGCGGTAGCTGTAGCGGCTGATGGGCTCCGCGTCGGGGATGTACAGGACGCAGGAGTCATCCAGGCTGAAGCCAAAGCTGTCCGGCACTTCGGTGGTGACCCACACCCGGTAGGTGCGGCCGGGCACCGCGGTGAACACGGCCTCCCGCTCCTCGTGGAGGTAATTGGCGACCAGCACATACTGGTTGTTCTCCTCGCCGGCCAGGATCGTGCAGCCGTCCAGGGAAGCAGGCCAGGACACGTACAGGAAGCCGTCCTCATAGCGGACATTGCAGCCCTCCGGGAAGCCGCTGCCCCGCTGGCTGAAGCCGGGCTTGGCGTCATCCCTGGGCGCGGGCTCAGGCTCGGTCACGGGTTCGGGTTCGGCGGGGGTTTTGCCGGGATCGGGCTCAGCGGGAGCCCCATTCAGCGCGGTCCGGGGAGCGTTCAGCAGTGCTTCGGCGACGCCGGTGGCGCTCAGGCACAGGTATCGGCCCGTGCCCTCGGTGAGGGTGGCCTGGCTGATGCCGCAGAGCTCGCCTTCAGCTGTCAGCAGCGCCGCGCCGGGCAGCAGGCCCTCGTCCGCGGTCAGCACTACCAGGCCGTCCACCATCGCCACCCGGCTGACGGGCACGTTCAGCAGCCCGCCGTCCGCGCGCCAGCCCACCGCCTTAGCCGGCAGCGCGCCGGCGGAGGCCAGGGGCAGGGGAGTCAGGGCAGCGCCGTCGGCCATCAGCAGCGTCAGGCCGGTGTCCCCCAGCCGCCAGGCCGCGTCCACCGCAGCGCCGTCCACGGTCAGTCCGGCGGCGTCCGCCACGGGGGCGGCGGTGAGCAGGGCCTTCGCCCCGGCCACATCCAGGAGCACCGCGGTGCCCAGGGGCGCGCCGTCCGCGCAGAGCAGGCCCGCGCCGCCTTCAGCCGAAGCGCAGGCAAAAGCGGCCGCGCACAGCAGGGTCAGGAGAACGATCATCAATCGACGCATACATATCACCTCGTTCAGTTCGTGGGTACAGCTTATGATACCACAAGGGCCCGCGCTTGGCAAGCTCGGTTCAGGAAAGCTCCCTTTTGACAGGCCGGGAAGGCTGTGCTATACTTCCCCTGTCATCCCCAATTCAGCCATAAGAGAGGTATTCCGCCATGAAAAAAGTCCTGCTGATCGTCGCCCGCATTCTCGGCGCGCTGCTGGTGCTGGTGCTCCTGGCCGCGCTCTGCGTCTTCCTGATGTACCGCCACCGCTCCAGCCCCAGCGATGTGAAGCAGTACGCCACCAGCAATCCCTTCATCACCGGCGGCACCCAGATCAGCGCCCACCGGGCCGGCGGCGGCATCATGCCCGAGGAGACCATGATGGCGCTGAAAAACTGCACCCAGGATGTGGATTTCACCATCGATGTGTTTGAATTCGACCTGCACATGACCAGGGACGGGGTGCTGGTGCTCCTGCACGACGACGAGCTGGACCGCACCTCGGACAGCATTGCGGTCTTCGGCCGGGAGCACGTGCGCGCCGAGGAAATGACCTATGAGGAGCTGCGCCGGCTGAACATGGGCGCGCAGTTTGTGACCGACAGCGGCGAGCGGCCTTACGCCGGCCTTTCGGGGGACGAGGTGCCGGACGACCTGCGCATCGTGTCCCTCGCGGACGCCCTGGACTACCTGGAGGGCATCCGGAGCTATTACTACATCATTGAGATCAAGAACGGCGGCGAGCTGGGCTGCCGGGGCGTCGACCAGCTCTACCGGGAGCTGAAGGAGCGCGGCCTCCTGGACCGGGCGGTCTTCGGCACCTTCCACGGCGAGGTCTCGGACTACAAGGATGAAACCTATCCCGACCTGGCCCGTGGTGCTTACGCCAGGGAAGTGGTAGACTTCTATCTGGCCGCCGTGACGGGCCGGAAGGACTACAACCCGCCCTTTACCGTGCTGCAGCTGCCCTTCAACCTGGGCAGGTCCAGCTATTACCTGAACCTGGGCACCGCCCGCATCATCAACTATGCCCACGCCCACAACCTGGCTGTGCAGTTCTGGACCGTCAACAACGAGGAAGACATGGCCTACCTTCTCTCCATCAGCGCCGACTGCATCATGAGCGACTATCCGGATCGGCTGTACAGGGTGAAGATGGGAGCTGTTAGCGATTAGCCTTTAGCTGTTGGCTTAGTTTGATGGCTGAGGAGGAGATTGAAGATTGAAGGGAGGAGGTTGAAGGTTGAGATGGCGGAGCCATTTCATGGAGCGAAGCGAGATTTCATGGCGAAGCCATTTCATGCGCGAGGCGCATTTCATTCTGTGCGGGGGAGACGGAATGAAATGCCTGACGGCATGAAATGCGCCTGCGGCACGTGATATGCCCTGCGGGGCATAGGAGGCGCAGCCATTCATTCATGGCTCAGCCAATTCATGGAGCGCGGCGAAGGCTGGGTCAAACTGACCTCCAACCTTCAACCTGCAACCTCCAACCTATAGCCCCGTATCCAGCTAAAAGCTAACAGATAACCGCTAACCGCTTCCTTCAGCACCCTCGTCAGCGTTTCCATCATCACCGGCACATCCAGGGGCTTGGCGATGTGGCCGTTCATGCCGGCGTTGCGGGCGGCCTGGACGTCTTCCTGGAAAACGTTGGCGGTCATGGCGACGATGGGGATGTTCTTCTTGCCGGGATCGTCCATGGCGCGGATAGCCATGGTGGCCTCGTAGCCGTTCATGATGGGCATCTGGATGTCCATGAGGATGCAGTCATAGAAGCCGGGGCGGGAGGCGGCGATGATTTCCACTGCGCTGCGGCCGTCCTCGGCGGTGTCCACCATGAAGCCAGCGTCGGTGAGGATCATGCGGGCGATTTCCATGTTGATGGCGTTGTCCTCCACCAGCAGCAGGCGGATGCGGGAGAAATCGAGAGCCTGCGCGGCGGGGGCGGGGGCGGCCTCGATGACGGGGGGGCTCGGCTGTTTGGGAAGGAACTGCTGCCATCCTTGACACCTCCCCGCCTTCCCTGTATAATCGTGATAAGTCAAGAAGCACTCTTCACCCCGATCATCCGTACCGCAAAGGAGTCCGACATGATGAAGTCAACAATCGCGGCGCTGGCGGCGTGTTTGCTGCTGTCCCTGCTGGTTCTGCTGACGCCGGGTCTCCCGGGCGCGTCCGCTGAGGGCGCGGGCTCCGGTGAAACGCCCGCGCACCCCTATCCCTACATGGATATCGCGGACGGCAATACCGGTTTTGTCTACAGCGATGAGATGCTGCTGGGGAACTCCAGCGTTTTTTCCACCGATCTCGTCAAGGCCTCCGTGGTGCTGGCGGACGCCGGCTACGACACCAAGGCCGTCAGAATGCTCAGGCAGATGGGCTATCAGAATGTGGTCATGCTGAACGACAGTCAGCGCACCATCGATGACAACGACAAGGTGGCCTACACCGTCGGCTACAAGGATGTGGAAGGCACCAACGTCCGCATCTGGGCGGTGGTCATCCGCGGGACACGCACCAACTGCGAGTGGTTCAGCGACTTCAATCTGGGCACGGGCGAGGAAAGCGTCACGGCCGGCGTTCACCTTGGCTTTGACCTCGCGGCCACCGAGGTGGAGCAGCAGCTCCGGGTCCGGGTCCCCTCCACTTCCGGCCACGCTGGCAAGCGCTGCGTCTTCTGGTTTACCGGACACAGCCGCGGCGCCGCGGTGGCCAACATCCTCGCCTATCGCTTCACCCAGGTTTACGGGGCGGCCAATGTGTTTGCCTACACCTTTGCCTGCCCGTCCGTGCGCAAGGACGCCGATACGAGCCTGACCAACATCTTCAATATCAACAACAGCGGCGACATGATCCCCATTCTTCCCCTGGAAAAGTGGGGCTATAAGCGGTACGGCCAGACGCGGACCCTCTGCTTTGCCGGATACCCCGAGTTCATAAACCGCAAGCCGGGATATCAGGGAGCCCGTGACACCATGGCCTATCAGATCATTCTGGAGCGCATGATTCCCAGCGAAAAGGAGTATTATGACGGAATCCGCAACTTCGCCGTCAACTTCCTGGCCTATAAGCTGGGCGGCTGCAATGAGGTGACCTGGGATGAGTTCGGGGCCTTCTACGGGCCGCAGGTCGCTGACGAAGCGATCATTTACCTGATCGAAAACGAAACCCCTCTGGGTCTGGTCGACGCCCTGATTGAACAGTTCAGCACGGTTCCGGATGTGATAGAACTCATCATCAATACCATTGAACTGACGAAGGATATGTCCGAGGATGAGTTTGCGCAGTATGTGTACGAGAACGGCCCCACCTTCAGGAAAATCGCCCATGTGACCGGCGTGACCATTTCATCGATCCCCGGCCTGGAGGAAGCAAAGGTGGCCGCCCTGGCGATTGACACGGCCAATACCGCCTGGACAGCGGGCGAGATCATCGGCTGCGTGCTGGATCTCTGCGACCAGACAGGCGATATCCTGGATGCCATCTGGCACGCGCACGAGCCTGATTCCTACGTGCGGTGGGTCAACGCGACCTATCTGGGATACATGGGACGATACGACAGCTCCACAACCATCACCATGCCAACGGAATACGCCGGCAGTCTGATCACCACCGTCGGGTACGGCTGCTTCTGGAACTGCGGCAATCTCACCACCGCTGATTTCTCCGAGATTGCCTATGTGGGCGGCGCAGCCTTCATGAATTGTACCTCTCTTGAAAGCGTCACCCTCCCGGATGACCTGTACGGCCTGGGCGATCACGCTTTCTCCGGCTGCAGCCTGATCACCGAAATGACCATCCCCGACAGCGTGCAGATCCTCGGGAACGGCTGCCTGCCCACCTCCCTCCTCACGCTGACCACGCCCTTCATCGGCTCCAGCCGCACCGCCAACAGGACAGCGGACGCGATCATGTGGTATCTGTTCGGCATGGGCGCTGACAACAGCGGGAATTATGACGGACGCCGGTATGACGAGTCTGCGTCGGAGTCCTATTACAGGCATGTCAGCCTGCAGGCCATCACCGTCACCGATCAGGCCATCATCCCGGATTTCGCCTTCACCCAGATGGAAACCCTCGAAAGCGTCACCTTCGCGGAGGGCACGGAGTATCTCGGCGCATGCGCACTGCACGAATGCGCAGGCCTGACGACCGTTTCCATCCCCGATACGGTCACCGCCATGGGCGAGGGCCTGCAGTTCGGCGATGGCGTTTTCTATGAATGCGTCGCGCTGGAGTCCATCGCCCTGCCGTCCAACATAACGGAGATTCCCGACTACGCCTTCGCGCGCTGCTATTCCCTGGCCGGGGTGACGATTCATGACGGGATCACCCGGATCGGCGACTGCGCTTTCTATGACTGCGGCCAGATCACTGAGCTGATCATCCCCGACAGCGTGCAGACCCTGGGTGAAGGCTGCCTGCCCACCTCCCTCATCACGCTGACCACGCCCTTCATCGGCTCCAGCCGCACCGCCAACCAAACAGAGGACGCGGTGATCTGGTATCTCTTCGGCACTAATTCCTACAACGGTTCCTATCGCCGGTACAACGCCTCTGAAAGCGCGAGCTATAACTCCACCTCCACCCTGACGGACATCACCGTCACCGATCAGGCTGACATCCCGGATTTCGCCTTTGCCGATCTGGGCTGTCTGGAGCGCCTCACCCTCGCGGAGGGCACCGTCAGCCTTGGCACCGCCGCCCTGTGCAACTGCAGGTATCTGGCAAGCGTGTCCCTCCCCGATACGCTGACGACGCTGGGCGAAAGCGAGCAGTTCGGCGACGGCCTCTTCTATTACTGCACGGCCCTTGAGGAGATCATCCTGCCGCCCAACCTTGCGGAGATCCCCTCCCACGCCTTTGAGTCCTGCACCGCGCTGACCGGGATAACGATCCCTGACGGCGTCACCCGGATCGGGAACTATGCCTTCAGCGGCTGCAGTCAGATCACGGAAATGACAATCCCCGACAGCGTGCAGTCTCTGGGGAACAGCTGCCTGCCCACCTCCCTCGTCACGCTGACCACGCCCTTCATCGGCTCCAGCCGCACCGCCAACCAGACCGAGGACGCGGTGATCTGGTATCTCTTCGGCACTACAAATAACGGTACAAGCCGCCGGTACAACGCCTCTGACTATACAAGCTACAACAAAACCACCACCCTGACGGATATCACCGTGACCGACCAGGCCCATATCCCGGACTTTGCCTTTGCCAATCTGTCCTGTCTGGAGCGCCTCACCCTCGCCGAGGGCACCATCAGTCTTGGCTCTGCCGCCCTGTGCTACTGCGAGTATCTGACGAGCGTGTCCTTCCCTGACACTCTGACGACCCTGGGCGGAACCGATCAGCACGGCGACGGCCTCTTCTATTACTGCATGGCCCTTGAGGAGATCGTCCTGCCGCCCAACCTTGAGGAGATACCCCCTTACGCTTTTGAGTACTGCACTGCGCTGGCCAGGGTGGCTATTCCCCTCAGCGTCACCCGGATCGGGGACTATGCCTTCATCGGATGCAGCGCCCTCGGGGTGGTGTATTATCCCGGCTACGCTTCCCAGTGGGATGAAATCCAGATTGGCGCTTACAACAACCCGCTGATGAACGCTTTGATCCGGCTCTATCCGACAAAGATCCTGACCCTCCCCGCGTCGCTCAGGGTCATCGAGTCCGAAGCGTTTGTGAATCTGCCGGGAGTTGAGGCCATCAGGATCCCCGCGGGCGTGGAATCCATTGATGCAAACGCTTTTGACCGGACGGTCATCCTGATCATCCCCGCGGACAGCGACTGGGTCGAATGGGCTGAAAACAAAGGGTTCTATGTGATCAGAGAGTAGAGCCTGTGCCACCCCGGCGGTTCGGGCCTTCGTCCGCATGAAAAAAACGTCTCCGTGCCCAAATATAAAACCTCCCGCAGACCTCATCCTCCTGCGGGAGGTTTCCTTATGCCATTCCATTCCGCCCTGCCCGGCGCAGCGCCCTCATCGGCCTGCTTTGTCCTTCACGCCGCCTGGGCGTAATCCATGATCAGGAGCTTGCCCGCGATGCGCTGGACTTTCTCCAGAATCTCGTCAATTCTTTCCATCACCGACGCGGAAAACACGGCTTCCCCGCACTGCGCGCACCGCATGCAGGGGACGTTTTCGATGACGACATAGCCGCCCGGCAGCCGGGCGAGGTAAGCGGTTTTGTCCGGAGCCATGGCGTCCGCTTTGCAATCAGCACATTTCATTCCTTTTTCACCTTCATTCCCCCGCCCTGTTATCCTCCATTATACCACATTCCCCCAATGATTTCAACATTGACAAACCCCGCCGCATGCGTGATAATAGGCCGTGGGTTTGGATACAAGCCGGACGGAAACGGAGGATGAGCGGATGGTACAGGCGATCGTGGGCGCCAACTGGGGCGACGAGGGCAAGGGCAAGGTGACGGATGTGCTGGCGGAGCGCAGCGATGTGGTGGTGCGCTTCCAGGGCGGGGCCAACGCGGGGCATACCATCATCAATGAGTATGGCAAGTTTGCGCTGCACCTGCTGCCCTCGGGCGTGTTCCACCAGCGGGTGGTCAACATCATCGGCCCGGGCGTGGCGCTGAACGTGGAGGCGCTGCTGAAGGAGCTGGCGGCGCTGGAGGAGCGCGGGGTGCCTCAGCCTCAGCTGCTGATCTCCGACCGCTGCCAGGTGATGCTGCCCTGGCATGTGGACTTCGACCGCCTGGAGGAGGAGCGCCTGGGCAAGCACAGCTACGGCTCCACCAAGAGCGGCATCGCGCCCTTTTATTCGGATAAGGCGGCCAAGGTGGGCGTGCAGGTCTGCGAGCTCTACGACGAGGCCTTCCTCCGGGAACGGCTGGCGCTGGCCCTGCCCCGCAAGGACTGCCTGCTGACCAGCCTCTACGGGCAGGAGCCCACCGACCTGGACGGGCTGGTGGAGTACCTGCTGAAGCTGGGCGAGCGCATCCGGCCCATGGTGGCGGACACCACGCGCTTCCTGCATCAGGCGCTGAAGGAGGGCAAGACCGTGCTGCTGGAGGGTCAGCTGGGCACCCTGCGGGACCCCGACCACGGCATCTACCCCTACACCACCTCCTCCTCGCCCCTGGCGGGCTATGGCACGGTGGGCGCGGGTGTGCCGCCGACAGCCATCAGCGACATTTACTGCGTGACCAAGGCCTACTCCAGCGCGGTGGGCGCGGGGCCCTTTGTGGTGCGGCTGGAGGGCGCTGAGGCGGAAGACCTGCGCCGGCGCGGCGGCGACGCGGGCGAGTATGGCGCCACCACCGGCCGGCCCAGGGATGTGGGCTGGTTTGACGCGGTGGCCACCCGCTACGGCGCGATGGTGCAGGGCGCCACCGAGATGGTGCTGACCAACCTGGACGTGCTGGGCTACCTGGATGAAATCCCCGTGTGCGTGGCCTACGAGACGGCTGAGGGCGAGCGGATCACCGACTTCCCCGCCACGCCCGTGCTGATGAAGTGCAAGCCCGTGTACGAGCGCCTGCCCGGCTGGAAGTGCGACATCCGCGGCATCAAGGACTGGGAGAAACTGCCCGAAAACTGCCGGAAGTACGTCGAATGGATCGAGCAGACCGTGGGCGTGCCGATCCGCCTGGTCTCCAACGGCCCCAAGCGCGACGAAATCATCACTCGGAATGTCTGAGGACAAAGCCGAAAACTGTCGCAGAAAGTCCCCCGCCCCCGTTAGATGAAGTCTTTTGGAAAAGGAAAGGGGGTTTGGGGGAAAGGGGAAACCTTTTCTCCCGAGAAAAGGTTTCCCCTTTCCCCCAAGAAGCGCCCCCCTTGTAAACCAAGATGATCGCCATTGTTGATTACGGAATGGGCAACCTGCGCAGTGTGCAGAAGGCGCTGCAGTATATCGGCGAGGAGGCCGAAATCACCTCCTCCCCGGCGCGTCTGGACAGCGCGAGCCACGTCATCCTCCCGGGCGTGGGCGCCTTTGCCGACGCCATCGCCTGCCTGCGGAAGACCGGGCTGGATCAGGCGCTGCTGCGCCAGGCGGCCTCGGGCAAGCCCCTGCTGGGCATCTGCCTGGGCATGCAGCTCTTTTACGAGGCCAGCGAGGAGAACGGCGAGCACGAGGGCCTGGGCCTGCTGCCCGGGCGGATCACGCGGCTGAAGGCCCCGGGGCTGAAGGTGCCCCACATGGGCTGGAACACCCTGACCGTGCGGGAGAGCCCCCTCTTCCGCGAGGGCGAGAGCCCCTGCGTGTACTTTGTGCACTCCTACTGCGCCGCGGGCGAAAGCGAGTTCACTGCCGCCTCCTGCGAGTACGGCGAGGTCTTCACCGCCTCGGCCTGGCGCGGCAACGTGCTGGCCACCCAGTATCACCCGGAGAAGTCCGGCAGCGTCGGCCTGACCATGCTCAGGCGTTTTGCGGAGATGAGGTGAGGCCATGCTGACGAAACGCATCATCCCCTGCCTGGACATCCGGGACGGCCGGGTGGTGAAGGGCATCCAGTTTGTGGACATCCGCGACGCGGGCGATCCGGTGGAGGCCGCCGTCCGGTACAACGAGGCCGGGGCGGACGAGCTGGTGCTGCTGGACATCAACGCCTCCCACGAGGGCCGGGGCACCATGCTGGATGTGGTCAGCCGCGTGGCCGAGCAGGTCTTCATCCCCTTTACGGTGGGCGGCGGCATTGCTGAGATCAGCCAGATCCGCGATATCCTGCGGCTGGGCGCGGACAAGGTGAGCATCAACTCCCCCGCCGTGCGCAATCCCGATTTCATCACCGAGGCCGCCCTGCGCTTCGGCAGCCAGTGCGTCGTCCTGGCCATGGACGTGAAAAAGCGCCCCGGCGGCGGCTGGGACGTGTACGTCAACGGCGGAAGAATCAGCACCGGCCTCGACGCCCTCGAATGGGCCGTGGAGGGCGTGCGCCGCGGCGCGGGCGAGATCCTGCTGACCAGTATGGACCACGACGGCGCGGGCGACGGCTTTGCCCTCGACGTGACCCGGGCCGTGGCCGACGCTGTGGCCGTGCCCGTGATCGCCTCCGGCGGCGCCGGCGCCATGCCCCACTTCCGGGATGTGCTCACCCAAGGCCACGCCGACGCCGCCCTCGCCGCCACCCTCTTTCACTTCGGGATCATGAAGATCGCGGAGCTGAAGGAGTATTTGAAGGGGGAAGGAGTGGCGGTGAGGGGAGCTGTTAGCTGTTAGCTGTTAGCTATTAGCTTAGATAGGCGGACTGGGGGCAGGAGGCTGAAGGTTGGAGGTTGGAGGTTATCAACTTCCAGGCTTCCGTCTTGCCTGACAGGCGCTCAGAATCCAGCCGAACACGCCCGCCTCCTCCTATGCCCCGCAGGGCATTTCACGTGCCGAAGGCACATTTCACGTGCCGCCAGGCGCATTTCATTCCGTCAGGCATTTCATTCCGTCTCCCCATTCGTCAGAATGAAATGCGCTTCGCGCATGAAATGGCTGCGCCATGAAATCTCGCTTTGCTCCATGAAATGGCTTCGCCATGATCTCCGTACTCCACTCTCCACTCTGAACTCTTCACTCCTCACCAGCCCGTTCCTCACCTTCAACCTCCTCCCTTCAACCTCCAACCTCTTCCGCCCATCCTGCATCTTCCGGAGGGATGACCATGCGCATGTATTCTCTGCTGTTGACCCTGATGCTGCTGGCTCTGCTGCCGGGCTTTTCGGCGGCTGAGGGCGCTCCGGTGGTGATTTCGGAGGTCATGGCTTCCAACGGGACGTTCACCAATGGGGAGAGCTATGACTGGGTTGAGCTGCACAATGTCAGCGGGAAGACCGTTGATCTGGGCGGCTGGGGGCTGAGCGACAGCCTCAAGAAGCCCGGGAAGTTCGTCTTTCCGGCGGGCACGAAGCTCAAGAAGGACGCTTACCTGCTGGTGTACTGCACCGGGACGGAGCACAAGAGCGGCTCGGGGAGCGTGTTTTACGCGCCCTTCAAGCTCTCCGCCAAGGGCGATGATGTGCTGCTGACGGACGCGGAGGGCGGCGAGGTCTGCGCGCTGACCTTCCCGGCCCAGTTCGGCAATATCTCCTGGGGTCTTCCCGCCGGCGGCAGCGAATACGGGTATTTTGAGAATGACACCCCCGGCAAGGCCAATGAGAAGACCGTGTACCAGGCCCGCTCAGGCGCGCCGGCCCTCGATACGCCCGGCGGGTTTTACAGCGCGGGTCAGGTGGTTCTCGCCCATGCGGAGGACGGGGACACCCTGCGCTACACCACCGACGGGAGCACGCCCACGGCCAAATCGAAGGCCTTTCCCGCCGCCGGGCTGACCGTCAAAAAGACCACCATCCTCCGGGTGCGCGCCTTCCGGGACGGCCTCCTGCCCTCGGTCACCGTCAGCGGCACCTATTTCGTGGGCGAGGACGACCTGACCGTGCCCGTGGTCTCCCTGGTGACGGACGACAAGTATTTCTTCAGCAAAAAGATCGGCCTGCTGGTGAAGGGCAGCGGCTCCTATCCCAATTACGAGCGGGACTGGGAGTACCCCGTCAACATCGAGTACTTCGACGCGGAAGGGAAGTGCCTCATCAGCCAGGTGGGCACCTTCTCCATCAGCGGGCACTCGGCGCGCATCAACGCCCAGAAGTCCATCGCGGTGTACGCCCGCAAGGCCTGGGGGCCGGAGTTCTTCGACTTCAACCCCTTCCCCCACCGCACCTACACCCGCTACAAGGCGCTGCTGCTGCGCTCCACCAACTCGGACGCCTACGCCGAGCGCCTCCGGGACGTGGTCTACACCTCCATGTCGGAGGGCCTTGACCTGTGCTATCAGGACGGCCTGCCCATTGTGGTGTTCATCAACGGCGAGTACTGGGGGCATTACAACCTGCGGGAGAAGATCAACAAGTATATGGTGGCGGCCTGGGAGGGCATTTCCCTGTCGGATGAAGACACGGTGGACGCCATCGACATCCTGGCCCGCACCGGCGAGGACCGCTGGGTGCAGAACGGCGACAACGCCGACTGGGAAGCCCTCTGCGACTTCTGCCGGAACAGCGACCTGAACGACCCGGAAAACCTGCGCTATGTGACCGACCGGCTGGACGTGCAGAATCTCTTCACCCACGCGGCCTTTGAGATCATCACCGGCAACAGCGACGTGACCAACGTGCGCGTGTACCGGGTGCCCGGCGGCAAGTGGAAATACCTGCTCTTTGACGTGGAGGCGGGCTTCGGCTCCCATTCCGACACCGAGACCATGCCCCTGGAAAAGTACATCCGCCCAGTGTCCGACAAGCCCGCGGCCTTCCGCCACGAGCCCCTCAACGCCCTCCTGAAAGTGCCTGAGATGAAGGCCGCCTTCCTGACGCGCTTTGCCGAGGTGCTGGAGCACTCCTTCCGGTGGCCCTATGTGGAGAGCAAGTTCAAGGTGATGGAGGACGCCCTCGAAGTCCTCCTGCCCCGGCACATCAAGCGCTGGAAGAACATCACCCTCAAGAACTGGCGCACCAATGTGAACGCCACCAAGTATTACGCCCGCGTCCGGCCGAAGCTCATTGTGGGCATGCTGCAGAAGCGGATGAAGCTGACCGATGAGGAAGTGGAGACGTATTTTGGGGAGGTGCAGCGGCTGCTGGAGGTTACCAATGCAAAGCCGAAGTGAGAAGCAGTGTTCTTGCATTGCCTGATTCGGATGTCAAAAGGCCGCTTTCATGAACTGAGCCACGACTGGTTGTGGAAGACAGCGGAAATCACCACAACCAGTCGTGGCTCTAAGGTTGAAAGCGCCCTTTTGTCACCCTTGCCATTGCCTGAGTTTGAGGCAGATTCATTGCTTTTCCTGCCGGTTTGTCCGGAGCTTATTGTCTTGCTGTGGTTGTTCTTGCATTGCCTGAGCGGAGACGGATTCCTGGCTTTTCCTGCTGGTTTGTCCGGAGCTTGTTATCTTGCTTTGATTGCTCTTGTATTGCTTGAGAAGAGTCTCGCCCTCTACTTTTCGTGACCGAAAAGTAGCAAAAGGTCCTGGGGGACACGTTGCGACGTGTGTCCCCCAGGTCCGGGGCTATCGCCCATTCTCCGCTGAAAACGCCCCACTGGGGCCTTTTCCGGGCGCTCCGAATCCCCCCGCACACGCTTTTGGCCTGAGGGGTTTGTTTCTTGGTCGCTCTGATGTTGCTTGACGACCGCGACTATGAGCCGCTTGCTCTGCTCTTTCTTCCGCGGTATAGTGCTTCGCTGGACGCGATGCGGACTTTATGGCGTCTGAGGACGGCTGAATCTGGCGATGGGGCTGGTGACTGAACCATGAAACGAAGAACGATTGTCCTCCTGATTGCAGGAGCTTTGCTCCTTGGGCTGACGCTGCCGGGGCTTTACAATCCGCTGACGGTGGTTCGGTATGCGGTGGAAGCGCCGGGGGTGAGCGGGAGCCTGCGGATGGCGCTGGTGACCGATCTGCACTCCTGCGGCTATGGGGAGGGCCAGCGGGAGCTGCTGGACGCCATTGACAGGGAGGCGCCTGACCTGGTGCTGCTGGGCGGAGACATCTTTGACAACCGCCTGCCCGAGGACAAGGCGGAAGCCTTCCTCCGGGGGCTCAGCGGGAAGTATCCGGTGTACTATGTCACCGGGAATCACGAGTACTGGAGCGGCCGGGAGGGCTTTGCCCGGAAGATGGCCATCCTCGCGGAATGCGGGATCACCCGCCTCAGCGGCGACGCGGTTGATGTCGGGATCAGCGGGATCAGCCTCTGCGGCGTGGACGACCCCTATGCCTGGATCACCCGGGGCGGCTTCGTCGAGCGCGCCGAGGGCAGCTTCCGGGAGCAGGCCGCCCGCGCTGCGGAGCTCGCCGGGGACAGCGCCTTCACCGTCCTGCTGACCCACCGCCCGGAGCTGCTGGACTTCTACAGCCAGTGCGGCTTTGACCTGGTGCTCTCCGGCCACGCCCACGGCGGCCAGTGGCGCATCCCCGGCCTCCTCAACGGCCTGTACGCCCCCAACCAGGGCCTCTTCCCGGCCTATGCCGGCGGCCGCTATGAAAAGGGCGGCACCCAGATGATCGTCAGCCGCGGCCTCGCCCGGGAATCCACCCTCGTGCCGAGGTTCTACAACCGGCCGGAAGTGGTGGTAGTGGAGATCAACTGACCCTGCGCAAACGAAAGGAGCCCCGCCATGCCACACAAGCTTTGCGCCCTTCTGCTGGCCTTTGTCCTGATGCTGCCGCTCCTGCCCGTGTCCGGACAGGCGGAGTCTTCCCTCCGGTGGTCCGACCGGTACAGCTACGTCCTCCGCGAGGACGGCACCGCGCAGATCACGGGGTATGAAAGCCCTTCCAGTGACATGGTCATCCCGTCTGAGCTGGACGGCCACCCGGTCGCTTCCCTCTCGGGCTGTTTCAGTTTCATCGGGGCTGTCAGCAGCGTTTCCATTCCGGACACCCTGACAGAGATAGTCGGGAATCCCTTTGCGTCTGAACCGGTGGAAACGTTCATCGTCTCCCCGGATCATCCCGCGCTGGAGGTGGTGGACGGCGCCCTGTACAGCAAGGGGGATCACCGGCTGATCGCCTGTCCGCGGGGGACGCCTGTTGAAACCTTCCGGATTCAGCCGGGGACGCTGGTCATTGAGGACTTTGCGTTCATGTCCTGCCGTTCCCTGGCGGAGGTGACCATCCCGGAGGGCGTCACCCGGATCGGCCGCCGCGCCTTCTCCCACTGCGGTCTGAAGCGCGTGACGCTGCCGGACAGCGTGGGGGAAATCGGCGACAACCCGTTTTCCGTCTGCAAAGCCCTGACGGAAATCCGCGTCTCCCCGGATCATCCCGCGCTGGAGGTGGTGGACGGCGCCCTGTACAGCAAGGGGGATCACCGGCTGGTCTGCCTGCCCGCCGGCCTGTCCGCGGCCCGTTTTCAGGCGCAGGAGGGAACCGAAGCCGTCGGCGCGTGGGCCTTTGCGTACTGCGCAAACCTGGAGGAAGTCCTCCTCCCGGACAGCGTCGCTTCCATCGGGGAGAGCGCCTTCAGCCATTGCGAGGCGCTGGCCCTCTGCCCCCTTCCGCAGGGCATCACAGCCATTGAAGCCAACACTTTCGCCGCGTGCGAAAGCCTGGAGGAGATCACCCTCCCGGAGGGCGTCACCCGGATCGGCGGCGGCGCGTTCATGGAGTGCCTGTCCCTGTCCGCTGTTACCCTCCAGGCCACGCTGGCGGACATCGGCGATTACGCCTTCAGCGGCTGCGCTTTCGCTGAGCTGGAGCTGCCCGCTGCGCTGACTTCCCTGGGCAGAGGCGTTTTCGAAGAGTGCGTCAGCCTGACC
The DNA here is from genome assembly GCA_017534885.1 of Clostridia bacterium. Classification (GTDB taxonomy): domain Bacteria; phylum Bacillota; class Clostridia; order Christensenellales; family Aristaeellaceae; genus RUG11272. Next base: position 84,451 of record JAFXVR010000063.1, on the reverse strand, counting down.
CATATGGAGCTGCCCGCCGGCCTGACAGAACTCCCCGAGGAGCTGTTCACCTTCTGCGATCAGCTGATGTCTGTGACCATCCCCGAGGGCGTGACGGCCATCGGCGAAAAAGCCTTCTGCGGCTGCGTCAGCCTGACCGCCCTTCGGCTGCCGGAAAGCCTTGCGTTCATTGACGTGGAGGCCTTTGAGGGCTGTGAGAGCCTGGAGGAGATCACCCTCCCGGACAGCGTGGCCGAGATCGGCGAAGGCGCCTTTGCGAACTGCGAAGCCCTGGCCCTTGTCACCCTGTCCGCCGGCACGGAAATAATCGGCGAGGAGGCCTTTGAAGACTGTCCCGACCTCACCCTGACCGCCCCGGAGAACTCCGCCGCCGAGCGCTACTGCCTCGAAAACGACATTTCCTTTCTGCCCCTCGGCGAGGAATGACAGGGCAGCTGAATAACGGCTGCCACCCATTCCCCAATTTTGCGTTTTTCTTGATTTTGGGGAATGAGCATGGTATAATGGCGTCAGATCACACAGAGAGGGGGCTGTCGCTGTGAAGCTGATAGAGCGTTCAGCCTATCTGGAGGAATTGCAGTCCCTCGCGCTGACGCCGGACATCAAGGTCATCACCGGTGTCAGGCGCTGCGGGAAGTCCAGGCTGATGAGCGCTTTTTCGGAGCGTCTGGAACAGACCGACCCGGAGGCCCATATCATCCACATCAATTTCAACCTGACGGCGTTCGAGGATCTGCTGGAGTACCATGCCCTGGAAAAGTACATTGATGACAGGTATGAGGCCGGGAAGCACAACTATGTGCTGATTGACGAGGTGCAGATGTGTCCTTCCTTCGAGAAGGCCATCAACAGCCTGCACGCGAAGGAGCGCTACGACCTTTATGTCACCGGCTCCAACGCCTTCCTGCTCAGCAGCGATCTGGCGACCCTCTTCGTGGGCCGAACCTACGAGGTGCACGTTTTCCCCTTCTCCTTCCGCGAATACCTAGCCTATTATCCCTCCGACAGCCTGTATGCCAGCCTGAACCGCTACATCCGGGAGGGAGGAATGGCCGGATCTTATCTGTACCGGGACGAAAGCCAGCGGTACCGGTACATCAGCACAGAGGTGCTGAACGCGCTGATCGTCCGGGACATCATGACGAAATACCATCTGAAGAACGAGCCCCTGCTGAACGCGCTGATCGATTTCCTGATGGACAACATCGGCAATGTGACCTCCGTCCGTGCCATCGCCGACACTCTGCGCTCCAGCCGGCAGAAGGCCGACCACAAAACCATCGGCAAGTACATCGATGCTCTCTGCAGAGCCTTTGCCTTCTACCGCGTCAGGCGCTACGACATCCGGGGAAAGCGGTATCTGCGCTCCGAGGACAAGTATTACCTGGCGGATCAGAGCTTCCGTTTCGCCCGGCTGGGCACCCGGAATATGGATTACGGCCGGGTGCTGGAGAACATGGTGGCTATTGAGCTCCTCCGGCGCGGCTACGAGGTCTATGTGGGCGTCCTGTACCAGAAGGAAATCGACTTTGTGGCCATCTGCCAGGGGGAAAAGCTCTATATCCAGGTTTCCAACGACATCTCCTCCCCCGAAACCTTCGAGCGGGAGATCGCGCCGCTGATGAGCATCCGGGACGCCTATCCCCGCCTGCTTATCGCCCGTATCTACCAGCCCGAATACCAGCACGAGGGCATCCGGATCATCGATGCCGCCGACTGGCTGAATGGCGCCATTCCCCATTTTTGAGGAATTTGCGTTTTTGGGGAATTGGAAGGAATAAGCTATTAGCTCACAGCTCTTTGCCGTTAGCCAGTTTACTTGAAACTCCTCACTCCTAATTCCTAACTCTTCACTCCCCCTGCTAACGGAGGTCCCACTATGAAGCACTCCATCCGCACCGTCGCCATCGTCAGCCTCTCCAGCGGCATCATCGGCGAGGCTTCCGTCCGCTTTGAGGTGGACATCGGACTCAGAAGACTGGAGGCCTACGGGCTGAAGGTCCGGTTCATGCCGCACGCCCTCAGCGGGCTGGAATACGTCCAGGCGCACCCGGAGAAGCGGGCGGAGGACCTGCTGGCGGCCTTCCGCGACCCGGAGATCGACATGATCCTCTGCGCCATCGGCGGGGACGACACCTACCGGCTGCTGCCTTACCTGTTCGACCACGGCGAGCTGGCGGAGGCGGTGACGGACAAGGTCTTCCTGGGCTTTTCGGACACCACGGTCAACCACCTGATGCTCCACAGGGCGGGGCTGCGCACCTTCTACGGGCAGGCCTTCTTTTCGGACGTCTGCGAGCTGGGGCCGGACATGCTGCCTTACACCCGGCAGTATTTCGAGGAGCTGATCGCCACCGGCGGCATCCGGGAGGTCAGGCCCAGCCCGGTCTGGTACCGGGAGCGGGAAAGCTTCACCCCGGATCAGGCGGGCCGGGCGCTTCCGCCGCTGCCGGACACGGGCTTTGAGCTGCTGCAGGGGCCGCCCGTGTTCAGCGGGAAGATCCTCGGCGGCTGCATCGACACCCTCTACGACTTCTTCAGCGGAGAGCGCTATGCCGACATGCCCGATCTCTGCCGGAAGTACGGCCTCTTCCCGGACGCGGCGGACTGGAAGGGCCGCATCCTCCTGCTGGAATCCAGCGAGGAAAAGCCCTCCCCGGCCAGGTACCGCCGCGCCCTGGAATACCTGAAGGAGACCGGTGTCTTCGGCGCGGTGTCCGGCGTACTGGCCGGCAAGCCCATGGACAACACTTACGCGGAGGAATACAAAAGCCTGCTGAAGGAGGTCATCGCTGATCCCGGCCTCCCCATCGTCTTCAACCTGAACGTCGGCCACGGCCTCCCCCGCTGCATCCTCCCCTTCGGCGCGGAGGCCCGGGTGGACGCCCGGGAGCAGGTCATCGCCTTCGCGCCATAAGAGGGGCATTGCCATGCGCACTTCAGACCGAAAGCACGCCATTCCGGCGGTCATCCTCCTGGGACTGCACATCATCGGCGTCCTGATCCTGATCTCCTGGTTTCCGCCTTCCATCCTCATCGGCCTGATGATTGCCGCGATGGCGGTTCCGGACGCCCTGCTTATCTGGCATCTGCTCTCCCCAAAGAAGCGGGTCACCCTCCCGCGTGCTGCCCTTCTGCTGCTCGTTCTCTACTGGGGCGTCTGCTTCCTGCTGATGGCGCAGAGTACGATCTTTGTCGTCCATACCCTGTCCGCGCTGATCGTCAGCCTGGTGGCCTACGCGGAGCTCCGGATGGGAAAGAAGAAGTACGCCCCGGCCCTGTGCGTGGTCGAGGCGGCGGTGCGGCTCCTGGCGGATCTGTTCTTGTTCCTGCTGATCTCGGCCTTCGCCGATGAATCTGAAGCGGACAGCCTGTTTTTCTCCAGGGGCGTGCCCTTCAGCCTGTGGGACACGCTCAGCTGGATCACCCTGTTCATCATCATCCGGCATGACCTGATAAGCGAGGTAAAGCCCATGAACCTGAAAAACGTATATTTTGTGATCGGCACCTCCTACGCCGGGAAGTCCACCCTGGTGCGGAACATCGCGGCGAAGCGCGGCGGCATCGAGCTGGGGGAGAACTATCACGACGCCAGGCTGCCCGAGCTGGACAGCCGCGAGTTCCCCAACCTGACCTACACCCGCGACCTGAAGGACTGGCACGAGTTCATCCGCCGCACCCCGGACGAATATGTCACCTGGCTGACCAATGTCAAAAAGGAATGCGAGACCGTTGAGCTGCAAATCCTCGCCGAGCTGCTGGAAAAGCCCGAGACAAAGAACAGAGAAATCTTTGTGGACACCAACATCAGCATCGAGACCCTGCGCCGCCTGACGGACGAAAAGCACGTGCTGGTGATGCTCGCCGACCCGGAGATCGCCATTCACCGCTTCTTCGACCGCCCCGACCCGGAAAAGCAGTTCCTCTACCGCCTGATGCTGGAGGAGCCCGACCCCCAGGCCGCCCTGGACAACTACCGCGAAATCCTCACCCGCGTCTGCTCCAAAGAGCGCTATGACGAGCTGCTCCACGCCGGCTTCCCGGTGATCTTCCGCGACGAGAACCGGACGGAGGCGGAGACGGTGCGGATGGCGGAGGAGATTTGGGGGATATAAGGCTGGTAAGGGTGACAAAAGGGCGCTTTCAACCTTAGAGCCACGACTGGTTGTGGTGATTTCCGCTGTCTTCCACAACCAGTCGTGGCTCAGTTCATGAAAGCGGCCTTTTGACATCCGAATCAAGGCTTCACTCTGAGCTCTGAACTCTGAACTCCTAACTTCTCCCTCCCTTGACACCGCCCATCCCCCGCGCTATAATACACCCGACAATTGCATCCACCGCTGGGGGTGCGGCGAAAGCTGCTGAGAGGGCCCGGGGCCCGACCCTTGGAACCTGTGTAGGTCATCCTACCGTAGGGAAGCGGACGCGCCGGATGGGCGGCGCAGCCTCTTTCCCGCGAATGCCGCGGGTTTTTCAATTTCAGGGATGCAAGAAGGAGGTCATTGCCATGCGGAAAACCAATGCCACCCGAATGCTCACCGAGAGCGCCCTGTTCATCGCGGTCGCCACCGTGCTGAGCCTCATCAAGATCGACCTGCCCTTCGGCGGCGGCGTCACCATTGTGAGCATGCTGCCCATCGTCCTCATCAGCCACAGATGGGGCTGGAAATGGGGCCTGCTGACAGCCTTCGCCTATGGCGCGGTTCAGCTGCTGCTGGGTCTGGACAACGTGGGCTATGCCGGCAGCTTTATGATGGCGCTGGGCATCATCCTGCTGGATTACCTGATCGCCTACACCGTGCTGGGGCTGTCCGGCGCCTTCGACCATGTCCTCGGGAAGACCCGCGTCTCCTTAGCGGCGGGCATCGCGGTGACCTTTGCGCTGCGCTTCTGCTGCCACCTGATCACCGGCGCGTGGATCTGGGGCGTGTGGATGCCCGAGTCCTTCATGAACATGACCATGACCAATCCCTGGTTCTATTCCTTCCTGTACAACGGCTGGTACATGCTGGCCGAGCTGGTGCTCACTGAGGTGGTGGCCATGCTGATCTATGCGCCGCTGAAGAAGTACATCCACGGGGAGGACGTGCGGTAAAGCGTCTGAGTCCTTCTGCGGCGTCTTTCCCCGCAAAATTTGTAAAAGCCCTTGAAATCCTTGCATTCTCGTGCTATACTGCCGCTGTATGGTCTGCTGCAGGGCGTGAAAGCGCCCGGATCGCGCCTTCGGGCGGGATGGTATGGAGGAAAGAAGGGCTTGACGGAAAAGAGTGGACAGGGCCTGAAGGCGCCCGGAGGGAGCGGAATCCGCTGCGGCGGTCTGTTCCCGTACAGGGGCGGCGGAGGGTCGTGTTTGCACTCTTTTTTATCGCCCGGCGGGAGGTGAGGCCGCATGCCGAAGACAGACATCACGGCGCGGATCAGGCCGCTGTGCGAGCGCACGGCGAAGGAGCTGGGCTTTGAGCTGGTGGACGTGAGCCTCGACCGGGAGCCCGCCGGCAAGTACCTGCGCGTCTACATCGACCGGGAGGGCGGCATGGACCTGGACGGCTGCGAGGCCTTCCACCGGAAGATCCTGCCGCTGGTGGGCGATTACGACTACGACTTCCTGGAGTGCTGCTCCCCCGGCGCGGACCGTCCGCTGAAAACCGACGCCGACTTCGACCGGGCGCTGGGCAGCGAGGTGGAGCTGAAGCTCTTCAGGGCGGTGGAAGGCGTCAAGGAGGCCCGGGGCATCCTCACCGGGTACACGCCGGAAGCCTTCACCCTGCTCCAGCCCGACGGCCAGGAAAGGGAATGGCAGCGCAAGGCCTGCGCCAGCGTGAAACCGGTCATCGACATGAGCGGTGTCGAAGACGTGGAGCTGTAAGGCTGAAAGCAGGCCGCTGAACTGAAAAGCCGCGTCAAATCAACAAGAAGAAGATAAGGTTAAAAGGTCTTTGGGAAGAGGAAAAGGGGGTTTGGGGGAAAAGGGGAAACCCTTTCTCCCCAGAAAGGGTTTCCCCTTTTCCCCCAAGAAGCACAAAACATCCAACCATGCCAGGAGGCAAACATGGCAAAGGCAGTGAAGAAGAGTGTGAAGCCGGAGAAATCCGAGCTGATCATGGCGGTAGAGCAGCTGTGCCGGGAAAAGGGACTGAGCCAGGAAATGCTGTTCAGCGCCATTGAGGAGGGGCTGATCCCCGCGTACCGGAAGAGCCTGCCCAAGGGCGAGGTGGAGCCCGCCAATCTGGTGGCGCACGTGGACCGGCAGGACGGCTCCATGCACATTTACGCCCGGCTGATCGTGGCGGAAGAGGTCGAGAACCCGGCCATCCAGATCGGGCTGGAGGAAGCGCGGGAGCTGCGGCCCAGCGCGCAGATCGACGACCTGGTGGACAAGGAGGTCACTCCCAAAGGCTTCCTGCGGGTGGCGGCCCAGGCGGCGCGGAACCGCATCCTGGAACGCATCCGGGAGGCCGAGCGCGGCAAGGTCTACGACGAGTACGCCGAGAAGACCGACGAAATCGTGACGGCTGTGGTGCAGCGTCTGGGCGAGCACAATGTGCTGCTGGACCTGGGCCAGACCGACGGCATCCTGGACGAGAGCCAGATGATCCCCGGCGAAGTGCTGCACGAGGGCGACCACATCAAGGTCTACGTGCTGGACGTGGCCGGGAGCCGGGGCGGATACTCGTCCTCCCCGCAGATCCGGGTCAGCCGCATTCATCCCAACCTGGTCAAGCGGTTGTTTGAGATGGAAGTCCCCGAGATCGTGGCCGGCCAGGTCACCATCAAGTTCATCGCCCGGGAGGCGGGCAGCCGCACCAAGATGGCCGTGCACTCCTCCGAGCCGATGATCGATCCCGTGGGCGCCTGCGTGGGCCAGCACGGCGGACGTGTGGAGCGCGTGGTGCAGGAGCTCCGGGGCGAGAAGATCGACATCATCAAGTGGAGCGACGACCCGGTGGAGTTCGTGGCCAACGCCCTGAACCCCGCCAACGTGCTCACGGTTTACACTTCCGACGACGGCACCCGCTCCTGCCGCGTGACCGTGCCGGACAACCAGCTCTCCTTAGCCATCGGCAAGGAGGGCCAGAACGCCCGCCTGGCGGCCAAGCTGACGGGCTGGAAGATCGACATCAAGAGCCAGAGCCAGGCCGCGGAAATGGCGGACATGATCGACGACGACGTGCCCCAGGCCATGAACCTCGGCCCCATGGAATACGACCCCACCGCCGGCTTCCAGACGGACGACGACACGCTGTAAGCAGAGGTAGCCAATGCCCACCAAGCCCAAGAAAATCCCCCAGCGCATGTGCGTGGGCTGCCGGGAGATGAAGGACAAGCCCAGCCTGATCCGGGTGGTGCGCGCCCCAGACGGCGCCCTCTCCCTGGACCTGACCGGCCGCAAGCCGGGGCGGGGCGTGTACCTCTGCCGGAACCTGGCCTGCATGAAGAAAGCGCTGAAGCAAAAGCAGATCGAGCGCCAGCTGGAGGTCAGCATGACGAGCGAGGTGGCCGCCGGGCTGGAAAAGCTGATGGCGGAACTGCCGCAGGAGGGCTGACATGAACTGGCCGCAGGTAAAGGGCTTCCTCGGCCTGGCCGTACGGGCCCGGCAGGCGGTGTTCGGCGAGGACGGCTGCAGAAAGCTGATCCGCGCCGGGGGCTGCGCGCTGCTGGTGCTGGACGCGCGGGCCAGCCAGGCCGCCCGGGACAGATATGAAGGCCTGTGCGCCAGGGCCGGGGTGCCGCTGCTGAGGCTCAGCGAGAATCAGCTGTTTGAAGCCACCGGCCGGCCCGGCATCGCCATGGCGCTGAACCGGGGCAGCATCGCGGATGAACTGCTGCGGCTGACAGCGGAGGACACCGCCGGTCAAGCGCCGGCTGAAACCAACCAGGATATCAAAGCTCCTATCGGGGGTGCATGCGTCGAATGACGAACGAAAACAGGAACGAAGCGCCGAAGAATGCTGACACCGGGGCCCAGCGTCCGGCTGTCCAGAACGAGGCCGTCCGGCTGGCGGAGGAGAGCAAGGCCGCTCTCAGCGAAGCCACCCGTGTGCGCAGAAGCGCGGACCAAGCCCTGAGCCGCCTGAAGGAATTGCAGCGCCGGTTCAAGGATCAGGAGAAGGCCAAAGCGGACGAGACCAAGCGTCTCGAGCGGCAGCGGGCTTACAAGAACCAGTCGCGGGCCTATACGGCCGAAAGCGGCTTTGTTTCCGCTGACGACAAGCCCGAGACCGCCGCGCCTGAGACCCCGGTCCAGCCCGAAGTGAAGGCCGAAGCCAGGCCCGAAACCAAGGTCGAGGCTGCGCCTGAGGTGAAGGCTGAAGCCCCGGCTGCCGCGGCGAAGCCCGAGGGGAAGGCTGAGGCCAAGGCTGAGCCCGCGCCCGAGGCGAAGGCGGAAGCCAAGGCTGAACCCGTGCCGGAAGCGAAGGCCGAAGCCAGGCCCGAGGTGAAGCCCGAGGCCAAGGCCGAGCCCGCGCCAGAAGCCGGCGCCGCAAAGGCCCCCGCGCCTCAGGCGGACAAGGCGCCCGCGCCCCAGGGCGACAAGCCCAAGGACAAGCCGGCCCAGCCCGCCCAGGGTCAGCGCAGGGATCAGCCGCCGAAGAAGGACAAGCCGGACAAGCCCAAGCGTCCGGCCATCGGCCAGATCGTGGCGCGTCCCGGCGAGGCCTACTCCACCCAGCGCGTGGTGGGCCCGGCGCCCAACGTCATCAGCATGCCCAAGCCCGGCGCGCAGCCTCCCCAGCAGCGCGGCCCTTATGGCCGTCCCGCGGGCGGGCAGCAGGGCCCTTATGGCCGGCCGGCAGGCCAGCAGGGCGGTTCCTATGGGCGTCCCGCTGACGGCAGCCGCCAGGGCCCCTATGGCCGTCCGGCAGGCGGGCAGCAGGGCCCCTATGGGCGTCCGGCTCCCGGCGCACAGGGCGCGCGTCCCGCAGCCCCCGGCGCACGTCCGGCTCCCGGCGGCCCCAGGCCCGGCGGCGGACAGCAGGGCGGCGGCTTAGGCCGTCCCGCGGGCGGCGGCTTCGGCCAGAACCGGCCCGGCGCAGGCAAGCCTGCCGGCGGACGCAGCCGCGGCCCGGAGATCACCCCCACCGAGGAAAAGGCGCGGGTCTCCAATTATGATCCCAACAAGAAGAACTATATCCGCCAGCACGATCCCGAGCATGTGGCCCGCAACCGCAAGCAGCTCTCCCGCGACAAGGCCAGCTTCAGCGGCGGCTATGACGACGAGGTCATCCGCGGCGGCAAGCGCTCCCGGGTGCGCAAGCAGAGCGTGCAGCAGACCATGGCGCCCATCAAGATCGAGCAGGCCTTCATGTCCGGCGACACCATCACCGTGCGCGACCTGACCGAGAAGATCGGCAAGACCTCTTCCGAGATCATCAAGAAGCTCTTCATCCTCGGCAACATGGCCACCATCAACTCCGAGATCGACTTCGACACCGCCTCCCTGGTGGCCTCCGAGTTCGGCGTCACTCTGGAAAAGAAGGCCGACAAGACCGCCGAGGATCAGCTGGTGGCTGAGGACTTCGAGGACGACGAGACCAACCTGATCGAGCGTCCGCCGGTGGTCACCATCATGGGTCACGTCGACCACGGCAAGACCTCCCTGCTGGACTACATCCGCAAGAGCAAGGTCACGGCCGGCGAGGCGGGAGGCATCACCCAGCACATCGGCGCCTACACCGTCAAGGTGGGCGAGCGCCAGATCACCTTCCTGGACACCCCCGGCCACGAGGCCTTCACCGCCATGCGCGCCCGCGGCGCCCAGGCCACCGACATCGCCGTGCTGGTTGTGGCGGCGGACGACTCCGTCATGCCCCAGACCATCGAGGCCATCAACCACGCCAAGGCGGCTGATGTGCCCGTGATCGTGGCCATCAACAAGATCGACAAACCCGCCGCTGATCCCGACCGCGTCAAGACCGACCTGACCAAGTACGGCCTGGTCTGCGAGGAGTGGGGCGGCGACACCATCTGCGTGCCCGTGTCCGCCGTCACCGGCCAGGGCGTGGACGAGCTGCTGGACATGATCCTGCTCCAGGCCGACACCATGGAGCTCAAGGCAAACCCCAACCGCCTGGGCCGCGGCGTCATCATCGAGGCCAAGCTGGACAAGGCGCGGGGCCCGCTGGCCACCGTCCTCATGCAGAACGGCACCCTGAACGTGGGCGACAACATCATCGCGGGCCTGGCCTCCGGCCGCATCCGCGCCATGATCAACGACCGGGGCGAGAAGGTCAGGAAGGCCGGCCCGTCCATGCCGGTTGAAATCATGGGCTTCGACGACGTGCCCGCCGCGGGCGATGAGATGATCGCCGTGGGCGACGACCACCTCTCCCGCCAGGTCGCCGACGAGCGCCGCGAGAAGCTCCGCGCCTCCCGCGTGGCCGCCGCCGCCAAGGTCAGCGCCGAGAACCTCTTCTCCCAGCTGGAGGAGGGCAAGGTCACGACCCTCAACCTCATCATCAAGGCCGACGTCCAGGGCTCCGTGGAGGCCGTCAAGCAGGCCATGGAGAAGCTCTCCAACGACGAGGTCAAGGTGCGCGTGCTCCACGCCGCCGCCGGCGCCATCACCAAGGACGACGTCAACCTGGCCAGCGCCTTCAACGCCATCATCATCGGCTTCAACATCCGGCCTGACGCCTCCGCCCGCGCCGTCGCGGAGAAGGAAAAGGTCGACATCCGCCTCTACACCATCATCTACAAGGCCATCGAGGAGATGGAGCTGGCCATGAAGGGCCTGCTCAAGCCCGAGTACCGCGAGGTGCTCCTGGGCCACGCCGAGGTACGCAACGTGTTCAAGATCACGGGCGCGGGCATCATCGCCGGCTGCTATGTGCAGGACGGCAAGGTGCAGCGCAACGCCCAGGTCCGCCTGCTGCGCGAAAACGTGGTCTGCTTCGAGGGCAAGCTTTCCTCCCTCCGTCACCTCAAGGACGACGTGAAGGAAATGGCCGCCGGCTACGAGTGCGGCATGTCCCTGGAAGGCCACAACGACATCAAGATTGGCGATATTGTGGAATGCTATGTGATGGAAGAGATTCCAAGGTAATGCAATCTGCCGTCTCCCGGGAGGGGGGCGGCGGTTTTGTTTTAGCTGTCAGCTGGGTTGCGGGAACCGGTTGGGAGTGAGGAGTGAGGAGTTCTCCCCAGCCCGGCCCCCCTTCCCCGTGCGTGGGGGAAGGGGGAGGATATATGGTATCCGCGCTGGGGGACGCTTTCTGCGAGAAAGCGTCCGAACAGGAAAGAGGCCCCCTTGAAAGGCGCTCCCGCGGAGGGCTTGAACCCTGCACTCGCCCCTCCCCTTCAGAGCAAAAACCCCGCCGAAACATCCGGCGGGATTCTCATTTTATTATTCATTCTTCAATCTTCAGTATTCAGTATTCAGTATATCTAAAACTCCTCACTCCTAACTCCTCACTCCCCCTCCCGGCTCCTCACTCCGGATAGCTCACCGCTCCCTCCCCCAGCGAGATCGTCCTCGTCTCCCCATCGCCCACGCGGACCATGGTCAGGAGGTGTTCGGCGTAGTCGGCGACGCACAGGTCAAAGCAGAGCACGGGGTCGCCGGTTTCCTGGGGGGAGAGAGCACAGCGGGTGGCGATGACGGGGATGCCGTTGTGGACGCTGTCGTAGTCGATGTGGATGTGGCCGCAAAGGATGAATTCCACCCTTCCGGTGCAGGTGCGGAAATCGTAGGTGTGGCCGTCCATTTTGACCATGCTGTGCTTGTTGAAGGCCTCGCAGATGGCGGCCATGTAGTTGCCCAGCTGGCCCGCGGAGCGGTTGCGGCTGGTGCGGTAATAGATGTGGGTCAGCACGGCGGCGTGGGCGGGGTCGTTTTTCAGCAGGTCGTCCGCGAACCAGTTGAGCATGCCCCAGCGGTACACGCCCATGGCCATGGCGTTCATGTTCTGGGTCTCATAGCCGGAGTCCAGCAGGTAGAAGCGGGTGTTGACCCCCTGAATGGCGTAATAGGCGATGCCGGTCACGGGCATCATGGCGTCGGTGTACGCGCCCACGCTGAGCCTGGCGGTCTTGGCCTTGCGGGTTGGCAGATCTGCCGAGCCCACCTCGTTGGTGTCATGGTTGCCCACGGCGCAGTGGTAGCGCCCCTGGCCGAAGAGCATCAGGTTGAAATCCGTGACCTGGGAGAGCTTTTCAACGGCCTCGCTGTTGGTGTCCAGGCTGCCGATCCAGTCGCCGCCGCAGAAGATCAGATCTATCTCGGTGTCGTCGGCGTAACGGCCGATCTTGCGCATCCACTTCTCAAAGTCCGGCTCCCAGTCCGGCGTCTCGGCCATGTGGGGGTCGGTGAAAAAGAGGAAGCCCTCCCGCTGGTCTTCCGCCACGGCGTTATAGAGCTCCCGGTACACCATCTTGGGCTTGGCTTCCCCGGCGAGGGCTGTCCCCGCCAGCAGCGTCAGCGCCAGCACCGCCGCCGTCAGCCGCTTCAGCATCCGCATGCGCTCCCTCCTGAAATGCAATCAGACACAGCATAACAGATTGACATAAAAAAAGCAATGTCTGAAACCGACTTCTTCGCCTGATGAGGCTGATTTTCCTCTTGCATTCCCCCGGAAAACGTGCTATAACGGCGTCCGGACGCGGTCGGGCGGCTCCTGAAGCGCCCTGCGTCCGGGAGGCAAATGTATGACCAAAGCGCATGAAAACAAAGTGCGCGACCTGACCGAAGGCAGGCCGATGCGGCTGATCATCTCCTTCGCCGCGCCGCTGCTCTTCGGTTTTCTCTTCCAGCAGCTGTACAGCTTTGTGGATACAGCGCTGGTGGGCCGGTTCCTCGGCGCTGACAAGCTGGCGGCGGTGGGGGCGACGGGCTCGGTGAATTTTCTGGTGCTGGGCTTCTGCAACGGTTTCTGCTCGGGCTTTGCGATCCCCGTGGCCCAGGCCTTCGGCGCGAAGGACCACAAGGCGCTGAAGCAGTCCGTCGCCCAGGCGGTGTACCTCTGCGCCGGGCTGAGCCTGGGGATGGCCGCCCTGACCGGGGCGCTCTGCCCCTGGATGCTCCGGGTGATGGACACCCCCGAGGCCATCCTGCCCGGGGCGGTCAGCTACATCCGCATCATCTTCCTGACGATCCCGCTGACGGTGCTCTACAGCATGGCCGGCGGCATCCTCCGCTCCCTGGGCGACAGCCGCACGCCGGTGGTCTTCCTGGTGGCGGCGTCCCTCATCAACATCGCCCTGGACATCCTCTTCATCCTGGTCTTCCGGATGGACGTGGCCGGGGCCGCCGTGGCCACCGCCATCAGCCAGGGCGTCAGCGGGCTGGGCTGTGTTATCGTCATCGTGAAGCGCTATCCGCTGCTGCGGCTGAGCCGGGACGACTGGCGCTTCCGCCCCGCCTTAGCCGGAAAGCTGCTGGGCACCGGCGTGCCCATGGGCCTGCAGTTCTCCATCACGGCCATCGGCTCGGTCATCCTGCAGACCGCCGTCAACGGCTTGGGCGTCAGCGCCGTGGCTGCCATCGCCACCGCGTCCAAGATCAGCATGTGCCTGGTCTGCGTGTTCGACGCCCTGGCCACCACCATGGCCACCTTCGCGGGGCAGAACATGGGCGCGGGCAAGATCAGCCGCATCCGCGAGGGCATCGCCGCCTGCGCGAAGATCGGCGTGGTGTACTCCCTGGCGGCCTTCGCCCTCAGCCTGGCCGCCGCGCAGGAGCTGATCGGCCTCTTCCTGGACACCGCAAAGGAGGCGGAGGTCACCGCCCTCGCCGTGCGCTTCCTGCACATCAACACGGCCTTCTATGTGCCGCTGCTCTTCATCTATATCCTCCGCCTGGCCATCCAGGGCATGGGCTACACCAGGGTGGCCATGATCGCCGGCGTGTTTGAAATGGGGGCGCGCATCGCCGTGGCGCTGGTGCTGGTGCCCGCCCTTGGCTTCACCGGCGCCTGCCTGGCCAATCCCGCCGCCTGGGTCATGGCGGACGTCTTCCTCTTCCCCTGCTGCCGCCGCATCCTCTTCCGCCTGCAGGCCCGGGCGGGTGAACCCGACAAAGGAGTGTCCGCAAATGCTGCAGAAAATCGCGTCCTTCCGCGTGAACCACGATACCCTCGTGCCCGGGCTGTACATCTCCCGGGTGGACGGTGACTGCGTGACCTACGACCTGCGCCTGAAGCGCCCCAACCAGGGCGACTACCTGGGCATCGGCGCCCTGCACACCCTGGAGCACCTGATCGCCACCTGCCTGCGCTCCTCCGCGAGGGCCGACGAGGTCATCTACTTCGGCCCCATGGGCTGCCGCACCGGCTTTTACCTGATCCTCCGGGACAGCGTCTCCCGCGATGACGCCCTCGCTCTCGTTCGCGAGGCCTTTGCCTTCGCCGCCGCCTTTGAGGGCTCCATCCCCGGCGCCCGCCGCCAGGAGTGCGGCAACTACCGCGGCCACGACCTTCCCGGCGCGAAACGGGAGGCGGAGGCGTATGTGCGGGTGCTGGATAATGGCGGGGGAAGGTTTGAGTATCAGGAGTGAGCTGTTAGCTGTTAGCGAAGGTTGACGTGCTGAAGGTTGAAGGTTGAAAGTTGGAGGTTGAAGGTTAGTTGCCTCAGCGATTCTCCGTAGCGGCACGGTCCACGGCGTCACAACCATGTTGAGGGTGACAAAAGGGCGCTTCCAACCTTAGAGCCACGACTGGTTGTGGTGATTTCCGCTGTCTTCCACAACCAGTCGTGGCTTGGTTCAGGAAAGCGCCCTTTTGACATCCGAATCAACCATTGGCAGTGTGTCCGAATACTCTGAACATCGAGCGCCCTGAAAGCGTCCGGTGGATGGCATTCGCACTATATCCAGGCCAGGAGGCCCAGGGTTTTCAGCGCTTCCGGTTTTCCCGGACACGCCTTACGGAACCGTGATCACCGCCGCGGCATAGCCGGGCAGGGTGATTTGGACGCTGCCATCGGATAAGGACAGCGCTGTCCTTGCCGGAAAAACGCTTTCGGCGGTCAGGCTGTTGGCATCCTGTTTTGAGCCGGTCAGCAGGGTCATCGTGCCCTGCGTGCGGCGGGAGAAATCGCCGCCCTCCAATTGAAAGGTGATCGTCTTTTCCTTACCGGACACGTTCACCAGCTTCACGATGATCTGGCCCTCCGCGGTCTGGGAGACCACATGGTACAGCTTCTCATTGGCCTCCTTCACAGCCGCGCCATTTTCATCCAGCAGGGCGCTTTCGAGGAGGTAATCCCCCAGGGATTCGGAAAACATCTGCTGCACATAGTAATTCGGCGTGCGCACTACCCGGATGCCGCTGAACCAGATCAGATCCGGCGTCCACTGATCCATGCCCAGGCGGGCCAGCAGCGGCGCGTAGCAGCACATGGTCACCACGTCGCTGTTTCGCTCAATGCCGGTCAGGTATGCCGCCTCGCACAGGGCGCTGTACAGGCTGTTGGGGCGGCGGCCCCCGGACGCGGGCTCGTGAGCGGCGTATTCACCCAGGAAGACTTTGGTGCTCCGGGGATAATGGTCGTAACGGTGGGTGCTGCGCAGGAACCAGTCTGACTCCATGTAGTAATGCTCGTCGGCGGTGTCCTCCGGAAAGGAGCGCAGGATTTTCGCCCGGCTGGCGTTGAACAGACTGCCGTCCGCCACAGGCCCGCAGGCCGCGATGCAGGTGATATCCGGATAGGCCGCTTTGACGGCGTTCCGGATTTTTTCGTACCGGGTGAAATACACATCAGCCCAGTTTTCGTTGCCGATGGCCAGAAAGCGCAGATCGAAGGGCGCCTCATGGCCCATCTGGCAGCGGAGGCCGCCCCAGACGGTATCAGCATCTCCCAGGGCGAATTCCAGCAAGTCCAGAATGTCCTGGGTCCAGGCGGCCAACTCTTCGTCGTTCATGGGGCTTTCCCGGGGCTCACGGGCCTGGCACAGCACGCCGCTGCCCACCACCGGCAAGGGCAGGGCCCCCAATTCCTCGCACAGGCAGAAATACTCGTAGAACCCGATGCCGTAGCTCTGCATGTAACCCCAGGTGTTCCAGTTTTCCTTCCTGCTCTCCGCCGGACCCACGGTGTCCTTCCAGCGGTACAGGTTGTCCCACGTCCAGGAGCCCTCCGCCACGCAGCCGCCGGGGAAGCGCAGAAACCGGGGCCGCAGTTCCTTCAGTGCCTCCACCAGGTCCCTGCGCAGGCCCCCGCCCGGCCAGTCCGCGCCGACGCGGTCAACCGGCATCAGGGAGGCCATGTCCACGTCCAGCTCACCCGTGCCGTTCAGCAAGAAGGTCAGGCAGGCATCCTCCGCCGTCTGATGGGCGGTGAGCACGCCCGCGTGTTTCTCCCAAACCTCACCCGGTGCAAAATCCAGCACATCGCTGAGCGGATCGCCCGTCTTGGTGGTCAGGGCAACAGAGACGCTTCCTTCGTAATCCCCGTTGCGCAGCCAGACGGACACATCATAGCGCTCCCCCGCCGTGATGGGGATGCCGCCCCGGAACGCCGCGCTGCCGTATCCCAGGTTCTGAAAGGCGTAGCCCGCCGCGCTGGCCTGGACACGGACGCAGGTGGGGTTATTGGCGTTCAGCGGCGCGTCCGTCCGGATGGCCGCCCTGCCTTCTCCCGCGGCGCTGGTGTTGAATTGCCAGCCCGTCAGATGCTGGTACGGAGAGGGATTCGTCAGATCCTCGTATTCAAAGGAGCGGTTCTGCAGCAGCTCCGCGTACAGCCCCCCGTCAGCGGCATGGTTGATGTCCTCAAAGAAGAGGCCGTACAGGGTCGGGCTGATTTCATGCACCGGGGCGGATGCGTCGCAAATCAGCGTTTCCGCGGCGGCCAGGCCGGGAATCAGGAGGAGGATGATCGGCAGCAAAAGCAGTCTGCGCATGGCGAAGCTCCTGTTTCAAAAGAATAAATGGAGGCGCGGCAGAACCGCGCCTCGGAGGTTGTTACCGGGTTACATGTCAGGGCTGGCCATACACGCCGTAGAACACGGCCATGGCGTCCTCGTAATACTGACGTCCGGCCTCGGCCAGCTTGTCGGTATAATCGTAGGGATCCACGGTGCCGGCGGCGATGGCGGCTTCAATGCCCACCGTACCGTTGTAATCAGAGCCGTGATAGTAGTTGTTCACGAAGGAAGCAAAGCCGGGGATGGAGCGGCTGCCCCAGGTGACGGGGTTCTGGATGCCTTCCATGAAAGCGGTCCAGTCGTTCCAGTAGCCCAGGTCGGGCATCAGTTCCACATAGGCTTTGACCACTTCTTCATCGGTGATCATGGGCAGGCAGTTGGGCACGTCGTAGGCCTTCTCGCCGGTGGATTCCCAGGTCAGAACGGGGAACAGCTTGATGCGCTCCATCCAGCCTTCCTTGCCCCAGGTGAGGAACTTGGCCAGTTCGTAAGCTTCGCGGGGATGCTCGCAGGTGGCGGAGATGGAATAGAAGTCCAGGAAGGCCAGCTGGCCGGCGTTCTCGGTGTCAGCGCCCACGGGGGGATTGTAGGGCACCATCTTGATGCCGCGGTCGGTGGAGATGGGCTTGGAGTAAATGTTGTTCAGGGTCCAGAAGGCGTCGGTGACGATGCCCACGTGGCCGGTCTGGCCGGGCCATTCGTCGCCCAGGTTCAGGGCCTGATACTCTTCGGAGGCCATCACCACGGTCTTGCCCAGGCGCAGGTTTTCATTCTGCTTTTCGATGGAGTCCACCCAGCCGGAAGCGAAGTCATACTGTTCGCCGTTCCAGCCGAATTCGCCGATGGCGTTGTCGGTCAGGGCGATGGGGCCGCCGGTGACCAGGCCGTACATGCCGTTGAAGTAGCCCCAGTAGCCCTGGGAGGGATCGGACAGCTTGTCGATCAGCTCCAGCATGTCTTCCCATTTCCAGTCCTGGGGAGGCAGCTCCACGTTCATCTTCTCAAACACGTTGGCGTCGCAGTACACGGTGGCGGGCAGGAATTCGCCGGCCATGAAGTAGCAGCGCTTGCCATCCAGATAGCCCACCCGCTTGAGGGTGTCGTACAGGCTGGTCTGCGCTTCTTCATCGTTCTCGATGTACTCATGAATGTCGTACATGTACTTGCCGGCCATCAGGGGTTCCAGGTCCAGCCAGAAGTACACGTCGGGCAGGTCGTTGGTGGCGGCGCGGTTGAGCAGCTCGCCCGCGATGTCGCCGGTGGTGGTGCGCAGCACTTCCACGGTGATGTTGGGATACTTCTCCATGAACTTGGCAGCCAGGGCCTCGGTCATTTCAAAGTCGTCCCAGGTCATGAAGGTGAGGGTGATTTCGTCGGTGGTGTTCATCTCGGGCATATTGTATTCTTCCGCGGAAGCGAAAGAAGCCATGCCCAGCAGCAGCGCCAGGGTGAGCAGGATCGCCAGGGTCTTCTTCATAGTGGTCTCCTCCTTGTTTTGTTTATCATAAGCCTGAGCGGCTTTGATACGTTGGGTTATTCGCCGGTGATGCCGGCCTTGTCCACGCTCTCCACAAACTGCTTCTGGAGAACGAAGTACAGGATCATGAGGGGGGCGATCGCCAGTACCGTTCCGGCCATGCGGATGGCGTCGTTGATGCGGTCGGAAGAGGTAACGCTGGACGCCCAGGTGGTGTAGGCGTTGGCGTAGCTGTCCTCAAAGGCGTTGAGCTCCAGCATCAGGGTGGTCAGGCCCGTGGCCCTTGTGGCGCCGTAGCCCAGGTAGTTGCGCACCAGGTAGGTTTCATTCCAGTACCACACGAAGGAAAACAGTGTCACCACCACGATGGCCGCGCCGGCCAGGGGGATGGCGATGCGGAAGTAAGCCTTCAGGTGGCCCGCGCCGTCGATTTCCGCCGCTTCGATCAGGGATTGAGGCACCTGGCGGTGGAAATTGTAGAAAATCAGAATGCAGAGGGTGCTTTTGAATCCCTGGCCGAGGACAGCCGTGATCAGGAAGGGTTTGATGGTGCCGTCGATCATGCGCAGGTTCTGGAAAACCAGGTAGTTGGGCAGCGCCGTAGTCTGGCTGGGCAGCAGGAAGGCTAAGATCAAGATGCCCATCCACGCCTTTTTGAAGGGGAAATTGTACCGGGCGAACCCGTACCCCACCATGGAGCAGACAAACACCTGGGCCAGGGTAGGCACTGCGGCCAGATACAGGTTCTTGAGCAGGCTCATCCAGTAATCCATGGTCAGGATGGCGGACTCGTAGTTGTGCAGGGTGATGGAGCTGGGAATCCACATGGCGGAGGAATCCAGCAGGTCGTTCCGGCTCATGAGGGAGCGGCTGATCATGTACAGAACAGGATACAGGAAGATGAAGGAGATGACAATCAGCAGCAGATACACCACCGAGCTGCCCAGAAGGCCGCGCTTTTCGGCGCTGCCCAGCATGACGCGTCTGAGCTTTTCCCTGCGCCTTTCCAGCGCCGCCGCGTCCTTGTTGAATTTCATGCCCTTCACCTCCCCGCCGCAGCCTTGACCGCGGAGCGCTTCTGCTCGTACCTGACGTGCTTATCGCTCTTCTCCCGGAACAGCAGGAACACGATCACCAGGATCACGGATACCACCAGGGTGTAAATCCAGCTCATGGCCATGGCGTAGGAGTAGCCCTGGGTGGCCGTGTAGGTGGCGTTATAGATCAGCTCGATGATCTCATTGGCGCCGCCGGTGGCCAGGGTGACGACCGTATAGATGGCGTTGAGCAATATCAGCGGCCGCACCGTGGGCAGCGTGATCTTCCAGAAGGATTCCCAGCCGGAGGCGCCGTCGATCTTAGCGGCCTCATACAGGGTGCGGGGCACCTTCTGGAGGCCCGCCAGGAAGATCAGGATCTGGATGCCGGAGTTCCACAGGATCATGATCAGAGAAGAAAACAGGTTGTTGATGGGGGTGTAGATGAATTCCGGCAGGTCGCTCAGGATGCCCAGCAGGGCGTTCTGGCTCACCATGGGCACGCTGGACACGCCCTGGGCGGTGAGCCGGCTCATCACCGGGCCGGTGGCGATGATCACGGGCAGGAAGAAGATCATCCGGAACAGGCTGCGGCAGCGGATCTTGCTGTTGAGCAGCAGCGCGATGATCAGGCTGAAGGCGAGGATCACGGGCAGCTGCAGCACCAGACCCACGCCGAAATTGGCCAGGGTGGTGGGGAAATTCACGTCGGTGGTGAACACCTTGACGAAGTTCTCAAACAGCCCGTTTTCCAGGGGATGGAGGATGACGCCGTTGGACAGTTCCACCCGGGAGAAGGAAAACCGGAGGCTCTGCACCATGGCGTAGAGGAAGAAGATGCACACGCCCACAATCCAGGGAAGGATGAACAGATAACCGAAGCCCCATTCCCGCAGCGTCCGCCGGGTGAGGCGCCGCTTGTCGTGGGGATTCTTTTTCGCTTTCTTGCTCACGGCTCCGTCACCACCTTATACTCGCCCTTTTCCAGGGAAACGCCGTCCATGCTGCCCGCCCTGTCCCCGAAATTCAGGTAGACCCTGACGCCGTTGGACCAGGTAACCCGCACCAGGTCGCCTTCGGACACATGGTCCACAATCTGGGATGCGCCCAGCTGGTCGTGCAGGGCCTTCAGCTCCTGATACCATGCCGGGATCAGCTCCTGGTACAGTTCATACCGGGAAGAATACATGTCGTTGCTGTTGGTGTTCTGCAGCTTGATGGGATCCTCCGCCGTCAGCAGGAAGGTGGGGCGGTTTCCCTGCTCCACCAGGTGCAGGAAATACCGGTGGGTATTGGCCTGGAAATTCATGTATTCCGTGTAGAAGGGAATCTTCCCGCTGACCGCGATCGCCAGGAAGGGAATGTCCCGCTTCACATAGCTGTAATTGGATCCCGTGATGGGCATCTTTTTCAGCGCCGCCGCGTGCCGCCACAGGTAGCAGTTGGCCTGGCTCAGGGAGGCCTCCAGCTGCTCCGCCGCTTCCTCCACCAGCGTCTCATACTCGGTCATCATCCTGGCGCTGTCCTGATAGTGATCGCTCTCGTAGTAATCGCTCATCAGGGAGGTGATCCCGATCAGGGAAACGCCGGGCACACCGTGCCGGGCCAGCTGATTCAGCGTGTTCCGGCCGATCTCCAGCGTTTTGGCGGGAGACAGCAGGTACATGGTGTCGTACACCTTGCCGAAGGTGGGGCGGCTCCAGGTCTGGGAGGTGATCATCTTGAAGCTGGAGTAGAACAGCAGCGGGTGGGTTTCGATGTTCAGATGCAGGAAATCCGCCTCCAGGGACAGCCGATCACCGAGCTTTCCCGCCCTTTCGATCAGCTGCTGCAGGCCGCCGCTCCCGCCCAGGCTGCCCGCGGGGGCATAGGCGTCGGTGGGCAGGGCGCCGCTCAGGCCTCCCTCCTGCCAGCCCCGGCAGGTGACGCTGATGCCGCTGACGCCGCGTTCCGCCAGGTCCTCCAGGATCTCCGCGGCCTGGGAAAAGGTCGTCATGGGCACGCTCAGTTTGCCCAATACATAGTTTTCCGTTTCCGCGCCCAGGAAATCCACCGCGATATCAAAGGTGGTGGGGTCGGCTTCGCCAAAATAGCCCTTTTCGGTCATGTACTCCCGCAGGGCGCAGGCCAGACCCGCGTAGCTGGCCCTGTCCCCGTCCTCCAGCAGAAACTGCTGCTGGATGTCGATATCCCGGGCATGCTCGGTGCGCATGGAGATGGTGGAGGAATTGGGGCCGGTGGGCTGGGAGTAAACCAGGCGGTAGAGGTACTTGGCGCACACCCAGTCGAACTTCATGCGCACGCCGTTGGGATAGGCCATGATCCGGGCCGCGGCGTCGCCGTTTTCAATGAAACCCAGCACCGCCATGCCGTCGTCCTCATGCACCATGCCGAAGGCGGGCAGGAGCACCTGTTCCGCGTCCATGCTCCAGTCGCTGTATACGCTGGCTTCCACGCCGATGTTGGTGCCGTATACCGCCCGGTCAAAAGGGGAAGAGAAGCGCTCCTCGTTGTCCTTGAGCTCGATCAGGGCGCCCTGGCCGTCCGGGATGATCATGTAGCCCGTATCCTCGCCCAGATAGCTGTAGCCCATGAAGGGATACACATAGAAGCTGGCCACGGCGTAGGCATCCGGGTTTCCTTCCACGATCCTGTCGCGGGGGATGGATACGCTGAAGCCCAGCTCGTCCATCTTCAGGGTCACTTCATAGCTGATGCTGATGTCGGGATAGGTGACTTTGGCCGTGTATCCGTCCCCGGTCAGCGTCAGATCGATTTCGCTGGCCGTGTTGATGAAATCGGCCTGAAGGGGAATGGTTTTCACCCCGTCCAGGTATTCCATCACCAGGCCGCTCTGGTAGAAGCCCTTCCAGGTGGCGTTGTCCTTCATCTCGTCCGGATTCTGCACGGTGGAATAGAGCAGCCTGCCGCTTTCCTTTGATTCCACGATCAGAGCCAAGGTATCCCGCTTCAGGTACAGGTTGAACCGGCTGTTTTCGGCGATGGGTTCATAGCCCTCGGGCAGGGCGGGGGCTTCCTCCGCTCCGGCGAAGGGGCAGGCCGCCAGGAACAGCATCAGGAGAAGAAGGAGCGCCTTACGTCCTGCGAACAAAGCGATACACCACCTCTCCGTATATTCCCGAAATGAAGTTGACCAGCTGGTTGATCAGCACATAGATCACAAACAGCAGCGCCACCGTCACCAGCACCGTGAACAGGGTCAGCACCACGATGGACAGGGTGCGCCTGAAAGAATAGTCGTTCAGGTACATGATCATCAGCAGGATGAGCAGCCCCGTCCAGCCGTAGCTGATCACGTCGATCAGGGTGATGAAGAAGGCCTCGTTGTAGGTGAGCACGTTGGTGAGCAGAATGCGGATGGGCAGGAAGACGATCATGGGCGCCAGGATGTAGGCGCTGCCGATGAACAGATCCCTGAATCTCGCCTCGCCGTCCTTGATGGTGCACACCAGATAGCAACAGATGACCAGCAGCAGCCAGGCTCCGAAGAAGGTGAGGAAGTCGTTGAGCACCTCGAGCTGCCCTTCCTGCACCGTCTTGAACAGGAAACCGCTGAAATACTTGCTGATGACGAACAGGATGAAGTAAATCAGCAGGATCACCGCGGCGCTGACGTACCCGGCCCGGCCCTCATGCTTGATGCCGTAGCAGCAGTCATAGGGATTGGTCAGCATCCGGAAGGCCCAGCCCGTCCGGCTGACGATTCTCACATTGCCGATCCGCTCTTTCGCCCGCCCCAGGGGTTTCAAAAACCCTGTCCTTTTGTTGACCGCCTTGATCACCTGAACCACCGCGATCAGGGCCGCCAGCGCGATCAGGATGGTGCCCACGTTCGTGTGCAGCCAGTTGGATCGCAGCTCCCAGTAGGCGTCGGAATAGCCCTGCCGGCTGCCGCTGTTGCGGAAGTTCTGAAGGGCCTCTTCGTATTCCCCTTCCCGGTAGAGGGCCTCGCCCATGCCGGTGTTGGCGTAGGTGAACAGGCTGTTCATTCTCTGCACTTCCGCCCAGGGTGCCTTGCTGGCGGCGTATTTGCCGTCCTGGAACAGCGCGAAGGCCTCGTGCACCAGGCTGGTGAATTCCGTGGGCTCCAGCACCTGGATGCTGCACAGCACACTGTCCAGCACATACAGGCGGTAAGCTTCATCTACCACCATGCCGGTGACGGATTTGAAGGTGCCCACCCGCTGGTCGCCCCGGTCGAAGGCGCCAAAGACGAAGAGCATATCGCCCTCGGAGGTGTACTCCACGATGCGGCCGTTGGCGTTGGCGGTGAACACCGAGCCCTGCGCCGTCACCGCCACGGCGGAGGTGAGCTCCGTCCAGTAGTCGGGGGTCAGGGTGTTCCGGCCAGCCACGTTCAGGCGGCGCAGGCTGCGCTCATCGTTGGTCTGGGATACGGCGTACACCATGCCCTTTTCATCGATGCAGAGGTTTTCCACGCTGATGGGCACGATACCCGCAATGGAGGACAGCTGCTGATCGGTAAAAACGGCTTTTCTAATGGCGGTGAGCAGGGTGACGCTGGAAGTGTTGGCCCCGTAGTAGCCCAGGAACTCGCCCTCCCCCGCCGGGGAAATCTGCACGATGCCGTTGGTGTTGCCCTTGGAGCAGATGTACAGATTGCCCCGCTTGTCGATGACCACCTTGCGCGGCTTATAGGGAGCGGTTTCCCCGAAGAGGGGATGGGTGGGCTTTGACCAGGTGCGGATCAGCTCCCCCTCCCTGCTGTACACCAGCACGGCCCGGGCGCTTTCATCCGCCACGTAGATATTGCCGTCCGCGTCCACGTTGACGCCGCTGGGCGTCTTGAAGTTCTTTTTGTCCTTGATTTCCCGGATCAGCTCTCCTTCCCGGGACACCACCAGGATGCGCTTGTTGCCCGTGTCGGCGATGTAGAGGTTCCCGTCCGGGCCCATGCGCAGGTCCTGGGGGTCCTTGAGGGTCAGTTCGCCAAACCTTGTCATGGAGCGCACGGGCTCATAGGCCGTCTGGGTTTCCACCAGCTCCTGATTGACGCCCAAGGTGAAGGTTCTGTAGGGCATCTGAGCCTGGGCGGGATAGGCGCAGGCTGCCAGGGCGGTCATCAGCAGGAGCAGGACGGCGATTCTTCTTTTCATCTTCATCCTCCCTCCTCACTTGAGGCCGCTGTGCGCCATGGTGTTCATCACGCTGGACTGCATGACGATGAACAGGAGCAGATTGGGAATGAACATGATCAAGGCCGCCGCCGCCGCCATGCCCTGGCCCTGCACCGTGCCGACGGTGCTGAGCGTGTTCATGTAGAAGGCCAAGGTGCGGACGCCCTCGGAGGAGGTGAACAGGCTGGAGGTCTCAATGTTGTTCCACACATTCTGGAACACCAGGATGGCGCCGGTGGCGATGGCGGGCTTGATCAGGGGAATGATGATCTTCCGGTACACCGTGAAGCTGCCCGCGCCCTCCAGCTGCGCCGCCTCGATCAGGGAATTGGGCACGCCGTCCACAAACTGCTTGATCAGGAACAGGCACACGGGCATGGCCACCTGGGGCAGGATGTGGGCCCAGTAGGTGTCCAGGATGCCTATGCTGGAGATGGTGAGGTAGCGCGGAATGGTCACCGCCGTGGCCACGAACATGAGCGCCAGGTTGTTGATCTCGAAAATGGTGTTCTTGAGCTTGAAGCGCATTTTGCTCAGGGCAAAGGCCGCCATGGTGCTGATGAGCACGCTCAGAAACACCACCGCCGCCGTTACCAGCAGGCTGTTGAACACGTAGCGGCTCAGGGGGATTGAGGACGTTCCCGCCGCCTGGAACAGGTTGCGGAAATTGATCAGGGAAGGGTGGGACACGAAAAACCGCGGTGGGAAGGCGAACAGCTCGTCCATGGGCTTGAAGGCGTGATTGATGATGTACACAATGGGCAGGCCCATGAAGATGGCGATGGGAACGAGATACAGGTAGAAGGGAATCTGATTTTTGTGGAATTTCTTTGGGTTCACCCGGGTTCCGCCAATGGCAGCCATTCAAATTCCCCCTTCCTCATTCTTTTTCCGCAAACAGCAGCCGCGCGACGTACGAGAAGGCGTAAATCAGCGCCAGCAGCCCCACGGATACCGCGGCGGCATAGCCCATTTCATAGCGGGTGAAGCCGTAATCCTCGATGTGGTTGGTCATGAGCTGGGCGGCATACTGGGGCGTGGGGTTGGAGCCCGTGAGCATCACGCCGATGTTGCCCGCCTGGAAGGCGTTCACAATGCTCATCACCGCGCCAAAGAGCATCTGGGGCTTCATGCTGGGAATGGTGATGTAAAACACTTCCTGGAAGCGGTTGCGCACCCCGTCGATGGCCGCGGCCTCGTACAGCTCCGGGTTCACGTCCAGCAGGCCCGCCAGCATGGCCAGGAAGCCCACACCCATGCTGCCCCACAGGGCTACGATGATCACAATGGGCATGATGTAGGTGGTGTTGAACATCCAGACAATGGGCTCGGTGATGACGCCCAGCTGGGTCAGCACATAGTTGGCGATGCCGCTCTGGTTGCCCAGGAACACCACCCGCCACATCACCGTCATGGCCACGCCTAAGGTCATGCTGGGGCTGTACAGGATCAGCGCCAGTATGGTGCGGGGCAGCTTGGTCAGCTGGCTCAGCGACCAGGCCAGGAAAAAGGCCAGCATATACCCCACCGGTCCCACCACCAGGCTGAAGAGAATGGTGTTGGGCAGAACATACTGCAGGAAGATGGTATCCTGGGTCAGGAGGTTGATGTAGTTGGTCAGGCCCACAAACCGGGGCGTCTGCACCGCGTTGTAGTTGGTGAAGCTCAGGCCAATGGCCATCACCGTTGGGATGATGATAAAGACCGTGAACAGAATCAGGTAAGGCAGCAGGAACAGATACGGCGTTCTCCGCTTGGTGATCATTCTTCCGCCTCCTTGTTCCGATTGTACTGGTCAATCAGGTTCTGCACCACGCTTGCGTCCGGCGTTTTGAATTCCCTGAGCATCACACCGTCCTTCCAGTAGCCGAACTCCTCCAGCTTCCGGTAGGTTTCCCGGTTGATGCGCTTGACGGCGGTATCCAGGGCGCGCCGGGCGTCGGTGCCGTCCACCGATACGGAGATGAATGCGTTGGAGAGCTCCCGCTCCAGCATGTAGGTGCCCAGCACCCAGGGGGCCTCCGTCATCCATTCCATCTGCTCCAGGATGATCTTCTTGTGGGCGGATTTGAGGGGGAGGGTTTCAAAGGCTTCCCGGTTGGCGGTGGGCCAGATGTACTCGCTGCCATAGGTGGACTGGAGCAGGTTCCCGAAAGAAGACTGCACCTCGGCGCTGGACCACCACTTGAGGAAGGTCCACGCCTCCCCTGGCATCTCGGTCTGGGACAGGATGGCCATGGTTTCCGCGCCGCCGGTGGTCCAGCGGAGCACGTTTCCCTCCTCATCCGTGAGCCCCGGGTACAGGGAGATGTCCCACATGCCGTCCAGCTCGGGCGCAGCGTTGAGCAGCAGGTTGTAGGTGGCCAGGTCCGCGATGCCTATGGGCAGTGTGCCGTCCCGGAACTGCTGATAGAAGCCCGGGGAGGGCACGTCGGTGGGCATGTTGTATACGGTAAACAGCTCCGTCATTTCCCGGAAGCCCCGGAGGCTCTCCTCGCTGTCCAGGGTGGTATCGCCGATGGTGTCGCCGTAGATGCTGCCGCCGCTTTGCAGAATCAGCGGCAGGGTGCCCGGAAACACCTTCATGCCCGACATGCCGGCGGTGGGGAAATAGTAATTCATGTTCCGCCGCTGAAGCTCCGGCAGGATCATTTTCACCTGCTCCAGGCTATCCGGCACCTCGATGTTCAGGGCGTCCAGAATGTCCTTGCGGTAAAACTGCACCCAGAAGTTCACCGTCTCCGGCATGGCGTAAATGCCGTCTCCTAAGGTGTAGGGGATGAAGAGGCCGGAGGAGAAGCGCTGGGCAATTTCGGGGAAATCGGGGAACTGGGTCAGGTCATACAGCGCCCCGCGGATGTTCAGGTAGCTGGGCACCACGTACTGCAGGCTCAGCACCACGTCCGGCGCGGTGCCCGCCGCGTTGGCCAGCACCAGCTTGTTGGCGTCCGGCATGATGGACAGATCCACTTCGATGCCCGTCTCCGGGGTGAACATGGTATCTACCATATTCTGCACGATCTCCAGATACTGGCGGCTGCGGCCCATCCACACCTGCAGGTGACCCGCCTTCCCAGTGCCCGCGGCGTAATCCTGGCTGCCGAAGGAGGTGATGAACCTTTCCACATTCCTGGCGGCGCTGTTGAAGAAGTCGCTTCCCTGGGGCAGCTTCGCGCTGTCCTGATAGAAGATGATTTCATCGATGGCCAGATTGTTCCGGGCGATGTCCTGCAGCTGCTGGGCCAGCATCCGCGCGGCGCTGTTGCTGCCGGTGGACAGCTCACTCAATCGCCTCGGCAGATCCTCGGGCTTCAGCGCCAGGCGGCGCAGCTGATCCGCCGCTAAGGTCAGATTGCTGAAGGCGCTGCCGGACCGGGTGGCCGAATAGGCTTTCATCCCGTCCACCGTATGGTCCAGCTCCTCCGCCCAGCCGTTCAGGATCTCCACCAGGTCGGGGATGTAGGTGAGCAGTTCGTAATCCCGGTAGCGGTCGGTGGTGACGCCGCCGGTCAGGCGTACCACTTCCAGGCTCAGGCCGTTGATTTCGCTCAGCACCCTGTTGATCACTTCATACACGGGCAGCAGCGCCGCGCCGTTCAGCCGCAGCGTCAGATCATGCTCCCCGGCGGTGAGATAGAAGGTCTGCGCCTCCCCCTGGTTCGTGGCCGCCTGGCCGAAGGAGAAGGAAGTGGCGTAGTCAAAGGCTACCTGACGGGCCTGGGCGCTGGGCAGCGCTCCGTCGATGAGCACATCGGCAAACACGGGGAAATCGGCCTTCACGCTCTGGCGATAGCGGAAGCCCAGGTTGTACCAGCCCTCCTGTTCCGCCGTGAAGCGCCAGGTCACCTCGTCCCCGGCGGCGTTAAAGGACGCGCCGTCCATGAAATTCATTTTCCGGTGCCGGGTCTCATAGGGGGTGAGGTTCGGATCAAACTCCCCGGCGGCCCGGATGCTGGACTTGTTGCGGGAATGAATCCGCTCGCCCTCGATCACGATCAGGGCGTCGCCGTCCGCCGCCTGGCCCTGGTATCCGGGAAGGCTTTCCCGGGCCCGGACGCTGAGGCCCTCCAGCGTCACGGCTCCCTCCTGCATTTGCAGTCCCAGGGTGTGCTGACCCTGAGTCAGTTCAAACAGAAAGGGCGTGTCCGTCCAGCCCGCACTGTCCTGAATGCCGGATTCCAGCAGCACCCGCTGAGCGGTGGGGGTGGTTGCGATTTCGTTGCCGTAGCGATCCAGGGGAAACACGCCGTCATCCATCCACAGGCCTTTGAGCTTCACGCGCCGCAGTTCATAGAAGGGGATTTCCCCATCCACCGTCACCGTCATTTCGCTGGGCAGGGCGCTCTGGGTTTCCGTGTAATAGGTAAACCACAGCTCATACAGCCCGTCCTGAGGCACGGCGAAGGAGATCTCCGTTTCCTCCCCGGTTTTCAGCGCGGCAGAGAGCGGCATTTCGATGCCCTCCCCCTCATACAGGGGCAGGGTGTAGGTTTTCGCGGCGTCGCTGTAATAGGGCTCCGTGCGGCTGGCGAACATCATCCATTCGGCCGAAGCCCCCTCCTCCGCAAAGGTGTGGGGCAGGCACCCCAGAAGAAGCGCCAGAGCGGCCAGCCAGGCTGTTGCTTTTTTCATGCCGATCGCCTCCCCGTCAGTTCTCGTGGGCCGCGTGGGAGCCCCACAGGGCCGCCCCTGTTTCGTCCAGGGCGGTGAACACGCTCACCCATGCGCCTTCCTTGCTGTCCAGCGCCATAGTCATGACGCCCGCATAGGATATGCCGTCCAGTTCGCAGTGGAACAGGCCCTTTTCATCGCAGCTCCACACACCGCTCAGATCCCCGGCCACCGTGCCGTTCCCGTTCAGGGTGACCAGCACGCTGCTGTGCTCGGTTTTGTTGATGTCCCGGCCGTGCAGAATCACCTTGTACAGGCCGGTCCGGGTTTCGGGGGCCCCGATTGTCTCCCCGGCGTAGCGCTGGGGAAGCACCACGGGCCAGCCTTCCTCGTTCATCGCCATCTGATGCACCCGCACCTTGAAGCTTTCGCCGCTGCCGGCAAAGCGGGTGTGAAACACCAGGAAGTACCGCCCCGTTTCCGCGTCGTAATAGGCGGAGTTGTGACCGGGGCTGCGGTAGGCCAGCCGGAACTGGTTGGAGTCGCTTTCCACGTTCTCAAAGCAGTAGCCGCCCAGGAGCTTCACGCCGTAGCCTTCGTAATCCGGGTCGTTGAAGAAGGTGCCGGGCCGGCCGCCGCACTGGATCATCTGCTGGCCTAAGGCATCCTCATAGGGGCCGTCAGGGTTTTTGCTGCGGCACACCCGAATGTTGTAGCCGTCGTCCGCGTTCAGGCCGCCGAAGGACAGGAAGAGATAATAATACTCCGTATCCGGGCTGTACAGGATGTAGGGGCCTTCGATGCGGGCGTGGTTTTTGCCCAGCAGCTTTTTCCCATAGCCTTGCCCTGCCAGGGGGAAGCCCGTGTCCGGGTTCATCTCCAGAATGTAGATGCCGCCGGAATAGCTGCCATACACCATCCAGAGCCTGCCCTCCCGGTCGAAGAACACGCAGGGATCCACCACATTGGGCAGGTTCGTCGCGTCGTAGCCGGGGTAGCCGCTTTTCAGGAACACCCCCAGGTTCTCATAGGGGCCTTCCGGGCTGGCGCTCACCGCCACCCCCAGCGTGCTCAGGGGGCTGTCGCCCTTGCAGGTGCAGTAATACAGGTAATACCGCCCGTCGTTCAGTCTCTGCACATCCGGGGCCCAGAAGGTAGTGGTTTGGGCATATTGCAGGGCTTCCTTCATCTGCTCCTGCACGTTTTCCACCAGGGTGCAGCCGCTGCCCGCGTCCCTGGAAATCATCTTCCATTGAATCAGGTCGGTACTCTTCGCCGCCGCCATGTGGCTGCCGAAGATATAGTAGGTGCCGTCCTCCGCCCGGATGATGGAAGGATCGTGCACCGACACATCCTTGAATTTGGGCACGGGCAGCTCCCTGCCCTCCGCCAGTGCGCTGAAACCCATGCACAGAAGCGCGATGACCATGCCCATCACACGCAAGCCTTTCATGCGTCCTCCTGAAAAAGCGGCGTGCCGTCCTGAGCATACCGAACGGGTCTCAGGAAGCAGTGTCGGTTGGGATCGCTCAGCGCCGTGCCGTGGAAGCCGGGATAGGGCCGGGCGTGGAACACCAGCAGATCGTTGCCTTCCTCATCCACAGTGAAGGAATTGTGGCCGGGGCCGAAAAGCCCATGCTGTTCTTCCGTCACCATCACCGGCACGGGAGACTTTTTCCATGCCTTCGCGTCCAGCGGATTGCCGCCCTTCTGCAGCGTCAGCAGGCCCATGGCATAGCGCTCGTCCGTGGCGCTGGCGGAATAGGTGACGTACAATACGCCCTCATGAATCAGGCAGGAAGGGCCTTCGTTGACCAGAAAGCCCTGGCATTCCCAATCGTATTCCGGAATGCTCAGCCGCACGGCGGGCAAGCGCAGCTTCATGGCGCTTTCCATTTCGGCGATGTACAAATTGCTGTTCCCGGGAATGGCATCATCCCGCTGAGCCCAGATGAAATAGCGCTTCCCTTCATACACCACGGTGGTGGAATCCAGGGAGAAGCTTTCCCAGCCGGTATCCATCCGTCCCGCCTCGGCAAAGCGGCCCTCCAGGGGATCAGCGCCTTCGTTCTCCAGCGCGTAGATCCGGTGATCATAGCAGCCCCGCTCGTCCGCGTCCGCCTGGGCGGCGGCAAAATAGATGTACCATTTGCCGTCCACAAAATGGATCTCCGGGGCCCAGATATTGCAGCTCATGGGGCCATCGGGATGGCGCATCCACACCACTTTTTCTACCGCGTCCGGCAGTTCCTTCAGGGTGCGGGCCTTGCGCAGCACCACCCGGTCAAAGGCCGGCACGGAGGCCGTGAAATAGTACCAGCCGTCCTTCTTCAGGATGTAAGGATCAGCCCGCTGCTCGATATAGGCTTTCAATGCGCTTCCCCCTTCTGAACCCTCCGGGACACTTCCATCAAGCGAACTTGATGTACAATCTGGCAAATAAGAACGTTAACATTAACGTTAATGTAACTTGTCGTGTATACTATATCATGGACAGCCTGTGCTGTCAAGGACTTTTTTGGGGAAGTTCCAATCGTTCCAATCGTTCCGGAAGGATCCGTAACGATTGCCCTGTCCCCCCTCTTTTTTCTGTTGCAACAAACCGCGTTTCATTGTATAATCATTGTGACGGCTATACTGCACGCTCTACACAACCCAAGGGAGGGGTCAACATGGCGGAATGGAAGAACCTGGACAAACTCTCGGCTTATGCGCGTCTGCAGGCGCTGAAGGGGCGCGTGAAGCTCCAGGAGGCACTCTCCGGCGAGGCAGGCGCTGAGCGCGTCGCGGCTTACCGCGTGCCCATGGCGGCGGGGCTGACCTATCATTACGCGGCCAAGCAGGTGGATGGCGAAGTGCTCTCCGCCCTGGCGGCGCTGGCGGACGAGGCGCAGCTGGCGGACAAGTTCGCGGCCCTGTACGGCGGCGAGATGATCAACACGGGTGAGAAGCGCCTGGTGCTCCACCACCTGACCCGCGGCCAGCTGGGCGGCGCGGTGGTGGCGGACGGCGAGGACAAGCGCGCCTTCTATGTGGAGCAGCAGCGCAAGGCGGCGGACTTTGCGCGCAGGGTGCACGCCGGCGAGATCCTCAACGAAAAGGGCGAGGCCTTCACCACCGTGGTGCAGATCGGCATCGGCGGCAGCGACCTGGGCCCCCGGGCCATGTACCTGGCGCTGGAAAACTGGGCCAAGCGCAACAATACCTTCCGCATGGCGGCGCGCTTCATCAGCAATGTGGACCCGGACGACGCCGCGAGCGTGCTGGCGGACATTGACCTGAGCCGCTCTCTCTTCGTGCTGGTGTCCAAGTCCGGCACCACCCTTGAGACCCTGACCAACGAGTCCTTTGTGAAGAACGCCCTGCGGAGCGCGGGCCTCGATCCGGCGCGGCACATGGCGGCTGTCACCAGCGCCACCTCGCCCCTGGCCAGCAGCAGCGATTACCTGGCCGCCTTCTTCATGGACGACTACATCGGCGGCCGCTATTCCTCCACCTCCTGCGTGGGCGGCGCGGTGCTCTCCCTCGCCTTCGGCCCGGAAGTCTTCGAGCGCTTCCTGGAGGGCGCGGCGGCGGCGGACAAGGCGGCGGCTGAGCCTGATCCCCTGAAAAACGCGGCCATGCTGGACGCCCTCATCGGCCTGTACGAGCGCAATGTGCAGGGCTATCCCGCCACGGCGGTGCTGCCCTATTCCCAGGCCCTGAGCCGCTTCCCGGCCCACCTCCAGCAGCTGGACATGGAGAGCAACGGCAAGTCCGTCAACCGCTATGGCGAGCCCGTCAGCTATGTCACCGGCCCCGTTATCTTCGGCGAGCCCGGCACCAATGGCCAGCACTCCTTCTATCAGCTCCTCCACCAGGGCACGGACATCGTTCCCCTGCAGTTTGTGGGCTTCCGCGCCAGCCAGGCCGGGGTGGACGTGGACATTCAGGGCAGCACCAGCCAGCAGAAGCTCTGCGCGAATGTGGCCGCCCAAATCATGGCCTTTGCCTGCGGCAAGCAGGACGCCAACCCCAACAAGAGCTTCGCCGGCGGCCGCCCCTCCTCCATCATCATCGGCGACCAGCTGACCCCCGAGGCCCTGGGCGCCCTCCTCAGCCACTTTGAGAACAAGGTGATGTTCCAGGGCTTCCTCTGGAACCTGAATTCCTTCGACCAGGAAGGCGTGCAGCTGGGCAAGGTCCTCGCCAAGCGCGTCCTCGCCCACGAGACCGACGGGGCGCTCAAGGCCTTCAGCGACGAGCTGGGGATCTGAGGGCGGACGGAAGCAACGGTACAATAAACAACGATCCGCAGGAGAGGCAGGCCTGCGGATCGTTGTTTTTCTGCTTTACCAGGTTTATTCGTTTAGCCAATCAGTATCGTCCTCTTCAGCATAAGCATATCCATTTTCTGAAGCGTACAGATCAGCGGCAGACCCAGGCTCAGCAATGATCTTTGTATTTGAACGATCAACAATATTGAATCCAATGCTTGTTGTTGAGGAAGGGATTTCCAACTCACTGATACCTGTTGAGAGGAATACCTCGTCCCCGATTTTCTCGATGCCATTAGGTAAGATAAAGCGTCCATCATTGACAACAAGACGAGTGTTGAAAAAGGCTCGGTTGCCAATCTCTTTTAGTTCGCTTTTATTGCCAAACTGCAAATCGAGTCTTGAATTGCTAAATGCTTCTTCAGAGATTACTCTTACTGAATTTGGTAATACAATTTCTATGTATCCTCTATTCATTGCATTTTTGGGGTCTCTTGAAAACGCATGGCTACCGATCTCTTTCAGTGTTGAAGGAAAACTAACCACAACTGTATCAGATTCGTATGCTTCAAAGTTATAAAACGCATATTTCGGAACGACTTCGATCTTTGTTTTGGATAGGTCGATTTTCTTTATGCCATTTATAAATTTAGCATACCTATTACTTTCATAGTTATATATTTTCACATCTTTAAACGCGCACTCGCCGATTATCTTTAATGTCTCCGGAAAATACAATTGATTCAACGCACTATGCATTTCTGCTCCTTCAAATGCATTGTTACCAATACTGACTATACTATCCATGTAAAAATCAACAAATTTGGCATTGATGCTTGCAAAAGCATAGTTCCCTATACTTTCTATCTTATTTAACGATACCCATCTTTTGTTAACAATCCCTGCTTCATAAAATGCATAGTCGCCAATCGATAATACTGAATCTGGGAAATTCAATAGACTACTATTGTATATCGGTATCCCATAAAAAGCATAGTCTCCGATCTTCTTAATGCCATTAGGTATTGTGACTTTTGATGATGATAAGTTTGCGTCTGATCTTCTTGGAAAAGAGACTAATTCTTTTGTCTTTTTGTTATACAAGATACCATCAATAGTTGTATAAACTTCATTCCCCTTTTCCACGCTGAAGAAGCTTAAGTTGCAGCACCCAGCAAAAGCGCCTGTTTCAATCAATTTCACACTTTTGGGAATCGTGATAGAGGTAATTAAGCTGCAGAAAAATGCTTTCTCTCCAATAACGCTGATTGTATCGGGCAATACCACCGTTACAGCTCTGCCACGAGGATTGTCAAGAGAAGCATCACTATATGAGAAAGCATGAGCTCCGATCTCGCTAACCGTATATCCATCAATCTGTCTTGGTACATATATATCACCTGTATCTCCAGTTCCGCGATATTCCGTTATTACTGCAGTACCGTTCCCCTTGAGCCTGTATGAGAATCTCCCACTACTATGTTCGTTATTGTCAGCATATGCTGTCAAAGTGAGCATAATGATTGATAGTGTAATCAGTATGGTAGCAATTCTTTTCATTGTCGATTCTCCTTATGATGATTTATGTCATACCATGCCAGAAAGCCCGCCGTTTATAAGCATCAAAGCAACCTCATTCACAGCCGATTTGAGAAATTTGATGCTTCCGTTCTTCAATCTCTGTTGCATTGTGGGTTTGGTCAGCTTCTCATGTTCGTCATTCTCCTCCAGCCAAATCCTGTTCAAAGTTTTCAGGCAGGCTTCCTCATCCTTCTCAATCCCGAGTTCCACCATCAGCAGCGCAAAGCTCTGTATGGGCATCTTCAGTACTTTGGGATTGAAAGAAAAGTCAACAAAGCCCCCCTTCTGCTCAATATAGTGCTGTACCTCTATCATCACAGCCGGCTCGTCGAACGTGAGCATGATATACCTTTCGTCCTGGCTGTAGTGAGGTTTTGAAGCCTGCTGCGCGAGCATGCGCTTCCAGTCGATGTCGTTTCCGTCCCTCAAATGCTGCTTGATCTTCAAACCCCGTACACGCTGCTGAGTCAGCCCCAATTCTCTGCTGATGGTGTAATCATCCGTTGGCGCACCTGTCTCCCGTGCGTTGTCCAGATAGATGGAGAAGAGCAGCAGCTCGAAGTCCGCCTTCCCCAGTGTGCCGAAGTTGTGATTCAGGCAGCAAGCCGCAATCCTGTCAAATGCCCTGATCTTTGCCTCCGGGCTGAAAGCAGTCAAACGCATCGCCTCCATTGAATCTGTCATTTTCTTGCCGTTCTTATGCCGTCCTGCAAAGAAAGATCGGCACAATCCATCAATCCTTGATTTCAGCATTAAGATAACATATATTTATTGACTTTTCAATAGACTTGACAAATTAATTTTGTTTACTCTTTTCGATTATCCGTTACCATTATGAATCATAGCAGGAGGTGATCCCCATGACCGAAGACTTCGTCCGCAACCGCATCACGCAGCTTCGTCTGAAGAAGGGCGTCTCCGAGTATCAGATGAGTTACGATCTGGGGCACAGTCGCGGCTATGTATATAACATCTCCTCCGGGAAAGCGCTGCCTCCCCTCCGGGAGTTTTTCGCCATCTGCGACTATTTTGAACTGACGCCCCAGCAGTTTTTTGATGAGTCCACCAGTCACCCCGAGCTCATCCAGAAGGCCATCTCCGGCATGAAGCGCCTCAGCGAAGAAGACCTCCTGATGCTCCTCACCCTCATCAATCGCCTCAACAAAAAGAACACCTGACGCGGCGTGACAGGTGTCCTTGTGTGATTTGTTCCCTGCGGGGGCTTTTTTTGTTGCCTTTCTCCTGTCTGCGGCTGTTCCGGGCAAGCGTCTTCATCCCTTCCCTCTCTCCTCCCCCGTCCCAAACAGCCCCCATTTCCTCTCCCCCATCTCCCCCACCCGCTCAATATACTGCGCGATATTGCTGACATTGGGGGCGCGGCCAATGTGGCCTTCCTCGGGGTAGACGCGCTTCGAAATGCCGCCGGCGCCGACGGCGATGATGTGGGTGGTTTCTTCCATGATGTCCACGTTGTAGAGGCAGGCGTGGCCGGGCAGGGCGTAGCCCACGTTCTCCTGGTTGCCGGCCATCTGCTTCTGCCGGTAGAGGTAATAGGCCTTCTGGCCCAGGGCGTGGGCGGTCTGGGTGCCCAGGCGCACCATCTCCGCGGCCTCGGCGGCGTCGGGCAGGGGCGCGTTCTCGAAGTGCAGGCGGCTGGAGCGCTTGATGGCGAGGGTGTGTACGGTGAGGCTCTCCGGGCGCAAACGCAGGGCGGCCTCCATGGTGCGGGCGAAATCCGCCGGATGCTCCCCGGGCAGGCCGGCGATCACATCCATGTTGATGTGATGGATCCCCTCCTCCCGGGCGAGGGCGTAGGCCTCCTCCACCTGACGGGCGGTGTGGGCCCGGCCAATCACTTTTAGGGTGCGGTCGTTCATGCTCTGGGGGTTGATGCTGATGCGCCCGGCTCCGCCCTCCCGGATGACCCGCAGCTTATCCCGGTCCAGGGTGTCGGGCCGCCCGGCCTCCACGGTCAGCTCCAGGTGTCCGGGGAAGCAGGCGTTCACCGCTGCCAGCAGGCGTTCCAGCTGGGAGGCGCTCAGGGAGGTGGGCGTGCCGCCGCCGATGTACACCGCCCGGGGAAGGCGGCCCGTGGCCTTCAGCAGCCCAGCCGCGTCCGCCATCTCCCACAGGAGGGCTTTCAGATAGGGCTCCACCAGCTTTCCGTCCCCCAGCTCTCCCGAGGAAAAGGAGCAGTAGGCGCAGCGGGTCGGGCAGAAGGGAATGCCCACGTACACGTCCGCCCACTGGTCGCCCGGGGGCGGCAGGGTCAGCTGGGTGGAAACCGCCTCCGCCAGCAGGGCCGCCTTCTCTATCGTCACGTCAAAGTCCCGCACCACCCGCGCCGCGGCGGCCTCCACATCCGGTGCTCCCTGCTCCAGCGCCTCGTACAGCAGCCGGGTGGGGCGGATGCCCGTCAGGGAGCCCCAGGGCGGATGAATGCCGGTGACCTGTCGGCAGAGATCATAGAGCGTCTGACGGCAGAGCCGCCGGGCCGCCCGCCGCC
Source organism: Clostridia bacterium (assembly GCA_017534885.1). GTDB lineage: Bacteria > Bacillota > Clostridia > Christensenellales > Aristaeellaceae > RUG11272. Next base: position 46,965 of record JAFXVR010000063.1, on the reverse strand, counting down.
GGTGCAGCTCTCGCAGCCGGGGATCGGCGTCAAACGGTATGTCCGCGAACCGCTCTGCGCGGACGCTGCTCTCGGCCCAGGTACAGCGAAAACATCCCGCCTCCTCCCCGCAAGTCAGGCGGAAGCGGACCGGCTCCTCCCAGACCGTGTCCGGCAGGCCGAAGAGCCGCGTCACATTGATGAGATCAGGCTGAATCGTATCGAGATATGTTTCCATGCTTTACTGTTCCTCCGCCGCGTACAGGCGGATGTGCAGGCCGTCCGCCTCCCCGACCGCCTCACCCACAGCGGGGCGGGCGAGTATGGGGCGGAGAGCCGGATGGTCGGTCAGGAAGCGGGGCACGGTGGCGAAGGGCAGATTGCTCCCGTCGGGGAACCAGGCCTCGTTTTCCACATAGACGCGGCAGGGGCCTCCGCCGTAAGCTGCTTTCGCCTCACCCTCCAGGATGTACCTGGCCGAGAGGTGCCGCACGCCCGCCGCGTTCACCCGCTGGGTATCCACCCCGCCGCTGGCGATGCGCCCGGACATCAGCGGCCCGTCCACCGTGCCGTCAAAGGGAATCATGGTGACCGAGCCCGCCGCGCCGCCGTCCACCGACAGGGCCGGATGGGTGCGGACAAGGATATCAAACAAAAGCTGAGCCATGCGCGCCTCCACTGTTCACTTTTCCGGCAATTCCGCCAGGACTCGCTTACTGCTCCTGGGGGAAGGGAAGGACCTTTTCTGAAGAAAAGTTCCTTCGGCGTGGCGTCTGTGCCCGCTCTGAAGGCCGCCACTGGCGGCACGCGGGCGCATCCGTCCCCCAGACCCCCATCCCATCTTCAAAAGACTTTTATAGACATAGGTTTGTAAGCGATTGCCCTTTTGCTCCTTCAGAAGCTTTTGACAAGGCATTCCAAACCTATTATACTGACCTGGGGAGCCGTGTCAAGCGGCCTCAACAGCGGAATGCGAGAGAATGCGGAGGATTGCGCTATGGATTTTGACGTCACCACCTTTCCCCTCCGGGATGGCCGGCTCTGCACCATCAGGCCCGCCCGGCCCGAGGACGCGGAGGACATGATCCGCTACATGGCGGAAACCGCCGGGGAGACCCCCTTTCTGCTGCGCACCCCGGGGGAAGTCCATTACACGGTGGAGCAGGAGCGGGAGCTGTTGGGCAGCCTGCTGGCCGACCCCTGCTCCGCCATGGCCGCCGCCTTTGTGGACGGGAAGCTGGCGGGCAACAGCTGCATCCGCTGCCTGGGCCCCAAGCGGAAGACTCGCCACCGCTGCGCCTTCGCCATCGCCCTGTACCGGGAGTACTGGGGGCTGGGCATCGGCACAGCGCTGATTGAGCGGCTGACCGGCCTGGCCCGGCAGATCGGCTATGAGCAGATCGACCTGGAGGTGGTGGCGGACAACGAGCGGGCCCTCGCCCTGTACCGCAAGTGCGGCTTCACGGAGACCGGCCGGCGCGTCCGGGCGCTGAAATTCGACGACGGCAGCTATCACGACGAGCTGCTGATGGTCCGATTCCTTGGCGAATCCTGAAGCGCGCTGTCCCCTTTTCCGGAATTATTTCTCACGCCTTGCAGGAAAAGCGCTTCATACCGCGAATACCATATTCAGATGGGTATCCACGTTTTTCGGCATCGGCAATTTCACAATTTGAATCAGGGAGGCGCACGCGATGGAACGGAACACGATCACCGAGATGATCCTTCAGAACGGGTTGGTGCTCTACGGCCAGCCCAAGTGGACCTTCGGCAAGAACAGCTGCAATACCTACGAGCTCTTTGTGGCTTATTTCCGCGGGCTGGACGGCGCGCTGCTGCCCTCCTGGCCGATTCTGCAGATCATTGAGGGGGACGAGGCCCTGACCTCCCTCTTCTCCATCGCCCTGCTCCGGGAAGCGGTGCAGCGCACGGCCGACGCCAGCCGCCGCGTCAACAGCAACCTGACCCTCTCCCTGAACCTGCTGCCCAAGTTCGCCGACAGCAAGTACTTTGTGGAGCAGGTGGAGCAGTGCCTGGCGGCCAGCGGGCTGGAGGCCAGGCGGCTGCAGTTTGAGCTGAGCGAGCTGCAGGAGCTGAGCCCCGAGGGCTGCGAGCACCTGAACGCGCTGCGGGAGAAGGGCGTGCTGCTGACCATGGGCAACTTCGGCACCAACCACACCAACCTCCCCCTGCTGCGCCAGGTGGACTTTGACATGCTGGAGCTGGACGCCAGCTACGCGGCCCTGATCCCCGGCAGCGACCGGGCCTGCAAGGCGGCCATCGCCATCCAGCACATGGCCGACACCTTAGACATGAAGCTCTGCGCCAAGGGCATCGAGAATCAGGATCAGTTTGAATTCTTTGAGGAGATCGGCGCGTACAAGGGCCAGGGCAATCTGATCGGCGCCGCCATGCCCCTGGACGAGCTGGAGACCTACGTGAAGCAGTACGCCCTGGAAAAAGGCCACAAGTGAGCTGAAAACGGAACCGGTGCGGGGCTGTCCGTGAGGGCGGCTCCGCTTTGATACATGCCGAAAGCCTGCGGGCGAACCCTGCCCATCAGGCGGACAGACCAGACAAGGAGAACTATGATCTATCATCTCTACGCCGGCGGCTACACCAGCGCCCTCCATCACCTGCTCCTGAACACCGCCGCGCCCAGCCTGCGGCCCATCCGCGCCTGTCCGGCGGATAATCCCTCCTGGCTGACCCTTTCCGGCGACCGCCTCTACGCCGCCTCCGAGCTGGAGGAGGGCGGCGCGGTCACGGGCTGGAAGGTGCGCAGGGACGGCGCCCTCCTGCCCTTAGGGCGACTGGACACCCCGGGCCGCCTGCTCTGCCACCTGGAGCCCCTCCCCGGCGGCTATCTGGCCTGCGCCAACTATGGCAGCGGCTCCCTGCTGACGGTCTCCACCGCGGCGGACGGCCGTCCGGACTGGATGACCGCCCTGATCCGCCACAGCGGCCACGGCCTCAACCCGGAGCGGCAGGAAGCGCCCCATGTCCACTGCTGCGCCCTGCACCCGGACGGTGTGCGGCTCTTTGTGGCGGATCTGGGCCTCGACCGGGTCTTCTGCTATGCCTTCTCATCGGACGGCGGCCTGACCCCCCGGCCGGATCAGGATCTCCCCTTCCCGCCCGGCGCCGGCCCCAGGCACCTGGCCTTCGCGGAGGGCAGAAGCCTGCTGCTGGCGGTGACCGAGCTGGGCAATCAGCTCCATGTCTTCCGTGAAGTGGAAGGCCGCTGGCAGGAGGTCAGCCGCGGCGAGGTCCTCCCGGCGGGCTATGCGCAAGAAGCCCTCTCCGCCGCCCTGCGCCTGAGCCCCGACGGCCGCCGGGCCTATGTCTCCTGCCGCGGCGCGGACATCGTCACCGTCTTCACCCTCGCCGCGGACGGCCGCCTGACCCGCCTGGCGGACTTCCCCTCCGGCGGGCATTGGCCCCGGGACCTTCTCCTCTCCCCCGACGGCGCAGTCCTCCTCGCCGCCAACCAGCTCTCCGGCGCCATCGCCCTCTTCCCCCTCGACCCTGAAACCGGCCTCCCCGCCGGAGACCCAATCTCGGTCGAATGCGAATCCGTCTCCAGCCTGGTCTGTGTTCCAGCGGCGAAAAAAGGCTAAGCCTGTTTCCTGATCGTTTTCGCTCTGCTGTTTTTGAATCCTCACTTCACTCTCCACTCTTGGTAAGGGTGACAAAAGGGCGCTTTCAACCTTGGAGCCACGACTGGTTGTGGTGATTTCCGCTGTCTTCGACAACCAGTCGTGGCTCAGTTCATGAAAGCGGCCTTTTGACATCCGAATCCACTCTTCACTCTTCCCCTCTTCAACCTTCAACCTCTTCGTGCATTCTGCATACGAAAAGGGAAGCCACCATACATGGCTTCCCCTTTGTTTATGCACTTTGTCTTACCTCTGCTTCCTCTTGACCGTCATCACGCCGGCGCCGGCGAGGAGGATCATCGAGCAGAGCATCAGGCTCAGCCACAGGCCCAGGGGCGCGTCGTCGCCGGTGCGGGGCACGGCGGGGGTGGCGGTGGGCTTGGCGGTGGGCGTCACGGTGGGCACGGGGGTGGGCGTCGGAGCGGGCTGGTGGCGGTTCACCACGGTGATGCCCGTGTCCGCGTTGCCCTCGTACCAGGTGGTGTAGCCGGTGACGCTGTCTTCCATCACCGTGTAGACGATCTTCTCGCCGTTTTCATAAGCGGGCAGGTACATGAACACGGCATTCCAGTTGTTGCTGCCGTCTAAGGTCTGGCTCAGGCCGGTGGGCACGCCGTTGGCCAGCAGACGCACCGTCACGGAGCCGGGCCGCACGCCGTCCAGGTTGTTGCCGTCGGTCCAGCGCTTGGTCACGTGCACCTCGGTCAGCTCCTCGGTGTGGGCGTTCTCCAGCACCCACAGGCCTTCCTCGGTCTTGGTCACGGTGCCGGTGTAGCCCTCCACAGGCTCCTCGGTCACGGTGTAGTCAATCTCCTTGCCCTCGCCGTTGAGCTTGGGCAGGCCGGTGAAGGTGAAGACCCAGTCGGTCTCGGCGGTCACCACCTTGGTGTCCACCGTGGTGCCGTCCGCCAGCAGGTGCACGGTCACATGGTCAGGCTGCATGCCGTCCTTGTTGTCCTGGTCGATCCACCGCTTCACGCCGTTGACCGTCACCGTGTCGATGGCGTGATGGTTGCGGATCAGCCAGCCGCCGTCCACGGCCACGCCGTCCTGCACCACCGTGTTGCGGTAGATGCCCGTGGTGTAGCCCGGCACCGGATCCTCAGACACGGTGTAGGCGATCTCCGTGCCGTCCTCGCGGGTCTTGTCCAGGCCGGTGAAGGTGTAGACCCAGCCCATTTCCTCGGTGATGTAAGCGGTCTGCACCGGGACGCCGTCGGCCTTCAGGTGGACGGACACAAAGCCCGGGCGCAGCTTGTCGCGGTTGTTGTCGTCTTCCCAGAGCTTGGAGACCTGCACCTCAACGTTTTCCTTGCTGACGGTGAAGACCGCCTCAGCTTCGGCGTCCTGTTCAATGACGCCGCTGGTGCCGGTGGCCTGGCCGGCGTAATGGCCCTGCAGCGTCTGCTTGACGGTGTAGGACGCGCCCACGGGCAGGTCCCTGGCGGTGACCTTGCCGCTGGCCAGGGTGAAGGCAGCCACGCCGCCCTCAAAGACCATGTCGCCGTAAGCGCCGTTCACGGGCACGCTCAGGGTCACGGTGAAGGGCACAGCGCTGCTGACGCCGCTCTGGGTGACGCTCAGGCTGCCGCTGATCCGGCTGTTGGTCAGCACGGTCACGCCTTCAGCCGTCTCGGAGGCGGTCATGGTATAGCCAACGGGCAGGGTGCCGTCTTCAAACCAGGAGTAGGTCACCGGGTCGCCGCCGTGGAAGCGCCGCAGGTTGCCCACGGTGGCCGTCCAGCCGTTGGCCTCGTTCAGCTCATAGCTCTTCCCGGCGATCTTGTTGGTCACCAGGGTCACCTTCAGGGACTGGGGGCGGAGGCCTTCCCGGTTGTCCGCGTCATCCCAGATCAGGCGCACGGTGGCGGTCACCCGCTCCACCAGGTGCTGGAAGCTCAGAGTGGTCTGGCCGCCGAAGGTGTGGGCGCCCAGCAGCTCATATCCGGGAGGCGTAACATCCGCCGCCCAGCTGTAGTTCACCAGCTTGCCGCTGCCGTACTTGGGCAGCTCCTTGGCGACAGCCTGCCAGCTGTTGTCCTCGCTCAGCAGGGCGGTGACCTTCGCGCCGTTCACGTACACGGGGCTGCCGTCGCTCAACAGGGTCACGCTCAGGGTCTCAGGGCGCAGGGCGTCATTGTCGCCGGAATCCCGCCAGATGGCCGCGACGCTCATCTCGGTCTTCGCGGGCTCATAGGCTAAGGTGATGGCGGACTCGGTGCCGTCCGTGCCGCGCTCAGCCGCGTTTTCGTCCTCGGAGGAGGCGCTGTATCCCTCGGGCAGGCCGGACAGCGACCAGGTGTACACCACCTCGGCCCCGTCCACCGTGGCGGGCAGGGAGCCCAGCCTGGCGCTCCAGCTGTTGCGGGCGCTCAGGGTCACGGTCTGCTCGGGCAGAAGCATATTGTTTTTCAGCGTGGCGGTCACATGGCTCGGGCGCAGGCCGTCCGCGTCCTCCCCGTCCGCCCAGGTGAGGGCCACCCGCGTCCAGGTTTCCCGGCGGCTGGCGCTCAGGCTCAGGGCCGGCGCGGTCTCCGCGTTAAGCAGACCCTCAGTCTCGCCTTCCACGGTCACCGCGTAATCCTTCTCCTCGGCAAAGGCCACCTGGTAGCGCACGCCGATGGGCAGGCCGCTGACGCTCAGGGTCTGGCCGCTGGCCAGGGCGAGGGTCAGGGGCAGTCCGGCAGCCTCCAGGGCGGTCTCCTCTCCGTCCGCCGCCGCGGTGACGGCCAGGAGGGGCAGGGCGGTCAGCTCGTTTTCTCCCTCGAAAAGGCTCAGGGTCGCTTCAAAGGTCTTGTCGGCGTCCTCGGGGATGGTGCTGGTCAGGCTGGTGTCGATGGTCACTCCTGTGGTGCGGCGCAGGGTGGTCAGGTTGATCTGCGCGGTCTCGCCCGCCTTCAGCAGGCCTTCGCGCTCGCCCTCCGCCTCGGTGAGATAGGTCTCGTCGTCCAGTCCGCCGCTCAGGGTATAGCTGACGCCCGCCGGGAGACCCGTCAGCACGACGCCCCGCCCGCCGGTGAGGATGAAGGTCGCCGGGAAGACCGTGATGGGCGTGGCTTCCGCTTCGGCGCTGTCCGCGAAAAGGCCGCCGGGCACTTCCGTCAGCGGTTCGCCGTCCCTGCTCAGCGCCACGGTGAAGGCGCAGGAAAGGCCCTCGTCCGCCTGGAGGCCGCTGACCACCTCATAGCTCAGGGCAAGCCCCGCTGTATCCCCGCTCTGCCCCGTTCCCGGCCCGTCTGCAGGCTCGGCAAAAGCCGCCCCCATCAGAACACAGGTGAAAAGGAGCAGGGTCAACAGCAGAGAAGCCAGGCTGGTCAGCTTCATAAAATCATTCCCTCCATCGGCGCATTGGGCTGAAGGGCACAATGCACCCATGATTTCCATACCCCCCCCTATTTTACAAAATTGTTATCAAAATTGCTATTACAGTTATGTTGATATTGCGTGAAATTGGTGAAGAAACTGTTTCAGAATCATAAAACCCTGTATCCAGCCCGCGGTGTATGCGCTGCAGGACATAATCAGCCGCCAAAACCGGCGAACCACGCCTGACCGCCCCCGGGCCGCCGCCGGCCTTTTTCCGCCGGAGGCCGCTTCCGGACACTCTTATCATGTTCTTATCTTTCTCTAAGTTGACGTATCCCTTCCAATTATGCTATACTGCGGGGGTACCCGCCTGAAGGAGGACGTATGAAACCCCGCACCAAACGGATCCTGAACCTTTCGCTGATCCTCGGCACCCTGATCGTGGTGCTGATTATCGCCATCCGCGACCCGGACATCGGCAACGCCGTCAAGGCTGTGCGCGACATGGCGCCGCAGTGGGTCATCGGCTCGCTGCTCTGTTTTTTGATGTTCCTGCTGATGGACGCGCTGAGCGTCCGCTTTTTCCTGCGCAACCAGGGCTACCGCCTGCCCCTGGGCTATATGTTCTATGTGTCCGTGGCGGGCCAGTATTACTCCAACATCACCCCCGGCGCCTCCGGCGGCCAGCCCATGCAGATCTACTACCTGCACCAGCGGGGCGTGCCCATGGGCATCGGCACCTCCGCCCTGGTCATGCGCTATTTCTGCTTCCAGTTCATGTTGGAGGTCTTCGGCACCGTGCTCTGGATCGCCTACGGGCCCTTCGTGGCGGAGCAGGTGGGCGGCAGCATGTGGATTCTGGTCATCGGCTACCTGTACAACACCGTCACCGTGACCGGCGTGCTGGTGCTCTCCCTGTGCCGGCCCGTGGTGCGCGCCATGGCCCGGCTGATCATCCGCCTGGGCACCCGGCTGAAGCTCATCAAGGACCCGGAGAAGACCGCCGCAAGCCTCAACAAAACAGTGGATACCTTCCACGGCAGCATGCAGCTCCTGCTGCGCCACCCGATGGAACTGCTGGTGCAGCTGCTCCTGGGCGGGCTGCAGCTGCTGAGCCTGATGTGCGTCATCGTGTGCGTGTACAAGGGACTGGGCCTGAGCGGCGCGACCCCGGGCCAGCTCATCACCATGAACGTGATGGAGTACCTCTCCGCGGCCTACACCCCCCTGCCCGGCGCTTCCGGCGCCCAGGAGGGCGTGTTCAGCCTCTACTTCGGCCAGCTCTTCCCCGGCGGCACCCGCCTGGCCGGCCTGCTGCTCTGGCGCTTCTTCACCTATTACATCTCCCTGCTCATCGGCGCGGTCGTCATGCTGACCGTGGGCCTGCGCTCAGGCAAGACGCTGAAGGAGATCTCCCGGGAGAGCGACAATGTGACGGAGGTGCAGCGTGAGCAGTGAGCGGACCCTCCCGCCCGAAAGCCTGTCTGAAGCCCGGCAAACCCTCCGGGAGGTCTTCGGCCACAGCGATTTCCGCCCGGGGCAGGAGGCCCTGGCCGGGGCGCTGATCGAGGGCCGGGACTGTCTGGGCGTCATGCCCACCGGCGCGGGCAAATCGGTGTGCTATCAGGTGCCGGCGCTGGTGCGGCCCGGCACGGCCCTGGTGATTTCGCCGCTGATTTCCCTGATGAAGGATCAGGTGGCGGCGCTGATCTCCCAGGGGGTGGCCGCGGCCTATATCAACTCCTCCCTGACCCCCCGCCAGACGGAAATCGCCCTGAGCCGGGCCTCCCAGGGAGCTTACCGCATCATCTATGTGGCGCCGGAGCGGCTGGAAACCGCCTCCTTCCGCGCCTTCGCCCGCGCGGCGAACCTGAGCCTCATCGCCGTGGACGAGGCGCACTGCGTCAGCCAGTGGGGTCAGGACTTCCGCCCCCATTACCTGCGCATCGCCGACTTCATCGACAGCCTGCCCCAGCGCCCGCCGGTGGGAGCCTTCACCGCCACGGCCACCGTCCGCGTCCGGGAGGACATCGTGCGCTACCTGCGCCTCCGCTCCCCGGAGACCGCCATGACGGGCTTTGACCGCCCCAACCTGTGGTTTGAGGTGCTCCGCCCCCAGAGCAAGGATGAGGCGCTGGCGGAAATCCTCCGCCGTCAGGAGGGCAAAAGCGGCATTGTCTACTGCGGCACCAGGCGCAATGTGGAGCGGGTGGCCGCCCAGCTCCAGTCCCTGGGCTTCGCGGCGGCCCGGTACCACGCCGGCCTCCCCGACGAGGAGCGCCGCACCGCCCAGGAGGACTTCCAGTACGACCGGGCGCAGGTGATGGTGGCCACCAACGCCTTCGGCATGGGCATCGACAAGAGCAATGTGTCCTTCGTGGTGCATTACAACATGCCCAAGTCCATGGAGGCCTACTATCAGGAGGCGGGCCGGGCCGGCCGGGACGGGGAGGAGGCCGAGTGCGTCCTGCTCTACTCCCCCGCTGACACCATTTCCGCCCGCCACCTGATCACCTCGGGCGAGCCCAACCCCGACCTGAGCCCCGAGCAGCAGCGCCTGGTGCGGCAGAACGATCTGCTCCGCCTGAACCAGATGGACAGCTACTGCCAGACCGAGGGCTGCCTCCGGGCCTGGATCCTGCGCTACTTCGGCCAGAGCGCCCCGGGCCGGTGCGAGGGCTGCGCGGCCTGCGCCGGCGGACGCTACGCCTACGCGGCAGGCCTGAGCCGGAAGCGCAAGCGCGCCATGCGGGACTTCACCATCCCCCGGGAAGACGATTTTCCGCCTCCGGAGGACAGCCCGGAGGACCGCCCGGAAGCGCCGGAGGGCCTCAGCGGCCTGGACGCGCTCCTGCCTGACCGCCCGGAAAGCCTGCCCATGAAGGAGGGCTGGAAGCCCGGCGATCAGCCGTCCGCCGAAACGCTCTTTGACACCCTGCGCTCCGTACGCATCCGTCTCTCGGGATTGCACCGGGTGCCACCCTACATCATCTGCGAGGACAAATCCCTGCGCGACATGGCGGAAAAGCTGCCCCTGACCCAGGCCGCCCTGACCCGGGTGCACGGCTTCGGCGAGCGGAAGGCCGCCAAGTACGGCCCGCCCTTCCTGCAGGCCGTGGCCGACTGGGTGAAGAAGCATCCGGAGGCGAAACCGGCTGTCCCGGAAACGTCTCAGTCTGAGCCTGAAAGCGGAAGCCTGACACCGGAGGAAACGGCTATACTCAAGCGCGCCATTGAGATGAATCTGAACTGGGTGATGATCAGCTCCCTGTTTGGCCGCCCGATCAAAGAAATGCAGGCGCACGCAAGATCGGCTGATTTGCCTGAGATATCCGGCGGCGCATATGAGCCCTGGACAGAAGAGGAGGACAGGCAGCTGCTCAGCGAGCTGGAACAGGGCCTGGATATCCGTGAGCTTTCCGAGCGCCATCGCCGCACAAAAGGAGCCATCAGAAGCCGCATCAAAAAGCTGACGGGCGAATGAGCGTCTCAGCAAGGCTTTAAACAGGCGGCTTATGACGATTGTCCGCTGTGCTGCGGTTTCGTCAGAAGCATCAGAAATACTTCATCAGGAGGAACAATGCCATGCCTCTTTGGTTCGGAAACAAAAAGAAGGAGGAAGCCCCGGCTCCCCAGCAGGCTCCCGCCCCGGCTTCTCAGCAGACGTCCGCCCCCGCGGAGGAGGCGCAGCCTGAAAAGAAGGGTCTTTTCGCCCGGCTGAAGGCGGGCCTGACCAAGACCCGCGGCAGCATGACCGAGCGGGTGGACACCCTGGTGCGGGAGACCCGCAAAATCGACGACGACTTTTATGAGGAGCTGGAGGACATCCTGATCCTCTCCGACTGCGGCATGACCGCCACCACCCGCATCATCGACGAGCTGAAGGCCCGGGTGCAGAAGGGCAAGGTGCAGACCGCCGGCGAGGCCCGGGAGCTGCTCAAGCAGATCATGGTGGAAGAGATGGACATCCCCCGTCCGGCCCTGCGCTGGCCCATGGTCATGCTGATTGTGGGCGTCAACGGTGTGGGCAAGACCACCACCATCGGCAAGCTGGCCCTGCGCTTCCAGTCCATCGGCCGCACTGTGATGCTCTGCGCGGGCGATACCTTCCGGGCCGCCGCCGCCGACCAGCTCTCCATCTGGGCCGACCGGGCCCGGGTGCCGATTGTGCGCCGGGAGGAGGGCGCCGATCCCGCCTCCGTGGTCTACGACGCCATCAAGTCCGCCAAGGCCAACGGCGCCGACCTGCTGCTGGTGGACACCGCCGGCCGCCTGCACAACAAGAAGAACCTGATGGACGAGCTGGACAAGATGCGCCGCGTCCTGGACCGGGAGTACCCCGAGGCCGAGGTGCGCTGCATCCTGGTGCTGGACGCCACCACCGGCCAGAACGGCCTGCAGCAGGCCCGGGTCTTCAAGGAGGTCTGCGAGGTGGGCGGCATCATCCTCACCAAGCTGGACGGCACCGCCAAGGGCGGCATCGCCCTGGCCATCCGTCAGGAGCTGAACGTCCCCGTGTGGTACATCGGCGTGGGCGAGGGCATCGACGACCTGCAGCCCTTCAACGCGAAGGATTTTGTGAACGCGCTCTTTGACTGACCGGAGGAAATGAGGGGCTGTTTATGAGTATAGAAGATCATGTTGCCAGAGACCTCCTCGAACGTTTTGATTTCAAGAACTACGGTCATGCTCTTGAGATTTTGGATACCTCTTTCCCGGAGGAATGGGGTGACATTCAAACTTGCCTTCGGAGACTTACTCTGTCACCTGATGACCTAATGATAGCAGGTGGTAATGAATCTCCTATACCGAAAAAGTTTGACGATGTCCTCTACCCGCTTAATTGGAGGGAGATTCGCATCTCCGGTGATTTGGTTGTCAAGAAATACCCTCGTCAAAGCGCTCAAAGACGCGGCCGGTTTTCTGATGAACCTTTCGAGGTAGAAACAATTGCTGGATACATTGATGGTCACAATATTGACTTTCTGAAAAACAGAGTTGCCTTTGACCTTGAATGGAACAGCAAGGACCAGACATTTGATCGTGATTTGCTCGCAATGAGAACCTATTTCGATTGTGGACTGATTGATGTTGGCGTAATCGTCACAAGGTCTGAAGAGCTGAACGACATTTTCAAAACACTCAAGGACAGTACCGGTCAATTGCTGATTCGGAAATATGGAGCCAGTACCACATGGATGGGAAAGCTTATATATCGGCTTGAATCACGCAGGAATGGAGGATGTCCTATCTTGGCTGTTGGTATCAGAAAGGAGTGTGTGGTATTCAATGGATAAACTTCAAGAGACGATCCAGAATCTTCGCAGCTTCACCAATGGCAAGAAATACAATACAATATATGCTGATCCACCATGGCAGTTTCAAAACAGAACTGGCAAAGTCGCCCCTGAACACAAGAGGCTTTCTCGCTACGAAACCATGACCATAGAAGACATCAAGCACTTGCCTGTTGCTGAACTCGCAGACGAAAAAGCGCATCTGTATCTTTGGGTGCCTAATGCCTTGCTTCCGGATGGGCTTGCGGTAATGGAAGCATGGGGTTTTGAATACAAGTCGAATCTTGTATGGGAGAAAGTACGAAAAGACGGGCAGCCTGACGGTCGTGGTGTCGGATTCTATTTCCGGAATGTAACAGAGATCCTTCTATTTGGCATCAAAAAGCGCAGTGCTCCCAACAGAACGCTCGCTCCAGCCAGATCCCAGGTCAACCTCATACGGACAATGAAAAGAGAGCACAGCCGCAAGCCCGATGAAATCATACCAATCATTGAAGCGTGCAGCATGGCCCCCAGAATTGAATTGTTTGCCAGAGGAGATCGTGACAACTGGGATATGTGGGGAAATGAAGCTGATGCTTCTTATGAACCCACTTGGAACACCTACGCTAATCATACCATTGCTACAGCAAGAAGCCCCATAGTTGCAATGAATGCTGCCCACCGCTGACCCCCAGGAGGTTCAAATGCCGGCCCTGACCGCTTACAGCTCCGATCTCCCCTACGCCTACGCGCCGGGCATCTTCCCGGCCATCGAGTGCCTGCTTCACCGGCCCGACCTGGCCCAGCGGGTGCTCGTTTCGTCGCGAGCGGAGGGCCGGGAGGGCGTCGAAAAGCTGACGGCCCTGGCCAGAGAGGCGGGTGTGCGCATTGAGGAAGCCGACCGCGCCCTGGCCCGCATCTCGGGCAAGGACAACTGCTATGCCGCCGCCGTTTTCCGCAAGCCGGACGAGCCCCTCCGGGACGACCTCCCCCACGTGGTGCTCCACAATCCCTCGGACTGCGGCAATGTGGGCACCATCCTGCGCACAGCCCTGGGTTTCGGCTTCACCGATATCGCCCTGATCCGCCCCTGCGCCGACGCCTTTGACCCCCGCACGGTGCGCGCCTGCATGGGCAGCCTCTTCCAGCTGCGCCTGCGCGTCTTCGACCGCTTTGAGGACTACCGCGCCGCCCATCCGGCCCACGCCCTATATCCCTTCATGCTCACGGCCTCGGTGCCCCTCGAAACCGCCCTCAGCCGCCCCGTGGGCAAACCCTTCGCCTTGGTGTTCGGCAACGAGGGCAGCGGCCTCCCGGACAGCTTCGCGGATATGGGCACCCCGGTGCGCATCCCCAGCAGCGACAGGGTGGACTCCCTCAACCTGGCCATCGCCGCCGGCATCGGCCTGTACGCCTTCCGGGGCTTCGCCGGCCCCTCCGGCGCGTAAAGCGGAACATAATACTATCCAACCAAAGGTCAACAAAGGGCATGCGCCCGAAGGTCCGGGGCGACCGGAAAGCCCTGGTCGCCGCCCGCAGGCGGCGAAATCCTTTTGCAGAATAACTGTCTAAACACAGACTGGTATAAGAAAACCCGGAGCGGCATTGACGAACCCGCCCGCCGGGTGTACAATAGGCGGCGATTCAAGGCAGGAGGTTGAGCGCGTATGGCGGAGAGCAAAAACATCGAGTCCCAGCGCCGGGAGCTGAACGGCGTCGAATACTTTGACCGGGGCACCCTCACGGGCCGCGACGGCCGGCGGTACGACCGCTTTGCCATTCACACCCATTTCATCGAGGTGGGCGAAAACCAGGCCGAACTGGTGCGCCGCTATGTGCTGCCCCTCAGCCAGCCGGGCGACGTGCTGGCCTTCGGCGCCAAGGTCATGGCCATGTGCACCGGCAACGTGCGCACCAAGGACCAGGTGAAGCCCGGCTTCTGGGCGAAACTCCTTGCGCCCAGGGCCAGCGAGACCGTGGCCGGCATCGGCATGCACGATCCCTACAAGCTGCAGCTGGCCATCGACATGGTGGGCGCGCCCAAGGTGGTCTTCGCCTCCATCGCGTCCGCCGTCACCAAGCTCTTCGGCGTCAAGGGCGTGTTCTACAAAATCGTGGGCAAGGACGTGGCCGGCATCGACGGCTTCTACTACCGCTCCTCCTTCGAGCGCTACAAGAGTCTGGCCCTCATCAACAACACCAACGCGCAGGAGCTTTGCGACCAGCTAGAAAAGGACACCGGCATCCCCGTGGTGCTGATGGACGCCAACGACATTGACCGGAACCAGCTGGGCAAGTGCGCCGACTTCCCCCTGACGGACGACCAGATTCAGGACGCCCTGAATGACAACCCCAGCGGCCAGGGCGACGAGCTGACGCCCTTCATTCTGATCAGGCCGCTGAAGTGAACGGCTGAACGGCTGTATATGAAAGGGGAGCCTCACTGAGGCTCCCTTTGGCGTGCTTCCCTGCGCCGCTGCTTTCTTGAGATCGGTTCTGTCCGGTATTCCGCCTTGCCGAAAGCAAGGATGCCCACGAAGACGGGGTTCAGCAGCAACAGCCCCACCGCGAAAGCTTTGGACCTGCCAAAAGCCCGGGCCAGCCGAACCCATGTGAGAAAAGAGATCACAAGCCCGGCAAGGACAGATATGATCATGATGACAATTGCTGCTATGGCCAAATCCCCGCTTGACAGCGCGAACGCAAGCGGGACAAGGCCAAAGACTGCCGTCGCAAAGGCAGCAAAACTGCCGATCATCCACCAGAACAGATATACACAGTGGGCAATCCTGTATTTCACATAGCTCCCATAGATGGGAATCAGGGCTTTCCACCCCTTTTCCCCGGCTTTCTTCAGGATGAACCACCAGCAGACCGTGCAGAATGCGAACACCAGCCATGAGATCACCTGGCTTGTGCCGAACTGTCCGGACGCCATCCGGTCGCATATGTAACGGATGTATTCGCCGTAGCTGAAGCCATTTTCAAAAGGAGTCACAGCTCCCCCCCCTTATGAAATCATCATTATGAACCGGTCTTTCCCTTCACCATATCCTTGTCCGTGCGCCGCACTGCTCGCAGGTGAGGCGGCTGACACGGTTCACGTGCCCGCAGGAGGCGCAGCGCCATTCCTGGGGTCTCGCGGGTACGAACGCGGGATCTGTGTATACGGACTCGCCGAAGCCGAGAATGCACAGGAAAATACTGGGGCAGAGGATCAGGCCAGCCGTAAACGCCCTGTTTTTGTCAAAGGCACGCGCCAGTCGGACGGCGATCACGATCATCCATACAACGTCAACGATTTCCACGCCGTACCAGAGAATGTTGAGTGCATGGAAAGCTGTAGTCGAACCCGTCATCAGGTAGAAGGGCAGCAGGAGGATCCAGACGATGTATCCCAGAATCACAGCAATCTGGGCATAAAACAAGCCCGGGCAGCGGACAGCTCTGGCATAGGTGTACCCGTTGTAGACAGGAATCAGGGCTTTCCATCCCTTCTCCCCCGCCTTGGGCAGGATACGCCACCAGCCGGCTGTCTGAAGCACCGCATTCAGAGCCTGCAGCAAATCCCAGCCGCTGGCCGGCCATCTGCGGAAGCCGCAAACCACCTGTTCCAGCACCGCCAGGAGGCACTCTCCGTAACTGTCATAGCGTCCCAGCAGTCCGAAAAACCCGTCCATCCCGGCACCCCCTTCCGGCCTTTCACTCCACCATATCCTTGTCCGGCCTTGCCGCGCCGCACTGCTCGCAGGCGGAGCGGCTGACGGGGGTATAGGCTCCGCAGGAGGGGCAGCGCCAGGCACGCACCTCGCCGGGACGGGGGGCGGGCGCGCTGCCGTTCATGTACTGCGCGTCGCCAAAGGCGAGGATCGCGTAGAAGATGATCGGCAGGAAGAACAGCCCCGCCGCGAAGGCCCCGCTCTTGCCGAAGACGCGGGCCAGGCGGATGCACCACTTGATGTTCATCACCAGCAGCGCGATAAAATAGACCAGCGGAAGAATACTGATGATGGCCGCCAATGCCTGGCTGCTCCGGGCCATCAGGCCGATCACCACACCTGCGACGACAGTGCCGATGCCGCCGAACAGTGCCCACCAGAACAGCGTGGTGTACTCCGCGATCTTGCACTCCATGTAGAAGTTGTAGAAGGGAATCAGGCACTTCCAGCCTTCCTCTCCCGCCTTGGTCAGGATGCGCCACCAGCACACGATGCCCAGCACCAGAAGCGCCAGGGAAATGAACCGCACCGAATTGTAGTACGTGGAGTGCTGCAGCTGCCAGAGGAAGTTGCTGTAATCGGAACTGTTGTAGTAGTAGTTGTAGTTCATAGGCTCCACCTCCTTATTGTGTTAATCATAGCACATTTGCCAGGTATCGTCAACCAGCGCTCACATCAGCTCCACCAGCGCCGTGTTCATCAGGTCCAGCCCAAGGCGGGTCAGCCGCCAGCGGCCCCCCGCGTGCTCCGTCAGCCCCCGTTCGGCCAGCTCCCGCAGCTTCGGCCCGCGCCAGGCTTCTAAGGTCACGCCGTGCTCCCGCAGGAAGTCCGCCTCGGAGACGCCATCCAGCAGGCGCAGGCCCAGCATCAGCGTCTCAAACCGGGCCTCCTCCGGGGAAACGGTCTCCGTTTCGCGGCGCGCCCAGTCCTTATCCCGCACCATATCGAGGTAGTCCCGCAGTTCCCGGGGATTGGTGCGGCGCAGGGAGCGCCTTCCGTCCGCCCCGGGCAGGAGGGAGGCGGCGGAAGCCCCCAGCCCCAGATAACTCGCCCGCGTCCAGTAGCCGGTGTTGTGCCGGCAGGCATAGCCGGGCAGGGCGAAGTTGGAGACCTCGTAGTGAACGAAGCCGGCCTCCCCCAGCCGCCGCCGGACGTCCTCGTACATACGGCGTTCGCTCTCCTCCTCCGGGAGGCGCAGACGGCCCGCGTCCAGGTCGGCTTTCAGCGGCGTGCCCTCCTCGGGGATCAGCCCGTAGCAGCTCAGGTGCTGCGGCACCAGCGCCAGGGCGGTCTCGAGGGTCTCCCGCCACTGGCTTTCGGTCTGGGTGGGCAGGCCGAACATCAGGTCGAGGTTCAGGTTCCGGATGCCCGCGGCCTTCGCCATGCGCACGGACTCCGCCGCCTGCTCCGGCGTGTGGATGCGCCCCAGCAGGGTCAGCAGCTCCGTCTGAGCGGCCTGCATGCCCAGCGAAAGCCGGTTGACGCCGCAGGAAACCGCCGCCTCCAGCCACTTTTCCGTCAGCGTGCCCGGATTGGCCTCAGAAGTGACCTCCGCGTCCGCCGCCCAGTCAAAGCGCGTGCGCAGGCCCTTCAACAGGCGCGTCAGCTCCTCCGGCGGCAGGAGGGAGGGCGTGCCCCCGCCGATGAAGACGGTCTCGACGGCCTCACCCAAAAAGCCGGAAGCGTCCGCCTCCAGCAGCAGGGCGTCCACACAGGCGGGCATGAGGGCCTCCTGCCCGGTCCGGGACGCGAAATCACAGTACCGGCACTTGCGCCGGCAGAAGGGCAGATGAATGTACAGCTCCACTTTATTCCTCCGGGCCCGCCGGGGCCGTCCTGAGTCGCAGGAAGGCCGCGCATTTTTCGGGAATGGCCAGGTTCAGCAGCGCCAGCCCCTCCCGCGCCGCGCAGGTCACGGTGCTGACGGTGCCGCCCTTCGGCGCGATCAGATAGCAGAGGCAGAAGGCGGAGCGGTCCACCATCCAGCGGTTGCGCACCATCATGCAGCCCTCGTAATAGCCGGGGGCCAGCACAACGCGCTCGTCCGCCGCGCCGGTCAGGTACAGGTGGCGGTTGCGCTCCCGCTCGGGCCAGCGCGCGTCCTGGTCGGCGCAGGGCAGCACCATCACGAGCCTGACCTCCGGGCAGCGGGCCCGCAGGTAGAGGGTGCGCTCGGCGGCCAGCATGTCAAAGCCCAGGGCCGCCCCGCAGTAAAAGGTGCGGTAGCCCAGGCGGTACAGGTGGCGCAGGCACTGATCCAGCCGGGTCTCCAGCTCCGCCGTGTCCGCGGGCAGGTGCCGGTGCCCGGTGAAGCACACGCTGCGCCTCCGCGCCCCGCTCAGGTCTCTTCCATCTTCAAAACCGCCAGGAAGGCTTCGCTCGGCACCTGCACTGTGCCAAACTGGCGCATGCGCTTCTTGCCTTCCTTCTGCTTCTCCAGCAGCTTCTTCTTGCGGGTAATATCGCCGCCGTAGCACTTCGCCAGCACATCCTTTCGCATGGCCTTCACGGTCTCCCGGGCGATCACCTTGCCGCCGATCGCCGCCTGCACGGGGATCTCAAACTGCTGGCGCGGAATCACGTCCTTCAGCTTTTCGCACATGCTCCTGCCCCGGGGATAGGCCTTGTCCCGGTGCACAATCTGGCTGAAGGCATCGCAGAGGTCGCCGTTGAGGAGGATGTCCAGCTTCACCAGCTCGCTGGGCCGGTAGTCCTTCAGCTCATAGTCGAAGGAAGCGTAGCCCCGGCTGCGGCTCTTCACCGTGTCGAAGAAGTCAAAGATGATCTCGTTGAGGGGCAGGTCATAGTTGAGCTTCACGCGGCTGCCCTCGTACTGCATGTCGATGAAGACCCCGCGCTTGTCCTGGCAGAGATCCATCAGCGTGCCCACATACTCCTGGGGGGTGAAGAGCTCCGCGTGGACGAAGGGCTCCTCCATCCGGGCGATCTCAGTGACCGGGGGCAGCTTGGAGGGATTGTCGATGGACAGGACGGTGCCGTCCGTCTTGGTGATGTGGTAGATGACGCCCGGGGTGGTGGTGACCAGGTCCAGGTCGAACTCCCGCTCCAGCCGCTGGGTGATGACATCCATGTGCAGCAGGCCCAGGAAGCCGCAGCGGAAGCCGTAGCCCAGCGCCACGGAGGTCTCCGGCTCAAAGGTCAGGGAGGCGTCGTTCATGCGCAGCTTTTCCAGGGCGTCCTTCAGGGCGGGGTAGTCCGCGCCGTCCGCCGGGTAGATGCCGCAGAAAACCATGGGGGTCACCTGCTTGTAGCCGGGCAGGGGGCTGGCCGCGGGCCGGGCCGCGTCGGTGATGGTATCGCCCACCCGGGTATCCCGCACATCCTTGATGGAGGCCGCCACATAGCCCACGTCCCCGGGCCAGAGCGCCTCGCAGGGCACATAGCCCGGGCGGAAGGAGCCCACCTCCACCACGTCAAACTCGCCGCCGGTGGCCATCAGCCGCATGCGCATGCCGGCGCGGATGCAGCCCTCCTTCACCCGGATGAAGCAGATCGCGCCCTTGTAATTGTCATAGAAGGCGTCGAAAATCAGCGCCTGCAGGGGCGCCTCCGGGTCGCCCTCGGGCGGGGGAATGTGGTCGACGATGGCCTCCAGCACGTCGGGCACGTTCAGACCGGTCTTGGCGGAAATGCAGGGCGCGTAGGAAGCGTCCAGGCCGATCACGTCCTCGATCTCGGCGCGCACCTCCTCCGGACGGGCCGAGGGCAGGTCGATCTTGTTGATGACCGGGATGATTTCCAGGTCGTGATCCAGCGCCATGTAGCAGTTGGCGAGGGTCTGGGCCTCGATGCCCTGGGTGGCGTCCACCACCAGCAGCGCGCCCTCGCAGGCCGCCAGCGCCCGGCTGACCTCATAGGTGAAGTCCACGTGGCCGGGGGTGTCGATCAGGTTCAGCTCGTATTCCCTGCCGTCCCTGGCGCGGTAGCCCATGCGCACCGCCTTGCTCTTGATGGTGATGCCCCGCTCCCGCTCCAGCTCCATGCTGTCCAGGATCTGCTCCACCATCTCCCGCTTCTCAAAGACGCCGGTGGTCTCCAGCAGGCGGTCGGCCAAAGTGCTCTTGCCGTGGTCGATGTGGGCGATGATGCAGAAATTGCGGATGTGGTTCAGCTTCTGATGTGACATCGGTTTGCGGGGAGAGAAGGGGGGGACTCTCTCCCTGACCTCCTTTGAGTATAGATCTGAGTGCGGTGAATGCTTCTCTGCGGTATGCGGGAGAATCCGTCCCGTCAGAGCCCGAACGCATCCCTGATCATCCGTGCGGCTTCATCGGGAGCGAGGCGGGTGTTATCGATGCGGAGATAGTGGGCAAAGGGGACTTCGCCGGGACGGCTGACGAGGCGGTAATGGGCGTCCTCGTTCAGCAGGCGCTGGGCGGACAGGGTGACGTCAGCCTTGGACGGCTTGTGGCGGATGCGGTTTTCGGTGGCGTTCCGGGCCAGGCGGACTTCCTGGGAAGCCACGAGCTCCGCGCAGTAAAACTCGGTGCCGTAAGGCGCGAAGATGGACTTCACATGGTCGACATAATCCCAGTCCTCCTGGATGTCAAAGGCCCACATGAAGGTGAAGATCATGCCATAGGCGTCTGTGGCGGCAAAGCGGCGGAAAATGGCCTCGCGGAGGTCGTACACGGCCTGACCGTCATAGCGGCCGAAGACCTCGATGACCGGCTCGATGGCTATGTGGTTATGGAAGAGCCGCAGGCCGGTCAGCTTCGCCAGCTCCTGCCCAACGGTCATCTTGCCCACGGCGCCGCTGCCGGTGATGAACACCAGCTTCATCCCTCCGCCTCCGCGCCGATGCGCCGGCACTCCAGATAGTAGCGCTTCTCCTGGGCGTGACCCATCGAGAAGGTCTTCCGGGGCAGGACGCCGTCGGCGCTCAGGCCGGGGAAGAGATCCTCCTTGGGGATGGCGGGCAGGAGAATGGCGAGGGTGTCCGGGGCTTCCGCCAGACGGGCGGCGGCTTCTTCGCCGTGGATGTAGTCCATGGTGATGCCCTCCTGCTGATCCAGGAAGGTTTGCACAATGCCCACGGGCAGCTTGCCCAGGGCGGGATTCAGGGTGACGGTGCGCTTTTCCTTCCCCCAGATGCAGGTGACGGGATACCCGCCCGGCGCGCATACGGCCTCCAGCGCCCGGAGTATTTCCTCGGGACGGCGGCCCTTCACCACCCGGTGGATGGGCTCGAAGCCCTGGGCCTCGTCGTGGATGTTCTCCAGCTCCACCATGGCCCAGCGCTCCTTCCGGTCCCGCTCCCAGCAGCGCTTGGCGGTGGCCAGGGAGTGGTTGCCGTCGCCCACGGCGTAGTAGATCGGGTCGGTGCCGGCATAGCGGGCGTCCATTTCCGCCTCATAGTCCCGGATGCGTTTTTCCAGCCGCCGGGCTTCTTCCCCGGTAATCAGCCAGCCCGCGATGTGCCCGCCGCCCAGCATCAGGTCGAAATCGTAGAGCTTCTCCCCCTTGCGGGTCTCCTCGATGACGCTTTTCGACCGGTCGTCGCAGAGCAGCAGCACATGGCTGGTCTCCATGGGCGCGTTTTCCCGGATCTTCACCCGGGGCGGAATGCGCTCCACCACGGTGCGCTCGGTGGCGCGGATGGGCGTCCGGGCCCGGGGGCTGTGGTCGTAGGCCTCCAGGTCGATCACACCCACAATGCCCCGGCGGATCGTCCCGTTCAGCAGCGTCCGCTCCACATAGATATAGCTGTCCGGATACCTGCGCAGGAAGCCCGCCGCCAGGTAGTCCCGCATGTGGGCGTTGATGGCCTCAATCCGCCCCTCCTCGCCCAGAAAGGCCTCGGGAAAGATGATGTTGAGGGCCGAGGGCGCGCTGCCCACGGTCTGCCCCGCTTCCCGCCAGTACTCGGGCTGGGAGGTGAACTGGTCGCAGGCGATGACCGCCCATTTGTCGAGATACCGCTCCTCCGGGATCAGGAATTCCGCTGACGCAAAGACTGCCATGGGCCCCTCCTTGACAGGATTCAGGATGAAGACAGTGTAGCACAGCCAGGCCAGCCGGTCAAGGCTCACGGATGGGCGGACTTCTGGCTGAGTCTATGCCCCGCAGGGCATTTCACGTGCCGAAGGCACATTTCACGCGCCGTCAGGCATTTCATTCCGTCTCCCCCGGGATGAACGAAATGCGCTTCGCACATGAAATGGCTTCGCCATGAAATCTCGCTTCGCTCCGTGATATGGCTTCGCCATTCAACCTCCTGTCTCCAACCTTCAACCTCCAACCTCCAGCCCCCCGTAACTCAGCTAACAGCTAAAAGCTAATCGCTAACAGCTCCCCATTCCCTATAAACACAGCTCCCCATTCCCTATAAATTCATACCAGTTGCACACAGCGAAAAAAGTGGTATAATAGAGTTTGATTGTTTTCAGCCGCCGTCAGACGGCGGGCAATCAGAAGGAGCAGTCAGTATGGCACAGAATCCGACTTTTGTGATCACCATGGAGGACGGCAGCGAGATGAAGGGGGAACTCTATCCCGACATCGCGCCCCAGTCTGTGGGCAATTTCATCGCCTTAGCCAACAGCGGCTTCTACGATGGGCTGATCTTCCACCGGGTGATTCCCGGCTTTATGATCCAGGGCGGCGATCCCAAGGGCACCGGCACCGGCGGCCCGGGCTACGCCATCCGGGGCGAGTTCGCGGCCAACGGCGTCAGCAATCCGCTGAAGCATACCTACGGCGTGCTGTCGATGGCCCGCTCCATGAACCCCAATTCCGCCGGGAGCCAGTTCTTCATCATGACCAGCGACTCCCCGCACCTGGACGGCCAGTACGCGGCCTTCGGCAAGGTGACCGAGGGCATGGAGGCTGCCGAGCGCATCGTCAGCGCCAGGCGGGACATGCGGGATCGCCCCTTTGAGGATCAGCGGATGAAGAGCATCCGGGTGGAGACCTTCGGGCAGGACTTCCCCTTTGACCAGCTTTGATGCGCCATTTCTGAGCGTTGGCTCGCGGTCCGGCCGCCTGCCGGCGCTCTTTTTTCGGGAGCGAATATGGACAGCAAACAGAGAACCACGGTCTATGTGCTGGGCAAGGAGTACACCCTGCTGAGCCCGGACGGGCCGGAACATATGCAGCGGGTGGCTTCCTATGCCGACCGGATGCTGCGGGAGACCCAGCTTTCGGCGCGGATGACCCTCGAGACCACGGGCATCCTGACGGCCCTCAGCCTGGCGGACGAGGTGCTGAAGGCCAAGGACGAGAACACCCGGCTGCGCCGCCGCCTGCGCGAGGCCGAGGACGCGCTGGAGAGCCTGGGCGTCCGGGCGGAGGAGCAGCAAAAGGCATGAACGGCCGTATGGAAAACCTGGCCCCCGCCGGCAACCCGGAGGCCCTCGGGCGCGCCATCGCCGCCGGTGCGGACGCGGTCTACCTGGGCTATGCCCTCTTCAGCGCCCGGGCCGGGGCCGGGAACTTTGACGAAAACGCCCTGTGCGAGGCCATCCGCCTGGCCCACCTGTACCATGTGCGGGTCTATGTGGCCGTCAACACCCTGATCCGGGATGAGGAGCTGCCCGCCGCCCTGGACGTGCTGCGCCTGCTGGCCTCCCTCCGCGCCGACGCGGTGCTGGTGCAGGACCTGGGTCTGGCCGCCCTCTGCCGGGAGGCCGTGCCTGGGCTCGCGGTGCACGCCAGCACCCAGATGGCCATCCACAACGCGCCGGGCGTGCGCTTCTGCGCGGAGAAAGGCATGAAGCGGGTGGTGCTGGCCAGGGAGTGCTCCCTGGAGGAGATCGCCCGCTGCGCGAAGGAGCCCGCCGAGATCGAGGTCTTCGGGCACGGCGCCCAGTGCGTGGCCGTCAGCGGCGAGTGCCTCTTCTCGTCCATGGTGGGCGGGAGGAGCGGCAACCGCGGGCGCTGCGCCCAGCCCTGCCGCCTGCTGTACACCTATCGCGGGGAAAAGGGCGCGTGGCTCTCCCCCCGGGACGTGTGCCTGCGGGATTTCCTGCCGCAGCTGGAGGAGGCCGGGGCCGCCTCGGTCAAGCTGGAAGGCCGGCTGAAGCGCCCGGAGTATGTGGCCGTCGTGGCCGGGAGCTACCGCCGGGGCATCGACGGATTGCAGCAGAACGCCTTCGCGCCGGCGGATGAAGAGGAGGCCGGGGGCCTGCGGCAGATCTTCCACCGGGGCGGCTTCATGCGGGGCTATGCCTTCGGCGCGGAGGACGCGGACGTGATCGATCCCGACCGCGTCAGCCACGGCGGCGTGCCCCTGGGCGAAGTCCTTCAGGTAAAGGGGCGGCTGGCCACCCTCCGCGTCACCAAAGCCCTCCATGACGGCGATCAGCTGCGCCTGCTGACATTTGACGGCGACGCTGAACTGATTTACTCCGGCCCTGAGATCCCCGCCGGGGGGGCGGCGCTCCTGCGGCTGCGGGAGGATGTTCGCTGCGCCGCCGGCGACGCGGTCATGCGCCTGACGGACAGCCGCCAGCTGGAGGAAGCCCGGGCCCTGCCCCTGCCGTCCATCCCCGTGCGCATGGCGCTGACGGCCATTCCGGGCCAGCCGCTGTCCCTCGAGGTCACCGACGGGGAGAGCCGCGCCCGGCTGACGGGCGAGACCGTCCAGCAGGCCCAGCGCCGCGCCCTGACCGAGGAGGAGGCCGAGAAGCCCCTCTCGATGACCGGCGGCACAGCCTTTGCCCTGACCGGCCTGACCCTTGAGACCCGGGACGCCTTTGTGCCCGCCTCCGAGCTGAAGCGCCTGCGCCGGGAGGCCCTCGAGGCCCTGGCGGAAGCCCGGATCGAGGCCTTTGCCCGGCCGGAATCGCCTCAGCTTCAGCCGGAACCGATCGTTCTGCCCGAAGGCCCCGCCCCGGACGCGCTGATCTTCCGCCGCGCGGAGCAGCTGAAGGGCGCGCCGGAGGGACTGCGGCTGATCTGGCGGCCGGAGGATTACCGGATCGAAGCTCTCGAAAAGGCCCTTGAGGAAACCCTGCCGGAGGGGGTGTGGCTGCACCTGCCCACCGTCTGCGGGAGCGATGAGCTGGAAGCCCTGCACGCCTTCGCCCTCCGCCGCAGGGACCGTCTGGGCGGCGTGGTGCTGGACAGCCCGGGCCAGCTGGGCCTCCGCTGGGAGCTGCCCTTCGGCGCGGGTATGGGCATCCCGGTGACCAACCGCCGGACACTCGCCTTCCTGCTGGGGGAGGGCTGCGCCTTCGTGACCGCCTCGCCCGAGCTGAACGCCCGGGAGCTGGCCGTCCTCTGCGAAGGTCAGCCGCCGGTGCTGCTCCCCGCCTACGGACGGACGCGGCTGATGCTCCTGCACCACTGCCCCGCCCGGACCTACCTGGGGCTCAGGAGCGGCCACGCGGCCTGCCGCCTCTGCGACGAGGGGCAGCCGGACAGCCTGCGCTGCCATCCGTTCCTCACCGACCGTATGGGGGAGCGCTATCCCCTGCTGAGGCAGCGCCTGAGCGAGGGCTGCCGGGTGGAGCTGTACAACCTGCTGCCGACCCGCTATCCGGCAGCCGTCCGGCGGCTGGGCTGCGGACTGCTCACCGCGCTGACGGACGAAAAGGATTTTGATCATCTGCATGAAAAATGCACCGCGGGGCATTGGAATCGCGGAGTAGAATAGGTTTCGCGCCTGCGGGCGCGACAAGGGGGCTTTGCGGACTCAACGCTCGTTTCGCTCTGAAGGTCGCCACTGGCGACACGCGAAACTCGCGCCCCCTTGACCCCCTTCGCGCACCCGCCTGTTGATAGGAATATTTGGGTGACATCCGGTCACCTTCAACTGTGAGGTTTTTATGTCTGAACGATTGATCCAGGAGCGCTCGCTGCGGGTGCTGGAGTTTGTGAAGATCCGGGAACAGCTGGCGGCCCGGGCGCTGACGCCCATGGGCGCGGAGCGCTGCCTGGCCCTGGTGCCCTCCAGCGACCTGACGGAGGTCACCCGCTGGCAGCAGGAGACCGAGGAGGCCACGGTCATCCTGCAGTACGTGGGCGGCTCGCCGCTGGCGTCCTTTTCCGATGTACGGCCCCACCTGAGCCTGGCCGAAAAGGGCGCGACCCTCTCGCCCAAGGCCCTGCTGTCCGTGGCGGAAATGCTTCGGGCGTCCCGGTCCGCGCGGGATGCGCTGGTCACCGAGCGGGAGAGCACGCCCATCCTGCGCTCTCTGGCCGAGGGCCTGATGCCCCTGCGCAATGTGGAGGAGGACATCACGACGGCTATCCTCTCCGAGGACGAGATCGCCGACCGGGCTTCCTCCACCCTGATGGACATCCGGCGGCACCTGCGCGGCGCCACCGAGCGCATCAAGGACAAACTGAACCAGATGGTGCGCAGTCCCGCCTGGCAGAAATACCTGCAGGACCCGATCATCACCGTGCGCAACGGACGCTATGTGGTGCCGGTGCGGGCCGAGTACCGCGCCCAGGTGCCCGGCCTGGTGCACGACCAGTCCACCTCCGGGGCGACCCTCTTCATCGAGCCCATGGCCGCCGTGGAGATGGGCAATGAGCTGAAGCAGTGGGAGCTGAAGGAGCGCCAGGAGATCGAGCGCATACTGGCCGCCCTCTCCGCCGAGCTGGCCCCCCACGCCGACACTCTGCGGGAGAATGTCACCCTTCTGGCCGAGCTGGACTTCATCTTCGCCAAGGGGCTGCTGGCCCGCGCCATGACCGGCGTTCAGCCCAAGCTGAACAGCGAGGGCCGGCTGCACATCATCCGGGGCCGCCATCCCCTGATCGACCCGGACAAGGTGGTGCCCTCCACCCTGTGGCTGGGGCAGGATTTCACCGAGCTGATCATCACCGGCCCCAACACGGGCGGCAAGACCGTCACCCTCAAGACCGTGGGCCTCTTCACCCTGATGGCCCAGGCCGGCCTGCAGGTGCCCGCCGATTTCGGCACCGAGCTGGCGGTGTTCGAGCAGGTCTTCGCGGACATCGGCGACGAGCAGTCCATCGAGCAGAGCCTCTCCACCTTCTCCGGTCACATGACCAATATCGTGGGCATCATGCGGGACGTCACGCCCCGGGATCTGGTGCTCTTTGACGAGCTGGGCGCGGGCACCGATCCCACCGAAGGCGCGGCTTTAGCCCAGGCCATCCTGAACCGGCTGCTGAAGATCAAGGCCCGCACCATGGCCACCACCCACTATTCCGAGCTGAAGGCCTTCGCCCTGTCCACCCCGGGCGTGGAAAACGCCTCCGTGGAGTTCGACGTGGACACTCTCCGCCCCACCTACCGCCTGTCCATCGGCGTGCCCGGCAAGAGCAATGCCTTTGAGATCAGCCGCAAGCTGGGCCTGAATGAGGAGCTGATCGAGGACGCGAAAACCCTGCTCTCCGGCGATTCCATCCGCTTTGAGGACGTCATCGCCAACGCGGAGTACCACCGCCAGGTGGCTGAAAAGGAGCGCGCCCTGGCTGAGGAAGCCTCCCGGGAGACCGTGCGCCTCCGCAACGAGGCGGAGAAGCTGCGCCGGGAGATGGAGGAAAAGCGGGAGACCGCCATGCGCAAGGCCCGGGAGGACGCCCGCCGCCTGATGGAGGAGACCCGCCGGGAGTCCGAGGCCATCATCGCCGACCTGAAGCGCCTGCGCAAGGAGGGCGCGAAGGCCACCTTGGACGCCGCCTCCGTGCGCCACCGCATCGAGGGCAATCTGGATCAGCTGACCGAAGGCCTGCGGGAGGAAATCACCGACAGCGCCTCCGCCCCGGAGACCGTGAAGCCCGGCGACCGGGTGAAGGTGGTCACCTTGGGCCAGGAGGGCAGCGTACTCTCCGCCCCGGACAAGAACGGCGAAGTCCAGGTGCAGTGCGGCATCATGAAGTTCAAGGCCCACCTGAGCCAGCTCCGGCTGGTGGAAGAAAAGCCCGCCCCGAAGGAGACCCCCCGCCAGCGCGGCAGCGTGTCCGCCCAGACCGGCGTGATGACCCGCGATGTTCAAACTACCTGCGACGTGCGCGGTCTGACCCTGGACGAGGCCATCCTCCAGGTGGATCAGTTCCTGGACGCAGCCGAGCTCCAGCGCCTGGGCGAGGTCTTCATCATCCACGGCAAGGGGACCGGCGTGCTCCGCGCCGGCATTCAGCAGGAGCTCCGCCACCACCCCCACGTCCGCAAGTTCCGCCTCGGCAAGTACGGCGAAGGCGAGGACGGCGTGACCGTGGTGGAGCTGAAGTGAAAAGGGAGAAGCATATGAAAGATCATCCGACCATTCTTCTCGTTGACGACGATGCCAGCATCCGCCGCCTGGTGCAGCTCTACCTGGAGAAGGAGGGCTACACCGTCCGCACAGCCGACCGCGGAGACGACGCCTTAGCCGAGTTCCGCCACCTGCCCCCCGATCTGATGCTCCTGGACGTGATGCTCCCGGGGCTGGACGGCCTGCAGGTGCTGACCCAGGTGCGCAAGACCAGCCAGATTCCCGTCATCATGCTGACGGCCAAGGACGAAACCTTCGACAAGGTGATCGGCCTGGGTCTTGGTGCGGACGACTATATCACCAAGCCCTTCGATTCCAAGGAGCTGGTGGCCCGGGTGAAGGCCGTGCTCCGGCGCAGCGGCGGCGCGGAAGACGAGCACGAGGAGAAAGAGCTGTCCTTCCCGGGTCTCACCGTCAGCCTCAGCAAGTATGAGGTGCACTACGAGGGCCAGAAGGTCGAGATGCCCCCCAAGGAGCTGGAGGTGCTCTATTTCCTGGCCAGCCACCCGGGCCAGGTCTTCACCCGCGACCAGCTGCTGGAGCAGGTCTGGGGCTTTGACTTCCCCGGTGAGAGCTCCCGCACGGTGGATGTGCACATCAAGCGCGTCCGCGACAAGCTGCCCGGCTGCGAGAAGTACGGCTGGCGCGTGATGACCGTGTGGGGCGTGGGGTATAAGTTTGAGGTGGAGGGATAGCTGGTAAGGGCGACAAAAGGGCGCTTTCAACCTTAGAGCCACGACTGGTTGTGGTGATTTCCGCTGTCTTCCACAACCAGTCGTGGCTCAGTTCATGAAAGCGGCCTTTTGACATCCGAATCATAGCTGTTAGCTGAATACTGGACAAGATTGAAGGTTGAAGGTTGGAGGTTGAAGGGAAAAAGCGGCTTCCCGCGGTTTGCGGGGAGCCGCTTTTGATCAGCTTTCTTTTCGGGAGATGATCATCAGGTGTTCGGCGTGGGTCAGGTAGTCTTCCTTTTCGCAGAAGCGCAGGGCGTAGTCGTACCAGGCCTGGCGGGTCTTTTTGGGGCAGCGCTCCAGCACCTCCCGGTAGGGGGCGAGGATGCCTTCCTGGGCGAAGACGGTCTCTGTCCGCAGGAGCGGTACGGCCGCCAGGAGCGCCTTCGCGTCCCGCACGGTGGTCATCCAGGCGCTGGTGAAGGCGTCAAAGGCGAGGCTCTCCCCCTTCGCGGCCACGTCGTAGAGCGGCTGCTCGTCGGGCCAGAGGATCGTCTCCGGCAGCTCGCGCAGGCCATAGATGACGCCGCCGAACATGAGGATGAAGCTGCTGAAGAGGCAGCCGCCGGGCTTCAGCACCCGCGCCGCCTCCCGGAGCGCCTGAAGCCGGCTCTCCTCCCTCATCAGGTGATAGAGCGGCCCCATCAGGAAAACCGCGTCAAAGGAAGCGTCGGGGAAGGCGGTCAGATCCAGCGCGTTGCCCTGCAGGGCGGTGATTTTCACCCCGTACTGCCGGGCTTTTTTCCGGGCGAAGCGCACGTTCTCCCCGCTCAGGTCCAGGAGCGTCACCCGGTGCCCCTGCCCGGCAAAGTAAACCGAGTAGTGCCCCGGCCCGCCGCCGACGTCCAGGATGGCGCTCTCCGGCCGGAGGTACCGCTCCATCATCCGGGTGGTGATGTACTTCTCGAAGGGGTGCCGTTTCTGCAGGCGGTTCCATTCTTTCAGGGGATTGCTGTCATAGTAGGCGCGGATCGCCTCGGTTTGCTCGCGCATGGGGGGGGTCACTCCTCCCTGACCACCGTCAGATTGGTTCCGCTGAACACGCCCAGCCCCATGCCGCAGCCCTTCGGGATGACCACGGTGCCGGTGAAGCCCGTGCAGCCGCGGAAGGCGTCGCCGTCGATATAGCCCATGGTGCGGGGGATGACCAGGCTGCCGGTCAGGCCGGTGCAGCCCGCGAAGGCGGCAAAGCGGATTCGGGTGTAGCCCTCGGGGATCACCAGCGGGCCGGTGAGGTCTTTCCGCCCGTTGAACGCGCCGTAGCCGACCTCGGTCACCTGCTTGCCCCGGACTTCTGTCTGGAGGGTGATGCCCTTGGCGGAGGGATGCGCGCCGGCAGCGGCCAGCTGGATGACCTCCCTTGCCGGCACGCCCGTGTAGCTGGTGGTGTACAGGTAGTAGATGCCGTCCACTGAGGTCAGCCACTGGGTCCCGCTCTCGTTGGTGACCTCCAGCAGGGTGCCGTCGAAGGCATCGAAGCCCCAGCTGATCTCATCGCTCAGGGTCAGCGCGCCCTTCAGGTTCTCGCAGCCCCTGAAGGCGAAGGAGCCCAGCTCCTCCAGCGTGCCTTCCATCTTCAGGGCGGTCAGGCCCGTGCAGCCATCGAAGGCGCTGTCCCCGATTCTTGTGACCGTGGCGGGGATGGTCAGCGTGCCCTTCAGGTCTGTACAGTCCTTGAAGGCGTAGTCGGCGATGGCGGTCAGCGGCACGCCATTCACCTTCTCCGCCAGTTTCAGCTGAGCCACGCCGGCCTGGATGCCCTCCGCGGACAGCACGCCGCCGTCATAGCGGTAATAGACGCCGTTCATCGTCCTGTACCAGCGCTCCTGCCCGTTCTGGGTGACCGTGACGCCGGACTGGCTGAACGCCGCGCTGCCGATCTCGCACTGCGGGTTCAGGTTCAATGTGGCTTTCAGATACTCGCAGCGGAAGAATGCGCGGTCGCCGATGCGCGTCAGGTTGCTGCCGATGGAAAAATCGCCGCTCAGCCACATGTATTCAAAGGCGCATTCCCCGATGACCCGAAGGGTGTCCGGGAGCGTCAGCTTTCCGGAAAAGAGCTGCTGGAGCATCACCTGGCTGTGGGTATCCACCGTTCCCGGGGCGTCGCCCTGGAACGCAAAGTCAGTGATGGCCGTAACCTTCCGCCCCTGCACCTCGGAGCGGATGTTGATGTTCGGGTCCGGCCACCCGAGGAAGGTGTTCGGATGCCCCGTGACCACCGCCTCATTGCCCACGAGGTCATAGTAAGTGTTGCCGTCGATCAGGACCGGCCATTCCTCTTCCTCCTCCTGCTCCGGAGGCCCGCCGATTTCCTGCCAGCCGATGTTCTGGATGTCCGTTTCGCCGGTTTCCGTGTCCGTCACCACGATGAACACGTTGAAGGTGCCGCTGTAGCCCGGCGTGGCCGCCACCCGCTTCTGGGTGGAGTAAAAGTAATTGACCGGATTGGATTGGGCGTCGTATATGTTGTAGGCCACGGTCACGCTGCCGGACTTGCACCGGATCTCCGGCCTGTCCACAAAGATCGACCGGCCGTCCGGGCTGAGTTCAAAGGCCGCCCGGCCCACGGTCAGCCGGTCCGCCGCCGGCCATTTCAGCTGATGCCAGCCGATGTCCTGGACGTACTGCCTGCCTTCCTCCTCCTCATCCACCACCACAAACACGTTGAACAGCCCGCCGTAGCCGGGGGTGGCCGCCACCCGGTCTTCAAAGGAATAGAAGTAGTTGACCGGGTTCGAGTCGCTGTCATAGATATTGTAGGCGATGGTATAGGTGCCGTTGCCGGTGATCTTGGGCGAATCGATATAGATGGACTGTCCGTCCGCGCTGATCTCATAGGTCACCGGGCTGACGTTCAGCCCCTTGCTCTCCCGCTCGATTTCCTCCATCAGCGCGTCCAGGCTGACCGGCGCCTCCGCGGGCGAGACGGTCAGGGTCAGCAGCAGACAGAGGGTCAGCAGCAGACTGGCTATGCGTTTTTTCATCGGCCTTCCTCCTGATCGTCCGGGCTGAACGCGTCAGCCGGTTTATCGGTCTGCCTCCATTATATGCCCCGCCCCCGGCCGGTGTCAAGCGCGCTTGACAAGGCTTCCCGGCTGGTATAGACTCTGAATGGGGAGGTGTTTGCATGTCCGGAGGCGTCAAGCGCGGCACAGGGCTGTTTGCGCGGATCATGGCCGTGGTGCTGGCGGTGATCCTGGTGCTGACGGTGGCCATTGCCGCCATCAGCTTCTTCGCGGTGCGCAGCGACCGCATCCAGAGCCGCCTGGAGGCGCTGAAGAGCGAAGCCCGGGAGATCGCCTACCTGGCCTCCCGCACCACCGCCTACACCGATGCGTTCTTCTTCGGCAGCGATTCTGCCGCCACCCGCCTCCTGGGCTGGAAGGCGCAGCAGGTCTATAACGAGTTCGGCGCGTACATCCTGGTGGTGGACCGTCGGGGCGTGGTGCGGGACAACCTGTACTTCGCCCAGTCCGAGGATCCGGACTTCACCGGCTCCCTGAACGCGGATGAGCTGGGCGACCTGATGGTACGGGTGCTCTCCGGCGAGGAGCTGACCATCCGCACCACCATCGGCGGCAACCCGGCTTTCACCGTGGGCGTGCCTTTCATTCAGGAGGAGCGGGTGCTGGGCGCGGTGCTGATCCGCACCAAGGCGCAGACCATCGAAAACAGCGCGGGCCAGCAGGCACTGCTGATTGCCATAGCCGCCGCGGCAGTTGTCGCCTTAGCCGCCCTCGCCCTCTCCCTCTGCCTGAACCCCGTGCTGAGGCCCCTGCGGGAAGTGACTGACGCCGCCCGCGCCATGTCGGACGGGGACTTCTCCCGCCGGGTGGAAGTGGCCTCTGGCACCCGGGAGATCGCCGACCTCTCCGCCGCCTTCAACGGCATGGCCGAGCGCCTGGGCGACGTGGAGGAGAGCCGCCGGGAGTTCGTGGCCAATGTCAGCCATGAGCTGCGCAGCCCCATCACCTCCATCAGCGGCTTCATCGGCGGCATGGCGGACGGCACGATCCCCCCGGAGGAGCATCCCCAGTACCTGAAGCTGGTCTACGCCGAAACCCAGCGCATGGCCAAGCTCATCGGCGAGCTGCTCTCCCTGTCCCGCCTGGAGCGCGGCGCGGTGGAGCTGAACCTGACGGAATTTGACCTCTGCTCCCTCTTCCGCAGCGTGATCGTGCGCCGGGTGAACGACCTGGAGCGCAAGCATATGGAGGTCGTCTGCGACTTCCCCGACGACCCCTGCCCCGTGCGCGCCGACCGCGACCGCATCGAGGAGGTCGTCATCAACCTGGTGGACAACGCCATCAAGTTCACCCCCGAGGGCGGCTGCCTGACCCTGCGCACCCGCCGGGAGGGCCGCACCGTGACCGCCACCGTCGCCGACAACGGCATCGGCATCCTGCCCGAGGACCGCCCGCACGTCTTCGACCGCTTTTTCACCGCCGACCGCGCCCACACCGCCGGCAAGGGCACCGGCCTGGGCCTGAGCATCTGCAAGCGCATCATGGAAATGCACGGCCAGAGCATTAGGCTGGGGGAAGCTCCGGAGGGAGCGGCGTTTGAGTTTACGGTGGAAGCTGTTAGCGGTTAGCGATTAGCTGTTAGCTGAATGGGCTGCCAGGGAGGTTGAAGGTTGGAGGTTAAGCACGCGCCTTTGGGCTGAATGCTTGGGGATGAAAGGCTTCTCACGAGGCATGGGCACCCCCATCCCCCGTCCCCCTGAGAGAGGCTTCCGTACCTATTATTCATTTTTCAGTTTTCAGTTTTCAGTATTCATTTCAAACCTCCTCCCTTCAACCTATAAACCCATAAACCTCCACTCTCCACTCTCCACTCTCCGCTCTTTACTCTTTACTCTGAACTCCTCCCTCTGCTCTGCCCTCGGCTAACCGCTAAAAGCTATTAGCTCTTTCCCCCTTTTCAACTCGCCCATTCTGTTATATAATATGCTTGGAAAATCATCCCCGGATCAACACCACAAGGAGGCCTTGCCATGCGGAAATGGCTCAAACTTTGTCTTGTCCTGGGTCTTTGTCTGGCTTTTGTTTTGCCTGCGGGGGCGGAGACCGCTTTTACCATGGCGGGTTTTGACCCGGAGAGCGCCGGGCACGACTGGCCTGAGAACTATTTCTTCCGGCGGATGGAGGAGCGCACTGGCGTACACTTCACCTTCCGGCAGGTGAAGGAGGCCGCGGAGTGGGCGCAGTACAAGGCGGGGCTCAGCGCCTCGGGGGAGCTGCCTGACGTGCTTTTCAAGGCGGAACTGAGCCTGGAGGAGATTGAGCGGCTGTACCGGGAGGGCGTGATCATCGACCTGCGGCCCTACCTGGCGGAGCACATGCCCAACCTGAACGCCCTGCTCAGCGCGCACCCGGAGTGGGAGGCCGCCATCACCCTGCCGGACGGGGCCATCGCCGCCCTGCCCCAGTTCAACACCCTGCAGAACAACAACGCCATGTGGATCAACGCCCGCTGGCTGCGCGCCCTGCACCTGGAAGCGCCCACCACGGCGGAGGAGCTGACCGCGGTGCTCCGGGCGTTCAAAGCGGACGACCCCAACCGCAACGGCAAGGCGGATGAGGTGCCCTTCGAGTACACGGGCTTCTGGGATCTGCGCTGGCTGGGCCACGCCTTTGGCCTGGTGAGCGACGACTATTCCCTGTACGCCGCGGACGGCAAGGTGTCTTCGACCCTGACCGATCCCCGGAACTATGATTTCCTCGCCTGGCTGCACACGCTCTGGGAGGAAAGGCTGATCGACCGCACCGGGCTGAACACCGCGGACGCCCTGCGCCAGGTCACGGATTCCAACGCCACCATCACCTTCGGCATCGTCATGGGGCCCTCGGCCTCCAACATGATCGCCACCGCCGCCTCGGAGGACTTCGAGCTGCTGATGCCCATGCAATATGAGGGCCAGCAGCGCTACCGCAGCCTGCTGGGGGCTGTGAGCGCCGGCACCTGCGCCATCACCCGCGCCTGCGGCGATCCCGCCCGGGTGCTGGAGTGGCTGGACTTCCTCTACACCGAGGAGGGCTGCTTCCTGGCTTACACCGGCCTGGAGGGCACCGACTGGGAGCGCAGCAGCGACGGCAACTGGAACTGGCTCTACGACATGGAGACCGTGTCCAACAGCGTGCTCCCCGATTCCACCATCGGCGAGGGCGCTTCCATCCCCGGCTATGTGCCCGTCAGCTATCAGCTGACCTTCGACAACGAGCAGGTGCACAAGAACGTGGTGGGGCTGGACGCTCTGTCCGCCGTGTCGGAAAAGCCCATGCCCGATCTGCTGCTGACGGAGGAGGAGCGCCGGGAGCTGGACGCCCTCTGGCAGGAGCTGGGCCCCTGGGCCGAGACCCGCATGACCTGGTTCGTCACCGGCGACATGCCGCTGGACGAGGCTTCGTGGAATGCCTTCTGCGAGGAGGCTGAAGCGAAGGGGCTTTCCCGGCTGATCGCCCTCTTCCAGGGTGCCCTGGACCGGACCGGCGTCAAAGAATAACACACACGCAAAAGGTTATGGGAGGGATCACCATGAATCAGTACGCCCACATGAGCCGCGCACTCACCACCTCCCCCGTCATGGATCAGCTGGCCCGTCTTTACGGCGAGCAGAACGGCACCATGCTGCTCCAGCGCAACCGTTATGCCTCCGCCCTGAGCCACCACGAGCGGCTCTTCGGCGCGCAGGCCCCGGTCTACGCCATCAGCGCGCCCGGCCGCACCGAGATCGGCGGCAACCACACCGACCACAACCGGGGCAAGGTGCTGGCGGCGGCTGTCAGCCTGGACACTCTCTCGGTGGTCTCGCCCCGGGACGACCTGACCGTCAACATCCATTCCGAGGGCTATCCGCCCATGACCCTGACCTTGGACGATCTGAGCCAGCGCCCGGAGGAGGAGGGCACCACCTATGCCCTGGTGCGGGGCGTGGCGGCGCGCTTCCGGGAGCTGGGCCTGCCCATCGGCGGCTTTGACGCGGTCATCACCTCCACCGTGGTCTCCGGCTCCGGCCTGAGCTCCTCCGCGGCCTTTGAAGTGCTGATCTCGGCCATCTTCGGCCACCTCTTTTCCGGCCGCCTGCCCGAGAGCAAGCTGGCGGCCAAGATCGGCCAGTACGCCGAGAACGTGTATTTCGGCAAGCCCAGCGGCCTCCTGGACCAGATGGCCGCGGCCTACGGCGGGCTGATCACCGTGGACTTCCGCCCGGACGATCCCGCCGTCACTCCCATGCAGTATGATTTCGCGGCAAAGGGGTACAGCCTGGTGGTGGTGTCCACCGGCGGAAGCCATGCCGACCTGACTGCCGACTACGCCGCCATCCCCCAGGAGATGCGCGCCGTGGCCGCCGCCCTGGACGCCCCCTGCCTGCGGGCCGTACGCCCGGAGGAATTCTGGCAGAGCCTGCCCCGCCTCCACGGCCAGGTCTCCGACCGCGCCCTGCTGCGGGCCATCCACTATTTCGGCGAGAACGCCCGGGTGGACCGCCAGGTGGCCGCCCTGCGCGCCGACGACCTGCCCGCCTTCCTGGAGGCCATCTTAGAGAGCGGGCGCTCCTCCTGCATGTACCTGCAGAACGTCTACGCCAAGCCCCAGGAGCAGGGTCTTTCCCTGGCGCTGGCCATCGCCGAGCAGCACCTGAAGGGCGTGGGCGCCTGGCGGGTGCACGGCGGCGGCTTCGCGGGCACCACCCTGAACTTCGTGCCCCACGACCGGCTGGAGGCCTTCAGCGCCGCCATGGAAGGCGTTTTCGGCGAAGGCTGCTGCCACCCGCTGAACATCCGCCCCGTCGGCGCGGCGGTGATTGATTTCAAGGAATAACATCGCCCGGCTGGAAAGGAGGCGCGCAGCGATGACTTACACGACGACAGCCAGCAGAAGCGATCTGCAGGCGATCCACCTCCCCAGCTCTGTGCCCGGCAAATGGTTTTCGGTCACGGTAACCCCGCTGACAGAAGAACAGGCCCGGGAGCAGGCGTTCCGACAGCTGAAAGGCATCGCCGGATGCAAGCTGGATCTCGACCAGATCCGGGAAGAGAGACTGGGGGAAAGACTGGGGGAGAAGTTGTTTGAAACTACTGATCAAGTTGAAAGACCTGCGCAGATACCTGCATGTCTTGCCTGTGACAGAGCAGGACATCGACAAGGCAATCGAGCGGAACTGGCATGACTTTGAAGACGCGGTGCAATATACTGTTGCTGAAACAAACGCCGTGGACTTCATTCTTTC
This sequence comes from Clostridia bacterium, assembly GCA_017534885.1. Classification (GTDB taxonomy): domain Bacteria; phylum Bacillota; class Clostridia; order Christensenellales; family Aristaeellaceae; genus RUG11272. Next base: position 9,856 of record JAFXVR010000063.1, on the reverse strand, counting down.
CAGAAACGCCAGGGATTATGAGGAAGACCGCATCCCCTGTCTGTCACCCGCTGCGTTTCTGGACAAGCTGGCCAAAGGAGACATCACCCTCTGATTCCAATCCACAACGAAGGAGAATCACCATGAAACGATTCCTCGCCGCCCTTCTCGCCCTGCTGACGCTCTGCGGCACTTTGACCGCCCTGGCTGAGGACACCGCAGCCCTGGATGCCGCCATCGAGAAGATCCTGCGGCGGCACAAGGCCTCCTGCGCCACCGTGATGGCGGCCAAGGACGGGCAGGTGGTCTACACCTTCCACTATGGGCTGAAGGATCGCAAGCAGAAGCTGCCCGTGGACAGCGAAACCTTTTTCAAGATCGCCTCGGTCAGCAAGATGGTGACGGGCATCCGGGTGATGATGCTGGTGGAAGAGGGCCTGCTGGATCTGGACACCGACATTTCCACCTACCTGGGCTACAAGGTGGTCAATCCCTACTACCCGAAAAAGCCGCTGACCCTCAGGATGCTGATGAGCCACACCTCCTCCATCAAGTCCTCCGGGGGCTATTCCAATGAGAAGAACCCCCTGAGCGCCATCATCAGCAGCGAGGTCAAGAAGCAGAGCGGCAACTTCTACAAGGAAACCCCCGGCTCGGTCTACCGCTATTCCAACTTCGGCGCAGGCATCATGGGCTCGCTGATGGAGGCGGTCACCGGGCGCAACCTGAACGACGTGCTGCAGGATCTCTTTGAGCCCCTGGGCATCGAGGGCGGCTACTACCCCTCCCTGCTCAACGAGGCGGATGTCCAGCCGGTGTTCAGCAAGGGCGGCGTCACCCACATCTCCAAGAAGAGCCTGCTTGCCAGCGGCGTCTACAACGGCGAGGTCAACCCGGAAATGCACTACCGCATCTGCTACGGCCGGGTGTACATCCGCGCCCGCGACCTGCTGAAGCTGGGCATCATGCTCTGCCAGGGCGGCGAGGTGGACGGCGTGCGCGTGCTGAAGGAGGAGACCGTGCAGCTGATGTGCTCCTCCCAGCTGGGCAAGGGCGGCGTCACCATTGACTCGCCCTACGGCCTGTGCGTCAACATGATGGACAACCTGGTGAAAGGCCGCATCATCTACGGCCACCAGGGCCTGCTGACCGACCAGGTGTACAACTGCTATTTCGACCCCGAGTCCGGCTTCGTCTTTGTGCTGATGGGCAACGGGGTCAACTCCTCCATGCGGGATCACATCGCGGTGGTGGCCAGGAACTGCTTTGACCCGCTGTGGAAAGCTTTTGTGGAGGAATCGCCATAAAGCGGACACTTTTCGTCATCCTCGCGCTGGCGGCGCTTTGCTGCGGCCCGGCGCTGGCGGACACCACCGGCAGCTTCGGCGGGCTTTCCTGGTCGCTGACCAGTGAAGGCGCGCTGACCATCAGCGGCACAGGCGCCATGGCGGACTACACCGCCATCACCTTCCCCTGGTACGAGCACCGCGCTTCCATCGTGAAGGCGAGCATCGGCAGCGGGGTGACGCGCATCGGCGACGCCGCCTTCGCCCACTGCAAAGCCCTCTCCGACGTGACGCTCCCGGACACGCTGACCGCCATCGGCCAGAACGCCTTCGTGGGCTGCTCCGCCCTGGAAGCGCTGTACATCCCGGACGGGGTCACCTCCATCGGCAGCAAGGCCTTCGCCTACTGCACCGGCCTGACCCAGATCCGCATCCCGGCCTCCGTCACCGTGATCCCGGTGGATCTCTTCCAGGGCATCACCAAGTCCCAGCTGACCATCTTCGGCGCGCCCGGTTCCGCCGCGGAGGCCTTCGCCCTGTCGGCGAGGATTTCCTTCGAGGTAGAGTGAGGCGGAGGGACTTCCCGCAGCCAATCCGACAGACAAAACGCCGCGCGCGGCGTTTTGTGTTGGCTTTACCCGATATTGTCCGCCCGGTAGCAGATCACATGGTCGTCCTGCTGATAATGCCGGCCCGGCAGGCAGCGGAAGGGGTGCTGCAGGTCGTCTCCGTCGAACCAGTGGTAGGGCAGGTCGCCCTGCGTCTTCCCCGCGACGATCTCCGCCGCGCCCTCCCGGAGGCAGGGCAGGAGGGAGATGTCGTCTTCGTCCCGGGCGTGCCCGTGCAGGATGATGTCCGCCCGATCCTGCAGGAACATGATTTTGTCCAGGGCGGCCACGAAAGCCCGCATGGAGAGGCAGCCCTTCAGCTGCATCCAGAGGTGGTGGTTGACGCTGTCGCCGGTGAAGAGGACACGATCCTCCCGAAGCAGCAGCAGGATGCCGCCCGGCGTGTGTCCCGGCAGACCGAAGACCTCGAGGGTGCGGCCGCCCAGGTCGATCACGTCCCCGGGCAGGATGTCCCGGAAGGGCGGCATTTGGAGCCCCTTCTCCCGGATGTAGGCGATGAACTCCGGATCCTCGGTGAACTGCCGGGCCAGTTCCGCGTCCGCCGGATGCAGGTAGGCCTCGGGAAAGTACATATTGCCGAAGATGTGGTCGGGGTGGCCGTGGGTGTTGACCACCGTCACCGGCTTGTCCGTCAGCTTCCGCACCGTCTCGCCCAGGTCGGTATAGCTGTTCATGGTGTCGATGAGGCAGGCCCTTTCGCTGCCGATCACCAGGTAGCCCGTGGCCTCGTGGGCCTCGTCCAGCAGCCAGATGCCCGGCCGGACCTCCTTCACGAAAAGCTCCTTCTTCTCCATGTTCTCACTCATGGCTTTTGCCCTCCCATTCTTTCACATACAGGCGGTCGGTGCCGCCGCCGTAATTCACGATGTCCCGCAGATACCGGTAGCCGTAATGCTCGTAGAGGCCGGCGCATTCCGACGGGATATAGCTCCGGCTGAAGCCCTGCTCCCGCAGGTAGCGGTTGGCGGCCCCGATGAGCGCGCCGCTGATTCTCCTTCCCCGATACTCCTCCGCCACAAAGACGCAGGACACCCAGGGAAAGACCTCCGGCAGGGGGTAGTAGTCCGTCTTCATCGCCGAGGCCATGCCTATGATCTTCCCGTCCTCAACCGCGGCAAACATGGCCTCCCAGTCCGTGAACACCCAGTCCCGGATCATACCGGCGATGTGCTCCTTCGCCTCCGTCCAGGAGCAGCCCTCCGCAAAGCGCAGCAGCGCCTCCGCCAGGGGGCTGTCCCTTTCCACCTTCTCAATAGTCAAAAGCATTGTCCTCCACATGGATGGTCGAGGTCAGCTTCTCCCCCGGCCAGGGCTTGCGGATCTCGATCATGTTCAGCACCGTGTATCCCTTCGCCCGGAGGAAATCGATCATCCCCTGGTTGTTGGGGTGCACAAAGTTGAACACCGTGTCCCCGCCCAGGGCCGCCGCCTCTTCCTCCGCCCTGGCAAAGAGCAGGGAACCGACGCCCCTGCGCCGGTATTCGGGGCGCACGTAGAAGTACTCCGCCCAGAGGCAGCCCGTTTCGATGCGGCAGACCAGGTAGCCCGCCAGCTCGCCCGCTTCCTCCGCCGCGAAAATGGGGTATCCGGCCTTCAGAAAATCGGCGATCTCCTCCTCAGCCGCCGGGACGTCCGGTTCGGACACAATGCCCCTGTAGGCGCGCAGGGTCACCCGGAAATCCGCCATCAGCGGAGCCAGACGCTCCGCCGCGGTCTCGTCGATCCGCACGATCGTGAAGGCAGCGTCATCCATCTCCGCACCTCCGTTCAGGCGCGCCGCGCGGCCTTCCGGCCGGCCAGCAGGCGATCCGCCAGCATGAAAAGGAATCCTCCCGCCACGAAGGCGGCCAGCAGCGCGCCGACCCAGGCCGCGATCCCGCCCGCGCCGACCCGCTCAGGGTTCAGGAAAAAGTACGGGTAGATGACGGGATCGGTGCCCGCGTAGTTCATCACACTGCTGTCAAAATGCCAGAGCGCGGCGTGGACGAACACATATGCCAGGTAGGCCAGCGGAAACAGCGCCGAGAGCAGCGGCAGCTTCCATCCGACCTTCCCGTGCTCATAGAAGGCTACCCAGTCCGCCACGTACAGGACAGGGAGAACGATGTGGCAGAGGATGCACTCGGCCTTGTAGTTCAGCGCCGGATCCCTGTTGGGATCGTTCGCCAGCAGGGCGTTGAACACAATGAAGGTCAGCACCAGCCCCAGCATGCTGATGAAGCGCAGGCGCGGCGCCGTTTTCACCGGCCCATCCCCGATTCTGCGCGCCGTCTGCACCAGTTCGGCAATCATGATGCCCGCGCACAGGTAGTTGCTGATGTTGGTGAAATAGATATAGAAGTCGCTGGTGAACTTCATGTCAAAAAAGCCGACGCTGCCCACGCAGGCCACCAGAGCCAGCGCCGTATAAAAGGACTGGAAAATCAACTGGACGGTTCGGTTCCCGCATAAGGTTCTCATGTGCTTCCTCCCGGCTGTCATCGCTGAGCGGTGTCCGCCGCCGCGGCCGCGCTCCGCTCGCCGTTTCCCATCATACCACGTTTTGCTTCGTTTGTCTCTGCACAGGCTTTGTTTTTCTGCAGCCAGGCAGCCCCCCTCACAGAATCTTTTCCGGCACCCACCGCAGGTAGTCCCCGGAGACCAGCCGGTAGGTGATGCCGTGGTGCCTGCCCTCCAGGCTGTCGTGGAAGCGGTGCGCGCCGTGGCAGTGGGCGTACACCACCTGCTCCGCCCCATAGCGCTCCGCCATGGCGGTGAAGACGCTGTTGCGCTCCAAAATGCTGGTGGGCGGATAGTGCAGGAAGAGGATGAAGCGGCTGAAGCCGTCCGCCCGGGCCGCCTCAAAGGAGGCCTCCAGCCGCTGGGCTTCCCGCTCCACCAGCTTCTGCGCCCGGGCTTCCTCCGCCCGATCCCAGCCGACGATCCGCCCGCCCCGCACCTGGAAGGGCCCCTCGAAGGTATAGCCCTTGGTGCCCACCAGCGCGACGTCCCCGTAGGGCGCGTAGTTGTTCTGCAGGAAAAAGAGCCTGCCCTCAAACTGCCGGTTCAGCGCCGCGGTCTTCTTCGCGTCCCAGAACATGTCGTGGTTGCCCCGGAGGAGGATCTTCCGCCCGGGCAGGGCGCAGATATATTCCAGATCCCGCTCGCACTCCGCCATGTTCCGCCCCCAGCTGTGATCCCCCGCCAGCACCAGGGTGTCCTCCGGCTGGACGAGGGCCTCGCAGCTACGCCGGAACACCGCCTCGTGATCCTGCCAGACGGGCTCCCGGAGCTGGCCCGGGGCTTTCAGCACGGACTGAAAGTGCAGGTGCAGGTCGCCGATTGCGTACAGACTCATAGCCTTTTCCGTCCTCGCCTGATGATCCGGGCGCGCCGTTTTTTGTTCTGTGCCCGGCGCTGCCTTCTGACGGAATGATTCCCCGCGGAGGGCGCTGTTTCCTTCCACCGTGCAGAGATTCCGCACAAAAAGAGGCGCCAGGCTTCGATTCTGCCTGACGCCTCCGAGGCGGTTTACGGCTTGGCCTTGTGGCATGCTCCCGCCATGGGACAGCTGGCGCAGCCGCTGCCGCAGGAGGACTTTCCCCGCTTTCTGTCCCTGCGCAGGCTGAGGACGATCAGCGTCACCAGCGCCGCCAGCAGCAGGCTCACACCGATCGTGCCCGCGTTGTCCATCAGCGCGTTCAGCATGGTATCACACCTTTCGTGTCAGTTTGGAGGCTTCCTGGTACTTGCGGATGAAGAGCATCCAGACCATGACGCCCAGCACCGCGGCGGCGGCGATCAAGCCGATGACATTCACGTTTCCGGTAAACAGCCCGCCGAACTGGTAGATCATCAGGCTGACCGCATAGGCGAAGCCGCACTGCCAGGCGATGGCGAACCAGGTCCAGCCCGCGTTGTTCATCTCCCGGCGGATGGCGCCGATGGCCGCGAAGCAGGGGGCGCAGAGCAGGTTGAACACCAGGAAGGAGTAGGCGGCAATCCCGCTGAAGGCCACGGCCAGGTTGGCATAGGTCTCCGTGCCGCCGTAGAGGATGCCCATGGTGCCCACGATGTTCTCCTTGGCGATGAGGCCGGTGATGGACGCCACGGTGGCCTGCCAGGTGCCGAAGCCCAGGGGCGCGAAGATCCAGGCGATGAGGCTGCCGATGCGGGCGAGGATGGACAGCTCCAGCTCCTCTTCCTCTAACATGCGGAAGGCGCCGTCCGCCACGCCGAAGCGGCTCAGGAACCAGACCAGGATGGTGGAGAGCAGGATGATGGTGCCGGCCTTCTTGATGAAGCTCCAGCCGCGCTCCCACATGGAGCGGAGCACATTGCCCAAGGTGGGCCAGTGGTAGGCGGGCAGCTCCATGACGAAGGGGGCGGGCTCCCCGGCGAAGCGGCGGGTCTTTTTGAGGATGATGCCGCTGATGATGATGGCCGCCATGCCGATGAAGTAGGCGCTGGTGGCCACCCAGGCCGACTTGTGGAAGATGGCGCCGGCGATCATGGAGATGAAGGGCACCTTGGCGCTGCAGGGGATGAAGGTAGTGGTCATGATGGTCATGCGGCGGTCGCGCTCGTTTTCAATGGTGCGCGAGGCCATGATGCCCGGCACGCCGCAGCCCACGCCGATCAGCATGGGGATGAATGACTTGCCCGACAGGCCGAACTTGCGGAAGATGCGGTCCAGCACAAAGGCGATGCGCGCCATGTAGCCGCAGGCTTCCAGGAAGGCCAGCAGGAGGAAGAGCACCAGCATCTGGGGCACAAAGCCCAGCACCGCGCCCACGCCCGCCACAATGCCGTCCAGGATCAGGCCCTTGAGCCAGTCTGCCGCATTGATCGCGTCCAGGCCACTTTCCACCAGCGCGGGAATACCGGGCACCCAGGTGCCGTAAGCGGCGGGATCGGGCGCGCCGACGTCGGCCTTGTATCCGTCCTCCGTGCTCAGGAACTCGGCCACGGCGGCGGCCAGGTCGTCCTTGCTTGTGCCGGGGTGCTCCTCGGTCTCCAGCGTCTCCTCGTCCTGGGTGATATAGGTCACGCTGGCGTCCTCGGGCACGGCAGCCAGCAGAGCGTTCAGGGACTCCTCCGGGTTTTCCTCGTCGATCTCCACCTCATACGCTTCAGCGAAGGCCTCGATGATGAGGTCGGTGTCGCCGTAGCGCTCGGCGGCTTCCTCGTACTCCGCGGTCCCCCTGCCGAACAGGTGGTAGCCGTCGCCGAAGAGGCCGTCGTTGGCCCAGTCGGTCGCGGGTGCGCCCACGGCCACCATAGCGATCCAGTACACCGCGAACATGACCAGGGCAAAGATGGGCAGGCCCAGCCAGCGGTTGGTGACCACCTTGTCAATCTTGTCGGAGACGCTCAGGCTGCCGGCGCTGTGCTTGCGGTAGCAGGACCTGATCACCTGTGCGATGTACACATAGCGCTCGCCCGTGATGATGCTTTCCGCGTCGTCGTCCAGCTCCTTTTCCGCCGCGGCGATGTCCGCCTCGATGTGCTTCATGGTGTCCGGCGCGATGTTCAGCTGCTCCAGCACCTTGTCGTCCCGCTCGAAGACCTTGATGGCGTACCAGCGCTGCTGTTCCTCGGGCAGGCCGTGCACGGCGGCCTCCTCGATGTGGGCCAGGGCGTGCTCCACCGGCCCGGAGAAGGTGTGCCGGGGCACGCTTTTGCCGCCCTTCGCCGCCTCAATGGCCGCTTCAGCCGCCTCCATGATCCCTGTGCCCTTCAGCGCGGAGATCTCCACCACCCTGCAGCCCAGCTGCTTCGCCAGGTCTGCCGAGTTCAGCTGATCCCCGTTCTTCTTCACCACGTCCATCATGTTGATGGCCACCACCACCGGGATGCCCAGCTCCACCAGCTGGGTGGTCAGGTAGAGGTTGCGCTCCAGGTTGGTGCCGTCGATGATGTTCAGGATGGCGTCCGGGCGCTCGTTGATCAGGTAATTCCGGGCCACCACTTCCTCCAGGGTGTAGGGGGAGAGGCTGTAGATGCCCGGCAGGTCGGTGATCGTGACGCCCTCGTGCTTTTTGAGCCTGCCTTCCTTCTTCTCCACCGTGACGCCGGGCCAGTTGCCCACAAACTGGTTGGAACCGGTCAGGGCGTTGAACAGGGTCGTTTTTCCACTGTTGGGATTGCCTGCCAAGGCGATTCGGATATCCATCGCGTGCCGCTCCTTCTGTTCGTTTTCACAAATTAGTTCATCCTAACTGCCGGGCAGAAAAAAATCATTCCACCTCAATGCTCTCGGCGTCCGCCTTGCGCAGGGACAGCTCATAGCCGCGCACGGTGATCTCGATGGGATCGCCCAGCGGCGCCACCTTGCGCACAGAGATTTCCACGCCCCGGGTGATGCCCATGTCCATGATGCGGCGCTTCACCGCGCCCTCGCCGTGGATTCTGACCACCGTGGCCTTGCCGCCCACCGGCACTTCCCTCAGGTTGCTCATGTCTGCTCCTCCTCAAATCATGATCTTGCGCGCCATCTCATCGTTGATGGCCACCCGGGCTTCCTTGACCTTCACGATCACATTGCCGTTCAGCGCCGTGATGACCTTCACGCTGCCGCCCACCACAAAGCCCAGATTTTCCAGATGTTTCCTGACCTCCGGACTCCCGCCGATCCTGCGGATCACAGCCTCTTCACCGGGGTTCGCGTAGCTCAATGGCATCATCGGGCCCCCCTCCCAACGTTTGAAGCAGACGCTTCAGAAATGGACGTTAGAATTCTCTAACAACACCCATTATAATTAGCCAAAACTAACCCGTCAAGTACTTTTTGAGAATTCGGATGATTGATTCAGGAGGGAAGGAACGGTCCCGGCAGGTGCAGGCGCGGTGATCATGCGGAATGGCGCGTTACAGCCGCCGCTCAATTGTCGGAACTGGCAACCGGGATGTCAGGAAACCGGCTTTCATTCCGCAGGAGAATGTGCTATGCTTTTCCTGCGAAAGGAGCTGAGATATATGGCCGTTAGGTGGAGGGAGATGCTGTTGGCGTTTGAGGCAGTGGTTTTCCTGTTTGCTGGGTATTGCATCTGGGCGCGCCGCAAAGAGGGGGAACATCAAAAGCAGGAGACAAACAATCTGTGGCCGCTTGCGGTGTTTTTTCTGTGCTGCAGCTTGCTGTTCGGCATTCCATCCATACTGTTCCCGGGCGAAGGGGGTCTCCTTGCGGTCATTTCATTGCCGATGGCTTATGTTTCCATGATTGCTTCGAATTGCCGGATCCGATGGGATACCCGGGGGTTCTGGTACCGGACAGCGCTGAGAAGAGAGGTCCGCTATGAATATGAAGATGTCTCACGGATGCGGAGAATCGGATCGGACCTGTCCAGAGATCTGGTCTTCCGGGCGGGAAAAAGGCTGATCTGTTTGGATGATTGGCAGGGCTGGGATCGCTTTGCATCAGCCTACGACAATTGGAGGACACAGAACAGACAGATTCCATGGCGGGAAGAGGAGAAACAGCGGTGGCTGAGACGATACCAGCGCCATGGGGTGTTCGGAAGGAAGCTTGACCGCATCTGCTTTGGCAGGACGCTGCTGGTTTTCGCGCTGGTGCTCGGTGCGTTCTTCGCAGCGGCAGGCTTCGTGGTGCTGCTGACAACCCGCCCAGCTGCGGCAAAAGACATTGTCATGCTGGTCGTTTCCGCACTATTCGTTCTGGCGGGCATAGCGTTTCCTGCGGGATATATATGGGGCGTCGCCCACATGAACAAGCGGGTTCTGCGCTTCTACACCAAAAACCGCATCCGCCCGGATCCGTTGAATCCGGAAAAGCCGAAGCGCTTCCGCAAAGCAGGACGCCCGCGGAAATGAGGAATGCTCCGGTCAATTGCCAACCTAAACGCAACAAGGACAGAGTAAACGCAACGTTGCATTTAGACTGTCGAAGGGGGTGGACAGACTAAATGCAACGGCAAGAAAGGATCAGATCGAGGAGAGGATCGAGTGTTTGAGGATGATATG
>JAFXVR010000062.1 GCA_017534885.1 Clostridia bacterium | reverse complement strand
CTGCCTGAGGGTTCCTGGCGCGCGATTTGGTTCAGCCATTCCGTCGGGGCTACGCCCCTCCTTCATGGCTGAACCAAATCCCCAGTACTGCCCCTTCGCATCCCTGTATGACCTGCGTCAATTAAACTTGCAATTTGCAAAGTCCGAAGATTCCGCAAAAAAGGCCTTGCATTTTCCTTCGACTCGTGTTAGAATAAGCAGGCTTTGATGTGCCTTGACTCCAGCAAGGAGGAGATTTCATGGGAAAGTATTGTGAGATCTGCGGCAAGGGTACGCTGAACGGCAACCTGGTCAGCCATTCCAATCGCAAGACCCACACCACCTGGGCGCCCAATGTGCAGAGCGTCCGCGTGATGGTCAACGGGGCTGCGAAGCGGATGAATGTCTGCACCGCCTGCCTGCGCAGCGGCAATGTGCAGCGCGCGCTGCCCAAGACCCATGCGGCTGAAGCTGAGGCGTAAGGAAAGAGCTCCCGGACATCACGGGGGCTTTTTCCGTGCCCTGAAAGCGCCGCGCACAGCACCCGGCCGCCGCGGCGGCAAGAATGCACCGAAAAAACAGCTCCTCTCTTGTTGCGGAGCCGCTCCTGTTGTATACTGTTGAAGTTCATGGCCATCTGTCCATGAAACACGCGGGAAAGTGTGAAGCGAACGAATGTATCAGATCATGACGGCAGACCAGGCGGTGGGGCTGATCCCGGACAGCGCCTGCATCTGCGTGAATTCCTTTGTGGGCATCGAGAATCCCGTGGAGCTGCACGAGGCCATCTACCGCAGGTACAGCGCCACCGGCTCCCCCGCCCACCTGACCATGATTTCCAGCGCCGGCTTCGGCGTGTGGGATGAGAACCGCAACGCGGAGGGCTATATCCGGGACGGCGCGGTGGACAAGCTGATCTGCGGCCATTTCGGCGCCATGCTCAGCACCAAGAAGATCATTCTGGAAGACCGTTTTGAGGCCTACAACCTGCCGCTGGGCTGCATCTCCCACGCCATCCGGGCCCAGGCGGGCGGCCTGCCGGGCGCGCTGAGCAAGGTGGGCCTGGACATTTTTGTCGATCCCCGCCGGGAAGGCCCCGGCATCAACCGCATCTCAAAGGACACCTCCCTCATCAAGCTGCTGGAGGTGGACGGGGAAGAGTTCCTGTATTACAAGCTGCCGAAGATCACCGTGGCGCTGATCAAGGGCACCGCGGCCGACCGCCGGGGCAATATCTCCTTCGACGACATGTACATGTCCGGTGACGCGCTTTCCATCTGCCAGGCAGCCAAGGCCAACGGCGGCATCGTGATCGTGCAGGTGGACCGGCTGGTGGACATGCCCTCCCGTCCCCGCAACGCCATTATCCCGGGCTGCCTGGTGGACGCCATCGTGGTGGAGGAGCCCGGCTGGCGGGATGAGGCCTTCACCGCCCTGACCGGTTCCTTTGAAGTGCCCTACGAGGAGTGGCCCGCCTGGACGGACCGGGTGGACGAGGTCTCCTCCATGTCCCGCAAGACGAGCGTTGCGGCGCGGATCATCGGCCGGCGGGCCGCCCGGGAGCTCCGGGTGGACGACATCGTCAACATCGGCATCGGCATCCCGGAAACCATCTCCCACTACGCCCGCAAAAACGGCATGCTGGATCACATCACCCTGACCGTCGAGTCCGGCGGCGTGGGCGGCTTCCCGGCTTCCGGCACGGTCTTCGGCGCCATGATCGGCGCGGCCTCCGTGTACGATATGTCCAACCAGTTTGACCTGTACGACAATGGCGGCCTCAACATCTGTTTTATGGGCGCGCTGGAGGTGGACCGCTGGGGCAATGTCAACGCCCACCGGGGGCCCGGCGCCTACGCGGGCATCGGCGGCTTTGCCAACATCACCGCCAAGACGCCCACCGTGGTCTTCTGCTTCACCTTCAACACCGTCGGCCTGGAGGTGGAGCGCAAAGGCGGCATCATCACCGTGAAGCGCAACGGCGACATCCCCAAGCTGGTCTCCAAGGTGCGGAGCATCAGCTTCTCCGCCCGCCGCGCCATCGAGAACGGCCAGCGGGTGCTGTATGTCACCGAGCGCTGCGTGTTTGAGCTGACCCCCAGGGGCCTGCGCGTGATGGAAATCTATCCCGGCATCGATCCCGAGCGGGACGTGCTCTCCCTCCTGCCCTTTGAGGTGGACATGGAGGGCTGAAAGATGCCCTGACGCAAAATCGCATACCGCCTCCCGGGTTGATCCGCAGCTCCGGGAGGCTTTTTCCGTGCAGAAAACGGCTGACCGTCGCAAGGCCAGCCGTCACAGGTGTTTTTGGCAGCGCTCACCAGGTGCCGTAGCGCTGAATGTACTCCTCCAGGCAGAGCTTTTCATCCCGCATGCGCTGGGCGTGGGCGACCCCCACCCAGCGGTAGTGCCAGGCCTCTGCCAGGAAGCCGGTGATCTTCTCCTTGTCCTCCGGATAGCGCAGGATGAAGCCGTAATCCCAGCAGTGCTCCTTCAGCCAGTTGTGCTGAGAGGTGCCCTTGAAGGAAACGCCTGGCACGGTGATGTCGAAGCACACGCCCAGCTGATGCTCGGAGGTGCCTGGCTCAGCCACGGTCTGCAGGGCGGCGCTGCGGGCGTTTTGCGCGTCCAGCTTGTTTTCCTCCATGTACTTTTTGATTTCATTGTCCAGCAGGGACTGCTGCTCCCTGGCGGTGCGGTAGGCGGAGGACACCTGCCAGATCATGATGCCGTCCCTCTGGGCGGCCCGGAGCATCACCATCAGCGCGTCCACCGCCTCGCGCTCGGCCATGGAACTGTCGTACTTGATGCGCACCACGCTGCTGTCGCAGTACTTGCTCAGGTTGACCAGATCCAGGGGCTGATAGTTGTCTGCCAGCGGGTGGCTGCGGTTCACCAGCAGCGGCAGACCGTCGCTGGTCTCATAGGGAACATTCCGGTTGGGATCGGGCGTTAGCGTGGCGGCAGGCACGGCTGTGGACATCAGGGCCCTCGCCGAGGCGGAAAAGAGCTTTGTCTGGGTCTCCGGCCCCGCGATGCCGTCCGCCTCCAGCCCGTTCTCCCGCTGGAAGGCGGTGACCGCGGCCAGGGTACCCGGGCCGAACTGGCCGTCCAGCTCGCCGGTGTAATAACCCAGCGCCTTCAGCCGGGACTGGAGGTTCAGCACCGCGTCGCCCGATTGACCGCTCCGCAGCGAAGGCGCCGGCGTGCCGCTGGCGGGATCGACGGTGACCACCATCACATTGCCCCAGACGGGCGTCGGGCTGGGCGTGGCGTTGGCCGTCAGGTGGACCTCGTTCAGCAGGGGCACCGCCTGGAACAAAAGCACCGCCGCCGCGATGAACAGGATCAGGCAGACAATCAGCCCCAGCATGGCTTTCGGGTTTCCCCTGTGCACAGTCCCGCCTCCCTTCCGCGTTGATGCCGCCATTGTACCATGCTTCGCCCGGATTGGCAAGGGAATAGAAATGGCCGGAGGAATCGCTTCCCCCGGCCAGTGGTTCACTGATTCAGCCGCATGGCTGGTTCAGCCCGGACTTATTTGCCCAGGTCAACCTCCTCGGCAGTCTGGTTGAGCATATGGGTGGAGTTGCCCGCCTCGTAGGCCGCGGCGCGCTCCTCGGTCACCTCGCGGTAGCCGGCATCCATGTACTCGGCGGCGAACTGCTCATACAGCGCGTCGAACTCCTCGGGAGCGCACATGGTCAGCTTGTCGCGATACTCCTTGTACAGGCTGGTCAGCACGGTCTGATACTCGGCCTCAGCCTCCATGGTCACGGAGTACAGGGCGTTGGCGATGGCCCAGCCGGCATTCTTGATCTGCACCTTGTCGTTGTACCAGCTGATGACATCCTGGGTGAAGTCCTGGGGCAGGTCATGAGGCATGTTGTTGCTGATCACGTCCTCGATGGTACCGGCCTGGCGGGCTTCGATGGTGATGCACCAGTAGTCCTTGTTGTTGGAGAAGCCCATCTTGCTGTCGCCGCTGTAGTCGGAGACGGTCACAGGCAGGCCCTTCTCGTCATAGTTGAAGTTCTCGCCCTCAATGCCCCACTGGAAGGTGAAGAGGTTCTCTTCCTGGGTCAGCCATTCCATGTACATCCAGGCGGCCTTCAGCTGGTCGGCGGTGGCGTCCTTGGAGAAGCCGATCATCATGCCGAAGGGGTTGTCGGTGCGGTAGCCGGGGGTGGTGCCGGCTTCGGCGTCAATCTTGCCGTACACGGGCGCGATGGCCAGCTCGGCGTCGGGATTGGCCTCATAGAAGGCGGTCAGCCAGTCCATGCTGGCGGAGATGTAGCCGCCGTAGGAGTAGCTCTTGCCGTTGATGAAGTTGGTCTTCTCATCCTCGGTGCCGGTCAGATAGTACTCGGGGTTGAGCAGGCCAGCGTTGTACTTGTAGTTCTCGTTCTTCAGGAACTTGTAGTTGGGCTCCCAGCCCAGGGAGGGGATGTTGTAGTCGCCGTACATGGCCCACTCTTTTTCGTCCAGGGGCCAAGTGCGCCAGGAGTAGTTCTGGTCAGAGCCCACGCCGGTCACCATGGAGCCGCCCGCCGGATACTCAGCGATGCCCGCTTCCTTGATCTTCAGCATGGCGTCGTTGTACTCGGTGGTGTTCACGGGCACGTGGTCATAGCCCACCTGCTTCAGCCAGTCCATGCGGACGAAGGTCTGGAAGGTGTAGGCGGTGTCATAGTAGGGGCGCAGAGCGGCGCAGAAATAGGTCTCGCCGTTGATCTGGGTGTAGGTCAGCTGATTGTTCTCCACCATGCGGTTGTAATAGGTGGGAGCCACAGCCGCGAAGTCATCCATGCTGAAGGTGGTCAGGTAGCCGTCGCCGGCCCACTGGGTGACCTTCGGATAGTCGTATTCCATCAGCACGGTGGGCAGATCGTCCGCCGCGGCCAGCATGGAGTACTTGGTCATCACGTCCGTGCGGGGGATGGCCACGTACTTCACGGTGATGTTGTACTTGTCACCGAAGTTCTGCTGGATCCACTTGGTCCAGTAGTTGTCCTCCACGTTCGGCACGCCGGCCTGGCCGCGGTCATACACCGGGATGGTGATGGTCACGTTCTCGGCGAAGGGCTCCCAGGCGGGGGCATCGGCGAGAGCCAGGGGCATGACGCCCAGCAGCAGCGCGGCCGAGAGCATCAGCGCAAGAAACTTCTTCATGGTACGGTCCTCCTTGCAGAATGTTGTTGTGTATGGTTCAGCCGGATTCCTCCGGCAAATCCAACGGATTCAGCCCTTCACCGCGCCCACCATGACGCCCTTCACAAAGTACTTCTGCAGGAAGGGGTAGATGCAGATGATGGGCAGGGTGGCAAACATGATGCAGGCCGCCTGGAGCACCTCGGGGGTGGAGGTGACCTCAATGGCCTCGGAGAGGGTGGCGGTCTGGGCCTCGGTGGCGGAGGCCACCAGCTGATACAGCTTGTACTGGATCATCTTGAGGCCTTCCTGGGTGATGTAATACTTGTTGTCGGCGTAGGCGTTCCAGCGGCCCACCGCGTAGAACAGGGAGAGGGTGGCGATGATGGGCAGGGAGAGGGGCAGCACGATCCGGAACAGGATCTGGAAGTTGTCGGCGCCGTCCAGGAAGGCGGCTTCCTCCAGACTGTCCGGAATGGTGGACTGGAAGTAGTTCTTCATGATGAGCATGTTGTAGGAGGAATAGATCAGCGGCAGGATCAGCACCCACATGGTGTTGAGCATGTGCAGGTTCTTGTAGAGCAGGTAGCTGGGGATCAGGCCCGCGCTGAAGTACATGGGGATCATCAGGATGACGGTGAAGAAGGCGCGGCCCTTCAGTCGCTTTTTCGAGAGCGGGTAGGCGGCGCAGGTGCAGGCGATCATGCCCAGGGCGGTGAAGATGGCCACCAGCTCCACACTATAGAGGAAGGAATGCACCAGGGTGCCGTCCTGGAAAATCGAGTTGTAGGCCTCAATATTGAGTCCCTTGGGCCAGAGCACCACGGCGTGCTGCATGACCGCGGTGTTGCTGGAGACCGATTTGGCCGCCAGGTGGATGAAGGGCAGCACGCAGGTGAGGCAGAGCACCACCAGCACGAACATGATGAGGAAATCAGCGAAATTGAATTTGTGAATGGCGTGGGAGCCATCGTTGATGGTATCGAAGTCCTTCACTTTCTTTGCCACTGCGCTCACCTCCTCACAGCAGACCGTCTTCGCCAAGGGCTTTGGCAAAGCGGTCGCTCAGCAGCACCAGCAGCAGGCCCACCAGCGACTGGAAGAGGCCTACGGCGGTCGCCATGGAGAATTTCGAGTTGGCCAGGCCTTTTTCATAGATGTAGATGGCCAGCTGGTACTGGTATTCCTTGACCTGTGTGTTGCCGAACACGTCCAGGCGCTCATAGTTGCTGCCCATGATCTTGCCCAGGTTCATGATCAGCAGCACCACAATGGTGGAGCGGATACCGGGCAGGGTGATGTGCCACATTCGCTGCAGGCGGCTCGCGCCGTCGATCATGGCGGCCTCGTAGAGCTCGCCGCTGATGGAGGTGATGGCCGCCAGGTAGATGATGGTGCCCCAGCCCATGCCCTGCCACACACCGATGAGCAGGTAGGTCGCGGCCCAGTGGTTCTTTTCCGTCAGGAAGGGGATGCCCTGATCGATCCAGCCCCAGTCCATCATCAGCACGTTGACGATGCCGGTGGAGGGCTTGAAGAGCTGGTAAGCCACGGAGCCGATGATGACCCAGGACAGGAAGTGCGGCAGGTACAGCACCGTCTGGGTGACCTTCTTGAAGCGGGGATAGCGCAGCTCGTTGAGCATCAGCGCCAAGATGATGGGCATGGGGAAGCTGACCAGCAGATCCAGCAGGTTGAAGACGATGGAGTTTTTCAGCGCGCGGATGAAGTCCTTGTCCCGGAACACCTTGGCAAAGGTCTCCATGCCCACCCATTTGCTGCCCTCGTAGCCCTTGGCCGGCTTATAATCCATGAAGACCATGCGCAGGCCGGGATAGGCGGCATAATTGAAGATGAACACCAGCGCGATGGGAACCAGCAGCATCAGATACAGATGCCAGTCCCGCTGCAGCGCCTTTTTCCAGGTGGTGTGCTCCCTGAGGCTCGGCGCCTTAACAGGTTTTGCGCTCATGCAGGCTTGCCTCCTTGTGGAATAAGGATCAGGCAGTCATATTCAGCATTTTTTGCTTTGACCGTGTTATATTATAACCTAAATCGGCACATAATGCAATGGCAATTTGCGACGCTCTGTCTGGCTGAATCTCCCCGGAATACGCCCGGATGAAAAATTGAGCTTGTAAACAGTTTCGATCTATTGTATAATGGTTTTTGCGAGTGTCTGCGCCCGGCAGGATTCGCGGCTTGAAACGCAACCACAGGCGAAGGAGGAAACCCATGCCCACCACGTCCTTTGACAAGGAATCCATCAAAGCTTCCATCATCGGCAAGCTGCAGCGCTACAACGGCCGCTCCATTGAAGAGGCCACCGAACAGCAGGTTTACAAGGCCGTCGCGTCCACCGTGCGCGACCAGATCATGCAGAAGTTCACCCTTGCCCGGGAAGAGCGCAAAAAGGCCCAGGGCAAGCGGCTGTATTATCTCTCCGTAGAATTCCTGATGGGCCGCAGCTTGTACTGCAACATGCTCAACCTGGTATCCACCGACGTATACCGCCAGGCGCTGAAGGAACTGGGAATCGACATGGACAGCATCCTGAAGGAAGAGCCGGAGCCCGGCCTGGGCAACGGCGGCCTCGGCCGACTTGCGGCCTGCTTCCTGGATTCCCTGTCCTCCCTGGATCTGCCCGCCATGGGCTGCACCATCCGCTACGAATACGGCCTTTTCCGGCAAAAGATCATCGACGGCCAGCAGGTTGAGCTGCCTGACTCCTGGCTGGACAACGGCAACGTCTGGGAAATGCCCGTCATCGACGACGCCTGCGAGGTGCACTTCGGCGGCCATGTGGACGTGGAGGAGGACGAGGAGGGCAAGCAGCACTTCGTTCACAGGGATTACTATACCGTGGACGCCGTGCCCTACGACATGCCCATTGTCGGCTACAACACCAACACCGTCAACACCCTGCGCATGTGGAGCGCCCGCAGCCCCAAGCGCATCAACCTCTACTCCTTCGGCCAGGGCAAGTACGCCCAGGCTTCCGAGGAGATCGAGCTGGCGGAAGTCATCTCGAAGGTGCTCTATCCGGAGGACAACCACTACGAGGGCAAGATGCTCCGGCTGAAGCAGCACTACTTCTTCACCAGCGCCACCCTGCAGTATATCATCAAGGACTTCAAGCGTCTGTACGGCAATGACTTCTCCCTGCTGCCCGAGAAGGTGTGCATCCACATCAACGATACGCACCCCGGCATGGCCATCCCCGAGCTCATGCGCCTGCTGATGGATCAGGAGGGCCTGGGCTGGGACGAGGCCGCCGCCATCGTGCATAAGACCGTGGCCTACACCAACCACACCATCATGGCCGAAGCCCTCGAAAAGTGGCCGGAAGCCATGGTGAAGCAGCAGCTCCCCCGCATCTACCAGATTCTGGAGGAGATGAACCGCCGCCTCTGCGCCAGCCTCTGGAACGTGTTCCCGGGTGAGTGGGACCGGATCGCCCACATGGCCATCATCGCCTACAATCAGGTGCACATGGCCAACCTGTGCGTGGCCATGTCCTTCTCCGTCAACGGTGTGAGCCAGCTCCATGGCGACATTCTCAAGAAGGACACCTTCCAAGATTACTTCAAGGTCATGCCCGAGAAGTTCTCCGCCATCACCAACGGCATCACCCACCGCCGCTGGCTGATGAGCTGCAACCCCGGTCTGACCAGCCTCATCCGCGAAGCCATCGGCGATGAGTGGATCCGGGAGCCGGAGCGTCTGAGCGAGCTGAAGCCCTTCGCGGACGACGCGGCCTTCCGCGAGCAGTTCGCCAAGGTCAAGCACGCCAACAAGGAGCGCTTCGCCGCCATGCTCTTTGAGCGCCAGGGCGTGAAGGTCGATCCCGACTTCATGTTTGACGCCCAGTCCAAGCGTCTGCACGAGTACAAGCGGCAGATGCTCAACGCCCTGCACATTCTGGTGCTGTACAACCGCATCGTGTCGGACGAGAGCTTCACCATGCAGCCCCAGGCGTTCTTCTTCGGCGCGAAGGCCTCCCCGGGCTACTATCACGCCAAGCAGACCATCCGCTTCATCAACGCCCTGAGCCGGCTCATCGCCGCCCATCCCCGGGCCAGCAAGATGCTGCAGGTGGTCTTCCTGGAGAATTACGACGTGTCTTCCGCCGAGGTGCTGATCCCCGCCGCGGAGGTCTCCGAGCAGCTCTCCACCGCCTCCAAGGAGGCCAGCGGCACCGGCTGCATGAAGTACATGATGAACGGCGCGATCACCATCGGCACCATGGACGGCGCCAATGTGGAAATGTACGATCAGGTCGGCAGCGACAATATCTACATCTTCGGCATGCGGGCTGACACCGTCATCGATCTGTACAAGTCCCGGGCCTACAATCCCATGACCATCTTTGAGAGCAACCGCGAAGTGCGCCAGGCCCTCACCCAGATGATCGACGGCACCCTCTTCCCCAGCCAGCCGGCCCTGCTGCAGGATCTGTACCACAGCCTGCTCATCGGCACCAACGGCTCCATGGCCGACCCCTACTTCGTGCTGAAGGACTTCGGCTCCTACTCCATGTGCCGCCGCCGCCTCATCGCGGATTACGCCGACCAGGAGAAATGGCAGCGCATGGCCGTCATCAATACCGCCATGTCCGGCGTCTTCTCCTCCGACCGCACCATCCGCGAGTACAACGACAAGATCTGGCACATTGAGCCCCTGAACTGGAAGTAAGGTATTCCGCGGGGAGGGAAACCCGCTGTTTCCGGCCGTTTCCCTCCCCTTCTTTCCTGCAAGGACGTCTCCGGCCTCCGCTCACTCCCGCCCCCCCTCAGCAAAGGATGAAAAGCATGTATCAGCACGATTCCCACAGCGCCCTCTACCGTTCCCCCCTCGGACCTGTCGCTGCGGGAAGCAGCGTGACCCTGCGCATCCGGGCCGATGAAGCCCGGGCCGTTTTACTCCGCGTCTGGGATGGCGAGGAGGATTTTTACGATATGTTCCAGGTGGAAGAGGGGCTCTGGGAAACCAAGGCGGACATCCTCTCCCATCCCGGTCTGGCCTGGTACGATTTCATCATCCAGCCCCAGGAGGGCCACGCCATCCGCTACGGCGCGCCCGACGACGGCCTGGGCGGCGAGGGAGACCTGTACCAGCATGGCCTGCACTCCTACCAGCTGACGGTGTACGATCCCAAATACCGCACGCCGGAGTGGATGCACGGCGCGTCCATCTACCAGATCTTCCCCGACCGCTTCCGCAAGGCGCCCACGGAGAGCGTTGACAGGCGCACCAACCGCCGGATGCACAAGGAATGGGAGGAAGACTTCTTCCCCAACAAGCAGGGGGAGAACGGCTCCATGGATTTCTGGGGCGGCACCCTCAACGGCATCCGGGAGAAGCTCCCCTATATCCACAGTCTGGGAGTCACTGTCATCTACCTGAATCCCGTGTTTGAATCCCACTGCAACCACCGCTATGACACGGCGGACTACACCCGTGTGGATCCGCTGCTGGGCACCAACGAGGAGCTGGAAGCCCTCTTCCGGGAGGCGGAAGCCCTCGGGATGCGCGTCATCCTGGACGGCGTGTTCAGCCACACGGGCAGCGACAGCCTGTATTTCAACGCCGCCGGGAACTATCCCACCGTCGGCGCGGCCCAGAGCGTCGAAAGCCCCTATTACCCCTGGTACACCTTCGAGCACTGGCCGGACAAGTACCGCTGCTGGTGGGGCGTGACCTCCATGCCCGAGCTGCGCAAGGACAACCGGGACTACCAGCACTTCATGTTCAACCAGGAGAGCGGCATCGTGCCCCGCTGGCTGAAGGCCGGCGCGGCGGGCTGGCGGCTGGACGTGGCAGACGAGCTGACCATGGACTTCCTGCGCAAACTCCGCAGGAGCGCCAAGCGGGTGAGCCGGAATGCGCTGGTGCTGGGTGAGGTCTGGGAGGACGCCAGCAACAAGGTCGCCTACGATGAGATGCGCTGCTACTGCTGCGGTGATACCCTCGACTCCGTCATGAACTACCCCCTGCGCACCGCTATCCTGGATTTCATCACCGGGGAAAGCGACGCCTATGACTTTGTGCGTCTGGTGGAGCATCAGCGGGAAGTCTATCCCGCGCCCTTCCGCTATGCGCTGATGAATCTGGTGGGCAGTCATGACCGAGCCCGGGCGCTGAACGTGCTGGTAGGCCGGGAGGGCAAGGATCTGTCCAAGGCTGATCAGGCGAAGCTGCGCCTGACTCCCGACGAATACGCCTTAGCAGTGAAGCGCTACAAGCTCTGCGTGGATCTGCTCTGCGCCCTGCCCGGCTGCCCCACCATCTATTACGGCGATGAAGCCGGCCTGATCGGCCCGCCCGATCCCTACAACCGCAAGCCTTTCCCCTGGGGGCATGAGGATCAGGAGCTGCAGAAGTACGTCTCCGCCCGCCTCAGCCACCACCGGGAGAGCGAGGTGCTTCAGAGGGGCTGGTGCGAGATTTCCGCGCCGGACGCAGACACCGTGCGCATCGAGCGCTTCCTGGAGGGAGACACCGACGCCCTCGGCCAGAGGACGCACGCCAGGGGACGCGAGGTCTTCACCATCAGGCGGTAAGCCGCTGAAAAAGAGCCTTCCCCGATAAAAGGGAGGGCTCTTTTGCTGTCTGTATCCTTACTGAATGCTCTTGAGTTCCTCGCGCTGGCGGTGGATGTCCTGGCTCAGGCTGCCCACATACTGCTCCGTGCGCTTCATGGCGTCGTTCAGGAAGGCAAAGGTCTGATTCTGGAGCTGGGTCATGGCGGCCTCGGTCTTCTCCTTCAGCTCCTGGGCCTGCTGGGTGGCGCGCTGCAGCACGGCCTCCTCCTGGCACAGGGCCTGGGCCTGGCGCTCAGCCTCAGCCAGCATCTGCTTGCCCCGCTGGCGGGCCTGCTGCTCAATCATCTGGGCTGACTGCCGGGCCTGCTCCTCCAGGGACTGGCGGAGCTGCTCTCCCTTCTGCTGAATCTCCTGCAGCTTGCGCTCCGCCTCGGCGGTCTCATTGCGGATGCGCTCCGCCTCAGCGTTGGCGGCGTTCAGCACCTCCCGGGCCTTCGCGTCTGCCTGCGCCATCACCTTGTCGGCGTGCTGGCGGGCATTCTGCAGAATCTCGTTCTGGCTGGCCAGCACCTGATCCGCCGAGCGGACAGCGCCCGGAATGCTGGCGTCCAAGGTGCGAAGCTGAGCATCGATCTCCGAGCGGGTCAGGATGCAGGAATCACTGCGCAGGAAGGACTTTCCCGCGCTGTTGACGCTGTGCTTGATGTCCCGCACCGCATTCTGCAGAGCGCTGATTTCCGCGTCGCTGATGCGCTCGTACTCCGGAGCCGACTCCTCCTGGGGCTGCTGGCCGAAGCCGAACTGGGTGTCATCCGTGTTCGTCATGTTTCGTCCCTCCTGTGTTTTTCTGTTTGATTACGCTTTGCTCAAATGCGCCGCGAACAGCGCATCTATGTCCTCCTGAAGCTCCCGGGGCACCAGAGACTGCCAGGGAGCGTTAAAGCGCGCCATCTCCCGCACCGCCGAGGAGGAAACCGCCTCCATCTCAGGCCGGGCCATCAGCAGCACCGTCTCGATCTCCGGGGCGATCAACCGGTTGATCTCCGCCAGATTCCGCTCACTTTCCAGATCAGCGCCGCCGCGAATGCCCCGCACCAGCGCGCTGGCTCCCTGCCGCCTGGCGTAACAGACGATCGCCTCGTCCGTCGCGTCCACCCGGACGTTCGGCAGACCGGCGCAGGCCTTCTCCAGCAGTTTTCTCCTGTCCTCCGGGGAGAGCCAGCATTTCTTGCCGATGTTGTTCCCCACCGTCACGATCACTTCGTCGAAGAGGGCGGCGGCCCGCCGGATGATGTCCATGTGCCCGGCGGTCACCGGGTCAAAGCTGCCCGCGTACACGCCAATCCGCCTGCTCATGCGCCCTGCTCCTCCCGTCGGTACATTGTCAGCCCCGCATAGCCATATTTGCGCTCGTCCACACAGATCCAGCCCTCCGATACGGGATAGGGCGAGCCGGCCCTGTGCTCTGTCACCAGCAGTCCCTCCGGCGCGATCAGCCCGGCCATGGCCGCCGTGACTTCCTCCATGCCCCGCATGGCATAGGGCGGGTCGAGGAAGATCAGGTCGAAGCGCTCCCCCGCCGCCGCCAGCGTCCTTGCCGCCTGTTTCCAGTCGCAGAGCAGGATGCGCGTCCTGTCCGCCATGCCCAGCCTTTCCGCGTTCTGGCGCTGGCACTGGCTGGCGGCGCGCTGGCAGTCCACCATCACGGCCCGGGCAGCGCCCCGGCTCAGGGCCTCCAGGCTCAGCGCCCCGCTGCCGGCAAAGAGATCCAGCACCCTGGCTCCCGGCACCCGCGGCGAGAGGATATTGAACAGGTTTTCCCTCACCCGGTCGAGGGTCGGGCGGGTATCCAGACCCTTGGGCGTCTCAATGGTCCGGGAGCGGGCTTCCCCCGCGATGATGCGCATCAGTTGAGCTGCTGGGGTCCGGCCGGCACGCGCTGCTTCGCCTTTTTCTGGCGGCGGGCTTTCCGGGCGGCCTTCTTCCGTCCCTCCGCGATGTCCGTGTGCACCTTGGTGCGCACCTTGGTGCCCTGGGTGTAGCCAAAGCCGTAGGACAGGCCGGGCAGCAGCACCAGAATGGGGCTTATCCGCTCCAGCACCAGCAGGCCGTCCGCGTTCTCCGCGCCCACCAGGTTGACCAGGGGCATCAGGATCATCCGCACCAGCACCCGCACGATACTGGTGGCGTTCATGGCCACCCCGGCGGTATAGAAGCTGATGGGCTGGGCGACCTCAGGCTTGTTCAGATTGCTCACCCAGGAGGGCAGAGCACCGTATCCGGTCATCACCTTGGAGGTGGTCAGCGCCAAAATCAGCGCCATGATGAAGGCTGGCGCGCAGCCCAGCAGGCCGATAACAAAGCCCTTCAGGGGATGGTAGCAGCGGCTGAGTTCATCCGCCGTCACTTCACGCTCCGTCTCCCTGCGGCGGTACATGATCTCGCCCTGATTCACCGCCACCGAGCCGTTGGAAATGCCGGCGTAGTAGAACATCAGCAGCACAACGGCCTCGATGAACACATCCACCGCGATCTTCAGCCCGGGGATGTCCAGCATCATGAGCGCGCCCAGGAAAAGGAAGGCGACCGCCATCATGATCACGCCTAGCACGACCATCAGCGCGGACTTGGGTACGCTCCTGTCATAGGGTGAACCGGTCAGATAAGGTTTGTGCACCTGCTGCACGGGCTTTTTGGTCTTTCCGTTCTGCATGCTGTCCTGCTCCTTTGCCTGATTTCCCGCTGCCGGCTGTCCGGCCATCCGTTTGATGATAGATCACCTGTGTGAACCCGGTGTGACCTGCTCTCCGTCTTTCGCTGGATTCAGTCCCCGGGCGTCGCAGAGCCAGCTCACCGGCAGGTCCCAGGGATCGGCGGGCACCTGCTCCACCCACTGGCTGCTGAGCACCGCCGCGCAGGTGACCAGCGCCGGGCATTCCGCCAGGAGCCGGTCATAATACCCGCCGCCCTTGCCCAGGCGGAAGCCCTGCCGATCCGCCGCGTCCAGGGGCACCAGGATCAGCTGCGCTTCAGCCGCGCTGACGGAGGGCGCGTCTGCCTCCGGCTCCGGGATGCCGAATGTGCCGGGCTTCAGCTCTTCAAGGCTGCTGACGATGTGGAAGTGCATCTCTCCCTCCGCCACCCGCGGCAGGAGAAGCCGTTTGCCCTGCCAAAGAGCGTCCGCCAGCAGCAATTTCACGTCCGCTTCCCACGGGAGGGGCACAAAGGCCGCCACGGTGTCCGCGTTCTGATACACAGGCCACGCCATCAGCCGCTCACAGATGGCCTGGCTCTCCCGGACCCGCAGCGCCTCGCCGATCAAGCTCCGCCGCACCCGCTGTCTCAGGGCGCGTTTTTCCTCCGCCTTACCCATGCAGCCAGCGCCGCTCCACCCGGTTCTTGGCCGCCAGCAACACCTCGTAGCTGATGGTGCCGCTCCAGCGGGCGATGTCCTCCGCGGTGATGCGCTCTTCTCCGTCCTGGCCCATCAGCACCGCCTGATCTCCGGGCTGTACGCCGGGGATGTCCGTCACGTCCGCCATCATCTGATCCATGCAGATGCGGCCCACCACCGGCGCTCTCTTTCCGTGCAGCAGCACTTCCGCCCGGCCGCTGGCCGCCCGGTGATAGCCATCCCCGTAGCCGCAGGCGATGGTGGCGATGCGCCTTGTCCCGTCCGCGCGCCAGGTACGGCCATAGCTGACGGTCTCCCCGGCCGGCAGATCCTTGACCCAGGTGACCTCCGCCGTCCAGCTCATTGCAGGAGTCAGCGAACAGTCTGTCTCCACCGGCGGGTAGCCGTAGAGGCTGATGCCCATGCGCACCATGTCGAAAGCCGCTTCCGGCATGAGCCGGTGGATAGCCGCTGAATTGGCGCAGTGCAGGGTGAGGCCCGGAGGCAGGATGGCCGTCAGCTCGCGGAAGCGCCGCAGCTGCTCCCGGGTGTAGGCCATGTCGTCCCCGTCCGCGTCCGCGAAATGGGTGAAGGCGCCGGTCAGCCGCACATCCGGGCATTCTTCGATGGCTTTGAGCACCGCTCGGACTTCCACCTCGTCTCTCGCCCCGATGCGCCCCATGCCCGTGTCCAGCTTCAGGTGAACCAGCGCCTCGCTCGCGAGATTGTATGCCGCTATCTCCGCCATGAAGACGCCCTGCCGGGAGCAGACCGTCATGGTCAGCCCGTAGCGCACACATTCCTCAGCGCCTTGCACGTTCGTCAGGCCCAGCACCAGCACAGGGGCGGTGATCCTCGCCATCCGCAGCTGTACGCCTTCCTCTGGCACGGCGACTGCCAGAGCGGAAGCGCCCGCAGAGAGCGCCGCCCTCGCGGTTCTCACCGCGCCGTGGCCGTAGGCGTCCGCCTTGACCACCGCCATCAGTTGGGCGGAAGATGGCACAACCGCCCTCATGGCCCGGACATTGCCCCGGATCGCGTCCAGATCAATCGTCTGTGCGCAGCGCTTTCCCTGTTCCACACGCTCGCTTCCTTTGCTGTTGATACCCGATTATAGCACAACCGGAGACAATTGTAAACTCTTGCAGTTTTGGGTTCACCTGGGCCTGAAGGTCAGGAACTCACACTCCAGGCGGCCGTTGTACATCCGGCGCTTCCTGTCCGCCCGCCGCCCGTAGGCCCGCTCAAACGCCGGGTCGGAGGAGATCGCGCAGAGCGTCCATCCGGGATGGCGGTCCTGCAGGCGGCGCAGCTCCCCGTACAGACGCTGGCAGGCTTTCTGGTCGCTGAGGCGCACTCCGTAGGGCGGATTGCAGAGGAAGACGCCCTCCTCCCCTTCCACTTCCAGCTTCTCAAGCGGTGTCTGGGTCAGCCGCAGTTTGCCGCCCAGGCCCGCCTGACGGCAGTGCCGCCCGGCTAAGGTCAGAGCTTCCGCGTCAATGTCCGAGCCGGTGATATTGTCCAGGGCGTCCCCCGTGCGGGCAGATCGCGCCTCCCCCCGCAGGGTCTTCGCTTCCGCCGATGGAAAACCCCGGAAGCCCTCGCACACAAAATCGCGGTTCAGCCCGGGGGCGGTGTTTGTCTGGATCAGCGCCGCCTCGATCATCAGGGTGCCGGTGCCGCAGCAGGGGTCGTGCAGGCGCTGTCCGGGCCGCCAGGGGGAGAGCTCCACCAGCGCCGCCGCTAAGGTCTCCCGGATGGGCGCCTCCCCGTTCCAGGTGCGGTAGCCTCGCCGGTTCAGCGCGTCGCCGGAGGTGTCGATGGCGATGCGGGCGATGTCGCCGTGCAGCCGCACCAGCACCGGGCAGACCGGCCCCGTCTCCGGGAAATAAGACGCCCGGGTTCTGGCCTTCAGCCGCTCGATGATGGCCTTCTTGGCGATGGCTTGGCAGTCCCGGACGCTCATAAGCGCGCTCCGGGCACAGTTTCCGCTGACATGGATAGCCATGTCCGGCGTCAGCCACTTTTCCCAGGGCAGGCCGTTCACCAGCTGAAACAGCGCCTCAAAGCTGCGGCACTCCGCCTCAGCCAGCACAATCTGCACCCGGTCGGCCGTCCGCAGGCGAAGATTGGCCTTGAAGGCGTCCAGCAGCGTGCCCTCAAAGCGCGCGCCGCCGTTCTCGGCCTGCGCCTGCTCATAGCCCAGCTGCTTCAGTTCCCGGGCCGCA
This sequence comes from Clostridia bacterium, assembly GCA_017534885.1. Classification (GTDB taxonomy): domain Bacteria; phylum Bacillota; class Clostridia; order Christensenellales; family Aristaeellaceae; genus RUG11272. The sequence continues at coordinate 45,533 of JAFXVR010000062.1, read as the reverse complement.
ACGCCCTCCAGCCCGAAGGCCGCCGTGGCCAGCAGTGTTAGCTTTTCCATCCCAGCCGCTCCTTCCCGTCAGATCATTGCTATCATATCATGAAGCGGCGGAAAGGTAAAGCCCGCCGGCGATTCCCACGATTCCCTCAGCCGTTTTGTGCGCAATTGTTCTTCGATTGTTCTTCCCCTGTTTTTCTTTCAGCGCCCCTTGACAAGCCGGAAGGCGGTGGCTATAATCGCATTAAATCGTTGAGGGAGACGAGTAGGCTGAAGGCGATGGATCAAGCGAGCCGCGGGCGGTGGGAGCGCGGTATCAGCAGCGCAGCCGAATGGACTCCCGAGAGCAAGCTGAACGGCGCAAGCTCAGTAGGCGAGACGGAGGAGCCCTCCGTGATCAAGGGCAGCCGCATGTTGGTGCGGTGATGAGAGGGCGCGGCATACGCGCCAAGCCGGGTGGCACCGCAGGAGATTCTTCCCCTGTCCCAGCAGTTTTGCGGGGACAGGTTTTTTCTGTCCCTGACACCCCGGAACGGCGATGCCGCCGGCCGGAGGAAGGAGAGCCGCGCAAAACGGCAGCAGTATGATGTCTGATCCCTGCGACTGGCGAACCCTGATCAATAACAAGAATTTGCGCGAAATGAAAGGAGTCACCCAAAATGGCAGCTGAAAAGAGGAATATCGAAACCACACAGAATACGAAAACCTTCCAGATTGCCGACCTGATCCTCGTCGCCGTCCTGCTGGCCGCCGGACAGGTGCTCAAAATGACCCTCGGCACTGCCCTGAGCAGCATTGGCGTGAAGCCCAACTTTATCATTGCCATGTATTGTCTGGCCATCCTGCTGATCCGGCCGACCCTGCTGCAGGCGCTCATTATCGGCCTGCTGGCCGGCGCCATCAATCAGATCAACCCGGCCACCCCCTGGCTCAACTTTATCAGCGAGCCCCTCGGCGCCATCGCCATGTATCTGCTGATCAAAATCCCGCTCAAGATCAGGAAGTTCGACCTGAGCCCCATCGTTTCCACCTTCCTGGCCACGGTGGTCAGCGGCGGCAGCTTCGTCGCCTGCCGTTACCTGTTCATGGGCGCCAATGTCGCCGACCTGCCTGCCAACCTCGTGGTGGTCTTCGGTACCGCCACCGTCAACGCCATCATTGTGGAGGCACTGTACTTCCCGCTGCGCAAGATGCTCAGCAAGCGGTAAACCCTGCCTTTCCTGGCGCCTTCCCCCGCTGTCCGGGGGAAGCGCCCATTCCCGACAGGAGACAATGTGCGGCTATGATTGAATTCAAAGATTTCTCCTTCCGCTACGCCAGCGGCAAGGCCAACGCGCTGCAGAATGTGAACCTCACCATTGACGACGGCGATTTCGTCGGCATCATCGGCAACAGCGGCGCGGGCAAAACCACCTTCACCTACGCCGTCAACGGCATCGTGCCCCACCATTATAAGGGTGATTTCTACGGCGCGGTCACCGTCAACGGCCTGGACACCGTGGACAGCAAGCCCGAGCAGCTGGCCGTTCACGTGGGCAGCGTCTTCCAGGACGTGGACGCCCAGATGGTGGCCAGCATGGTGGAGGACGAGCTGCTCTTCGGCCTGGAGAATTTCGGCATCCCTCATGACCAGATCGAACAGCGGGTGACGGAAGCCCTCGAAGAGATTGGCATTTCCGACCTGCGCATGCGCGATCTGGACTCCCTCAGCGGCGGGCAGAAACAGAAGGTCGCCGTTGCCGCCATCCTGGCCCTGCGGCCCGACATCATCGTGCTGGACGAGCCTACCGGCGAGCTGGATCCCCAGAGCAGCGAACAGATTTACAGCCTGCTGCAGGAGCTCAACCGCCGCGGCACCACCATCGTGGCTGTGGAGCAGAAAATCGGCCTGCTGTGCCGCTACGCAACAAAGCTGCTGCTGATCGACAAAGGCTGCGTGATGCTCTACGGCACCGTCCGCGAGGTGCTGCAGCAGAGCAGCCGCATGGAGGAGATCGGTATCCACGTGCCACGCATCGTCTCCCTCCACAAAGAGCTGACACGCATGGGGCTGGTCCGCTGCCCCGCCCCGGTCAATATGGATGAGGCAGAGGCCATGGCAAAGGAGGCGCTGGGATGATCCGTTTCGACGACGTCTCCTTCGGTTATAACGACAAGGGCGGCACCGTGCAGCACATTTCCTTTACTCTCAAGAAAGCCTGCATCACCGCCATCATTGGCGCAAACGGCGCGGGCAAGAGCACCGTCAGTAAGCTCATGCGCGGCCTGATCCGACCCTCCTCCGGGCGCGTGTTCCTCGAAGAGCAGGACATGGCCGGGATGAAGGTGAGCCAGCTGGCCGCCCGCATCGGCTTCCTGTTCCAGAACCCGGACCGGCAGATCTGCAAGAACACTGTGCGCGAAGAGCTGCTGTTCAGCCTCCAGTTCACCGTTCCGGACAGGGACAGGCAGGCGGCCTGCTGTGAGGAAGTGCTCGCGGCCCTGTGCCTGAACCCCGATGACGACCCCATGGTGCTCAGCCGCGGCGAGCGCCAGAGGGTGGCGATGGCCACCGCCATGGTGCACAAGCCCGAGCTGCTGATCCTGGACGAGCCCACCACCGGCCTGGATTACCGGGAGTGCACCGAAATCATGGATTATGTCCGCTCCCTCAACCGGAACGGCACCACTGTGGCCATGGTCTGCCACGACATGGAGATTGTGCAGGATTACGCCGACGAGGTGCTCGTGATGAGCGCCGGCCGGCTGATCGCTTCGGGGAGCACGGCCGCAGTATTCCGGAACCGTGAAATTCTCGACGCCGCTTCCCTCCTGCCCCCGCAGATCGTCGACCTTTCTCTGCGCCTTGGCGAGGGATACGAGAACATATCCGATGTGGACGGGATGGCGAAGGCCATTGCCGGAAAGGGGGCAAAGGCATGAGAGGCGTACTGGACTACGTGCCCGGCAACACCATCCTTCACCGGCTGGATCCCCGCACCAAGCTGCTGATTTCCCTGATGATCTGCATCGCCGCCTTCATCAGCGACAGCGAGATCTTCCTGCTGGGGCTCCTGGCGCTGAACCTGCTGTTCGCCTTCATCGGCGGCGTGACCGCCCAGGCCCTGCGCATGCTCAAGGGTCTCAGCAAGGCCTGCGTGTTCATGTTCATCCTGCAGGTGCTCTTCATCCAGCAGGGCGAACCCTACTTCAGCTTCATCGGCATCCACATCACCGATTACGGCGTCAGGACAGCCTACATGGTCATTCTGCGTCTGCTGGACGCCACCCTTCCGCTGAGCCTGATGCTCACGGTCACCCGCCTGACCGACCTGAGCAACGCGCTGGTGGTCCACTGGCATCTCCCCTACCAGTACGCCTTCACCGTGACCACCGCCCTGCATTTCATCCCCGTGTTCTTCAATGACATGCAGGCCATCACCGAGGCGCAGATCGCCCGGGGCGTTTCCCTGGATACCCGCAATCCCATCAAAAAGATCAAGCTGATGATCCCCATGAGCGTGCCGCTCCTGGTTTCATCCGTGAAGAAAACCGAGCAGGAAGCCATCGCGGTGGAGCTCCGGGGCTTCAACCTGCGCACCCGCGCCAGCACCTACAAGGTGCCCCACATGCACGCGGCGGACGCAGCCGCCCTGCTGCTGGGGGCTGTCCTGATTGCCGCCGCCGTCCTGCTGAATCGATAAAGAGCCGATATGGAGGAAGACAATGCACAGCGAATTTCTGATGGGCAATGAGGCCATCGCCCTGGGTGCGTTAGCCGCCGGGGTGCAGGTGGTCGCGGGATATCCGGGCACGCCTTCCACCGAGGTGCTGGAGACCATTGCCCGCCGCCGGAGCGACCGGGTGTACGTGGAGTGGTCGGTCAACGAAAAGGCCGGGCTGGAGGTAGCCGCGGGAGCCGCATACGCCGGGGCGCGGGCGCTGGTGACCATGAAGCAGGTGGGCCTGAACGTGGCCTCCGATCCGCTGATGAGCCTGGCCTACATCGGCGTGAAGGGCGGCATGGTGGTGCTGGTGGCGGACGATCCCGGCCCCATCTCCTCCCAGACCGAGCAGGACACCCGCACCTTTGCCCAGTACTCGAAGCTGCCGGTGTTCGACCCCTCCTCGGTGGAGGAGGCCTACCGCATGGTGGGCGACGCCTTCCGCCTCTCCGAGGAATACCACACGCCCGTCCTGCTGCGCCCCACCACCCGCATCGACCACGCCTACGCCAACGTCAGCGTGAAGGACGAGGAGGAGTGGGAAAGCCGGGCGGCTGAGGGCTTTGTCAAGGATTCCTCCCGCTGGGTCATCTTCCCCCGCCTCTCCGTGGTCAACCACGCGAAGATGGAGGCGCGCAACCAGGCGCTGACGGAGATTCTCTCCGGCTATGAGGGCAATCAGCTCGTGCCGGAGCAGGGGGAACAGCCCCGCAAGGTGGGCATCGTCTCCCACGGCATCAACTGGAACTATGTGCTGGACAGCCTGCCGGAGGAGCGTCAGCCCCGCCTGCTGAAGGTGGGCACGCCCTTCCCCTTCCCGGAGACGCTGGCCCTGCGCTTCCTCGACGGCCTGGACGAGGTGCTGTGCGTGGAGGAGCTTGACCCGGTGCTGGAGCGGGCCCTGCACGACCTGATCGGCCGGAGAGGGCTTCAGGTGAAGGTGCACGGCAAGCGGGACGGCGCCATCAAGCCTTCCGGTGAGAACACCCTGGCAGAAGTGCGCGCCGCTGTCCGCCGGCTCATGGGGCTGCCGGACAGCGCCGCCCCCGCCGCCGCTGAGGCCTCCTCCCTGCCGCCCCTCCCCGTCCGTCCGCCCGTGCTCTGCGCCGGCTGCCCCCACCGCGCCTCCTTCTACGCGGTGAAGCAGGCCATGAAGGGCCGCAAGACCATCTTCTGCGGGGACATCGGCTGCTACACCCTGGGCAACGCCAAGCCCCTCGACATGTGCGACACCTGCCTGTGCATGGGCGCGGGCGTGAACATCGCCCAGGGCGTGACACGGGTGGAGCCGGATACCCGGGCCTTCGCCTTTGTGGGGGATTCCACCTTCTTCGCCTCGGGCATCACCGGCGCGGTGAACGGCTATTACAATCAGGCGGACATGACCCTGGTGATCCTCGACAACTCCACCACCGCCATGACCGGGCATCAGCCCCATCCCGGCACCGGCCAGACCATGATGGGCGATGCGGTGGACGCGGTGGACATGGAGAAGGTGCTGCGTGGCATCGGCGTACAGACAGTCGAAACCGTCAACCCGCTTGAACTGAAGCAGGCCGTCGAAACCGTGCGCCGCGTGGCGGATGAGCCCGGGCTGAAGGCCATCATCTTCCGCTATCCCTGCATTGTGAAGTGCCGCCCCCGGGGCGCGAAGGCGCACGTGGACACCGCGAAATGCGTGGGCTGCCGCCGCTGTGTGAATGAGCTGGGCTGCCCGGGCGTTATCCTGAAGGACGGCAAGGCCTGCATCGATGAAACCCTGTGCACCGGCTGCACCCTCTGCCAGCAGGTCTGCCCCGTGGGCGCCATCTCCGGCGGCGAAGCCCAGGATCCCGCGCCGCTGCTGGCCTCCGTGAAGGCGGGCAAGACCGGCCACTCGGGCTCAGCGGCAGCCACGGTGCGCGTCACCCGGCCGGTGGACGCCGCGGTTTTCGGTCAGCGGAACCTGATCCTGAGCGGCGTGGGCGGACAGGGCACCATCCTCGCCTCCAAGCTGATCGCGGCGGCGGCCATGCAGGCCGGCCTCCCCATCCGCACGGCGGAGACCATCGGCATGGCCCAGCGCGGCGGCTCGGTCTTCAGCCACGTCCGGGTGGGCGAAGGCCTCCACGCCCCGCTGATCGCCCCGGGCCAGGCGGACTGCATCCTCGGCTTTGAGCCCGCTGAAGCTGTGCGCATGCTGCCCTGGCTGAAGAAGGGTGGCACGGTGGTCACCGCCATCCGGCCCATCCTGCCCGTCAGCGCCATGATCGGCGGCACACCCTACGATCTGGAGCGGATGCTCGCCACCCTGAAGGAGCGCGCCGGGAGGCTGGTGCTGGTGGACACCGACCGCGCCCTGAAAGAACTGGGCAGCGACCGGGTGCTCAACGTGCTCCTGCTCTCCGCCGCGGCGGATACCGGGGCGCTGGGCTTTGACCGTTCGCAGCTCCGCGCCGCCCTCGAGGCCGTTCTGCCCCCTAAGCTCCACGAGCTGAATTTCAAAGCCATTGAATACCGGAATCCCGAATGCATCACGATCTATGAAATGGAGGAATAAATCATGCGTATCTCTGAAACTCAGCTGAAGCAGGTCGACCGCCAGATCAAGCGTCTGCGGGCATCCAACAACTTCTACGGCAACAAGCTCAGGGAGGCCGGCATTGACGGTGTGCGCACCGTCGAGGAGTTTGAAGCCCTGCCCTTCTCCCAGAAGCAGGACCTGCGCGACGCCTATCCCCTGGGCCTGATGGCCGTGCCCGAGGAGGAGGTCGTGCGCATCCATTCCTCCTCCGGCACCACCGGCGCGCCTGTCATCATCCCCTATACCAAAAAGGACGTGGAAGACTGGGCCATCATGTTCGCCCGCTGCTTTGAGACCGCGGGCATCACCAACAAGGACCGCATCCACATCACCCCCGGCTATGGCCTGTGGACGGCCGGCATCGGCTTCCAGGCCGGCTGCGAGCGTCTGGGCGCCATGGCGGTGCCTATGGGCCCCGGCAACACGGACAAGCAGCTGCAGATGATGATCGACCTGAAGACTACCGTCCTCTGCGCCACCTCCTCCTACGCCCTGCTGCTGGCCGAGGAAATCGAGCGCCGGGGCATCAAGGATCAGATTCACCTGAAGAAGGGCGTCATCGGCTCTGAGCGCTGGGGCGAGAAGATGCGCAGCCGCATCCACAATGAGCTGGGCATCGAGCTGTACGACATTTACGGCCTGACCGAGATCTACGGCCCGGGCATCGGCATCAACTGCTCCTATGACACCGGCATGCATATCTGGGATGACTATGTCTATGTGGAAATCATCGACCCGGAGACCGGCAAGAACGTGCCCGACGGCGAGTGGGGCGAGATCGTGCTGACCACCCTGGTCAAGGAGGGCGCGCCGCTGATCCGCTTCCGCACCCATGACCTGAGCCGCATCATTCCCGGCGAATGCCCCTGCGGGCGCCGTCATCCCCGCATCGACGTGATCGCGGGCCGCAGCGACGACATGATGAAGATCAAGGGCGTCAACGTCTTCCCGAAGCAGATCGAGGAAGTGCTGGCCTCCTTCCCCGAGCTGTCCAGCGAATACCAGATCCACATCTCCCACCTGGACGGCCGCGACACCATGCGCATCTATGTGGAGACCAACGGCTCCGTGGACTTCGCCGACATGGCCCGCCGCGTGACCGAGCGGGTGAAGTCCCGCATCGGCTTCAGCCCCCTGGTCAAGGTGGTGGAGCTGGGCATCCTGCCCCGCAGCGAGAAGAAGAGCAAGCGCGTCTTCGACGAGCGCTTCGACTGACCCGTGCCGGGGAGGAGAGGCTTTGCCCGTCTCCTCCCCCCTCCCTTTCAGACAGGCCGCCCGGCCTGTTTTTTGCTTGCGTTCGGGAGACTTGCAAGAAATGGAAGGGTTTGGTATAATCAGCAAAGTAAGCGGGAAGCCCTTCACCCCGTATCACCCGCACATTCCACCGCATGCCATGTTAAAGGAAACGCTATGAAGATCTCACTGATCGGTCAGGATATCCCTTCCCTGCTCCCTTCCCTGCTGGCGGATCTGCTCTTCTCCGCCAGACAGCCGGCGGACATCGCCATCGAGGAGCGCAACGAGGCCATGGCGGACCTCCTTCGCCGGTATACGGAGACCTGCCTGGACAAGGCGGGATTGGGCGGCGGCGTCCTCGTCACCCGTGACCGCCGCGAGGCCCTGTCCGGCGCGGACTGCGTGATTTACGCGGGAGACGTCATGCCCGCCAGCCGCTTCCGCCAGGACCGGGAAGCCCTCTCCGGGGTGGAGGAGGGCGACGCCGGGCTGACAGACCAGGCGCGGGTCAACGCGGGCATCGGCGGGCTGATGCACAGTCTCCGCCAGGGCAGCGCCGTGCTGGACGTGACGGACGTCCTCCGGGAGGCCGCGCCGGGCGCGCTGGTCATCACCCTCGGCCAGCCCCTCTCCACCACGGTGCGGCTCTTTGAAGAAGCCGATTTCCGCTGTTACGGCCTGGGTCCCAGCCCCCTGCAGGGCCCCAACGGTCTCCCCGCTCTGATGAAGCTCGCCGGGCTGGAGGGCCGTGAGGCGGAGGCTGGCATGGCTGGCCTGCCGGGCTTTTCCTGGCTGCTGTCCCTCAGTGACAGGCAGACCGGGGAAGACCTGCTGCCCGCCGTGGGCCAGGCGGCGGAGAGCGGAAAGCTGGGTCAGCTGACGAAGCGCTGGCTGAAGCTGTACGGCGCGGTGCCCGTGGGCACGGTGACAAGCCACGCCGAGCGCATGCCCCAGCAGGAAGATTACAGCCCCGATCCCGATCCAGCCTTCGGCGAAACCGTCGAGCGGCGCAAGGAGCGCATCCTGTGGATGAACAGGGCCGCGGAAAACCGCCTGGGCGACGCGGAAGGCCAGATGGCGCAGATGCTGCTGCTGTCAAGGGCGCCCGCGACGCGGCCCGTGCAGCTGGCGCTGGCGCTGCTCAACCGCTCTTCTCTGCGCATGGAGGGCGTTTCGCGACTGAACCGGGGCGCTCTCGCCGGCCTGCCCGACAGCGCGGTGATCGAGGCGCGTCTGGATACCGAATCCCCCCAGGCGCTGACCCTGCCCGGGGATTTGCGGGATCTCTGCCTGGAGGCGGATGATGCTTCCCGGCTGGCCGCGCACGCCGCCTATGGCAGCCGGAGCGATATCCGCGAGTGGGTGGAAACCGCGCCTGAGCTGGAGGGATTGGACCGGCTCTATCTGCAGGAGGCCGTGGAACGCATGCTGGACATGCACGACGACATCCTGCCGAGGTTTTTCGGGGACGACAATGACTGATTCCGCTGATTTGACCAATCAGCCTGATCCGGAACGGAGGTGACCGCGAATGTTTCTCGCCGAGGGCTGGAAGGACTATGAGGTGCTGGACACAGGCGGCGGAGAAAAGCTGGAGCGCTGGGGCGATATCACCCTGCAGCGCCCTGATCCGCAGGTGATCTGGCCCCGCTCCGAGCCGGAAAAATGGCGGCTGGCCGACGCGGTCTATCACCGCTCCGAGCGGGGCGGCGGCGACTGGGAATTCCGCCGCTCTCTCCCGGACAGATGGGCTGTCCAATACCGGGATCTGCGCTTCTGGGTACGGCCCACAGGCTTCAAGCACACGGGGCTTTTCCCGGAGCAGGCCGCCAACTGGGACTGGATGGACGGCCTGATCCGCGGCGCCGGACGCCCTGTCCGGGTGCTGAATCTCTTCGCCTACACCGGCGGGGCCAGCCTGGCCTGCGCCTCAGCCGGAGCCCATGTCACCCATGTGGACGCGGCCAAGGGCATGGTGCTCTGGGCCAAGGAAAACCGGGAGCTCTCCGGGCTGAAGGAGACCTCCTTCCGCTTTATCGTGGAGGACGCCCTCCGCTTTGTCCAGCGGGAGATTCGCCGGGGCAGCCTGTACGACGGCATCCTGATGGATCCCCCCAGCTATGGCCGCGGGCCTTCCGGCGAGGTCTGGAAGCTGGAGAACGAGCTCTTCGGCCTGGTGTCCACCTGCGCTGAAGCCCTGAGCCCCGAGCCCCTTTTCTTTCTCATCAACAGCTACACCACCGGCTTCCAGGCCAGCGTGCTCAGCAACATCCTCGCAAAGTGCGTCACCTCCCGCTTTGGCGGGGTGATCGACAGCGAGGAACTGGGCCTGCCCGTCACCAGCGGCGGCGTCCTTCCCTGCGGCGCCAGCGGGAGGTGGTTCCGTGCCTGACATCCTGTATGAGGACAACCATGTGCTGGTGGCCGTGAAACCGCCCAACATGCTCTCCCAGGCGGATCAGACCGGTGACACCGACCTGCTCTCCCTGCTCAAGGAGGACATCCGTGTGCGCTACCAAAAGCCCGGGGAGGCCTGGCTGGGGCTGGTGCACCGGCTGGACCGGCCTGTGGGCGGCCTGATGGTCTTCGCCCGCACCAGCAAGGCGGCGGCCAGGCTGTCTCAGCAGCTCCGGGAGCACATGCTGGGCCGGGAGTACCTCTGCGTGGCGGAGGGACTGCTCCGGGAGCCCCTGACCCTGATCAACTACCTCTACAAGGATGAGCGCCTGAACCGCGTCAGCGTGGTGGAGGCCACCCGCCGGGGCGCGCAGGAAGCCATCCTCCACGGTCAGCCGCTCGCCTCAGCGGAGGGACGGACACTCTGCGCCATCCGCCTGGAGACAGGCCGCAACCATCAGATTCGGGTGCAGATGGCCCACGCCGGGTATCCGCTCTGGGGGGACAACCGCTACGGCCGGGGCGTGCCCGGGCAGCAGATCGCCCTCTGGGGTTATAAGCTCAGCTTTGAACATCCCACCAGGCATGAAGTGATGACCTTCATGAGCCTGCCCCGGGGCGGCATCTGGACAGGCTTTCAGCCCGCGCTGGACGGCATCTGGGAGCAGTTCAGCAAAGGCTCTGCCTGACGCGGCGGGCGCGAGGACAGTCTCAGACAAAAAAGCCTTCCCCTGCAGATTGCATGGGGGAAGCGCCGGCAAGTCCGATAGTCTTTGAAAGGATCGGTGTCCGGGAATCAGCCGCTGTGCGCTGCCGGCTCACCCAATGAATGTATGGCCAAACCCTTTTCTTATGAAGTGACCCATGTCTGCAAGCAGTCCGGCGCGCGCCTGGGTGTGCTGCACACGCCCCGGGGAGACGTGCAGACGCCCATCTACATGCCCGTGGGCACGGCGGCCACCGTCAAGGCCATGACGCCCCGGGAGATGGAGGAGATCGGCACGCAGATTCTGCTGTCCAACACCTACCATCTGCACCTGCGCCCCGGCGAGGATCTGATCCGGGAGGCCGACGGACTGCACCGCTTCATGGACTGGCACAAGCCCATCCTGACGGACAGCGGCGGCTTCCAGGTCTTTTCGCTGGCGGGCATCCGCAAGATCGAGGAGCGCGGTGTCACCTTCCAGAGCCACATCGACGGCTCCCGGCATTTCATCGGCCCGGAGACCAGCATGGATATCCAGCAGGCTTTAGGCTCGGATATCGCCATGGCCTTTGACGTGTGCTCCGCCTACCCCTGCGATTACAAGCAGGCCGCGCAGGCCATGGAGCGCACCCACCGCTGGGCGGAGCGCTGCAAGACCCACCACACCCGGGAGGATCAGGCCCTCTTCGGCATTGTGCAGGGCGCCTTCTACAAGGATCTGCGGGTGGAGAGCGCCAAGGCCCTGCGGGACATGGACTTCATCGGCTACGGCATCGGCGGCCTGTCCGTGGGCGAGCCCAAGCCGATCATGTATGAAATGCTGGACGAGATGATGCCCTACATGCCCGAAGAGAAGCCCCGCTACCTGATGGGCGTGGGCACTCCGGACTGCCTGGTGGAGGGCGTGCTGCGCGGCATCGACATGTTCGACTGCGTGCTGGCCACCCGCATTGCGCGCAACGGCACCGTGCTGACCCATCAGGGGCGGCTGGTGGTCAAGAACGCGCAGTTTGCCCGGGATTTCACCCCCATGGATCCGGAATGCGACTGCTACGCCTGCCGGCATTTCACCCGCGCCTATGTTCGCCACCTCTTCAAGGCCGGAGAGATCACCGCGGGCCGCCTGGCTTCCATCCACAACCTGCGCTTCCTGATTCACATGATGGAGGAGATTCGCGAGGCCATCGCCAACGACTGCTTCTTAGACTACCGCAAGGCCTTCTACGAGCGGTACGACCTGACCAAGAATTTCTGACCCCTTGTCAGCGCGCTGACACAGCCCGGGCAAGCCCCGGGTTTTTTGATGCCTTCACCGGCCAGTTGAACCGCCTTTGGCGTACACCGTCATATCGATGCCCGTGTCCCGCACCAGGATGTCCTTGGGCAGCGGCGCAAAGCGGATGGTGACATAGACGTCTCCTGCCGCGCCGGCTACATTGCCGATCTGCAGCCACCACACCACCCAGAGCCACTCCCGGCTGGCCAGCGGAAGCAGAATGGTGAAGATCAGCCCCCAGACCACCAGCGGCGCCAGGGCGATGCACCGGTAAGCGGTCTTGTCAAAGAAATCGGTTTCGCTGCCGGCCCAGGCGTACATCCCGTTGAAGCCGAAGCGCACCCGGCCTCCGCCCACCGCCCGCATCACCGCCCCGTGGGTCAGCTCGTGCAGCACGATGTAGGCGATATAGCCCAGGAGGAGCACGGCGATCCGCAGGACGTAAGCGCCCAGACCCTGTTCCATGCTGAACAGGCTGCCAATGGGCACCACAAAGTGCATGGGCACGGCCATCACCGCCATCAGCGCGGCGGCGGCAAGATTGACCCGCAGCGCGGTTTTCTTGTCCGAGGCCAGGTTCACGGTGTCGATCAGCTCATAGCCCGCGGGCAGCGTTTGATATGCTTTCATGCGTTTGCTCCTTTGCGGAATCGGTTATACACAGGCCCATTTCACGGTCTGCGCTTCATGGGGCGCGGGCGGAACGGCGGCGGAGAGCATGCGGCAGAGCCTTTCGACGGGCACGCGCTCCTTCCGCGCTTCGTTGCGGCGGAGGTTCTCCTCCCAGTCCGTTTCCAGCCAGAGAATGCGCACCCTCGCCCCGTAGTTTTCAAACAGGCTCACCAGTGATCCCCTTGTGCGCTCGGTCAGGCAGGTGGCGTTCCACACAAAAGACTGACGCGCCCGGAGCAGCGCCCGGGCTTCCTCCTTCGCGGCCTGAATCACCCGGCCCTGGTCCTCCGTCGGTGCAACGCCCAGCTTCCTCCGCACCGCGTCCAAGGATACGGTTTCCCTTTCCGTCGCGTGTTCCCGGATCCAGGTGTCCTTGCCTGTGCCGGGCAGGCCGGAGAGCATCAGCACCTCACCCCAGCTGTCGTCAAAGAGCTCCTGATCCTTCCAGACCGGCTTGCCCTGCAGAGCCATCCGCGCCGTCCGGGCAGAGCGGAAGGGATAGGGGCCGCGGAGGCAGCCCGCTTCAGCCGCCATTGCTTCGGTCAGCCGCACACTTTCGAGTCGATCGGCGGCATCCGGGCTGACTCGCCCCAGTATGTCTGCCTCCGCCAGCAGGCACAGGCTTTCAAGCGAAAAACCCGGCGCCAACTGACCCAGGGACGCCAGCCGGAGCAGCGTGGTCTCCGGCGCTTCCCTATCCGGCAGGTTGGGCGGCAGGCTGTGCCAGCGGATCAGCCCGCACACAGTCTCCCGCAGGCGCAGGAGGGGAAGGCTTCCGCAGCAGCCCAGCTCCCGCCAGAGCAGCTCCCGAACCAGCGCCGACCCCGCCAGCGCGTGATGGGGAGAGACCGGACAGCCGTCCTCCAGGCGGGTGGTGTCGGGCTTGCCCGTGTCGTGGAACAGGGCGGCCAGGGCAAGGGCTGTCCGGTTCTCAGACGGCATCTGCCGGAAGCGCTCCAGATCGCACAACGCCTCACAGACCAGGCGGGTATGCGTCCACACGTCCCCCTCACCGTGCCAGACCGGATGCTGCCCGGTGGCCTTCATCCGGCGGATCAGCCCTTCCAGCGGCGGCAGGCTCTCAATGGCGGCAAAGTCGTAACGCCAGCCGGGCGGCACGGGCAGGGCGGACAGGAGTGCATTCAGCCAGGCCGTCATGCGTCCGCCCCCGATGCCGGGCTGAAGAGCGCCTCCACCGGCCCCGTGAGCCCGTTGGGAATGATGGGCCGTTCCAGCCAGTGGGTCTGCGAGGTGTCCACCGTCTGCAGAAAGCTGGCGCGCACATATTTCAGACGCTGGGTCACCGCGCCGCCCTCCTCCGCCTTGATGTACAGCCCCTCCATGAGGCGCGAGCTGTCCGTCTCCCGCAGGATGCGCTCCGTGTCGAGCCCCTGCCGCTCCGCTTCGGCCCGCAGGTGCTCCCAATGCCCGCCTGTGATGCAGGCAGAGTCGCCTAAAAGGCCGATCAGGTCTTTCTTCCGGCGGAAGCTGCCCTCGTACAGCACCGGCGCGGACCAGATGGGCAGGCCGGCGGTCAGCGCCCGGCGGCTGGCCGTGTCCAGGCAGCGGCCGGTCTCCCGGTCGAGGATGTCAAACTCCATGAAGTAGTGCGGCAGGGCGTCATAATAGATGGTATGCTTGGCGTAGAGCCACTCACCATACATGATGTAGCGCGGGCCCAGCGCCTCCCAGAGGCAGTCCCGCTGCGCCATGCCCCACTGCTTGAAGAGGTTGAAGTGCTTCTCCCGGTAGCCGCCAGTCAGGAAATGCCCCCGGCTCTGCAGTCTCAGCTGTCCGTCCGGGGTGAAGGACACCGCACAGTTTGCGCCGTCCAGCTTTTCCTCCACCACCAGGTGCCGCCCGGCGATCTCCTCAAAGCTGATCTGGCTCAGATCCTCGTCTCCCGGCTGAAGGCGAGAGCCCTCCAGGTGAGGCGTTCTGGGGTATTTGATGATGCGTTCAGACATGGTCAGCCTCTGTTTTTGCCCGCGGCGCAGAACAGGTGTCCGGGCACGCCGCTGAATTGAATCTGTTCACAGCCTGCTTCCCTCAGCCGCTTTTCCAGCACCGGCTTAGTCAGCAGGTGAATGTGTTCCGGATTGTTGTCCGGTTTGGAGGGCACCGTGATGACCACATAGCGCCGGCTCAGGCGGACTGCGTTTCGGACGGCTGCTTCCACGTCCGGGATGTGCTCCAGCACCTCCAGCAGGGTCACTGCGTCAAAGCTCCCCTCCGGGGCGTCAAAGGCGCAGATATCCTCCCGCCTGACACTCAGACGGCTGAAGCCGCCCCGGCTGACGGCCTCCAGCAGGTCTGCCCGGGAAGGGCTGATTTCCGTGCAGGTCACCGGCAGCTCCGGGAAGGTCCGGAGGAGGGGGAAGAGAAAAACGCCCCGGCCGCTGCCCACATCCAGCAGGTTATCCGGCTGAATGCCCTTCAGGAAGCCCAGCGCCATGCGCACCCGGGGCAGGGTTTCCTGATGCTTGAAGTAGTGCAGCTTGATCCCCTGCTCCCGGGCCAGGGCCAGCAGGGTCTCGATGTCCGCCTCCGTCAGCGCGTCCAGCGGCTTTTCCAGCAGGGCGGGGTTTTCCTTGCCCAGCATGCCCCGGATGCAGGCCGCCGTCAGCCCCAGATCATACCGGCTGTCAATCTGTGTCAGCATGCTGCTCCTCCCCGGGCGCGTACCGGGCCGCCAGCTCCATCAGCCGCCGCATCCTGTGGTTCACGCCGCTCTTGCCCACGGGCGGGTTCATCATCTCCCCCAGCTCGGCCAGGGAGAGCTCGTCATGCTCCAGCCGCAGCCGCGCCAGCTCGTCCAGGGCCGGGGGCAGGCTGTGCAGGCCGGGTTCGATGCTCAGCCGCAGGATGGCCTCCTTCTGGGCCTGCGCCGCGGTGAGCATCCGCTCGGAATTGTGCTCGTCGCAGTTGGCGGCGCGGGTGGCCTTTCCGCGCATCTGCCGGGTGGCGCGGATGTTCTCCATGCTCATCACCGCCGCAGACGCGCCCATCAGCGCCAGGGCGTCGGCCACGTCCTGGGCGTGGTTGAGGTACAGCACCGTGCTGCCCCGCCGCTCATAGGAAGCGGGCGACAGGCCGCCGGATTTCAGGCACTTGCGGATCAGCGCCGCCTGGTTCTCGTCCCCGCAGACCCACTCCATGTGATAGCCCCGGTCGGGGTTCGCCATGGCCCCGGCGCCCAGCCACGCGCCCCGCAGGTATGCCCGCCTGCAGCACTGGCGGTTCAGCTTCACCGAGGGCGTGGTGCGCTTCAGGGAGAAGGCCCCGTCCCGCTCCTCGGCCATGCCCAGCAGGGTCAGCAGCGCCGGCGCGTCCGTGTCCGGCACCGTCAGCACACAGGTGCGTCGTCCGCCGAAGCGGGCGTGCTGCACAAACTGCAGCGTGGGCGAAAGGCCCATCCCGTTTTTCAGGATGCGGAAGATGCGCCGGGCGAGGGCGTGGTTTTCCACCTCAAAGGTGATCAAAAAACGCTGCCAGCCCTGGAAGCCAAGGCTGGCGGAAGTGGCCGTGAGCGCGCTGAGTTCGGCGAGGAGGCAGCAGTTCCGGCCGAAGGGCAGGCGGATCAGCTCCTCCTTCGCGGTGGACGAAAACGACATGTCACTCGTCCTCTCCGCGCAGGATGCGGGCCTGCTCCAAATCCACGTCCCGGTGGCTGGTGCGCACCCGGAGCCCGGCCGCGGTCAGGTGGCGGCCAATGGCCTCCGCAATGGCCACCGAGCGGTGTGCGCCGCCTGTGCAGCCGATGGCGATGACGATCCGGCGCTTGCCCTCCTCCTGGTAATGGGGGATCAGGTAATCCAGCAGGCCGGTGACGCGGTTCAGGAATTCCCGGGTCACGTCATGGCCGAGCACGAAGTCCCTCACGCAGTCCTCCAGGCCGGTGTGGGGCGCCAGCTCAGGAATATAGAAGGGATTGGGCAGGAAGCGCACGTCAAACACCAGATCAGCCTGATGGGGCAGTCCGCGCTTGAAGCCGAAGGACATCACTTCCACCCGCAGCGTTTCCTCCTGTTCCTCCGCGCTCTCGTTCACGATCTGGCGGAGGCGGTCCCGGAGGCCTCTCGGCTTCATGCCCGTGGTGTCGATCACATGGTCGGCGGCCTCCCGCAGGGGCTGCAGCACGGCCCGCTCCCGCTCAATGGCCTGGGACAGGGTGGTGGAATCGTCCGCCAGGGGATGCTCACGCCGGGTTTCCTTGTAGCGGGCCACCAGCGCGTCATCCGCCGCCTCCAGATACACTATCTCCATCCGGTAGCCCAGCTTGCGGGTCTCCAGCACCATCGCGGCCACCTGCTTGATGTCAAAGAAGGCCCCACTGCGCACGTCCATGGCAAAGGCCACCGCCCGCTGCCGCAGCAGGGTGCTCTGGCAGGCTTCCATGAAGCGCACGGCCATCATGGGCGGCAGGTTGTCCACGCAAAGCACGCCCATGTCTTCCAGGTAGCGCAGCGCGGAGGTCTTGCCCGCGCCGCTCAGTCCCGTCAGCAGCAGAAAACGCATATGACCACTCTCCCGTACACTTGGTATTCGTTCATGGATGCCGCGCGGCTCAGTTTTCGCCGGCGATGATGACCTCCGGCTCCAGGCGGATGCCCTTTTCCCGCTGGACGATGTCAGCCACCTGCGCCATCAGCTGTTCAAAATCCGCCGCCGTGCCGCCCCTGGACACCAGGAAGCCCGCGTGCTTCCGGCTGACCTCGGCGCCGCCCACCCGCAGGCCCTTGAGCCCGCACTCGTCGATGAGCTGCGCCGCGTAGCCCTGGCTTGGCCGCTTGAAGGTGGAACCCGCTGAGGGCAGGTCGAGGGGCTGCTTCTCGCTGCGGGCCGCCAGCAGGCGCTGCATTTCCGCCTGAATCTCCTCCGGATCACCCGGGGAAAGGCGCAGCACCGCCTCGGTCACAATCAGCCCTTCCCGCTTGATCCGGGACGTCCGGTAGCCGAAGCCGCAGTCCTCCCCCGCACATTCAAAGGGTTCGCCGGCCATCGTGCAGCCCCGCACCAGGGCCGTCACCTGCTTGAGCTCCCCGCCGTATGCGCCGGCGTTCATGCACAGGCCGCCGCCTATGGTGCCGGGAATGCCGCAGGCGAAGGCCAGCCCGGCCAGTCCGCTGCGCTGGGCCAGCGCCGAGAGGCTCATCAGGGCCGCGCCAGCCTGGGCGGTGATGCGCTCCCCGCTGACCGAAGCGGCGCTCATGGCCCTGCCGACGCGCACAATCAGGCCCCGGAACCCTCCGTCCCGGAAAAGCACATTGCTGCCGCGCCCCAGCACCATCACAGGCACACCCGCTTCCGCCGCCATCGCCAGCGTCAGCCGCAGTTCTTCCGGGGAGGACGGCTCCGCCATCAGGTCCGCCGGTCCGCCCAGGCGCAGGGTGGTGCATTCACTCAGCGGCACCCGCTCCCGCAGCGCCATGTCAGGAAAGCGCTCGCGCAGGGCCTCCCGCAGGGCGCTCAAACGCTCGCAGGGCATGTTCACATCCCCCAGAGCCGGGCCTGGAGCTTCATCCACTGATCCGGAGCCCAAGGGCCCTTCACGCCCTCCACCGCGTCCGCGGCCTTGATCACCTGATCTCCGTGGTCCAGGTCAATCAGCTGATAGCGGTCGTTGCCCATGCCCAGCTCCTTCATGTATGTCAGCTGACGGAAGCCGTGGCGGGTGGTGATCCGCTCCGTCAGGTCCTCCCGCTCGCTCAGGGGCAGCGCCATCAATACATCCATGCAGGCCTGATCGACGGAGAGAATGTCGAGGGAGGCGAGGATGCCCACATCCGGCACCTTGACCGGCTGGGCCTCGGTGCCCTCGCAGTCGCAGGAGACCGACATGTTGCGCATGACATTGATAAAGGCGCAGCGCCCGGCGAAATAGTCCACCGTGGCCTTGGTGCTCTCGCTGATGCGCTCCATCAGCTCTTCCTGCGCGATGTCCCACTGATCCTCGCCCGTGCGGGAGTGAATCCACTGCTTGCCGATCCGCCCGTCCGCGCAGCCGATGCCGATGTTCTTGTTGGCGCCGCCGAAGCCGCCCATCAGGTGCCCCTTGAAGTGGGTCAGGGCCAGCAGGCTGTCATAGCCCGGCAGCGTCTTGCCCACGCTCATTTCCGTAAACCATTTGCCGCCCTTCACAGGCAGCAGGGCGGTGCCCTCCGCGTCGGTGATGTCCACCGGGCAGAAGGTCCAGCCGTTGACCTTCAGCGTCTCCAGGTGCTGCGGAGTGGTGTAGCGGTCCCCCTCGTAGTAGGTGTTGGTCTCCACAATGGACGCCCCGCTCAGCCGCTGGCTGATGAGCTCCTTCACCCAGGGCCGGGGGATGATGTTGGGGCCGTGCTTCTCGCCGGTGTGCAGCTTCACGGCCACCCGGCCTGTGAGCGCGGAGGACACCCGGTCGTAGATTTTCAGAAGGCCCTCCGGGGACAGATCTCTGGTGAAATAGACAATGCTTTCCGCGCCCTGGCGCTCATGATAAGGCACATAGCGGTCGCCGCCGGTGCCGGGGATAGGCTGACTGGACATATGGATAGCCCCCTCTCGATGCTGTGTTTGCCGCCGTCGGCCCGCTTGCTGAAGGCCTCCGTCTGGTCATGATTATATCATTTTTCTCTCGCCTCCGTCAAGGAAAACATCCCCGGCGCCAGCCCCGGAGCGCGTCCGCGCGTCCGCGAACGCGTTACGGATGTGTGACGCGTTTCCGTCACACAATTGTCATCACCGGCCTGAAAAAACGTCGCAAAAAGGGCTTGCATTCGCCGGGCAAATATGTTAGAATGAACGTCGCGGCAATTGCCGATCATTGCATACGCGAAAGAGGTGAAATCGCAATGAAAGAAAAAATCCATCCCCAGTATGGCAAATGCATCGTTCGCTGCGTGTGCGGTGAGACGTTCGAGACGGGTTCCACGAAGAAGGAAATGAAGGTCGATATCTGCTCGAAGTGCCATCCCTTCTATACTGGCCGTCAGAAGCTGGTGGACACCGGCGGACGCGTGGATCGCTTCAAGAAGCGCTTCGGCCTGGAGTAATTGCGAATGCAGCAGCAAGCCCTTCCCGACGGAGGGGCTTTTGCTGTGGTCTGGCAGCGGAGAGAAGCCTCCGTCATCCACTTTTTCCGCCCATCCGGCAGGAAAAAGGCTTTTGCTGTCGAATGATGAATTTGTGCATATATGGATATGCGCAGAGAGGATATGTATTCATGAAAAATCAGGCTGAAAACAGCTGCCCTGCGGTGGATATCGGCGGCCAGGCGGTCATGGAAGGCGTGATGATGCGCTCTCCCAAAGCCATCGCCATCGCGGTTCGCCGCCCGGACAAGAGCATTGTGGTCAAGCGCGATCCCTATCATCCCCTGTCTGAAAAGCACCCGTGGATGGGCTGGCGCTTCATCCGGGGCGCGGTCAATATGTGCTTCATGCTGGTCTCCGGCATGAAAACCCTCGAGGACTCCACCAAAATGCTGGGCATCATGGACGAGGAGCCCACCAAGTTCGAGAAGTGGCTGGCTCAAAAGCTGGGCAAGGGCATCGACAAAATCGTCATGGGCACCGCCCTGGTGCTGGCGGTCATCCTGTCCATCGGCCTCTTTGTGGCCATTCCGGCCGGTGTGGAAAGCCTGCTCAAGGGCGCGGGCATGCCGGCCCTGGGCTATACCCTGCTGGGCGGCCTTGTGAAGATCGCCATCCTGCTGGGCTATATGGCAGCCGTCTCCCTGGTGCCGGATGTGCGCCGCACCTTCCAGTACCACGGCGCGGAGCACAAAACCGTATACTGCCACGAGCATGAGCTGGAGCTGACCCCGGAGAACGCCCAGCAGTTCACCACCCTGCACCCGCGCTGCGGCACGGCTTTCCTGCTGATTGTCTTCTCCATCAGCATCCTGCTGTTCCTGGTGCTGAACGTGGTCTTCCCCATCAGCAACTACTTCCTGCGGCTGCTGGCTCATCTGGTGATGCTGCCGCTGGTGGCCGGTCTCAGCTATGAGGTGCTCAAGGGGCTCGCCCATTCCAACAGCAAAATCGCCCACATCCTGCGCTGGCCCGGCATGCAGCTGCAGCGCCTGACCACCCGTCAGCCGGACGCGGGCATGCTGGAGTGCGCTATCTGCGCCATGAACGCCGCCCTGTACGACCTGCCCTCCCACGCGCCCCGCACCGCTGAGGGCTGGGCGATCCTCCACAGCTATCGGGAGTCCGCGCCGGACTATGTGCCCCCGGAAGCGGAGGCCATGGCTTGACGCCCCGCGCCCTGATCCGGCTCTGGGCTGACCGGTTTGCCGCAGCTGGCGTGCCTGATCCCCTGGTGGATGCCGCTGCCCTGCTGGCCCATGTGACCAGGAGGCCGCCCCTGTCCCTCAGGCTGGACAGCGAGACCACGCTTCCCGCTGAAACGGAAGATCGCTTTACGGCACTGGCGGAGCAGCGGCTCCGGCGCATCCCCCTGCAGCACCTGCTGGGCACCCAGCCCTTTCTGGGGCGGGATTTTCAGGTGTCCGCCGCTGCGCTGATCCCCCGTCCGGAGACGGAAGCCTTAGCGCTGATGGCCATTGAGGCCCTCCAGCAGACGCCCCTCCCCCGCCGGGCTCTCGACCTGTGCTGCGGCACCGGCTGCATCGGCATCTCGCTGAAGCTGGCCTGTCCGGAGGCGGAGGTCACCTGCGCGGACATTTCCGCCGACGCCATCGCTGTCTGTCGGGCAAACGCGGAAGCCCTCTCGGCGGACATCCTGCTGAAACAGGGCGACCTGTTTGACGCGGCGGGCGGGCGCTATGCCGTCATCGTCAGCAATCCGCCCTATATCCCCTCCGCTGACTGCGACACGCTCCAGCCCGAAGTGCTTCTGGAACCCCGCCTGGCGCTGGACGGCGGCGCGGACGGGCTGGCCTTCTACCGCAGAATCGCCGCGGAGGCAGCGGATTTCCTGACGCCCGGCGGCGCGCTGCTGCTGGAGATCGGCTGTGAGCAGGCCGCGGACGCCACCCGCCTGCTGCGGGAAGCGGGCTTCAGGCAGGTGTCCGTCACCCGCGACGACGCAGGGCTGGATCGCATCATCACCGCCCGGAGGGCCGCATGAAGGAGCAGTTTGAACGGATCATGGACCGGTGGCAGGAGCTGTCCGCCGCCATCGGGGAGCCGGAGGTCATCGCCAGCCAGGAGCAGTATCAGCGCCTGCTGAAGGAGCGGGCAGTCTTAGTCCCCCAGGTGGAAGCCTGGGAGCGCTACCTGCAGCTTCAGCAGCACCTGTCCGAGGCGGAGGAAATGCTGCGCGACCCGGAGCTGCGCGGCATGGCCGAGGAGGAGCAGAAGCGCCTGACCATCCAGTTAGTGGAAGCCGAGGGTGAGCTGCGGCTCCTGCTGCTGCCCCGCGATCCGGACGACGACCGCTCGGTCATCCTGGAGATCCGGCCCAGCGCGGGCGGTGAGGAATCAGCCCTCTTCGCGGCGGATCTCTGCCGCATGTATGAGCACTATGCCCAGCGCCGCGGCTACCGCTTCGAGCCTGTCTCCATCTCGGACACGGAGCTGGGCGGCCTGAAGTCAGCGGTCATCGCTGTCAGCGGATCGGACGCTTACGCCCGCTTCAAGTTTGAGAGCGGCGTGCACCGCGTGCAGCGGGTGCCCGTCACCGAGGCCAGCGGCCGCAAGCAAACCTCCACCTGTACGGTGGCCGTCCTGCCCGAGGCCGAGGACATCGACCTGGTCATCGACCCGAAAGAGCTGCGGATCGACACCTACCGGGCCAGTGGCCACGGCGGCCAGTACATCAACCGCACCGACAGCGCCGTGCGCATCACCCACCTGCCCACCGGCCTGGTGGCCACCTGCCAGGATCAGAAGAGCCAGCTCAAGAACCGGGAGCAGGCCATGAAGGTGCTTCGCTCCCGGCTGATGGAGAAAATGCGCTCCGAGGCCGACGCGGCCTATGCTCAGCGCAGACGGCTGCAGGTGGGTACCGGCGACCGCTCCGAGCGGATCCGCACCTACAACTTTCACGAAGGCCGGGTCACGGATCACCGCATCGGCCTGACGCTGTACCGCATTGACGACATCATGAACGGCGACCTGGATGAGCTGGTTGACGCCCTCCGGGCCGCCGAGCAGGCTGAACTGCTCCGCCAGAGCGGCATCTGATCCTCCCCCGAAAAGTCAGGTGATACACTTGCAAACCCAGCTTCTCGCCGCCAGCCCCGAGGCCATCCGGATGGGAGCGGCCATCCTGCGTGAAGGCGGGCTGGTGGCCTTCCCCACCGAGACGGTGTACGGTCTGGGCGCGAACGCGCTGAACGAGGAGGCCGTGCGGGCGATCTTCGCTGCCAAGGGACGGCCGGCGGACAATCCGCTCATCGTGCACATCCACGACCGCTCCCAGCTGGCGGAAATCTGTGACCTTCCTGAGGGCGCGGAGAGGCTGATGGACGCCTTTTGGCCCGGCCCGCTGACCCTGCTGATGCCCCGCAGGCCCGCCATTCCCCCGGTGGTCACCGCCGGACTGGACACGGTGGCAGTGCGGATGCCCTCGCACCCGGTGGCCCTCAGTCTGCTGAAGGCCTGCGGACTGCCCATCGCCGCCCCCTCGGCCAACCGCTCAGGCAAGCCCAGTCCCACCCAGGCTTCCCATGTGCTGGAGGACATGGAGGGCCGGATCCCCCTGATCCTGGATGGCGGCCCCTGTGAAGTGGGCGTGGAATCGACCGTGCTGGATCTCTGCCACGGCCGGCCCTGCGTGCTCCGCCCCGGCGGCGTGACCCGGGAAATGCTGGAAAGCGTCCTCGGCCCGGTGGACATCGCCGGAAGCGTTCTCCGCCCCCTGCAGGAGGGGGAAGTCGCCCGGTCGCCGGGCATGCGCTATCGGCATTACGCCCCGGAGGGCCAGGTGTGGCTGGTGACCGGTTCTGAGGCGGACACGGCCAGAGCCATCCGGAAGCTCTTCACCGAGGCAGAAAGCCAGGGCCGCCGCGCCTGTGTCATGTGCTTCTCCGAGCATATGGAAGCCCTTGCGGGCTGCCGCCCCCACGACATCGGCAGCCGGCTTCACCCGTCCGAAACCGCCCAGTGTCTCTTTGACACCCTGCGCCGCCTGGACGCGGAGGGCATGGAGCTGGTCTTCAGCGAGGTCATGCCCCCGGAGGGCGTGGGCCTGGCTGTGATGAACCGCCTGGGCCGGGCCGCCGCCTTCCGCACGGTTTCCGCCGCGGAGGTGCTGGCCGGTCAGCTGCCCTTTGCGCAAAGCGGCTGAAGTCCCCCTTCCCTTTATCACCAGACCGAGCTATCGGCTGATTGCATACCCGGAATCTGCTGCCACAATTCTAAAGAGGAGGAATCCCCATGCTCGAGGAACTCAAACGACAGGTTTACAAGGCCAACATGCTGCTTCCTGAACACGGACTCGTCACCTTCACCTGGGGCAACGTCTCAGGCATTGACCGGGAGCGGGGGCTCTTCGTCATCAAGCCCAGCGGCGTGGAGTACGACCGTCTGCGCCCGGAATACATGGTGGTGGTGGATCTTGACGGCAAGAAGGTGGAGGGCGATCTGAACCCCTCCATGGATACGCCCACCCATGCCGAGCTATATAAGCACTTCCCCAACATCGGCGGCGTGGTGCACACTCACTCCCGCTGGGCCACCATCTGGGCCCAGGCCGGCCGTGACATCCCCGCCTACGGCACTACCCACGCGGACTATATCAACGGCCCCGTGCCCTGCTGCCGCGACCTGACTCAGGAAGAGGTGGAGGAAGCCTACGAGCTGAACACTGGCAAGGTCATCGCGGCGGCCTTTGAAGACCGCGGCATCAACGCTGACCATGTGCCCTGCGCCTTGGCCTGCCACCATGGTCCCTTCACCTGGGGCAAAAACCCCAAGGACGCCGTGCACAACGCCGTCGTCCTGGAGGAGATCGCCATGATGGCCTGGCACACCGAGAACCTGGCCGCCGCCCAGGAAAAGGCCTCCCTGCCGGATTACGTGCTGGAGAAGCACTTCAGCCGCAAGCACGGCCCCCACGCCTACTACGGACAGCGCGGGTTCTGATTCCCCGTGGGTATCCGGAATTCACCCGAAGCATCTTCGCTCCCGCCGGCTCCGGCGGGGGCTTTTTGCATACAATGACAAGCAGCCTGCCGCCTGAAGACAGCAAAAGGCGCGGCCTGTTTTCAAGCCGCGCCCGGGGATTCCTGCTCTCAGGTCTCAGGGATTGATGATGGTGCAGGTGTTGGTGATGGTCATCAGGCCGACGATCAGGGCATTGATGAGGCCGCCCAGATAGGGATTCTTGGTGGCCTTGTAGATCATCCGGTTGATGATGGTGGAGCCGAAGAGGATCAGCACGATCGGGAAGAGCCACAGGATGTGCATGTTGCTGTCAGGCCAGAGCATGGCCTTCTGGGTGTAATAGTGAATGTACTGCATCCAAGGCAGGATCAGGGCGGGCAGAGCGGTGAAGCAGCCCACGATGATGCCGTTGAACTTGCCGCCGATGGTGTTGTAGTTGAAGCTGTTGGTCGCCACGGAGGAGGCGATATAGAAGGGGAAGAACAGGAAGATGTAGGGCAGGCAGCGAAGGATCGGCAGCTCGAAGGCCTTGATGGCCAGCGTCCAGAGGCGGAAGTCGGAGAAGAAGAAGTAGTCCATCACAAAGACGATGCCATAGGCCACCGTCACCACGATCAGAGCCAGCAGCACGGTGAGACCCAGCTTCTTCGCGCCGATCTTGACGCCCCTTTCCTCCAGATCCATGCCGTTCTTCCTGCCATAGGCGAAGTAGGAGACCACCATGCAGAGGATGGTGAACAGGCCGCAGAGGGAGGACCACAGGCCGAGGCCCATCGATTCATTCTGGACGATGGTCATGCCGGTGCCGGTCGCCAGCGCCCAGCGGTAGATCAGCATGCCGAACAGCGCGCCGGCCAGCAGGGACAGCCAGAACCAGAGCGCCCCGGCCATGTTCTTCACAGGCGCGGGCTTGACCTCAGGCTGGGCGCACAGGGCGGAGAACACGGGCGTATGCACCATCAGAGTGGTGAAGGCGCAGAGGAAGATGGCCAGGCCGATCACGCCCACAAAGTTGAAGGCTTCCTTCCACTGCCAGACCTGGTCGGTGGAGGCGATGGACTTGGGCGCGCCGAAGGCGGCGTCAAAGAACTCGATCACCCGGCGGGTGGACTTGGCGGAGAAGTGAGACCAGGGATGGATGATGTCCGGGCGGTAGATGACGCGGATGGCTTCCTCGCCGTCCACATCATACCTGTAGATGGTATCCGCCGCGAGGGCTTCCTTGCCCGCGGGATCGGTGCCGCAGTACAGGAAGGACTGGGCGCTGGGGCCTTCCATGAAATACGGGGCAGCCCGGCTCACACCGTTCTCATCCGTATAGCCGTGGAAGAACTCGTCATACTGGGCGGAGAGGATGGCCACATCGCGGCCGCCGTATATGTTGGCGTAGGCGCCGCCGTCCTGATAGGTGGCGTCCGCGCAGTTCAGCAGCACGGCGGAGATGATGCGGGTCTCGTTCAGATTGTCGGCGTTGATGGCCCAGTTGCAGGACATGCCGCCCATGGAGTGGCCGGTGATGCCGATCTTCGCCTTGTCCACAAAGGGCATCCGGCTCAGGGTCACCGCACCGTTGTAGACGCCGTCAGCCGCAAAGAGCATGGCGGTGGCGCCCATCATCTCGGTGTTCGGGATGGCCTTGACCTCGCTGTCGCCGTGGTTGGGCTGATCGATGGCCAGCACCACGAAGCCGCGGCGGGCCAGCTCCACATAGTTGGCATCCTGCATCTCCTTGTTGTTCAGGTAGCCGTGGCTGCAGACGATGCCAGGCGCGGGGGTTTCAGCGGTGGCGTTGGGCGGGATGAACAGGTAGGCGGACATGCTGTAGCCGGCATCGGTCTCGATGTTCAGCTCCTTCATCACCACCGTGTATCCGCTGGTCTGCACCGCGGAAACGACGATGCCGCTCAGCAGGATCAGGGCCAGGGAGATGCACAGCCAGAGTTTCGCTGTCTTCCGGGTTTTCTCCATGATATTCCTCTCCTTCCTCTTTTCCGTCGCACGGACAATGAAACGAACGCGGGGAAACGCAGATCCGGAAAAGCGCCGGCCAGCAGAAAACCTTGTCGTTTTTCCGGATATTCCCTCTGGCAACAGTATACACGAAAAACAGCAAAAAGCAATACGTGTTCTGTTGCATCTCTACATTTGCCGCGGCGCGAGAAAAGCCGGAGCAGACACTCCGGCTGTATGTATGCGGTTCTGTCTGAACGGCGGAAGTGCCCCTTACTCCCCGGTCTTGGGCAGCCAGTCCTGCCAGCGGGCCAGCACTTCCTCCGTATCCCTGGCGCGCTCGGCTAAGGTCAGCAGGCTGCGCAGGGCAGCCTCGGCGTCGGCGGGCAGGGCGGACTTCAGCTGACGGCGGGCGGCAATTTCCTCCCGGGACAGGAGCAGCTCGGGCTTCTTCATGCCGCAGCGGGAGGCGTAAAGCGGCGGGAAGAGGCCCGCCTTTCCCAGCTCCCGGTCGAGGGTGATCAGCGCGGTGGCGGCGCCCCGGAAGTCGTCCAGGTTGGGATCGTCCTGGGCCATGCACCCGATGACCGTCAGGCTCCCGCCCTCCCGCAGGTTGCGGGCTGAGCCGAAGAGCCGGCGGGCCCGGGCGACACCGGCCGGTGAGGTGGTGCCGGAGGTCGGCCGCGCCACAGGCTGGGCGGAGGGCAGTTTCATCAGCTTCGAGAGGGAATCCACCAGCAGCACGGCGTCCTTGCCGGATTCCGCCAGGCGCATCATCCGCTCCAGCACCAGATCCGCCAGGCGGAGCTGGGCTTCAGCAGACTGGTCGAAGGTCGCGGCAGCCGTCCTGCCCGTCGCCCGCTCCCGGTAGATGGTCACATCCTCAGCGGTCTGATCCACCAGCAGGGAGATCACGGCGGTGTCAGGGTAAGCGCTCAGGATGCCGCTCTCCAGAGCCAGCAGCAGGTCTGTGCAGGGAGTCTCCGGAGGTGTCAGCATCAGCACCCGCTGGCCAAAGCCGAGGGATATGCAGGTGTCCAGCACCCGCAGCGGCTCGCTGATCCCGCCCAAGGCGATCCGCCGGTTGGCGTACACCGCGGTCAGGCTGTCGAAGAGGGGCCGATTGTCGTTCTCATCGGCCGCAGCGCCATTGATCTCGGTGGGATAGAGCAAGGCGGCGTACCGGTCGGTCTCCCGCTTGGGGCGCACCTTGCCCCGCACCTGGTCGCCGCTGCGCAGGTGGTAGCGGCGCACCAGGGGAGCCGCCACATAGATATCCCGCGGGCTGGGCTGCAGGTTGTCTCCCCGCATAAAGCCGTAGCCGTCGGCATGGGGATCAAAGATGCCGATGGCGTCCATCATGTCCGGCGTGGCCACCAGCTCGGCGGCGCTGGGCTGATCCGCGGCAGGGGGCGCTTCCCGCAGGCTCATCCAGGCCGGGCGCTCTTCTGTCCGGGGCGCGGGAGCCGGCTGAGAGCTGGTCTCCGCCGCGGGCCGGTAAGTCTGGGCAGGCCCAAAGCCCCTCGGCGCAGCAGGCTGCTGAGGCGCGGCTTCCCCCGCTTCCGGCGCGGTGCGATTGGCCGCCGGGCCAAAGCGCGACGAAAAACCGACCCGGGGCTGGACAGGCGCTGCGGCGGCGGGCTGAGGCCCGGCAAACCGGTTGGGACGCTGCGCAAAACCGCCCGCAGGCCTGGTCTGCGCGGCAGTCGTTCTGGGATTCATGCCACCCAGACGGTTGGAAGGATTGTGCCAGGCCGCCCGGAACTGCGGCTGCTGCGGCGCTTCCGGCTGGGCGGGCTTTTCTTCCTCCGGCTCGGTGTCAATGCTCAGCTGCTCGGATTCCGGCTGCTCCGGCTCCTGCTCCAGCTGCTCCAGGCTGTCGTTGTCGCCCAGGGCTGCGTCCAGCTTTTCAATGATCGCCGCCTTGTTCAATCCCGCGCCCAAGGTCACCCCGTACTCCCGGGCGATCTGGCGCAGTTCAATCACTGTTTTCTTGGAAAAATCGAGGTTGCCCAAGACTTTCTCTCCTCCCTGTGAACCCCTGTCAGGCGCTGAAAGCCGCTGTCTGCCGGAACGCTTGACCGTATACAAAGCATACGCATTCCATCCATTGCACCTTCAGCCGCTAAATACGATTATACCAAAGTTTTCTGACTTTTACAAGCCCCTGAACCCGCCCATTCACGGGCTTTTGTGACAAAAAAACTGCAAATTCAGAACAATTCATTGCTTTCGGGTGACAAAACCGCTTCATCTCTGCCCTCCGGCGCAAAATACGCTTGCAATTCCCCCACAGGCATTGTAGAATATCGGTGCTGAATTGACGCATGGGAGGAGCGCAGCCATGGACAGGATTGCAATGCGGACCCCGCTGGTGGAGATGGACGGCGACGAAATGACCCGGGTGCTCTGGGCGGACATCAAAGAACTGCTCATCGCGCCCTTTGTGGAGCTGAAAACCGAGTATTATGACCTGGGCCTGCCCCACCGGGATGAGACCGGGGATCAGGTGACCATTGACGCCGCTGAGGCCACCAAACGGCTGGGCGTGGCGGTCAAGTGCGCCACCATCACCCCCAACGCCCAGCGGGTGAAGGAGTACAAACTGCATGAGATGTGGAAGAGCCCAAACGGCACGATCCGCGCCATTTTGGACGGCACCGTGTTCCGCGCGCCCATTCAGGTGAGCGGCATCCGCCCCACCGTGCGTACCTGGGAGAAGCCCATCACCATCGCCCGCCACGCCTATGGCGATATCTACAAGAACACCGAGATCAGGGTTCCCGGTCCGGGCCGCGCCGAGCTGGTCTTTACGGACGCCGAGGGCAGGGAGACCCGCGCCCTGATTCACGCCTTTGACGGACCAGGCATCGTACAGGGCGTGCACAACCTGGACGCCTCCATCGCTTCCTTTGCCCGCTCCTGCTTCGGCTATGCCCTGTCCGTCGGGCAGGATCTGTGGTTCTCCGCCAAGGACACCATCTCCAAGACCTATGACCACCGCTTCAAGGACATCTTCCAGGAGATCTTCGACAGCGAGTACAGGGCGCGCTTCGAGGCAGCGGGCATCACCTATTTCTATACCCTGATCGACGACGCGGTGGCGCGGGTCATGCGCTCCCGGGGCGGCTTCATCTGGGCCTGCAAGAATTATGACGGCGACGTGATGAGCGACATGCTCGCCACGGCCTTCGGCTCCCTAGCCATGATGACCAGCGTGCTGGTGTCCCCCAACGGCCAGTTTGAGTACGAGGCCGCCCACGGCACGGTCACCCGCCACTATTACCGCCACCTGCAGGGGGAAAAGACCAGCACGAACCCCACCGCCACCATCTTTGCCTGGTCCGGCGCCCTGCGCAAGCGCGGCGAGCTGGACGGGCTGGACGATCTCCGGCGCTTTGCCGACGCCCTCGAAAAGGCCACCCTGGACACCATCGAAGCCGGCTGCATGACCAAGGATCTGGCGCTGCTCTGGCAGGGGGATACGCCAGCTGTATCCGTGACCAGCCGCGAGTTCTTAGAGGCCATCGCCGCCCGGCTGAAGGAGGCGCTGCAGGCATGACGGACGACAAGGCCCTGCGTCTGACCGATGACGACGGCCAGGAGGCAGACTTTCGCCAGCTCTGCCGCTTTGACCTGCGCGGCAAGACCTATGTGGTGCTGGAAGACCTGGAGGATGAGGACAGCGTCATCATCTTTTCCGTCGAAACCGATGAGGAAGGCGAGGAAGTGCTCTGCGCGGTGGAGGATGAGGACGAGTCTGAGGAAGCCTTCTACTTCTTTCAGGCTGAAATGGACGACTACGACTTCGGCCCGGCGGTCTGAGCGCATCAGCCCTTTCTACCATGACGGCCTTCCGGGAAGCCGGCTGGCCGTTTTCATTGAAAAACCTGCAGGCTGAACGAAAAACTTTCGTTTTTCAGGGAACAGAAGACATGTCTCATTCGTTGAATACAGGAAGGGGGGTGGACAGCTGTGCAGCCTGGTACGCAGACAGCGGAGGCAGCGCTTTCCAGCGCGAGCTTCGAGGAGCTGTATGAGCTGTACGCCACCGACGTGCTTCGGGTTTGCTATTTCTACCTGGGTGACAGGCAGCGGGCTGAGGATGTCTGCCAGGACACCTTCGTGCGCCTGATCACCGCCCAGCCCCAGCTCCAGGCCGGCAAGGAAAAGGCCTGGCTGCTGAAGGTCGCCATGAACCGCTGCAGGGATCTGTGGCGCGGCGCCTGGCTGAAGCGGGTGGTGCTGGGCAGCCCGGTCTTTGAGCTGATTCCCGCGCCTGATGAGTTCAGCGAGCGGGCGGAAAAGCAGGCCCTGATGGACGCCGTCAACCGCCTGCCCACCGCCTTCAAGGATGTGGTGCTGCTGCACTACTATCAGGGCTACGGCATTGCGGAAATCGCTGAAATGCTCGGCCTGCCGGAGGGGACGATATCCTCCAGGCTCAGCCGGGCCCGATCCAAACTGGAAGCGCTTCTGAAAGGAGATGAGACCGGTGAGCCGTCTTGATCAGCTTCATGATATCGCCGACGAGTCCCTCGCCGGACTGAAGGCCACGGACGACATGCGGCGGAACATCCGCATGAAGGCAGCCGCGGCACAGCCAGCCCCCAGAAGATTAATGGTGCAGGGCCTGGCCTTTGCCGCCGCCGCGCTGCTCTGCTTTCTGGGGGTGAGCGCCGCCCTGCGGCCCAGAGCCGGGCAGAACGAGCCGGAGCCCCAGATTTCCTCCTATACCCTGGGCCAGGGGGATCAGGGCGGAGAACGCTATACCTCAGACGTGGGCTATGGCAATGTGACCATCAAGAGCGACCGGAACGGCATCCCCGCGATGCAGAACATCTGGGCGCAGGGCGAGGGCGGCGTCGCGCCCCTCATCGCCAGTGACGGCCGCTATTACCGCATGCTCTCTGAGCCGCAAAGCGCGCCGCAGAGCGTCCTCGGGTCCTCCCTGGGCGTCATCAGCGAGTTCACCCGCCAGCCGGAGCTGTCCGGAGGCCGGGGTCTGCTGAGCAATGTGGTGTCCGCTGGCACGGAGGTCTATCAGGTGCGCGGGCTGGGCGGCACTCTGCTGGCCGCCAATGTGAATGGCTCTCTCCGTGTGTTCCAGCGGGTGAGCTATAACAACACCGCCCTGCTCTCCGGGGAAGGGCTGGCTGACACCCTCCAGCTCTCCGGCCATATCACCGGCATGGCCTTGAGCGGCGTGGGCGCTGTGACCGATCCCAGCGCGGCTGAAAGGCTCTTCCGCACGCTGGTGGATCAGGCGGTCTTCAAGAGCAGCGGCGCGGTGACCGCCAGCCAGACCCTGCTCATCACCCTCGACAACGGCCTGGCGGTGCAGCTCAGCGTGAAGGGCGAACACCTGGGCGGCTGCGGCGTATGGAGCTGCCCCGAGTTCTTTGACGCCTTCGGAGCCGCGGTTCAGCCATGAGCCCACAGCAGACGGGGCTCAGCAAAACGCGCCTGCTCCGAACCGGTTTTGACCGGCTCCCGAAAGCCGCGCGCCGGGCCGGGAGGAGGCTGCTCTGTCTCCTCTGCCTGGCGGCCTGCCTGACAGCGCTCCTGTTTGTGCCCGCCTCAGCCGCTGAAAACGCCGCGCTCTCCGCTGAAATCGACCAGGCGCTGCGGCGGTATCAGGCCATCGGCGCGGCCGTCGTCATCGCGAAGGACGGGGAGATCGTCTACGAGCACTATTACGGCATCGCGGCGAAATCCACCAGGCGGCCGATCACCGACCGCACCTATTTCCGGCTCGCCTCGGTCACCAAGATGGTCACCGCCATTCGGGTGATGCAGCTGGTGGAGCACGGCTGGCTGGATCTGGACGCGGATATTTCGGAATACCTGGGCTTTGAGGTGCGGAATCCCTATCGCCCGGAGACGGCTGTCACCCTGCGGATGCTGATGACCCACACCGCCTCTCTGAACCTGCACAACGATTACGCCCGGCACAACTATCCCCTCTCGGAGATGATCTCCGCCCAGTCACCCCGGAAGCGGAACTGGTACGACGAGGTGCCCGGATCGGTCTACCGCTACTCCAACTTCGGCGCGGGAATCATCGGCTCCATCCTCGAGAGTGTCACCGGGAAGACCATTCAGGAGACCGTCGAAAAGAACGTCTTCTCCCCCATGGGTCTCACCGGCGCCTACTCGGCCACCCTGCTGCCCGATCAGGAGAACATCCCCAACCTGTACAACGCGGACGGCACAGCCGCGGACACCCGGGAGGAAAACCTGGGCCGGCGCTGGGATACCACCCCCGATCCCGACCGCCACTACCGGATCAATGTGGGCTCCCTCTGGATGCGCCCCGCCGATCTCTGCCAGCTGGGCATCATGCTTTGCGACATGGGCAGCTGGCAGGACATGATGATCCTGGAGGCCTCCACCGTTCAGGAGATGATGGCCGACCAGCGCGGCCGGAACGGCATCACCGGCGACACCCCCTACGGCCTGAACCTGCACCGGGAGCAAAGCCTCATGGATGGCAAAACGTTCTACGGTCACCAGGGCATGAGCGATGGCATCCTCTGCAACCTGTACTTCGACCCGGAGACGCGCTTCGTCTTTGTCCTGTGCAGCAACGGCTGCAACAATGAGCTGAACAATCGTGTGGCCAAGCTCACCCGCAGGATCTTCGCGCCTGCATGGGAAGCCTATGGCGCGGAATAACGCATACCGCAAACCGCCGCTGACGCGATCCCGAACGGACCGGCCAGCGGCGGTTTTGTGATGCTTTGTTCTTTTCTTCGGGGCGGGCGCTTATTCGGCCCCTTCGCTTTCCTTCAGGTACTTTTCCAGCTTGCGCTTCACCCGCTGGAGGGCATTATCGATGGACTTGACGTGCCGCCCGAGGCTCTCCGCGATCTCCTGATAGCTCTTGCCGTCCAGGTATTCCTGCAGCACGTCCAGCTCCAGGTCGGACAGCACCTCGTTGATGCGCCCGTTGATGCTGTGCAGGTCTTCCTGGCTGATGATCAGATCCTCCGGGTTGGCCGCGGTGCTCTCGATGATCACGTCCAGCAGCGTGCGCTCCGATTCATCGTCATAGAGCGGCTTGTTCAGGGACACATAGCTGTTGAGGGGGATGTGCTTCTGGCGGGTGGCTGTCTTGATGGCCGTGATGATCTGCCGGGTGATGCACAGCTCGGCGAAGGCCCGGAAGTAGGCCAGCTTGTCCGGCTTGAAGTCCCTTATGGCCTTGTACAGCCCGATCATGCCCTCCTGCACGATGTCCTCGTGATCCGCGCCGATCAGGAAATAGCTGCGGGCTTTGGAGCGGACGAAGTTCTTGTACTTGTTGAGCAGGTACTCTTCCGCGATCCTGTCCCCCGCGTGGCAGAGCGCCACCACTTCCTCGTCCGTCATCCCGGCATAGGCCGCGTGCTGGGCAGGCAGGGCAGCGTCCGCTCCCTCAGGCGGCTGCTTTCTGTCCTCCGGCAGACCGGTTTCACGCTTCAACTCCATAACAACGTCGCTCCATCACAGACAGGCAGGCCTGTCCGAAGTGTTATCCGCCCCGGCGGATGTCCTCTAGGGTTTCCAGGATGTCTTCCGGAATGCGCGCCATCAGCCGGCCGCTGCCGGTCAGGGGCTGGGTCTTGTTCTCCACAAAGCCCCTGGAGCGGGTTTCTCTCAGCTCTCTCAGCAGTTCCCGGGCGGTGAGCCTTGTCGCCCCGGTGGACAGCACCTGAGACTGCTCCAGCCCGTCGGAGGTGGCCACCCGCACCGTGCGGTACCGCGGCGTCCGGGCGGTCAGCCGCTCGATATAGCTGTCGGCGGTCTCCGCGTGTTTGGTGAAGACCACAGTCACCGCGCCGTACCGCTCCTCGGTGCTCAGCCGTCGGTCGGACATATAGCCGTCAAACACCAGCACGATCTCTTCTCCGGAATAGCCGCTGTAATCCTCCAGCATATGCCGCAGGCGGTCCCGGGCCTCATCCATGCTCCACTGGTGCTTTTCGGCATCCTTCCACGCGCCGATGACATTGTAGCCATCCACAATCAGCAGCGGCCTCATGCGTCTCTGGCGGCGAGCACCTGATACATGGCCACGCTGGCCGCCACCGCCGCGTTCAGGCTGTCCAGCTGGCCGCGCATGGGCAGGGAGACCTGCTGATCGCAGTGCTCCAGCGTCAGGCGGCTGATGCCCTCGCCCTCGCTGCCCACCACCAGCGCCGTGCCTCCGCTGAAGGCCACACGCCGATAATCTTCGCCCTCCATGGTCAGGGCGTAGATCCAGATATTGCGCTTCTTGAGCTCCTCTAAGGTGCGGCTGAGGTTGGTCACCCGGGCCACCTTCACGTACTCCACCGCGCCGGCGGAAGCCTTGACCGCCGCCGGGGTCAGCCCTACGCTGCGGCGCTCCCGCACGATCACCCCGTGAGCGCCCACGCACTCAGCCGTGCGGATGACCGCGCCCAGATTCTGCGGATCGGTCACCCCATCCAGGATGATGAGGAAGGGATCCTCTCCCCGGTCGGCCGCCGTCTGCAGCATATCTTCCAGGGTGGCGTACTGATAGGCTGAAGCAAAGGCTAACATGCCCTGATGGTGGGGCGTGATCTCGTCCAGGCGCTCCTTTTCGACCTCCTGCACGGGGATGCGCGCTTCCTTCGCCATCTGCACAATCTGCCGCGCAGAGCCGGACAGCTCGCCGCGCATCACCAGCAGCTTTTCGATGTCCCGCCCGCTCCGAATGGCTTCCCGGATGGGGTTCCGCCCGGCCAGCATGTTTTCCGGCGGCAGGGTCTGCTCCCGGGGCGCGCGCTCCGGACGGGCTTCCCGGCGCTCGGGCGGCGCGACATACTCATGCTCCATATACTGGGGCCGCTCGGGCTGGAGCGCGCTGTCAAAGCGGCCCGGCGCCTTGCGCATCGGAGGCTTGCGGAGCGGCGGTTTCCGGCCAGGCATCGGCTGTCTGCCCCGGCTCTGTTCGCCGCGGGCGGGCGCGCCTTCCCGCTGCTTATTGGGATTGTGCTCGCCGGCGCCGTTGAAGCTCTTTCTGCCCTCTCCCCTGCTGTCCGCGCGCTTGCCGCTGCGCCCGGAGGTGCGGTAACGGCTGCCCTCTTCCTCCCATGCGCCGCTGTCCCGGCGCGGCCTGCGCTTATTGTTGGGGTTCTGATCGTAATAGGCCATTCGGATTCTCCTCATCTTTCCTCTTGTTGACTGCCCAGCCGCCTCAGCAGCTCCCGCCGCTCTTCGCGCACCTGCGCGGCCCGGCCGCAGCTCTTGGCGCCCTCGGGGCAGGCGCCCCGCAGGCATCCCGGCCCGGCGTCCGCAAACAGGGCAGGCGCGATTTCCATGCACTGGGCATGCATTTCCTTCGCCAGGGCGCGAATCTCCCACTGGGCCCGGCTGCACATTCTCAGGCTGAAGAAATGCCGCAGCTCCCGGGCGTTCATGGTCACCAGCAGACGGGTCTCACAGGCTCCCGGCAGCACGAAGCGGGCGTCCTCATTGCTGTGCTCGCCCTTTCCGAGCAGTTCCTGCCACTCACAGTACCACTCGTGCAGCTGATCCATCTGCTGCCGGTATTTATCCGCCATCTCCTCCCCCAGCTCCTGAATCGCCGGAGGCACGATATAGCCAAAACCCTTCTCGTAGGACACATAGCGCTGGCTCTGCACCGAGAAGCTGGCCAGGCGGTGCCGCGTCAGCTGGGCCAGCAGCACCCGGCTGACCCCCTCCACCGCGAAGGTGAAGCTCGCGTGCTCCAGCACGGACTCGTGGCCCATGTCGAGAATCTTTTCCACAAAGGCCTGCTGATCCTGCTGGCTGACCTTCTCCATCAGGCCATCCACGGTCGCCCGGGAGTAGCACAGCCGGGCGGAAAGCGCCACGAGCTCCTCCGGGGAAAGGGTGTGCCGCACAAGGCGAACCCTCAGACTGACTTCTGGCATGCCGACGCCTCCTGATAAGCCCGGAACAGCGCCTCGATGCGGGCTGTCTGGCCGGTGAGATAGAGATAGCCCATCAGCGATTCCAAGCCGGTGGCCTCCGCGTAGGCGATGGGGCTCTGGTGATGGGGGGCTGAATGCTTTGCGTGGGCGTTGCGGCCCTTGAGCACAATGCTGTTTTCCGCTTCCGTCAGCAGGGGCCGGATCAGGGCGATGGCCTCCGCCTGGGCGGAAGCGTTCACCCGCTGCACCGCCTGCTGATGCATATGCTTCAGGTTGAGCCCCTGCGCAAAGGCGGAAGAGCGCACCAGCATATCCCAGACTGTATCCCCCAAGTACGCCAGCTGAAGCGCGTTGCAGCGGCCGGCCTCCTCCTCCGTCAGCCGTTTGGGAGGCCTCAGCCCGAAGTCCGGAGCCGTCACAGGCCCTGCTCCACAGCGGCGTCCTCTTCCGGCGCCGGTTCAGCTACCGGCGTCTCGACACCGAGCTTCTCCAGCATCACTTCAACCGCCTTCTGCAGCTGGATGTCATGCTCCACATCCGCCAGGTCATAGTCGCCCGGGTCGCCCTCAGGCAGCTCGGACACCACGTCCGGGGTGATGCCGATCTTGTGCACCGCGTTGCCGTTGGGCGTGAAATACTGGGCGATGGTCACCTGCATGCCCTCACCCTTGTTGCCCACAGACAGCACCGCCTGCACCACGCCCTTGCCATAGCTCTGCACACCCACCACCGTGGCGTTCGCCCGGTCTTTCAGCGCGCCGGTCAGGATCTCGGAAGAGCTGGCGGTGTACTGGTTCACCAGGATCACGATGGGCATGTCGGTCTTGCCGTTCTTGGTGCGGTAGTACTCGCGGTAGCCGTTCTTGTACTGCAGATAGCAGAGTATGCCCTCGTCCAGGAAGAGGTCGCCGATTTTATTCGCCGCGTCCACCCAGCCGCCGCCGTTGTCCCGCAGATCAATGATGACGCCCTTCGCGCCCTGTTCCTCCAGTTCGCTGAGCGCATTGGCAAACTCCACCTCGCACTCGCCGGCAAACTCATACAGGCGGATGTAGGCGATGTCCCCGGGCAGCATGGCGCTGTCAATGCGGTTGACCGTCACGGTGGCGCGGACGATGGTGAAGGTCAGCTCCTCGCCGTTGCGCAGGAAGGTCACGTCCACCGGCGTGCCGGGGGTTCCGCGCATGATGTCCACGGCATCCTGCAGGTTGTCGGCGTTGACGTACAGGTCTTCGCCCACGCGGTAGAGGATATCGCCCTTGCGCACGCCCACGCCTTCCGCCGGGCCATTCTTGAACACCCGGGTGATGGTGCAGATCTGGGTCGCGTAATTGGCGGAAATCTGGATGCCGATGCCGGCGTACTCGCCCTCGTCATCCTCCCAGAGCTCGGCGTAGTCCTCCGGGCTGTAATAGAAGGTGTAGGGGTCGTCCACCGCCTGCAGCAGGCCCGCCGCGGCGCCCTGGATCAGCTTTTCCTCGTCCAGATCTTCATAGAAGTTCTCTTCTGTCAGCTCCAGGATCTCGATCAGGCTGTCGAAACGGCGGTAGCTCTCATACTCCTCCCGGCTGATGACCACCTGGTCCTCGCCCACCGTCACGGCAGGCTTCACGGTCGCCTCAGGAGCCGGCTCGTTCCGTTCCTCCACCTGCGTCATGCCGTTCAGCGTCATGTAGGGGAAATAGGCGCATGAAGAGAGCAGCGCGGCAGTCAGCGCCAGGCAGAGCAGCAGCAGGCCGATTTTGTGGTTTCGCATCATGATATGCCTCCCTTGAGATGGTCTTCGCGGCGCTTCATTTCCATGAGCAGCTTGAAGGTCACCGCGTCCTCAAAGCTCCTGAGATCCAGGCCTGTGGCCCTTTGCACCTTGTCCAGGCGGTACATCAGGGTATTCCGGTGGATGTACAGCTGGCGGGCCGCGTCCGACGCGTTCAGGTCTGTTTCAAAAAACATGTCGATGGTGGTCAGCATCTCGTCGTTGAAGAGCTTGGCCGTGTTCTTGCTGAAGACGATGGACAGGAAGCGCTCCCGGGTCTCCGGCGGCACACTGCTCAGGAAGCGCTCCAGCAGCATGCTCCGGTACACGAAGACCTCCTGGGTCGGGTGGAAGGACAAGCCGATGTCCAGCGCATGTTCCGCTTCCTCCGCGCTCTGTTTCAGGACGGCCAATGTCTGCGCCGCTGAGCCCACGCCGATGCGCAGGGTACGGCCCATTTCCCCGAGGAAGGTCTCCTGCAGCGCTTTCGCGTACTCCAGCAGCTCCTCCTCCGGAGCGGTGCGCCCCGCCGCCTTGACCAGTGCCGCGCTGCCCCGGTGCCATGGCAGGAGCGCGTCCCCGGACTCCAGCGGCACGATCTCCTTCAGCGCGTCCAGCGCCTGCGCGTCGCCCGGCTCTGTGCGGAGGATCAGCACGCATCTCGTCTGATGCTCCTTCAGCTGATACCGGGCCGCCAGCCGCAGACACTCGTCTTCCGCCAGCCGCCCCTCCAAGATCAGCCGCCAGGCCTTGTTCAGGCTGTCCGGCTGGCTGTCCTGTTCCAGCAGTTCCCCGGCTAAGGAGAGGGCCAGCCGAAGCAGATCGGCCGCGCCGGGCGTGTCCGCGCCGCAGGTCAGGCAGAGCCGGAGCCGCCAGCTCACCAGTCGCAGCAGTCCCTCCGCCTCGCGCATGCCCTCCGCGTCCTCGGGAGCCGGCTCGCCGACGCTGATCCTCGTGTCCAGCTGTTCCAGCCGTTCCCGCAGCCTGTACAGCCGCTCTCCGTCAGCCATGCGCGCCCCTCCCTTCTCCAACATTCTTCATTATACCACACCTGTGACGGCTTGAAAAGCCCTGCGCAAATTCTTTCCGGAGACGGGGCGTTATCCTGGACGTATGCGGAGCGCCGGCGAATGCGGCGAAGCGCGCATGCCCGAATATCTCCGCCGATGATTGCGGAGCGGCGGGTTTCATGCTATAATGCCTCTGGATTCCTGAATGATTGCGCAGGAGGGGAAAGCATGGCAAGGCAAGGTGAGCAGATCCCGCTGACAGCCCCGGATGTCCGGCGGCTGGGCCTGGTGATGGCTGCGGTGCTGGCGGCTGTGCTGATCCTGACGGGACTCATTGTGGCGGATGACTGGTCGCGCACCGGTGCCCGGGTGACCTCGCCGGAGCGGGAGGGCGTCACCGGCCAGCCCACAGACGGGCTGGTCATCGAGCAGGGCTATGCCGTGCCTTTCGCGTACCTCTCCGGCCTGACCTTTGATCTCGCGCCGGTGGGCGGCGGGCTGGACGGCGGCATGACCGTCGAGGTGCTCTCGGCCTCTGGCGAGGCACTGGCCTCTGTCGATGTGTCCCTGAACAGCCTGAGCGGAAACACCTTCTCCCTCAGTTTTGAAATGCCCCTGCCGGTACAGGGTGAAATGACCCTCCGGCTGACCTTTGCCGATCCCGAGGGCAGCGGCCGCCTGCCCGCCCTCTATATGGGCAGCCATGAGAACGCCGGCCGGGTCAGCGTCACCGCCGATCAGCTGGATCACCTGACCGTCCAGGGCACCCCTGTCAGCGGACGGCTCTGCGCACGCCTGGACGGGTACAGCCCCTGCGGCGTCATGCGCTGGTACTGGCCCATTGCTGCCCTGCTGACGCTGCTGACCGCGCTCTGGGGCTATGGAGCGGCTTATCTCCTGGAGCGGGGCAGGCGAACGCGGCTGCTCTGGATTATCGAGGCCATGCGGCACTATGACTTCCTGATCCGCCAGCTCGTATCCCGGGATTTCAACACCAAGTACCGCCAGAGTCTGCTGGGCGTGGTCTGGAGCTTTTTGAACCCTCTGCTGACCATGACGGTGCAGTATATCGTCTTTTCCACACTCTTCAGCACTTCCATTGACAATTTCCCGGTCTATCTGCTGACGGGCATTGTGCTCTTCAACTTTTTCTCCGAAGCCTGCACCTTAGGCCTGGAGTCCATTGTCTCCAACGGCAGCCTGATCAACAAGGTGTACATGCCCAAGTATATCTATCCCTTCTCCCGCACCCTGTCCTCGCTGATCAATATGCTCATCACCCTGATTCCCCTGCTGATGCTGATGCTCTTCACCGGCACGCCCATCACCTGGTCGCTGCTGCTGATGCCCATTGACCTGCTGCTGCTCTTCGGCTTCACCCTGGGGCTGACATTATTGCTGTGCACGCTGAACGTGTTCTTCCGGGACACGCGCTTCCTCTGGAGCGTGCTGGTGCTGCTCTGGACCTATCTGACCCCGCTGTTCTATCCGGAGAGTATTATCCCCTTCGGCCTTCGCACGGTCTACCGCATGAATCCCATGTATCAGTTCATCACCTTCCTGCGGGCCATCGCCATGGAGGGTACCGCGCCGACCCCGGCCAATCTGCTGGGCTGCTTGATAGCTTCCGCCGGCATGCTGCTGCTGGGCTCCTGGGTGTTCCACCGCCATCAGGATCACTTTGTGTTTCATCTGTAAGAAGGAGGCGGAACAATGCCGAGCGACGAGATCATGGTGTCCGTGGAGCATGTCTCAATGGACTTCCGCCTGGATCCCAACCGTACCTCCAGCCTGAAGGAATGGGCGATGGACACCCTGCGCCGCCGCCGCCGGACCGCGGTCTTTCACGCCCTGCGGGACGTCAGCTTTACAGTCAGCAAAGGCACTGTCATGGGGCTGATCGGCTCCAACGGCGCGGGCAAGAGCACGGTGCTGAAGGTCATCAGCGGTATATACCGCCCCACCGCCGGGCAGGCTGTGGTGCGCGGCAGCCTGGTGCCGATGCTCGAGCTGGGCGCGGGCTTTGACCCGGAGCTCAGCGGCCGGGAGAACATCCTCCTCAATGGCGCGATCCTCGGCTATCCCCGGGATTTCCTGCTGGACCGGGTAGAGGAAATCATCACCTATTCCGGCCTGGGTGCTTTTGTGGAGCGGCCGCTCAAAACGTATTCCTCGGGCATGATGGCGCGCCTGGCCTTTTCGGTGGCCACCGTCGTCCGGCCGGACATTCTGATCGTGGATGAGATCCTCGCGGTGGGCGACGAGGCCTTTCAGCGGAAGAGCCGCGCCCGGATGATGGAAATGATGGGCGGCGGCGCGACGGTGCTCTTCGTCAGCCATAACCTCAGCCAGATCCGGCAGATGTGCCAGCAGGTGGTCTGGCTGGATCACGGCGCGGTGCGGGAAGCCGGCGACGCGGAAACTGTCTGCGCGCACTATGCCGAGGCGGTGGACAGCGGCGCGCTGAGCCGGTGATCCCAGGAAGTCTGCAGTCAGGAGGTCTTTGCGCATGCGGGTGACAGTGCTGGCGGTGGGCCAGCTCAAGGAAAAGCCCTATCGGGAGATGGCGCAGGAGTACCTGAAGCGCCTCAGCCGCTACGGCAAGTATCAGGTGATCGAGGTGCCCGACCTGCCGGAGCCCGCCTCGGCCTCCCCCGCCGCCCTGCAGCAGCTGAAGCAGCGGGAGGGCGAGCAGCTCCTCCGGCATGTCCGGCCCAATGATTACCTCATCGCCCTGACCATCCCCGGCCGCCAGATGCCCTCCCCTGTCCTTGCCCAGCACCTCGAAGCCCTGCCCCTGCGCGTCACCGGCGATGTCCTCTTTGCCATCGGCGGCTCTCAGGGCCTGTCCGATCAGGTCATCGCCCGCGCCGATGAACAGCTCTCCATGTCCCAGATGACCTTCCCCCACCAGCTCGCCCGCGTCATGCTCCTCGAACAGCTCTACCGCTCCGCTAAGATCACAGCGGGGGAGAGGTACCATAAGTGATTGGGCGGATATTGGGGGATGATGTATACTTACATACAGTGTATCGGCATCTCACAATGTTTTTCATGTTTGCCACGTATACCATTCAGAAAGGATGATTCTCTATGAAAAAGCGCTTGCTGGCCCTGCTGCTCGCCCTTCTCGCAGTCTTTGCCTTCTGGCAGAGCGACCTGCTTTCCGCGCCGCTTCAGCCGCAGAGCGCGCAGGCTGAGACGGGTGTCCTTGTCGCCAAACGGAAAAAGAAGAACACCCCCACACCCAGGCCCAGCAAGACGCCCAAGCCGACCGCCACCCCGGAGCCCGAGCAAGAAGCCGGGCCTACCCTGTCTCCTGTGCCGGAGGGGCCGATCATCGATCCCCAGTCCATCGCGGATTACATCTTCGCCCACGGCGAGCTGCCGGATAACTTCATCACCAAGGCCGAAGTGGAAGCCCTGGGCTGGGATTCAAGATACGACTATGTCAGCGATATCGCACCCGGCTACTCCATCGGCGGCGACCGGTTCGGCAATTACGAGGGCCGCCTGCCCAAAGCCAAGGGCCGCCAGTACTACGAATGTGACTGCTGGTATGTCTCCGGAAGGCGCAATGCTTACCGCATCGTCTATTCCAACGACGGGCTGGTGTTCTACACCGAGGATCACTATGAGACCTTTACAGAGATGCACCCCTGGGTGGAAGTGCCCGGCGCGCCCTGAGGGCATCCTGCCATCCTGTTTCTTTTCGATTCAGCATCATGGGTTCAGCCATCCTGAGTATTGCTCCGTCCTGGCTGACATCGCAACAGCGCCCCCGCACACCTTGATTTCGATGTGCGGGGGCGCTGTTCTGTATCTATTCGTCTTACCGGAAGGTTACCCACTTGTCCGTCTGTTCCTTGATCAGCGGCTCCAGGTCAAACTCGGGTATGGTCTCCTCCTCCGGGCCCACGAAGAGCGGGCTCATGAACTGGAAGACCGGCTGCTTGTTAACGTCGTCGATGGTCTTCCGCATGCCGTCCACGGTGGTGTAACCGGTGATGCGCATCACCATGCGGCCGATGGTCTCATAGGGCTGCACGAAATCCTTGAAGACGAAGCGGCCGTGCTGGGTGCTCTGGTACTGATAGAGCGTCAGCGGATAGTAGCCGTTGATCACGTTGGCGCCGCCGGTGGTCACCACAATGGGCTTGTCGTGAATGTCATAAACCTCGATGTTGAAGTTGAAGCGCTCGATCTGCAGGACGCTGTCGTTGTACACGCCGATCTTGATCACATTGTCCTGGGTATACAGGTCGGTGATCTTCAGCGCGTTATTGTAGTTGCCCACCTTCACCAGGCAGGTGCACATGTAGCCGCCGTCCTCGGTGATGCCGGTGACAGTGGTCTCGCCCCAGTTGAGGCCCACCAGGGTCGCCCGGGTGTAATTTCCGCTGATCCTGGCCACGCTGGGATTGTCCACATACCAGCTCATCCGGGTATTGCTGGCGTCGGAGGGCTCCAGCACCGCGTTCAGGAAGGTGTCATCGCCGATGTCCGCATAGTACACCTCCTGGTACATGTGCACGCCCTCCACGGGCTGAAGCACCTGCACCTTGATCCGCGCCGAGCAGTTGCCGCCGT
Source organism: Clostridia bacterium (assembly GCA_017534885.1). Lineage (GTDB taxonomy): Bacteria > Bacillota > Clostridia > Christensenellales > Aristaeellaceae > RUG11272. Next base: position 1,719 of record JAFXVR010000062.1, on the reverse strand, counting down.
CGGTGGCTTTCACGTTCAGGTAGGCCTCGCCGCGCTTCACGCCGGTGATGCGGCCGGACTGGGTGACCGTGAAAATCCGCTCATTGCTGGAGGAAAGCGACACGGAGGGGTCAGTGGCGTCATACGGGAGAGTATTCCAGTTGGCGAAGGTCTGCTCGTTGACGTTGACCGTGATGACATTCTGGTCGAAGGTGATCCTGGTCACGGGCTGATTGACCACGATCAGGATGTCGGAAAACACGGTGGGATCGATGGCGCTGGCCACGGTCACATAGCAGGTGCCGGCGGACACAGGGGTCACATAGCCGCTGTTGTTGACCTTGGCGATGCTCGGATCGGAGGAAGCATAGGTCAGCTTCTTGTTGTTGGCGTTGGCGGGCAGCACGGTGGCATTGATCTGCTTGCCGCCCTTGCCCACGGCCACCACCAGCTCATTGTCCAGCTGAATCTCCGTGGGCTGCTGCTGCACCTGAATGTTGACGGTGCGGCTCTGGCCGGAGCCATCCTTGGCGGTCACGCGGATGGTGGCATTGCCCCTTCCGACGCCGGTCACCTCGCCGTACTCGTCCACCGTGCAGACGTTCTCATCGCTGCTGGAGTAAGACACATAGGGCAGAAAAGCGTTATCCGGGCTGATGGTGGTCTCGATCTGTACCGTATTGCCCACGCCGATGGTCTGCCGATCCACCGTGGCCTTGATGCTCCGGATTGTTTCCTTCTGATCGATGGCCAGCACGTGGTAGATCTTCGCCACCTCGGGATTGGACTCGCTGGCGATGGTCACCAGACACTCGCCCGGGCCGTTGACCCTCAGCTGGTTGTTCCGGCCGTTCTGGGACACCACCGTCTCATTGGTGGAAGTGATGGTGATCCTGTTGGAGCTGGCATCCCGGGGCTCCCAGCTGTAATTGATGTTGACAGTCTTCTTGACAAGGAGCACCAGCACCGGCGGCTTGTCTTCGTCCTCCAGGCCTTCCAGATCCAGCGTCAGCACATGGGCCAGATCCATGTCGTCCCCGGGCAGGACGGTCCAGCCGTTCTCCTTGATCTCCAGGCTGGTGACGGCGCGCTGCACCGTGACAAGGCAGGTAGCCTTGACCGTGCGGCTGCCGGCGCGGCAGGAGGCCGTGATGGTGGCCTGTCCCTTGCTGATGCCGGTCACCATGCCTTTTTCGTTGACCGTGGCCACCCGGGTGTTGTTGGACGACCAGGAGACCTCGGCGTCCTTGGCCGCGCCGCTCCTGGACAGGTGCAGATACTGCCGCTTGCCCTCGAATATCGTGACCTTGCTGTCCCTGAACTCCAGGTCAGCCGCCAGGGCGCTGCTCACGCAAAGCGCCGTCAGCAGCAGCGCAGCCACCAGCGCCGCCGCAATCCGTTTGCCGTTCATCATGCGTATTCCCTCCTGATTCCGTGCGGAACTCGCTCCACAACCATATAACGCTGAGGCAGGCGGATTCCATCCCGCTGTGGGGCCAAAACCATGATATGGCGGGATTTTCCTCTCAAATCCATTGTATGCGTCCAAGCCCAAATTGTCAATCCCTAACTCTCATCCCATTACGCAATATCCAAGTCCCTGAATTGCCAAAGTAAATGCAACAGGAGCAGTGCATACTGTTGCGTTTAGTCTGGCGAACAGGAGGTGTTGCAATTAGTCTGTCTCATGGGGAGATGGAGACGTGAGGGGATCCGTCCTGATTGCCTCCCCCGAGGGGG
>JAFXVR010000061.1 GCA_017534885.1 Clostridia bacterium | reverse complement strand
TTCCCATGTCCGCTTCTTTGTGGTATACTCCTTCTGTTCCATCCTTGATCCCTCCAGTTATCTTTGGTGCCGCAACCCTTAGTATAACTGTTTCGGTTCCTGGATGGAACTTTTTGCGTCATTTCATTTTACAACTTGCCGAAGGTGTTACGCCCGCCGCGCCAAAGCTCCCAAAAGTCACGAAATTCTTAATCTTTCATCCCGTGAAATGCCCTTGACATTCCCGTCTCAATATGTATATAATGTAAACATACCACAGAAAGGAGTTTTGTGTTATGAAAAAACTGTTTGCGCTGCTGCTGGCGCTGGCGATGCTGCTCTCAGCCATCCCCTTCACGTCAGCCGAAGAACCCGACCTGTTAACCGACGTCCTGGACAGCATTGAGTCCTTTGATCCGGAGACCGATGAGGTGCTGAGCATTCGCGTGGAGGATATCAGCAAGTTTTCAGAAAAGACGGACATCAGTGCGCCGTATCTGGGCAGTCTGTCCATCACATACAACCAGCTTGGAACGAACGAGGCGAACACCTATCTGCCGAGCGCCGCTCTGCTCCTCGATACATGCACCTACAATGGGTGGACGTACAGCAGCATGAACATCAAGGCTTACGCGGGTGTGAATGACTACTATGAACAGTGGGTTCTGATCGGTCTTGATTATACACACGATCAAGTACTGCAGCTCTGGTGGACCCCTGGGAAGAGTGTATGCGAATTCTATCGTTACTATGATGACGATGATAATCTGATGACCGTCTCTGATTTTCTGAATTCCGAAGAATCCAGCTACCTCTCCCAGCTGACTCTCCTGAACAACAGCACATTAACGCGCTATGTCAATCAGCTGACAGGCGTCAGTACGAATCCCCTCAAAGTCGGCAAGGCCACCTTTGAGATTTCTTCCGACAAGCAGTCCATCTACATCAACAAGCCCTCTATCTCCGGCGGCTCCGGCAAGTACACCATCGCTTACAATATCTATGACAATAACTCCAACGCCGTCAACTACTTCTATTCCACCGAGAGCCGCGTGGCGGCGACCCCCGGCTACGGCGGACTCTTCAACGTGTTCATCGTGGTGACCGACACCGGCACCAACGAGAGCAACACTCAGAACATCGGCTGGCAGAAGCTCAACTGGCCCTATGCCTCCACCCTGACCGTGGGCAAGGTGACTTATGAGATCTCCTCCGACAAAAAGTCCGTCTTCATCAACCGTCCCACCGTCAAGTGCAAGTCCGGCGAAGTGACCATCGCCTACAACATTTACGACAGCAACAGCAAGCCCGTCAACTACTTCTACTCCACCTTCCCCCGCGTAGCCGCCACCCCCGGCTATGCCGGCAAGTTCAACGTGTACGTGGTGGTCACCGACACCGGCACCGGCGAGAGCAAGACCCAGAACATCGGCTGGGTGAATCTGCTTGGCGACGGCAATCCGCCCACCACCGGCGCCACCTACCGCGCTCTGCTGATCGCCCAGACCCAGGTGCCGAACTGCACGCCTTCCTACTCCTACCACACTGACAACGTGAACCTCACCGCAGCGCTGAAGAAGGTCAACGGCGGCGGCTATGCCAGCCACATCACCGCCCTGGAGCAGCGCACCCGCTCCCAGATCCTCAGCGACGTGGCCTCCGCTTACTCCGGCGCCAAGGCCGGCGACGTGTCCTTCTTCTACATGGGCACCCACGGCGTGGACGGCAACTACGGCGGTTCTGACGTGGAAGGCGCCCTGGGCTGCTCCGACGGCTCCAACCTGAAGCTGAAGGATCTGGCCGACGCCCTCTCGAAGGCCAATCCCAACAACGAAGTCATCATTGTGATTTCCGCCTGCGGTTCCGGCGCCGCTGTCAAGGGTCTTGAGAATGAGACCAAGCTGCCCCTGACCGCCCGCGACATCATCAGCGCCTTCGCGGCCAACGACCCGGGCATCACCGTGACCGAGGAAGAGTATGACGAGAACGGCGTCGTGGTGAAGCGCCGCGACATGTGCCGCAACAAGTTCTACGTGCTGACCGCCGCCGATGTGTACGAGTCCTCCTGGTACTATAGCAACTACCGCGACAGCAACGGCAACATCAACGGCCGCGGCTCCTTCACGGGCCTGGGCATGGCTGACGCTCTGACCTTCTCCGGCGGCTACATGAAGGCCGACAGCAACAAGAACGGCCAGGTTACCTTCGATGAGCTGTACAAGTACGTGTACGACTACTGCTACAACCTCAGCGTCAACGCCGGCACCGACACCAAGCAGCACGTGCAGCGCTATCCCACCTCCTCCAGCTGGGTCGCGTTCGCCAACTGACGCACAGCGCGTCCGGATGCAACGCAGCAACCCCTGTAAACCTCAGCAACTGGTCAGCCCCGTCAGGCAGTGCGCCCGGCGGGGCTTTTTGTGCGCTGTGATCAGGCTGACTGTCTGCTATCTGTCCAGTCATTGTACAGGAGCAAAAAGGCTGTGTTTTATTTTGTAACCGTTTGTTCATCTTCTTGCAATGCATACGTACGCAGCATTTTCTTGATTTTACAGAATGCTCATGTTACAATAATTACGATATTCATCCATAACAGGGCGAGGGTCAAATATGGATAAGGTGTTCAGGGAAGAAGAAGCAAAGCTCAAAGAAATTGAAGGCATGATTGATCAAGCGGCCAAAAAGAGCAGTGATGACAAGGACAGCCTGGCAAGGGAGATCGCTGACTTCCACCCGGTTGATTACGCGGATGTGGCCCTGAAAAAGGATTTGCTCGACCGGTACAAGAGGGCGGCTGTCGACTCCTCGCGATTGCTTGAACTGAAGCCATGTCCGTATTTTGGCCGGCTGGATCTCGACAGGGAAATTGGCGACCAGTATGAGCTGAATACCTATTATATCGGGAAAAAGGGTCTCACCCTCGGTTCAAATGTCGTCATTGTCGATTGGCGCACTCCTGTCGGCGAATGCTATTATGCCCAAAACCAGACTTCTTTTTCAATCAAGGGCATCATCTATTCCCTCGCTCTCCGCCGTGCTCTGAACATTCAAAACGCAAAGCTGATCAGTTACAGGACAGAATTCGATGGAAACAAGGTGTCTCTCAAGGGCGATGTCATCGATCCATTCCTGTTGACCGTCCTGCAGGACAAAAGGCGTCAGAACAGGCTGACGGATATCATCCGTTCGATACAGGCCAATCAGAATGAGATTATTCGCCGCCCCCTGCAGGAAAACTTCATCGTACAGGGATGCGCGGGTTCCGGGAAAACCATGATCCTACTGCATCGTCTTTCCTATTTGAAGTTCAATTATCGGAGAATGCCGCTCTCAGGCGTTAAGATCATCACCCCGAATCCTGATTTCAGCGCCCACATCAACGAGCTGAGCTCAGAACTCGACCTTGATACGATTGCGAAATTCACCGTTGAAGAGTATTACGTTGATCTGATCAACCGGTATGCGCGGAATCCCAATATCACGGCAGTCGTATCCAGCGAGAGCACACTGAAGCCCGGTCTGTTGGGTGAGATCTATTCGATTGGTTTCATGTCACAGCTTCGGGAGCAATACCATGCTTATTGGGCCGCCGTATTGGAGGCGGTTGATGAGCCGCGGCTGAAGGCGTGTTTTCTGCGGCATCGTATAGACTATCCATCCACCGGCGCTCATGACACGCAGACAGCGTCAGCCCTGGATACAGCTTTGGCGCGTATCATCCAGGAATTCCAGGAGAAAACCAGCAAGTATCAGGAAGCGCTGAAGCAGAAGGCTGAGCTTGAAGAAGCCTGCAGGAAAACCGCCGCATTTCACAGACAGGCAGCAGAAGCGGCGGCGGCAGCGCGCATCAGGCTGTTCGAAACCTTGAGCGCAGAACAGGCCGCGTGCGCTGACAGAATGGCTCAGATCAGCAGTGATATACAGCCTTCCCGTGCTCGTTTGCAGAAACTGAAGGAGTCGGACGCAGGGGTGTCTGACAGGGCAGAGCGTGCGGAAAGGGAGCTGGCATCAATCCGCGAGAAATACGATTCCTATACGGATTACGACCGTCTTGCCAGCCAGCGGGATACGATCGGCATCAGCGTCAGCTCTGCCTGCGAAAGCGAAATCGCAAGGATACGGGATCTTGACGCCCAGATTCAGCGCACCCCCGGCTACAATTTTGTGAAGCGTGGTGCCCTGCGCCGGCAGCTGCAGGAAGCTCAGGAAGACTTTTCCGCTGCGGCCAAAGCGCGTCTGGACGCGATGATTGCTGAAAGAGAGAAAGCCCAGTCCGCGTTCAGCAGTACTGTACAGGCGCAAAGAAAAGAGATGGTGAAACTGTCCCAAGCCGTGGGCAGCGCCGATCATGAACTTGGCCAATTGCAGCGCCGGCAGAACGCTTTGAATGAATGCATCAGCAAGCTTGCCGCTGCCGCCGGAGAGAATCATGCCCTTGTGCTTTCATCCAGCGCGCATGATGAATTGGCAGATGACCTGGTGGGTTATGAGCGGGCAGTGATGAATCTGGACATGCATTCGAATCGTTTGGCTGAAATTCAGAAAAGGATCGCGCTCTTCGAAGAGCAGAGCCAGCCGCCCTTTGATGAAGACCGAGATTATCTGAAAGCATGTGAAACCGAGATTGCCAGGCTCAAACCGGTCGAGGTCTACCGGCAAGTTGTCAGAAAAACCCTGACAAGGGTTTATTCCCGTCACGGCGAGGAGTATACGCGGACAAACTACAGGCATAAGCTGTTCCTGATGCTGCTGTTCTGCTCCTGGTACTTCAGGCGTCTGAGCAGCCCGGATACATATCTCAACATCGATGAAGCCCAGGATCTGTCCGTTGCGGAGTATACCCTGCTGCGCGAAATTCTCGGAAACAGCTGCGTCTTCAACTTATATGGGGATATCAACCAGTCTCTCTTCCCGGACAAAAGCATCACAGACTGGGAGGACCTGCGAAAAACCGTCAGCGGAAAGGTCTTTGTCCTGAATGAGGATTACCGGAACACCCATCAGATCACCGAGTATTGCAATCAGGAATTTTACGCTGAAATATTCCCCATCGGCATCAAAGGCGAACCGGTTTCCGAAATGGATTCGGAGCAAGCCCTGCGCTGGCTGGTAGAGCTCAAAAGAGAAAACCCGGCGTATCGGGCAGCCATCATTGTTCACAGGGACAGCCCCTTGGTCAATGAACATCTGTCAGCAGTCTTCAGCGGAAAGGAAGTGTCGTGGTACGCTGTGGACGACAATAAGATCTCCGTGCTGACTGTTGAACATGCAAAAGGGCTGGAATTTGAAGCCGTTGTCGTGCTGTGTGCCGGTATGGAGATCAACGAGCAATACATCGCTTACACCAGGGCGCTCGACCATCTGTGTGTCGTCAAAGGCTGATGCGCTCAGTGCGGGGTTTTCCCGGAGGTAATGCCTCTGGCTGAAAAAAGCACATACAATCACCCCCTCAGACCGGACGGGATGTCCCAGAAGCCTGAGGGGGTATTCTGTTGACTCTTGTTTTCCTTTTTACGCTATGGTCGTTGGAACGCTTCAGCATCTGTCACCCCAGCCAGTTCAGCGCCAGGGAAAGCACCTGGTAGGCCCAGGGCGCAAAGGTCTCCGGCTCCTTTGTCAGCAGAGCGTTCAGTGTTTCGGCGGAAACCCAGCGGATGCCGCTGACCTCGGCGGGATCGGGCACAGGCTCGCCGGCGCAGCGGCCCGCCAGCACGTGGTCGCACTCATACTCGCAGATTCCGTCCGGGAACTCCGCCCGGTAGATGAACCAGCCGATCTCCCGCAGACTGACGGCCTCACAGCCCAGCTCCTGCCGCACCCGCCGGTACGCGGCTTCGATGGTCTCCTCGCCGCTGCGGGGGTGCGAACAGCAGGCGTTGGCCCAGCGCCCGCCGGAGTGGTACTTGCCCTCCGCTCGCCGCGTCAGCAGGAATTCCAGCCCCTCCGGCCTTTCCCGGTACAGTACCGCCGAAAAAGCCCGGTGCAGCAGTCCGCCCCGGTGAACCGCCTCCTTGGAGGCCTCCCCCACCGGCCGGTCCAGGGCGTCGGTCAGAATCAGCATTTCGCCTTTCGCGGGGTCAAGGGTCATGTTGTCAGGGATGTCACGCATAGGCCCGCCCTCCGTCACAGCGCCAGCCGTCCGCCGTCTCCGCTGACCTGCTCCAGCGCGCCGTCCCGCAGCCGCCAGCACTCGCCGAAAAACGTCTCGCGGCCGTCCCGGCCCAGCAGGTAGCTGCCGTCAGGCAGAGCGTAGAAGGTGTGGCCGAGGCTGTCCGGCAGGCTGATGTCCTCCAGCAGCCGCAGGCCGTCGATCACGTGATGGCGGCTCTCCTGGAAGTGCGGCCAGATCATGGTTTCGGTCAGGCCGAGGCCTTCAATGAAGCGGCTGAAGCCCGGGTCAACAGCCTCGCCGGGGAGCTCAGGCTGGGCGTACACCAGCCGGGCGGCGTTCATGCTGCCGGCGCTGATGCCGAAAACCGTGCCCGGAAAGCCCTGCAAAAGGCGGCTCAGCCCGATCCGCTGAAAGAAAGCCTGCTGGGTTGGCACATGACCGCCCGCTAAGATCACCAGCTCCGCGCCGCGAATCAGCCGCTCCGCGTCACCTGCGTTCCGGCCGTCCAGCACTGTGTATTCGGCAAAGCGAATGCCTGCCGTGCGGAAGCAGTGCCGCATGTCCTCCGCAAAGCCGTCGGTTCGCTCTGGCGTATCCGGATCGGAACACACAAAGAGCGCCCGCGGGACAGGCGGAAGGGCTTGCCGCACCGCTTCCGCCAGCCCGTTGGCCGGGTTCATGTCCGGGCAGCCCACCACGCAGGGGCTGCTGGTCAGGATGAAGGTCATAGATTCCTCCAGGGTCGTTTCAGAAGACAGCCTCGGTCTCCGCGTAGAACTCATCCAGCAGGGCGGAGCGCAGGGACTCGTAGGTCTCCGGAGCGCGCATGCCCACCGGCCGGCCGTCAATCTCATGGGCGTGCATGCACAGGTTGCTGGAGCTGGTGATGATCACCTCGTCCGCCGCGAAGAGCTCGTCCAGGTTGAAGGGCGTCTCGCTGACGGGGATGCCCAGCTTCCCGCACATGCAGATCAGGTGGGCGCGGGCGATGCCCGGCAGGATCAGCTCATCCGTAGGCGCGGTGTACAGGACGCCGCCTTTGAGGATGTGCACATTGCAGTGGGAGCACTCGGTCACCCGGCCGCCCGGGCGGTAGAACACGCACTCGTGGGCCCCGGCGCGCTTAGCCTTCTCGCTGGCCAGCACCGAGGGCAGCAGGTTCAGGGTCTTGATGTTGCAGTAGAAGAAGCGCTTGTCCTCCGTGGTCACCAGCTTCACGCTCTCCTTGCCCTCGTTGACTTCCTTGGGCACCAGCGTCACCCAGAGGTTGGGCTTGCCCGTCTCGGGGAAGGTGTGTGCGCGGGTGCCGCCGCCCCGGGTCAGCTGATAGTACAGCATCAGGTCGCCGGTATCCATCCGTTTTACCAGGTCCCTCAGGATGTCCTTCAGCTCCTCCTTGGTGAAGGGCGGCGTGATCTCGATCATGGACGCGCTGCGGAAGAAGCGGTCCACATGCTCGTCCAGGGCAAAGATGCGGTAATTCCGGCAGAGCTGCGCGTCATACACCCCGTCGCCAAACCAGCTGGCCCGGTCATTCATGGGCACGGTCATCTCGCTGAGCTCGCCGATCCGGCCATTATAGTATCCAAGCTCTTTCATCAGGCTCACTCTCCGTCCTGTTCAACCCCGGCCAGCTTCACCCCGTACAGCCTGGTCACCGAGGGGATCAGCCGGTCGTTGTACTGCCGCTGGGCGCGGGAGGCTCTCATGGCGGGCGCATAGTCGGCCATGGAGCCGGAGATGGAGCCGCCGGACACCGGGGTCACCTCGCCGCCGTGATGCCAGTAAGCCAGGCGAATCTCACCGGCCACGTCGCCGTTCAGGGCGCTGACCTGGAAGTCGGAGAACTCCACGATCTCCATGAAGTCGCCCTGGCGCAGCCCGTCCTCGTCCGCCGTGCCGCCGGACACCTCCACATTCCCCACCAGGAAGCAGTCCTCCTCGCCCATGTACTGGCTGAACTGGCGGCTGCCCCAGTGGGCCTTCACCACGCCGTCCTCAATCAGGGTCAGATCGCGCACCGGCGCGCCCTCATTGTCATAGGCCGCGTTGGAGGAAGAATTGGGCAGCTCGCGCACGGTCTTCAATGTCAGCCGGTCACCCGTGGGCGCGTCGCAGACCGCCTTGCCCACCGTCCAGTCGGAGATCCGCTGGAAGAGGAAGGCCGTGTTGGTGCGCATCAGGAACCAGTCGTAGATCTCCAGCGCCGCGTCCGTGGAGAAGACCACGTCCACCTGGCCCAGGGCGGGGGTGGGAGCGGTTTTGAGCTTGTCCAGCCCGTAGCGCATGGTCTCGGTCAGGTCACGGCTCAGCTGGTTTTCGTCGCAGGAACCGCTGTGGTAGAGTCGGTAGAGCTCAATCTCATGCTCGGCGTCCCGGGCGTTGACCACGGCCTCCACCATGGAGGAGGGATAGACGCTGGTCACGTCGATGCCCTCGGAGGTCACAAAGCGGCGGGTGACCTCGCTGGTGAAGATCTCGTAGGAATTCAGGTCGCTCTCGGGGGTCTCGAGCAGGCTGTTCAGCGTCCGGATGAAACGCGCCGCGCTGTCCCGCACATCCGCGGCGCTGCGGCGGGGCTCCTCCCGGCTGCCGGAGCGCAGGCTGTACGCGGGGTTGCGCACAAAGGAGGCGCTGAGCAGCAGGTCGCCCACCAGCTTTTCGGCCTCGGCGCGGCTGGCCGTGGGCGGAATCTCCCCGCTGGCCGAGCCCAGGAACTGCCCGTCCTCTGATTTCTGATACACCTTCACGGTGATGTGTTCCACCTTCTTCGCCCGGTTCTGATCCAGGCGGTGGCGGATGAAGTAAAACTCCCAGCCGGTCTCCTGAAGGTCGGTGACCTCCCAGGCGGAGGCGCCGGAGGCCTTCAGCACGTCAAGCAGCATATCCAGCATTTTATCCCAGCCTCGCTTTCGCCTTCAGATAGGGGCCGCCGTCGGCCACCTTCACCCATTCCTTGTGTCCCTTGCCGCAGCCGCCGTTGCCGAAGACGCAGCGGTCGGAGGAGAGCATCGACACAGAACCCAGCAGATCGGGTACATAGCCGGTCATCACCACCGGCGCCACCACCCGGCCCGTCAGCTTGCCGTCCACAATCTCGTAGCCGCGCTCCACAATGCACTGAATGCCCCAGTGCTTGGGGTCTTCCATGCCGGAGTGCATGCCCTGGAGCAGGTAGCCGTGGCCGATGGAGGCGATCATGTCCTCCAGGCTGTCGTCGCCGGAATCGAAGAGGGTGTTGGTCATCCGGGTGTAGACCTTGTGCTCGAAGTTTTCCCGCTTGCCGTTGCCGGTGGGCGCGGTGCCCAGCCGCAGGGCGCTGAGGGCGTCGCAGATGCCGGTTTTGAGGATGCCGCGCTCGATCTCGGTCACATCGCCGGCTAAGGTGCCCTCGTCATCAAAGGCGTAGGAGGTCACGTTCTCGGCGCAGAGAGCGCCCTCGTGCATAGTGACCCGGTCGCTGCCCACCCGCTGGCCGATGTAGTCCGCGCCCAGGGCCCGGTGCTTCACAAACATGTCCATCTCCACGCCGTGGCCAAAGGCCTCATGGGCGATCAGGCCGGTCACGTCTGGCGCGGTGATGATGTCATACTCGCCGGGTTCGATGCGGTCGGAGCCCAGCAGCTCATCCGTCACCCGCAGGGCTTCCTCCAGCTGGGCGCTCATGTCGTCGAAGAGCTCGGGGCCGCAGCGCCCGCTGACGCCCGCGTGGCTGCCCTCGGTGCGGCCTTCCCGCATGCCCAGACACATGACGCCGCCCTCGGAGTAGACATAGCTCTGCCGCAGGTCGCGGTTCTTGGTCAGGAAGAGCTTGCTGATGTGGGTGGACTGGGCCGAGCCGATGCAGTCCAGCAGATCCTTGCCCTTCTGCACGCCCTCATCGGACAGGGCGCTGAGCCGGGCAATCAGCTGCTGAATGTCCTCCTCCTCGGGCAGGCGGCCGGTCTCCGACTCCACAAAGAGGGTCTGAGGCTCGTCGGGCAGCAGGCCGGTCTCGTAAACCGCCGTGCCGGTCTCCTTCAGCACCGCCAGCTGGCTGTCCAGCTCCGCCGTCAGCGCTTCGGCCGTCTCCTCCGGCCTGTCCGGATCGAAGCGGTTGAAGGCCGCCTCGGAGTACAGCCCGTCCTTCGCCACCCGCACCACGCAGCCGCGCTCGGTGGTCATGGTCTCCCGGGTGACGCTCTTCTGCCGCTGGGAAATGCGCACGCCAAAGCCCACGGAGTCCGTGGCCAGGACGCTCACATAGTCATAGCGCTGATCCAGCAGCTCCACCAGACGCTTCAGCCCCGGGGCGATGCCCGCCAGATAGCTTGAAAATGGCGCTTTCATACTGTTCCTCCTTTTCAGTCCGCAGGCGCTTTGCAGTCCCGCAGGAAGGCAAGATAGCACTTGTAGGCCTCCCAGAGATCCGCCTTGCTGATGATCTCCCAGGGCGCGTGCATGGAGAGCACCGCGATGCCCGCGTCGATGCAGTTCATGCCGTACTTGGAGCAGAGGTAGGCGATGGTGCCGCCGCCGCCCACGTCCACCTTGCCCAGCTCAGCAGTCTGGAAGTCCACCTGGTTTTCGTCCATCACCCGGCGCACCTCCGCCATGAACTCGGCGTTGGCGTCGTTGGAACCGCCCTTGCCCCGGCTGCCCGTAAACTTGTTGAAGCACACGCCCCGGCCCACAATGGCCGCGTTCTTCTTCTCAAACACGCCGGCAAAGTTGGGGTCAAAGCCCGCAGACACGTCGCTGGACAGCATCCGGCTCTCCCGGAGCATCCGCCGCAGGCCCAGCTCGCAGTAGGCCTCGCTGCAGGCGTTGTAGAGCTCGGCGCAGGTGTTCTCAAAGAAGTGGGAGGCCATGCCCGTGGCGCCCACGGAGCCGATCTCCTCCTTGTCGGTCAGGATGGCGCAGGCGGTGTACTCAGGCGTGCCCTCAAAGTCCAGCACGGCGCGCATGGAGGGATAGGCGCAGACCCGGTCGTCATGGCCGTAGCCGGCGATCAGCGCCCGGTCGAAGCCCAGGTCGCGGGCCGCCCCGGCGGGCACCAGCTCCAGTTCGGCGGAGAGCAGGTCTTCCTCCTCGATGTCGTAGCGCTCCTTGAGCAGGGCCAGCACAGCCTTCTTGACGGCTTCCTTCTCCTCGCCCTTCAGCGGCTCGCTGCCCACAATCACGTTCAGGGCCTCGCCCTCCACCACATCCTTGGCAGTCTTGCCCATCTGATCCTGGGCCAGGTGAATCAGCAGGTCAGAGATGTAGAACACCGGATCGTCCGGGTTTTCGCCGATGGCCAGGGTCACCTTGGTGCCGTCCCGGCGCACGATGACCCCGTGCAGGGCCAAGGGCAGGGCCACCCACTGGTACTTCTTGATGCCGCCGTAATAGTGGGTGTCGAAGTATGCGATGCCCTCATCCTCGTACAGGGGGTTCTGCTTCACGTCGATACGCGGGGAGTCGATGTGCGCGCCGAGGATGTTCATGCCCTTTTCGAGGGACTGATTCCCGATGATGAAGGCCATGAAGTCCTTGCCCATCCACGCGCTGTACACCCGGTCGCCCGCGGAGAGCTTCCGCCCCTCCCGGATGACCTCCCGCAGGTCGGCAAAGCCCGCGGCTTTCGCGGCCTTCACCGCCTCCGTCACGCACTCCCGCTCCGTCTTGCCTGCCGACAGAAAGGCCTTGTAATCCTCCGCAAAGGCGTTCAGGCTCTCCCTGTCCGCCGCCTCATACTGTTCCCATGCCGCTTTCTTGAACATGCGCTTTCTTCCTTTCCCGCTGACGTTCACCGTCTCAGCCTGTCAGCCATTATACCCCACTCTGCCCCCATATGCAAGGCGTTGACATCAAATAGGAAATCCGCTATGATATCGGTAAGACGTTTTCCCGCAGCCGCTGACAGGAGGTCCGTATGTCAACCGAAGTTGATGCCGAAACTGTAGAAACCTATGTGGACATGATCAAGGGTCTGGACCTGCGCCAGGTGGCCAACAGCCTGATCATCCTGGTGCTGGGGCTGATCGCCTCCCGGATGCTGGTGCGCCTCTTCGGCAAGCTGCTGAAGCGGAGCCGGGTGATCGATCCCTCCGCCCACACCATGTTGAAAACCGCCCTGCGCATCCTGCTGGACGTGGTCTTCCTGATGATGGCCGCCAATGCCATGGGCATTCCCATCACCAGCTTTGTGGCGCTGCTGTCCATCGTCGGCATCGCGGTGTCGCTGGCCGTACAGGGCACCCTGAGCAACGTGGTGGGCGGCATCATCATCTTAGCCAGCCATCCCTTTTCCGTGGGCGATTTTGTGGAGCAGGACGGGTTCACGGGCACCGTCAAGGAGATCGGTCTGCTGCACACCCGCATGCAGACCCCGGACGGCCGGCTGATCTACGTGCCCAACGCCACCCTGCAGACCTCGCGGCTGATCAACTATTCCGTCAACCCCTCCCGGCGCATCGAAATCAGCGTATCCGCCAGCTATGCCGCGCATCCCTCCGCGGTGCGCACCGCCGTCCTGGACGCCATCGCCCAATGTCCGGACATCCAGGCCGAGCCTGCCCCCATCGTTCACCTGGAGACCTATGGCGACAGCGCCATCACCTACACCATCTACTGCTGGGCTCCCGGCTCAGCCCTGTGGAACACCAAGTATCAGCTCAACGAGGAGCTCTACAGTGCCTTCCTCCGCGCCGGCGTGGAGATGACCTATCCCCACATCAACGTGCATCTGGACGAGGAGCAGGTGCGGGTGAAGGGTTGAGATGGCAGTTCAAACGCCCCATGCACTGAAATCGCATGGGGCGTTTTTTGTCGGTTGATCTTATTCCACCGGTATGCTCCGGATGCGCTCGGCGATCCGATCCGCCAGGAAGCGCCTGAAAGGCGTCAGCGCCCCGGTTTCCGGCACCGCGCCGTCCCCGGTGAAGCGCATTTCGCAGGGGTTCTCCCCGGACCAGGGCGCCCAGGCGGGCAGGGGCTCTCCGTTCAGATCCCTGCCGTTGGGGTCGCCGGTGCGGATGAAGCTGCAGAAGTAATCGCACATCTGCCGGGCCAGGTCGTAGTGCCGGCCCACAAAGGGCCGCCAGCACTTGGCCAGGGTCTCGAACCAGAACCACAGGTCGGAGGAGTGGAAGGTGCCCGGATCGTCCCAGCCGGGAATGTCCGGGTCGAAGCAGTAGCAGTAGCCCTTGCGGCCGGTGCTGGCCACGTCGCCCAGCACGCTCTTGACACTCAGCTCAATGCCGCTGACCGGCGCGCAGAGGCCTTCGTCCAGCCGCGCCCTGCTCTCCGGGAAGCTGAGGAATTCCTCCGCCCTGTCCCCGAAGAGGCGCTTCGCCTCCGCGGCCAGCTCCGCCTCGTCCTTTGCGGCGATGGTGTTCAGGAACTCGGTGCTGGTATAGCCGGCCATCATGGTCACATCCACGCACTTGCCCGCCCGGTACAGGGCGATGGGATCGCCGACGCAGAAGAGATCGTCCTGCACGGTGAAGAAGGGGATGTGGGTCTCCATGTACTTCTCATAGCTGCGCTGGAGCGTCACCGCATCCATGGCCCGGGCTTCCTTCAGCGACTTCACGCCCAGGAAGGCGAAGAAGTCCTCGCCCTTTTTCTCGGCCTCCGCCAGGGTCTCAGGCCGTCCGACCTCCCGCCGCCGGTAGGGATCGAAGATCATGGCGCTCATGACCACCGCGCCGGAGAACAGCCCCTTGTTGGCCGGACAGGCCAGCTGGGACAGCACGCTGCCGCCGCCCGCCGACTGCCCCGCGATGGTCACCCGGGCAGGGTCTCCGCCGAAGGCCGCGATGTTGCGCTGCACCCAGCGAAGGCCGGCCTGCTGATCCAGGTTGCCGAAGTTGGCCGGCGCTTCCGGCTGCTCGCGGGTGAGCTCCGGATGGGTCAGGAAGCCTAAGGCGCCCACCCGGTAGTTCACCGTGACCACCACGATGCCCCGCCGGGCGATGCGCTCCCCGTCGAACTCCATCTCTGCGGGATAGCCGCACTGCAGGCCGCCGCCGAAGAACCACACCAGCACGGGCATTTTTTCCCCGGGCTTTTTGGCGTTGGTCCAGACGTTCAGGTACAGGCAGTCCTCCCCCATGGGGATGTTGGGATCCACATGCCACTCCCGGCAGTAGATGTCGTCCCCCAGGCCGGGAATCCACTGCATGGAGATCGGCGCGAACCGGGAGGCGTCCCGCACGCCGGCCCAGCTCTCACAGGGCTGAGGCGCTCTCCAGCGGTTCTTTCCCGTGGGCGGCGCGGCGAAGGGGATTCCCTTGAAGGCCGTGATCCGGGGATCCGCCGCCTCGATCCCGCGCACCCAGCCGTTTTCTGTTTTGACCTGTCTCAGCATTCCTTCAATCACCTGTTTCTTCTTTTGCTGTGCGTGCTGATGGAATGGAGATTTCGCGCTTGCGGGCGCG
Organism: Clostridia bacterium; assembly: GCA_017534885.1. Taxonomy (GTDB): domain Bacteria; phylum Bacillota; class Clostridia; order Christensenellales; family Aristaeellaceae; genus RUG11272. The sequence goes on along the minus strand of JAFXVR010000061.1, from coordinate 8,004 downwards.
ACCAGAGGGCTTTGCGATCGCCCTCTGGACTCCTTCGCTGCTCGCCTTTATTTGGCTGTTTTGGTTTTTACTGTGAGATTCCGCGCCTGCGGTTTACCATAAAAGGGACGCCCCGGGTGGAGCGCCCCCTTGGTCGGGCTGTGATCAGTTGCCGGCGGCAGCGATCTTGGCATCCACTTCAGCCTGATAGACCGCTACGTCGTTCTCGTACAGCTCCTTGTATCCGAAGCCGTCCATCTTCTCGACCATCTTGTCCCAGAGGGCCTCGAAGTCGTCGTCGGTCTCGCAGAAGATGAGCTGCCAGGTGTAGGTGCACAGGGTCTTGTTGACGTCCACGCGCATCGCGGCGATGTCGTTGCTGTCGGGAGTGGGCGTGAAGTCCACGCTGGGGCTGGCCAGGAGCTGGCCGTTCTTCTTCATGTAGTCCACAGCGTCCTCAGCGCCGAACCGCTCCTGCCACTCGCGCTTCATCTGGGTCATGGTCATGTCCTTGTAGGACTGCCAGAACTTCTGGGCATAGCGCTCACCGGTCAGGGGGTTGACGCAGATGGAGGAGGCGATCCACTGGTTGATGGCGTTGTTGCCGTCGTTGTAGCCGCCGCCGCCGTACTCTTCGGGCACGGGCAGGTTGGCCATCAGGGCATCGTCATGGAAGGGCACGAACTTGCCGTCCTCGCCGACGGTGTAGTTCAGGCCTTCGATGCCGGCATGCTGGAAGGTGACTCCCTCGGGGCTGGCATACCAGTCGAGGAAGGCCATGATCCGGTCATACTTCTCGCCTTCGACCTTGGAGCCGATGCCGAACATGCGGTCAGAGCCATAGTAGCGGTCCGCGTCGGCGTAGTAGAGCTGATCCGCCACGGGGATGAAGATGAAGGCGGTGCCGTCGCTCAGGCGATCCACACTGTTCCAGAAACCGACCTCCCAGCTGTACCACATGAGGTCAGCGCGGCCGGTCTGCAGCTTGTTCATGACGCTGTTCCAGTCCTGCTCGCCGGATTCCGGATCCACCAGACCCATCTGGTAAGCCTTGTTCAGCCACTTGGTGATCTTGTAGTAGGCGTTCTCGCGGTCATAGATCGGAGAGAAGGTGTTGTCGGGCTTCAGGATGGCGCTCTGCTTGATCTTCTCGCCGTACCAGGTGGTCAGCTGCACCACGTTGGCAATGCCGATCATGTTGTCGTTGCCGTCCCAGTCAGCCCACAGGGTGAAGGGATAAGCGGGATCGCCGGCATCGTTGGCGGGATGGATCTCGTGAATCTGGGCCAGCACATCCAGCAGGCCGTCGAGATCCTTGATCTCCGGCTGGCCGATCTGGGTGTACAGATCCCAGCGCAGCATCGGAGAGGAGTAAATCACGTCGTCGGTCAGGGTCGTGGGAGAGGTGTCGGTCATCTCGCTGGGGATGCCGTAATACTTGCCGTCCTCACCGGTCAGGCCCTTGTTGTACACGTCGATCTGGGTCTTGAACTGCATGATGTTCTCACACTCAGGCAGCTTGTCGCTGATATCGCGGACCAGGCCGGCGGCCAGCAGGTCGGAGAAGTCCTTCTTGTCCACGATGACGATGTCGCCCAGGTTGCCTTCCTCGGCGCGGGTGGCGTACAGCTCGTTGCCGGCCACCTGCGGGGCGATGATGTTCAGCTCAAGGTTGAACCGATCCTTCACCACCTTGGCGAACCAGCCGGTCTGGATGCCGTGGTAGTTGGCAGCGGCATCGTAGATGTCGATGACCAGGGGCGCTTCCTCGGCCACCGCGCTGACGGACACCAGGCTCAGAAGCATGGCCAGCGTCAGCAGAAGAGACAGGAACCGTTTCATAGTGTGACCTCCTTTGATCTATGATGTCAGGCACACAAGGCCTTCATCGGCGGGATGAATGGTTCAGCCCTTGACGGCACCGATCATGATGCCCTTGGTGAAGAACCGCTGGAAGAAGGGATAGACCAGCATCACGGGCAGCACCACCACCACCGTCACCGTCATGCGGATGGAGGTGGCCGTCGCCGCGTGGGCCAGGCTTGCGGCGATCTGGGCGGAAGATGTGGTGTTGCTGATCAGGGCCTTCAGGCTGCTGGCCTGGTTGATGTACTGGTACAGCACGAACTGCAGGGTGTAGAGGCTCTGGTCCTTCATCAGGATCAGGGTGTCCTGGAAGGAGTTCCACTGGGCCACCGCGGCGAAGATCGCGATGGTGGCCAGTATGGGCTTGATGACGGGCAGCATGATGGAGAAGAACACCCGCAGCGTGCCCGCGCCGTCGATTTCCGCCGCGTCCTGCAGCGCCTGGGGCACCGACTCGCAGTAGGTTTTGCACAGGATGATGTAGAAGGGCTGGACGATGGTCGGGAAGATATAGCCCCAGAAATTGTTGGTCAGCCCCATGGTCTTCATGGTCAGGTACCAGGGGATGACGCCGGCGTTGAAGTACATGGTCACCGCCACAAAGCGGTACCAGAACCTGCGCTTCCACAGCGTTTCCCGGGTGAACATGAAGCCCAGGAAGGCCGCCACGATCACGGTCAGCGCGGTGCCGATGACCGTTCTGAGCACGGAGATCTTCGCGGCGTTGAGCAGGCCGGGAATGCTGAACACGTGCGAGTAGTTGGAAAAGTGAATCTGCATCGGATACAGGATCACCTTGCCGCGCTCGCTCAGGTCGTTGGCGCTGATGGAGTTGATGAAAATATAGTAGAAGGGATAGACGCAGACAAAGGCAAAGACGGCGTATACGATATAGGTGACAACGCTGATGGTGATATCCCCGATGCTGCGGTGCATATGGGATTTCTTCGGGTTGATGACATGCTCCGCCACGCTGCGCTCCCTCCTTTCGGAATCAATTGCAGTTTTTCATCTGTGTCCGCATCAGATGAAGCCCTCGCCGCGCACCAGCTTCGAGAAGCCGTTCGCCCCCGCCAGCAGCACTACGCTCACCACGCTCTTGAGCATGCTGATGGCCGTGGAGAGGGGGTAGTTGCCGGTTCCGCTGGTGGCGATGTTGTAGACGTAGAGATCCAGCACCTCGATGTAATCCTGGTTGAAGGCGTTCTGGAACACATAGTACTGCTCCATGCCGTTGGAGAGGAAGCTGGCGATGTTCAGCATGACGATGACAAAGTACGTAGGCAGGATGCTGGGGATCGTGATGTGCCCGATGATCTGCATCCGGGTCGCGCCGTCCACCTTGGCGGCCTCGATCATCTGCTCGTCAATGCCGGAGATCGCGGCCAGGTACATGATGGCGGCCCAGCCGGCATTCTTCCAGGTCAGCCAGAGCCACATTTTGAACCAGATGTGCTCGGAGGACTTCAGGAAGGAGATCGGCTTCGAAATCACCCCGAGATCCTGCAGCACGCTGTTGACCGCGCCGAAGGAGCCGAACACGTTGAAGGCGATGGAGAAGACCAGCACCCAGGATATGAAGTTGGGCAGGGTGGTGACCGTCTGCACAAACTTCCGGTAGGGCCTGCAGTGAATCTCATTGAGGAAGACCGCGAACACCATGGGGAACCAGGAGAAGAACAGCGAGATGCCGCTCATGGCGAAGGTGTTGCGGATCACCCGCAGGATGTCGTTCACCCGCACCGGGTTGGACACGATGTGCTGGAACCACTTCAGCCCAACGAAGGTCTCATTGGTGATCGGGAAGGGCGGTCTGTAATCGTGGAAGGCATAGATCCAGCCGTAGAGCGGGAAGTAGGAAAAGGCGCCCACCAGGATCAGGAAAGGCAGGATATACAGGAATTCAATGTAGGAACGGCGCTTCTTGTAATTGATCCTGCGCTCTTTGTTCCGCATATGCCCGCTCCTTTCCGGCCCGGCTGCCGCCGCCTGATTTGATTGGATTTGCTTCCGCTGTTTTCACCATATTTATAGCAGGATACAAGTCACAGGACAATGCTTTTTTCGCAGGATGAGGGGACAAAAATATCTTTCTTTTGACCGCAGGTCATTTCATTTTTGTCCCGGATGGTTTATAATGGGTCGTGGCATCCATGCGGCAGCCGTTTCAGAGGACAAATCCTGGCGGAGGGAAGGGCATATGAGCACTTTTTATGAGCACCGGGAGGAGACCCTGTTTATCGGGGAGATGACCCACTATCCCTTTCCCCTGCACGTGCACGAGGTGGCGGAAATCGTCGCCGTCCGCACAGGCCGTGTCCGCCTGAGCATCGAGGGCATGGTCTACGAGCTGGGACCCGGGGATATCGCCGTCGCCATGCCCCTGACCCCCCACAGCTATGAGGAGGTCAGCGAGGACGCCTCGGGGCTCGCCGCCATCTTTCCGCCGGACATCATCCCGGAATACAACGGCACCTTCCACAGCCTGGTGCCGGAGAATCCCGTGCTGCGCGCGGCTCAGACCAGCGATGATACGCGGCAGGCCGTGCGCCGCCTCAGCGAGATGAATATGGAGGACGACCTCCCCCTCTGCGTCGCCTACCTGCATGTGCTCCTGGCCGGCACCCTGCACCGCCTCTCCTACCGCCCGGTCTACGATTACAACGACCGGGGCCTGGGCTACCGGATCATGCACTACATCTCCGACCACGCCTGCGAGGAGCTCACCCTGGTCAGCGCCGCCCACGCCCTGGGCATCAGCGCCTCCCACCTCTCCCATTTTTTCGCGGACAAGCTGCAGATCAGCTTCCGCCAGTACATCAACTCCATCCGCATCGCCAAAGCCCGCCTGCTCATGCGCGACCCCAGCCTCACCCTCACCATGATCTGCGATCTCTGCGGCTACACCAACATGCGCACCTTCCGCCGGGCTTTCCAGAAGGAGGCCGGCTGCCTGCCCTCGGAGCACATGGTCGCCCTGCGCCGCCGCATATACGGCGAGCCAGTCGATGCAGCGCAGGAACAGGGCGCGTAAAGGCTAAGCCGCACCTTCGAGGATCAGTCTCCCCCCTGTCCTGCGTGTCAGACGAAACCCCGGGGCTGAGCCATCCGCCAAAACCGCTTGCGCCCTCTTGACAGATGTGGTATAATGGCTTTGGTCAAAGAAAGTCAGTTGACCGGAAACGGAGGGAAGCCTATGCGGCTGAGCGATTCCATCGAGAGCTTCATCAAGACCATGCTGACGCAGGATGAGCCTGAGGTGGAGCTGAAGCGCAACGAGCTCGCGGAGTATTTCAACTGCGCGCCGAGCCAGATCAACTATGTGCTGGCCACGCGCTTTACCCTGGACAACGGTTATGTGATTGAGTCACGGCGGGGCGGCGGCGGTTTCATCCGCATTGTACGGGTGGTGCGCACCGGCTCCCAGAAGCTGCTGTACCTGATTCACGAGCGCATCGGCGACAGCATCAGCGAGGGGGAATGCGCCCGGATTGTGGCGCAGCTGAAGGAGGAAAGGCTGCTGACCGAGCCCGAGGCCGCCCTGATCTGCGCCGCCGTCAGCGGAAGCGCCCTGTCGGTGCCCATGCCCGAGCCCATCAAGGACGCCATCCGTGCCAAGACGCTCAAGGCGATGCTGACCAGCGTGGCCCGGCAGAACCGGGAGAGCGCCGTACACGCCCTCACCCAAAACGGCTGAGCAAGCCGAACCGGAGGATATCGATGATTTGTGATGAATGCGGACAGCGGGAGGCCACGGTCACCCTGACGGTGGTGCAGGGCACGGAGCGGACGCTCCGCAACCTGTGTCCCGAATGTATGCGGCGGATGAGCAACGCCAAGGGCATGCTCTCGGCCATTTTTGCCGCGGCCATGGCCAATATGGCCGCCCTGGCCCAGCAGCGGCCCGCCGAAACCGAGGTGGAGGAAAGCCTTGAGGAGGAAGCCCTGCCGGACAAGACCTGCGAGCGCTGCGGCATGACCTACGCCGCCTTCAAGCAGAGCGGCCGCCTGGGCTGCCCCGGCTGTTATGAGGCCTTCCGGGAGGAGCTTCAGCCCATGCTGCAGCAGCTCCACGGCCGAACCCAGCACGCGGGCCGCCAGCCCCTGCAGACCGAGGCCGCCCGGCGCACCCGCTCCCGGCAGGAGGAACTGCACCGGCTGATGTCCGAGGCCGTTCAGCGGGAGGATTTCGAGCAGGCCGCCGCGTTGCGGGACGAGCTGCGGGCCATGGCGAGGGAGGCGGCGGAATGAGCGTATCGACTGTGCTCTCCTCCCGGGTGCGCCTGGCGAGAAACTACAGCGATCTGCCCTTCGACCTCAGCGAGCGCCCCGACCTGGCGGAAGACTGCCTGAGCCGGACCGCCGGCGCCTTAGCCACCTCCGGGGCGGACAAGGGCTTTTTGCTGCACCGGATGGCCGACCTGAGCGAGGGCCGGCGGGCCTTCCTGGCTGAAAGCCGGCTCATCAGCGGCGACCTGGCCCGGGCGGTGCAGACCGGCGCGGTGCTGCTCAACGAACGGGACGGCCTTTCGGTGATGATCGGCGAAGAAGACCACCTGCGCATCCAGGCCATCCGCCCGCGGATGGAGCTGGCCGAGGCCGCCGGGGACTGCTTCCGCCTGGAGGATGCCCTCTCGAAGCAGGTGTCCTTCGCCTTTGACCCGGAGCTGGGCTATCTGACCGCCTGCCCCACCAACACCGGCACCGGCCTGCGGGCCTCCATCCTGGTGCACCTGCCCATGGTGAGCCAGCAGGGTAAGTCGGGAGAAGTCTCCGAGATGGCCGCCCGCCTGGGCCTGACCATCCGGGGCGTGTTCGGCAAGGGGCGCCTGGCCCTGGGAGACGTGTACATGGTCTCCAACCACGTGACCCTCGGGCGCACCGAGGAGGAGCTGATCAGCGCCGTGCTGGCGGTGGGCCGCCACCTGACCGACCTGGAAGCCACTCTGCGGGAGACCAGCCGAAGGGAGGAGCGGCTGACCCTGGAAAACCGCGTCTACCGCGCCTGGGCACTCCTGCGCAGCGCCAGAACGCTTTCCTCCAACGAGTTCTACAACCTGTGGAGCAGCGCCCGCCTGGGCCTGTCCCTCGGCTGGATTGAGGCCGAGGCAGACACCTTGGACGCCCTGCTCTGGGACACTCTCCCCCAGCACCTGGTGGCCTGGCGCGAAACCGCCCTGGACGAGAAAAAGCTCAACGAAGCCCGGGCCGAGTGCGTGCTGAACGCCCTGGGGAAGCTGTTCTGAGGCGGGCTGTCTCCGCCTTCTCTATCATTTTGTCTATCTTTTGAAAGGATAATGGGGAGCCGACCCGGCCTCCCCCACCGGATCTATGGCCATATACAAATTGACCGAGCGGGCCCAGCGGGCGCTGAACGAGGCGCAGCGGGCCACTGTCGCCATGCGCCAGCCTTATCTGGGCACAGAGCATCTGCTGCTGGGCCTGCTCCGCGCGGACGACAACATTCCCCGGGAGATTGCGGACAAGGTGACCGCCGAGGGCGTGATGGAAGTGCTGCAGGTGGAGGAAAGCGATGTGCTGCCCAAGACCCCCATGCGCATCGAACAGACGCCCCGCTGCAAGAAGGTGCTGGAGCTGGCCAACTTTGAGGCGCACCGCCTGGGTCAGACTTACATCAGCGCCGAGCATCTCTGGCTGGGGCTCATGCAGGAGAACGACGGCGTGGCCGCCAGCGTGCTGCGCCGCCTGCACGTGGACTTCAACGCCGCCCAGGAGCAGCTCTATGCCCAGCTGCGGGAGTCCGGGGAGCTCACCGCCCCCGAAATCAACCGTCCGCCCCAGCGCCCCCAGCCCCAGAACCGTCCCCCGCTGTGGGGCGGCATGCCCCTGGAGCAGCGCCGCGGCGGCAAGGACAGCGGCCTGCTGGATCAGTACAGCCGCGACCTGACCGCCCTGGCCGGCCGGGGCGAGCTGGATCCGGTCATCGGGCGGGACACGGAGATTCAGCGGCTGGTGCAGATCCTTATCCGCCGCACCAAGGTCGCGATCCTTGCGGCGATCCTGATGCCGGCGCTGCAGCAGGCGCGCGAGCGTGCGCAATCCGCGACCTGCATCAGCAACCTGAAGCAGATGGCGCTCACCGGCCAGCTCTACCGCAACGACAACCGCGAACTGTGGCCGGCGCCGAAGGGCAACGAC
>JAFXVR010000013.1 GCA_017534885.1 Clostridia bacterium | reverse complement strand
GTTGGTAAGGGTGACAAAAGGGCGCTTTCAACCTTGGAGCCACGACTGGTTGTGGTGATTTCCGCTGTCTTCCACAACCAGTCGTGGCTCAGTTCATGAAAGCGGCCTTTTGACATCCGAATCATAGGTTTGTAAGCGATTGCCCTGAACACCGGTTTTTTGCGGTGGACTTTGCCTGCTGAATCTGTTATAATCATACTGTTCTGATGACCAGGGCCGGTTCCGGCCATTTTTCAGGAGGTGCTGATTGATGAAAAAACTGCTGACCCTGCTGACCGCCCTTTCGATGCTCTTCGCCTGCCTGTCCGTCCAGGCCGAGGAAACGCTGAGCCTGGACGGGCTGATGGAGGAGATCCTCTCCTTCGACGAAAACACCGACTTCCTGCTGCCCCTGCCCCTGGACGAGGATGAGCTGGAGAAGGTGGACGCCACCGCCACCCTGGATGTATCGGCCCTCAACAGCCTCGGGCTGACCCTGGCGGAGCTGACCACCCAGTCCACCTATTCCAGCGCCTACAATTATGCCCTGACCGACAAGGATGAGCGCTCCAAGCTGGTGGCCGCGGGCCTGACGCTGCCCTTCTTCAATCATTTCAGCAGCCAGGACTCCAGCCTGCGCGTCGACGGCTCCGGCGCCATTGCCATCGGCACGCCCGCGGGAACCGTCAGCCAGCTCCTGGACGTGCCCCAGCGCAGCATCATGCTGATCTACTGGAATTACTACTATACCCGCTCCATCTACGCCATCACCTGGGTGCCGGGACAGGACACCGCCCAAGCCACGGCTCTGGGCTATACGCCCTCTGAGTATTCCAGCAGGCACGGCACCTTCTGGCAGAGCTCCCCCAACCACGCCTACGGCTACAGCTACAGCGACCTGAAGGACGCCTATGCCCGCTTCGAGAATCAGCAGCCCCCGGTGAGCGAGCCTCTGCGGGTGGGCAAGGTTTCCTTTGAAATCAGCAGGGACAGGCAGTCCGTGTACCTGACCAAACCCGCCGTCACCGGCGGCAGCGGCAAGGTGCGCATCGCCTACAATATCTACGACAACAACTCCAATCCGGTCAACTATTTCTACTCCGCCGAGGAGCGCGTGGCCGCCACCCCCGGCTACGGCGGTCTCTTCAACGTGTTTGTGGTGGTCACCGACACCGTCACCGGCGAGAGCGACACCCAGAACATCGGCTGGCAGACCCTGGACTGGCCCTACGCGGACGCCCTGACCGTGGGCCAGGCGGCTTTCGAGATCAGTCCCGATCGGCAGAGCATCTTCCTGACCCGGCCCTCCATCGCCTGCAGGGGCGGCAGCGTCACCATCGCCTACAATATCTATGACGCGCAGAGCAACCCGGTCAATTACTTCTACTCCAACGACACCCGGGTGGCCGCCACCCCCGGCTACAGGGGCAAGTTCAACGTGTTCATCGTGGTGACCGACACCGTCACCGGCGAGACCAACGCCCAGAACATCGGCTGGCAGCAGCTGGGCAGCGCGCCTTCCCGGGAGATTCCCGCCGGCCAGTATACGATTGGCACGGACATCCCCGCCGGCGCGTACCGGATCTCCATCGGCAGCGCCAGCACCAACCTGACCGTGTGGGGCGCCGCTTACCGCGACTACAGCACCAACGGCGGCCTGCTCCTGAACGTGACGCTGAACGGCCGCTCCAATTCCACCTCCTACAACCCCGTCCTGGGCAAGGTGATCCTGGAAGAAGGCAATGTCATCGACTTCAGCGCCACTCTGAAATTCGAGGAGTACGCGGGTCTGGACTTTGCCGTCGGCAGGACCAACCGGGTGCCGGGCGGCCGCTACACCGTCGGCGAGGACATCCCCGCGGGCGCCTACACGATCTCCATGGAGGACGGCAGCACCAACCTGACCGTCTGGGGCGCGGCTTACGAAGACTACCGCTCCAACGGCGGCCTGCTCCTGAACGTGACGATGAACAGCCGCTCCAGCTCCTCCTCCTACAACCCCGTCATGGGCAAGGTGATCCTGAAGGAAGGCAATGTCATCGACTTCGTGCATGAGCTGGTATTCGACGCGTACGCTGGCCTGAACTTTACCGTTGGCAGGACCAACCGGGTGCCGGGCGGCCGCTACACCGTCGGCGAGGACATTCCCGCGGGCGCCTATACGATTTCCATTGAGAGCGGCAGCACCAACCTGACCCTCTGGGGAGCGGCTTACGAAGACTACCGCTCCAACGGCGGCCTGCTCCTGAACGAGGTGCTGAACAGCCGATCCGGTTCCACCAGCTACAACCCCTCCATCGGGAAGGTGGTGCTGGCGGAGGGCAATGTCATCAACTTCGATCATGAGCTGGTGTTCGCGCCTTATACGGGCGTGTAAGCTTTCAAAAACAGAGCTGTCCTCTTTTCGGTGAGGCAGCCCTGTTTTTTTGATTCGGTTTTTCCCTTCGGGATCCCTGTTGATCCGTCTCACTCATAGATGGACTTCACCGTCCACGCCTCCAGGCTGATGACCTTCAATTCGCCCTCGGTGAAGAGGCGCAGCTCCTGCAGGCCGGGCTCGGCGTAGGATCGGACGCTGATGGCCTTGTCCCCATTGAAGAAGGCCTCCACCAGGGAGCGGTCGATGAAGCACTCGATGGTCATCCGGCCCTCCCGCAGGGGGAGCGGGCCTTCCACAATGGACACCGCCGCGCCCTTGCCCCGGTTGCTGGTGTAGCCGTCGGCGGTGCCGCGGGCGGGATAGCAGGTGAAGGTGGTCTGGTTGCGCCTTCCGCCGGCCTTACAGGTGAGGCCGAAGTTCGCCTCGTCCTGGGGCTCCAGCACAGCTTTCACATACAGCAGATCGCCGCTGACCTGGCTGAGGGCGGCATTGGCCTCCTCCAAAGCGCATTCGCCCAGGGAGAGCAGCTCCTCGCCCAGCAGGCCGTAGAGCCGCGGGTCGGGGGCGATGCACAGGTCGCTGCCGTCGTCGCTCAGGTACAGGTTCCGGGTGAGGCCCACGCAGTGCGCCCAGCCCGCCGCGCCCTCCTCCGGGCCGGAGCGCTGGTCCTGCATGATGGAGAATATACAGACCCTGCCGGTGACCGGGTCCACCAGGGCGCTGGGGCCGGTGAAAACATTGCTGCCGTAGTCCAGCATGCGGGGCAGGCCGTTCATGCCCTCATCCGGGGTGAACCGGCCCGTCTCCCGGTCGAAATCGCCAATGAAATAGTAGACCTTGTTGTCCGCTATGCTGGCCGGCGCGGGGGAGATGAGGAAGGCGTAGCGGGTGATGGTGCCCTCCCGGTTCTGAAGGGGCAGGAGGATGGGCAGCTCCCAGCTGGTGCCGTACACCATGGACTGGTTTTCCATCTCATAGACCGGGCCGATGTACCGCCAATCCATGTCGATCCCGCCGTCCCTGACTTCCAGGGTGTCGGTGGCGTAGAGCAGGGCGGTGCCGCCGGGGTTTTCGGCGCTGCCGGAGCAGACCAGCATGTACCACCTGCCGTCCTCCACCCAGATGTGGGGATCGCGGAATTCCCCGGGCCGGCCCTGTCCCGGCTGCTGGGCAATGGCCAGCTCCCCGCAGAGCACCCAGTCCTTCAGCTCGGGGTCGCTCAGATCAGCGGGATAGGCCGCGCCGATGTTCTGGTTGGAGATCAGCCCCTCCTTGCGGAAGCTGTCGTTGCCCGCGGTGAAGAAGAGCACGGGCACGCCGTTTTTGTCTAAGGCCGCGCCGCCGGACCACACGCCGTCCGGCACCACGGAGCCCTCGGTGGGCACGATGGCGTCAGGCAGGGGCCGCCAGTGCACAGTGTCCTCGCTGACGAGGTGCCCCCAGCAGATGTTCCGCCAGTAGGTGCCGATGGAATTGCTCTGGAAGAACAGGTGGTACATTCCGTTGTAATACACCGGCGCGTGGGGCTCGTTCATCCAGTGCTGATACGGGCCGCCGTGGAACTGGGTCTTGTAGGGATCGCCGGTGAGGATGTTCTCCAGGCCGATGGCCTCATAGGGAATCTCGCCGGGGGTTTCCGCCGCCAGGAGGGCCACGGCCTCCGCGTCTAAGGCGCTCCGGGTGATGCGCAGCTCGTCCATCAACCCGCAGAACATCTGGTAGCTGCCCGCGCCGATCTGCTCACCGTAGGCGTTTTTGCCGATCAGCAGCTTTTCGTTGACCGCCGGCGCGATGGCCGAGCCCTTCGGGATGTCCATGACGGCGGCCTCCTGCCCGTTGAGGTACAGGGCGAGGCGGCCCTCTTTGCCGTCGAACACCGCGCAGACGTGGTTCCACTCGTTCCGCTGAAGGCGCTCATCGTCGGCCCAGAGGGTGTACCAGTCTTCGCCGGTGCCCGCCTCCAGGCAGAGCCGGCCAAAGCGCTGGTAGCCCAGCAGCAGGCCCTGCCTGCCATCCTTGTAATACTGGCCCAGCAGGGCGGTCAGGTGGGCGCTGCCGTTTTCAGCCGCGTTGGGATCGTCCCACTCGAAGGCCCGGGGCGCCACCCAGAGGCTCAGGCTGAGGCTCTCCCCGGAGAGGCAGAGCTGGGCCGCGTCGTAGGCAATGCAGGTGGAGCAGCCGTCAAAGAGCAGGGAGCCGTTTTTCACGCCGATCTCCCGCCACTGGGGATCCATGGCTTCGGTATAGACCGGGCTGAGGTACTGCCAGCGCACCTCCGCCTCGGGCAGGCTGCCGCCGGCGTCGTGAATCACGCTGCCCGCTCCCTCGTCAAAGGTCAGGTACAGCAGCGTGTCCTCCGCCGGTTCCGCCAGGGCGGCGGTCAGGCTCAGCAGCAGGACAGCCAGCAGGACAATGCTTTTCTTCACGGGGCGTCTCCTCCTCTCCGCCTTCAGCCCAGGTGATGCGCTTCCACCGACAGGCAGACCGGTGCGTCGGCCTCAAAGGTCACGCCGTCGGCGGCAATGGGCGTGGGGATCAGGGAGGTCACCACCCGCTCTCCGCCGTTGATGAACAGCTCAACGCTCTCCCGGTCCATCAGCAGCCGCAGGGTGAGGCGGCCGTCCCTGACCTCGGCGGGCACATGGCGGGTGTGGGCGATGTCCCGGTGGGAGCCGCCGTGGCTTCGGTCGAAGACCAGCTCGCCCCGGGCCAGGTCGCAGCGCACCAGCACATAGTGGGCGCTGTCCTTCGCCACGCGCAGGGTGAAGCGGCGGCAGGCGGAATCCGCTGGATACAGGGTGACGCTCAGATCCAGCAGGCGGCCTTTGACGCCCTCCAGCGCCGTCTCCTCCCGTACGGTCACCCGGTCGTGAATCACGGTGTCCCGCCACAGGGACTGGATCTCCCGCACAGGGCGCTGCACCAGCCGGCCCTTCTCGACGGCCAGCTCCCGGGGCACGCTCATCTGGGCGTACCAGGGATGGCGGCGGGGCGCTTCCTTGCAGGTCTCCCAGTTGTCCATCCAGCCGATCATGATGCGCCGCCCGTCCGGGGCTAAGGTGGTCTGGGGCGCATAGAAGGTCAGGCCGTGATCCACCGGCTGCACCGTCTCCCGCTCAAAGCGGCAGTCCTTTTCGTCCCAGCGGCCCACGATGGCCACCGTGCCGTAGCCGGCGTGGAATTCCTCCCGGGCGTGCATCTCCTGGGGACTGACCAGGAGCACCTGTTTGCCGTCCAAGGCGAAGAAGTCCGGGCACTCCCACATGCGGCCGTACTCCTCGCAGCTGGCGTCGATCTCCCCCATGAACTCCCAGTTCAGCCCCTCCGCGCTGGAGAAGAGCAGCACCGTGCCCTGGCGTTTTTCGTGGCGGTTGGCCACCACCATGCGCAGCCGGCCGTCCGGGCCCATCCACGCCTTGGGGTCGCGGAAGTCAAACTCGCTGTAGCCCACAGGCATGTGGGCATGGCGGATCACCGGGTTCAGCAGGGATTTCTCGAAATCGGTGCCGTCGCCCACGGCCACACACTGGGCCTGGGTCTCCCGGCGGAAAGTGCCCGCGGGCTGCACGCCGGTGTAGGCCAGGAGCAGCCGTCCGTCGGGCAGGGGCACCGCGGAGCCGGAGAAGCATCCGCCCGCGTCCGCCGCGGTGTCCGGCGCCAGGGCGCAGGGCATGTACGTCCAGTGCAGCAGATCTCCGCTGACCGCGTGGCCCCAGTGCATCGGCCCCCACTGCCGGGAAAAGGGATGGTACTGGTAGAAGAGGTGGAACTGGCCCTTGTAGAAGCAAAAGCCGTTGGGGTCGTTCATCCAGCCCACCAGCGGGGTGAGGTGGAACAGCGGACGCCCTTCGGCGGACAGCTTCATGGCCTGCTCGCGCTCAAAGGCGCGCACTCTCTCTAAGGCAGACGGGTTGATGCTCATACAGGCCTCCTGCGGTCGGGTAAAGAATAGTGGTAAGGGTGACAAAAGGGCGTTTTCAACCTTGGAGCCACGACTGGTTGTGGTGATTTCCGCTGTCTTCCACAACCAGTCGTGGCTCAGTTCATGAAAGCGGCCTTTTGACATCCGAATCAATAGTGAAACCGGGAGCCGGATGTGGTTCCGGCCCCCGGCAGGGTATCAGATGGTTTACTTCGCCGCGGCATAGCGGTCATAGGCCGCCTGATAGATGTTCAGCAGGGTGTTGATGCCATAGCGGTTCAGGGTGTTCTTGTAGGCTTCCCACTCGGCGTCGGTGGGCGCGCCGTTCTTCAGCCACAGGGCTTCCTGCTCGGCCACGGCGTTCTCAAAGTCGCTCTTCAGGTAGTCGATCTCGTCCAGCTCGTCCTGGGTGAACACGCAGTCCACGGGATAGACGGAGGGGTCGGCCACATAGGGCATCCACTTGTCGTACAGGTCGGTCAGACGCTCGATGGCGCGGTCTTCCATGTAGAAGTAGTCGTTGTAGTAGTTGGAGAGGATCAGCTTCGGGCCGGCCACTTCCAGCTGGCTCTTCAGCTCGCCGGCGGACTTGCCGTACTTCTCGCGGCACTCGTCCTCGGTGATGGACAGCCACATGCCCTTCTCATCCTGGCCGGTGAACCACTCGCCGATGGGGCCATACTGCAGCTGCATCACGATCTCGCCGTCATACCACTGGTCATAGAAGGCCAGCAGCTTGGCGGGGTCGGCGCACTTGCTGGTGATGGAGCACTGGCCGGCGTTGGTGCCGCCGCCGGTGCGCACGGTCACGTTGTAGGTGCCGTCGGGGCCGGCGAGCACGGGCAGGAACACGTAGTCAGAAGAGTACTCGCCCATGAGTTCCTCGATGTACCACCAGGTGGACACGCCCACATAGCCGTGCTGGCACTTGGCCATCAGCTGGGTGGTATCCTGGGAGAACATCTCCAGGTCCATCAGGCCGTCGGCATACCAGTCATGGAAGTAGGTAATGGCGGCGCGGTAGTTGTCGTCGTCGCAGAGGAAGTTGACCTTGCCCTCGGGCGTGAGGACCATGTCCATGCACACATCGTTGGGCCAGTTGGTGAAGCCGAAGCCGGCATAGAAGATGTTCTGGCCCCAGCACCACTGGTCAAAGCCGGTGGACATGGGGATGGTGGTGCCGGCGTCGTTGCCGTACACCTTGGCGGACATGTCGTTCTCCTTGAAGGCCACCAGCGCGGCGTGGAGCTCTTCGAGGGTGGTGGGAACAGCCAGGCCCAGCTCGTCCAGCCACTTCTTGTTGATCATGGAGAACTGCGGGATGGTGAAGATGGAGTAATCCTTCTCCTTGCCAATGCCGGCAGTACCCATCTGCTCGCCGGCGGGCAGGCCGTAGATGCAGCCGTCAGCCATGGTGATGGCGGCCTTGATCTCGGGATGCGCCTCGAGGATCGCGCTCAGGTTGGGCATGATCTCGGGAGTGATGTAGGGGGTCAGGTCGATGAAGGTGCCGTCCTGGCCGTAGCGCAGCAGGTCGAAGTTGCTGAAGCCCACGGCGTTGAAGGCGTCGGGCAGGTCATTGCCCGCGATGCGGATGTTGACCTGCTCAGACAGGGAGTCGCTCATGCAGTCCCAGTCGATGGTGATGCCGGCCTTCTCGGCCATGGCCAGCAGCACGGGGTTGTTGGCATAGCCGCTGGAGAGAGCGGAGATGCCGCTGACGATGGTGAAGGGAGTCGCCTCCGCGGAAGCCAGGGTCACCATGGACAGGAGCATCATGGCAGCCAGGAGAAGAGATACGACCTTCTTCATGGGAAATCCTCCTTTGACAAACTATTCTCACACCCCAGGGGGGTGTTGAAGACGGGGTTTCATTGTGATACTACTATTCAAACAGCGACGGACGCGAAGGGGGTCCAGGGGGGCGATCGCAAAGCCCCCCTGGTCGCGCCCGCAGGCGCGAAACCTTATCCCTTCACAGCGCCGGACATGAAGCCCTGCTCGAAGTACTTCTGCACGAAGGGATAAGCGACCAGCATGGGCGCAGCCGCCACAATGATGGAGGAGAACTTGATCATCTCAGTGATCTTGTTGAGCTCCGCATAGCCGCCGGAGATCATGGAGGCCTGGGCGGCGGAGGTGGAAGACTTGATCAGCACGTTGCGGAGCACCAGAGGCAGGGGCGCCTGGTCGCCGCGCAGGTAGATCAGAGCGGTGAACCACTCGTTCCAGTAGGCGACCATGGAGAAGATGACCATGACCGAGAGGATGGGCTTTGAGAGCGGGATGATCATGGAGAAGAAGATGCGGAAGTGGCTTGCGCCGTCGATGGACGCGGCCTCCTTCAGCGAGCCGGGAATGCTGGTCTCAAAGTAGTTGCGGCAGATGATGGCGTTGCCCACCGCCACGCCGCCGGGCACGAACATCGCCCAGATGGTCTGGAGCAGGCCCGTGTTCTTGACGATCAGGTAGGTGGGGATCAGGCCGCCGCCGAAGTACATGGTGATGACGAAGAAGATGCTGATGAGCTTGCGCCCCGGCAGGCTGGACACGGACAGGGGGTAGGCCACCAGGTAGAGCAAGGCCACGGAGTAGATGGTGCCCAGCACCGTGTACAGGATGGAGTTGCCGTAGCCCGAGAGGATGCTGGAGTCGGCGAAGACCGCCTTGTAGCCGTCAAAGGTGAAGCCGCTGGGCAGGATGAAGGTTTTGCCGGCGTACACGTCATAGGGGTTGGAGAAGGAGGCGACCAGCACGTAGTACAGCGGATAGGCCACGATGATCAGGATGAGCAGGGAAATGATGACCAGGATGATGTCGCTGGTGCGGTCGCTCAGGCCGCCCAGCTTGCCCTGGCGGTTCTTCATAATGGCTGACATATCGCTTCTCCTCCTTTCTTACACAAAGTTGACGTCCGCGGCTTTCTTGGCGACCCAGTTGACGACCACCAGCAGGAAGATGTTGATGGCTGTGTTGAACAGGCCGATGGCGGTCGCGTAGGAGTAGCTGGCGCGCTGAATGCCCTGATCGTACACATAGACCGCGATGATGTCGCTGGTGGCCTTGTTCAGGTCGGTCTGGAGCAGGAAAGCCTTCTCGAAGCCGACGTTCATCAGGCCGGAGGCGCTCATGATGAGCTGCAGCACGATCATGGGAATCAGGCAGGGGATGTCAATGTGCAGGATGCGCTGGAAGACCGACGCGCCGTCCACCTTGGCGGCCTCATACAGGGCCGGGTCGACGCTGGAGAGGGTGGCCAGATAGATGATGGTGCCCCAGCCGGCCTCCTGCCAGATGCCGCTGGCCACATAGATGGTGCGGAAAGCGCCGGCCTCGGTCAGGAAGTCGATCTTCGTGCCGGCAATCAGGTTGATCAGGCCGCCGGAGGGAGAGAGGAAGATGCGGAGCATACCGCAGATAATCATGGTGGAGATGAAGTGCGGGGCGTAGATGACCGTCTGCACGGTGCGGCGCAGGCGCTTGAAGCGCAGCTGGTTGAGCGCCAGGCTCAGGAGGATTGGCACCGGGAAGCCCCACAGCAGGCCGTAGAGGCTCAGCAGCACCGTGTTGACCATCATGCGCTCGAAGGTCGGGGCGTTGAAGAAGCGTTCAAACCACTTCCAGCCCACCCAGGGGCTGCCGGTGATGCCCATGCTGGCCCGGAAGTCGCGGAAGGCGATCTGGATGCCGTACATGGGGCCGTACTTGTAGATAATCGTGATGACAACGGGAATCAGCAGCAGCACATACAGCTGCCAGTGATCCTTGAGCCGCTGCCCGAGAGGCTTGCGGTGAGCCGGCACCGCTGCGACCGCGGATTTCATAAGCATTCCTCCTGTCTGCTCGCTCCTCAGCTCGTCAGTTCATCATGAAACGTTTCATGATATCGGTATCAGAATAGCACACGAGTCGGGCTTTGTCAACCCGTTTTTGAACTTTTGTTCATGAAAGTTTCATGTGCGAGTTGCCATATTTATGGTATCAGATACATATTATTGCAGTTGTCCCATATTCAGCCTCTGCCTTCAGCCCATATATAGCAAGGCTTTCAGGCGGAGACGTTTCATGAATCGTTTTATACCGTGCGGTTTTCCTCTGCTTCCTGATTGGCTGATGATGAATTTGTTCTTGACATCGTTTCATGAAAATGGTAGAATTGTTCATGAACAGATCAGTGTGCAATCAGACCGGAAACGGAGGGAGACCCATGAAGGGCAGGAGCGCGCCTACCATGGCGGATGTAGCCCGGGAGGCCGGGGTGGCGCTGGGCACTGTTTCGCGTGTAATCAACGGCGAGGCGGTGGGCGCAGATTTCCGCCAGAAGGTGGAGGCGGCCATCGAGCGCCTGGGCTACCGCTACAACGCCACCGGCCGCGCCCTGCGCAGCGACCGCACCGGTTTCATCGCCCTGATCATCCCCAACACGATCAACCCCTATTTCGGGTTGCTGGTGCACCACATCAACCTGGAGCTGGACAAGCGCAACTACCGCATGGCCCTGTGCTTCACCGAGTACGACCAGAGCCGGGAGGATGAGTTCATCCAGATGGTGCGGCAGAACCGGGCCGACGGCATCATCGCCCTGACCTACAACCCCAACCTGGTCATCCCCTCGGACATTCCCTTCGTCACCATCGACCGCTTCTTCTCCGTCAGCGTGCCCTGCGTCGCCTCCGACAACTTTTCCGGCGGATACTTAGCCGCGAAAAAGCTGCATGAACTGGGCTGCAGGCGGGTGGCCTTCATGCGCGTCGGCTCGGCGCTCACCAACGAGCCCAGCAAGCGCAAGGACGGCTTCGTCAGCGCCTGCGTGGAACTGGGCCTGTCCTTCGAGCTGAAAACCCTTGAGGACGGTGCGCCCTTCAGCGAGTTCGAGCGCTTCCTCGCCGACCACATGGAGAACGGCAGGCTGGCCTTCGACGGCCTCTTCCTGGGCACGGACATGCTGGCCTGGCAGATCATCCAGTCCCTGCGCCGCATGGGCGTGCGCGTGCCCCGGGATGTGCAGGTCATCGGCTTTGACGGCATCCGGATGTTCGGCACCCAGGGCTACATTGTGTCCACCATCGTCCAGCCCGTGCAGGAGATCGCCGAGGCCTGCGTCAGCACCGTCCTGTCAAAACATCTCTCCACGGTGCCTTCGCTGATTTGCCTCCCGGTATCGTACGCCTACGGAGGCACGACGAGGGAGTGAGCCTCCGCCCTTCAGCCGGAACCGCTCCCGTCCACTGTTCACTGTCCTCTGTTTACTGTTCTCTTCCGGAGGTATGCCATGTTTGACGTTGTCGCGCTGGGCGAGCTGCTGATCGATTTCGCGCCGGTTTCGGTGAATGAAGCCGGTTATCCGACCCTTTCCGCCAATCCGGGCGGCGCGCCGGGGAATTTCCTGGCGGCGCTGAACAAGTATGGCTGCTCCACCGCCATGATCGGCAAGGTGGGCGACGACATGTTCGGCCGCCTCCTGGTCAGCACCCTGAAGGGCGCCGGCATCGACACCCGTGGCGTGGTGGCGGATCCCGCCTGGTTCACCACCCTCGCTTTCGTGTCTCTGGACGCCTCGGGCAACCGCGATTTCAGCTTTGCCCGCAAGCCCGGCGCGGACACCCGCCTGCGCCCAGAGGAGGTGGACGAAAGCCTCCTGTCGGACTGCAGGGTCTTCCACTTCGGCACCCTCTCCCTGACCGACGAGCCCGCCGCCTCGGCCACTCGCCGGGCCATCTCCCTCGCCAGGTCCCACGGCGCGCTCATCAGCCTGGATCCCAACCTGCGCAAACCCCTCTGGCCCAGCGAGGACGCCGCCCGCAGCGCCATCGACTGGAGCCTGCATCAGGCGGACATTGTCAAGATCAGCGATGAGGAGATCCGCTGGCTCTGGGGCATGAGCCCCGAGCAGGGCGCCCGGCTTCTGCTGGAGGAGTACGATGTCTCCCTGGTTTACGCCACCCTCGGCCCCAGGGGCTGCCATACCGCCAACGCGAAGGCCGCCGTCACCGTGCCCTCCCCCTTGGGCATCCGCCCCGTGGACACCACCGGCGCGGGGGACATCTTCGGCGGCAGCGCCATGAGCCGCTTCCTCAGCCTGCACAAAGCTCCCGCCGACCTGACCGGGGACGACCTGCGGGCCATCACCGCCTTCGCCTGCACCGCTGCCAGCCTCTCCACCCAGAAGCACGGCGGCATCACCAGCGTGCCCGAGATGGCCGAAGTGCTCTCCCGGCTGGGGTGAAGCTGGTCTTCTTCCGCGCCTTCCGCATGAATTTTTCCTTCGCCACCCCTTGACGCCTCCTGTTTGATGTGTTACAATACCCGAGGTTTTGAAAGAAACCTGTGCTGTAGACAGCCGGTGCCCTCCGGGGCTCAAAGTGGGGCGACCCCGCCTGCCGAGGCGTAATGGACAGTGTAATGCTCTCCCTTGCGTCTGCGCGCAAGGGTTCTCTTTTACTCCAAGCCATTGAGGAGGTGTAAACAGAAATGAGCAAGAACCGCGAACTGAAGGTGGAAAAGGTCGCTGAGATCGTCGAGAAGCTGCGCAATGCGGAGTCCGTGATGATCGTGAGCTATTCCGGCCTGACCGTGGATAATGACACCGCCCTGCGCAAGCAGTGCCGGGAGAGCGATGTGGACTACTGCGTCTACAAGAACCGCCTGGTGAAGCTGGCCCTGGAGCAGATTGGCGTCTCCGGTCTGGACGACCTGCTGAACGGCCCCAACGCCTTTGTTTTCGGCAAGAAGGATCCGGTGTCCGGGCCCAAGGCGGTGGCGAACTTCATCGAGAAGAACAAGCTGCAGTGCCTGAAGATCATGGGCGGCGTGATGGACGGCAAAGCCGCCGACGCTGCGACCATGGAAGCCCTGTCGAAGATGCCTGGCCGCGACGAGATGATGAGCATGATCGTCGGCTGCCTGAATTCTCCGATGACCGCCCTGGTGGCCGTGCTGAACGAGATCGTCGAAAAGAAGGAGGCCGCCTGATGGCCTCAGCGGCCTGAGCGCCGCGCAATTCAATCAACCGAATCATTGATGGAGGTATAATCATGGGCATTCAGGAAATCATTGAAGCCATCGAAAAGATGAGCCTGATGGAAGTCAAGGAGCTGGTGGACGCGCTGAAGGAGAAGTTCGGCGTGACCGGCGCCATCGCTGTGGCCGGCGGCGCTGCGGCTGCTGCTGCTGCCCCCGTTGAGGAAGAGAAGACCGAATTCGACGTCGTGCTGAAGGAAGCCGGCAGCGAGAAGATCAAGGTCATCAAGGCCGTCCGCGAGGTCGTCGAGGGCCTGGGCCTGAAGGAAGCCAAGGAAATCGTCGAGTCCGCCCCCAAGACCATCAAGGAAGCCGTCTCCAAGGAAGAGGCCGAGAAGATCGCCGCCAAGTTCAAGGAAGTCGGCGCCACCGTCGAAATCAAGTAATCTGGCTGAAAAGAGGAACCGTCCCCCGTTTGGAGGGCGGCTCCTTTTTTGTTCCCTCATCCCCTGCTTTCTTCTTCCACAAGCCTCACCAGCTCGCTGGCGCTGACGCCCAAGGTTTCCGCGAGCCGCCAGAGGGTGTCCAGCCGCACGGTCTTCCTGCCGTTTTCCAGCATGGCAAGGTGACTTCGGGCGATGCCGGCCAGGCCGGACGCGGCCTCCTGGGTCAGGCCTTTGCGGACGCGCAGGCGGGAGATGACAATCCCGAACGCTTTGCTGTTATAGGGCATGATGATGGCCTCCTTTCCTGCCTCTATAACAGCGCGTGTTTTTTTCGCGAACGGAAAAGGCGCCGGTTTTGCGCGGCGCCCCCGGTTTCCCTTATTTGAACACAACCCCCGCCACCACCGTCAGGCTGAACGGCACGCCGGACTTCAGCTGGTCGCCCTCGCTCAGGGTAATGTAGAGGGTGTCCGGCGTTTCACCCTCTTCAGGGGCGCTGACCACATTCCACAGCAGCTGCCGGCCCTTGCCCTGATCAGAATAGACCGTCACATTGCCCCAGTCATTGCCCTTGGCCAGACAGGTATATATATACTTGCCCGCCGGGAGGTCAACGCCCGCGGTATACGTCCCCTTGGGCAGCGTCGCGGTCTTTTCGATGCCCCTCCGCGCCACCTCCTCTGTCACCTTCTTCATCAGCGCGATGATTTCACCGTCGCTGAACTTCGCAAGGTCGATATCCTCCGCCGCAGCCACGCTGAGCATCATGACCAGCAGGAGAAGGCTGGCCAAAGCCCTGACACACCAATTCCGATTCACGCGAATCCCACCTTTCTGCAGTATACTGCGCAAAGAGGATAGCAGATCACGCGGCGCATTTTGTCCACTTCGGCTGACAAAATGAAAAGGCGGCCCGCTGTAAACCATGGTAAGGGTGACAAAAGGGCGCTTTCAACCTTGGAGCCACGACTGGTTGTGGTGATTTCCGCTGTCTTCCACAACCAGTCGTGGCTCAGTTCATGAAAGCGGCCTTTTGACATCCGAATCAAACCATGCCCGTCTGCAGCCAGCGCATCCAATCAGGGTGCAGGAAAAACCCGCAGGCCGCGCAGAAGGCATCTGAAAAGGCGCCCGGATGAACCGCCCCGCCGATGGGGAAACTGCTTGCAAACCCGCCCGGCCCATGGTATCATGGGTGCGGATCATGAAGCAATCAGCGAGGTATAGAGGTCTATATGAAACGCAGCGCCTGGATCACGATTCTGCTGGTGTTCACCCTCTGCGCCGGCGCTTTTGTCTATACCTTTGTGCAGCCGCGCTGGACGGCGTCCATCACCTCCGTGGGCTGGCCGAAGAGCGTCCAGAGCCGGTCCCGCCGGGGCCGCTCCTACAGCTATACCGTTGTGCCCCTGACGGTCACCTTCACCGACGCCGCCGGCAGCACACAGACCGTCTCCGTGAATTACCCCCGCCCCGCCGAACCCCTCACCGTCGGCCAGCAGGTCGTCATCACCCGCAAGTTCGGCGGCTACACCATCTACCCCTTCACCGGCCTGCGCCTCTTCAGCGGCACTGTCGCGGGCGCCCTCGGGCTTTTCCTGGCCATGATGCGGCTGGATGGAGGGAAGAAGAAGCAGCCCCCATCCTGAAGGCGCGGCATCAGCAAACTTTCCGGAGGTACCCATTTCATGAACAACCCAAAACACCCCGCCTTCAGCCTGAGCGAGGCCGTCAGCGGAGCGGCGAAAAGCGTTTCGGACGCGGTGGTCGGGGCGATGGACGTCAACGGGAACGGCGAGATCGACCTGGAGGACTGCATCATCCTCAGCCTGCGGGTGCCGGGAGTGCGGATCAGCCGCGAGGCCTTCCTGCGGGGGAAGTTCCACCGGCGCTATCCTGCCGAGGTCATCGACAGGGCGATTGAGAGCACTCCGGCCCGGGCGGGCATCGCCGCAAAAGCCATCGACCGCTTCGCCGACGGCGTCATCGCCTATGAGCGCGGCTGCGTCTCGGGCATTTCAGCGGCCCTGGGCATGCCCGGCGGCTTCGCCATGGCCGCCACCATTCCCTCGGACATCGCCCAGTATTACGGCTTCCTGCTCCGGGCCGCCCAGAAGCTGCTCTATCTGTACGGCTTCCCGGACATTGGCCTGCCGGAGAAGGACGATGCGCCGGGACCGGAAGCCCTCAGCCTGCTCACCCTCTGCATCGGCGTGATGTACGATATCGACGGCTGCAAAAGCGCCCTGCGGAGTCTCGCCGACTCTCTCAAACAGGGCGCTGACCCGCGGCTGCTGGCCGGGGCGCTGACCAAAGGCGCGGCTTTCGAGGCCGGCAAGAGCGCCGCCAGGTGGTTCGGCGTGCACATGACGAAGAAGGTCTTCACGGGCTTTTTCCGCCGGGCCGTGCCCGTGGTGGCCGGGGTCATCAGCGGCGCCCTCACCTTCACCTCCTTCAAGCCCTGCTGTGTGCGGCTGAAGGAGGCGCTGCGGGGGACGGGGCTCAGTACCTGAACACCACCCAGTCCGAGTTTTCCGGCCAGCGCTGCATGTGCTGGCGGGCGTCGGCATAGCCGCTGGCGCGGTAGCAGTAGTCGTACATGAAGGCGTAGAGCTCCTCAAAGGTGATCTGCCGGTCATGGTTGGCGTCCGCCTTGCAGTAGCCGCCCTCGAGGCTCGTGGCCTGGCAGAGGGAGACACCCATGAAGGAGCCGGCGGCGGAGTCGTCCGGGAAGTACCAGGAGGACTCGTACACGTCCGCGGCGGTGAGGACGTAGAACTTGTTCTTGCGCAGCTCCTGGCGCTTGTCCGCGCTCTTGACGGTCAGCCCCGGGTCGCAGGCGGCGAAGGCGCTGATGATGTCCCGGGCGGTCAGCGCGGCCGATCCGCTGCCGTCCTTGATCGCCGCGCCCGAGCCGCAGGCGGAGAGCAGCACGATGACCTCGTTGTTCGGGTTGGCCTTCGAGAGGGCGGTCGCCAGATCCTTCAGCTTCAGCGATTTGCCGTCCGCGCAGCCCAGCGCCCCCTCCTGGTCGGCGGTATTGCCCGTCAGCCGATCCTTGACGCCGTGGGTGCCGATGTAGAAGAAGGACACGTCCCCGGCGGCGGCCCCGCTGTAGGCCGAGGCGATGTTCGCCAGCACCAGGGCCCGGCTCAGGTCGCGGTACATGGTGGTGTGGCCCGCGTAGGCGCCGCCGTTGATGTTCTTGAGCATGGCGTCGATATTCTGGATGTCCGTCAGGTAGGACAGGGAGCTCTGGCAGCCGGGCACCGATGTCTGGCCGATGAGCAGGGCGCGGCAGACGCCCTGGGGCAGGGTTTCGCGGGTCAGGGTCTGCCAGCCCACGTCCTGCACGGACTGCTCGCCGGTCACGGTGTCGGTCACCACCACAAACACGTTGAAGAGTCCGCCATAGTCCGGGGTCACCGCCACCCGGGGCGAGATGGAGTAGAAGTAGTTGACCGGATTTCCGTGGGAATCGTAGAGGTTGTAGGCGATGGTAGCCTCTCCGCTGACGCAGGCCACGTCGGGCCGGTTCACATAAACGGACTCGCCGTTGGCGGAGACCTCGAAGACCAGCGGAGACACCGTCAGCGCATTGGCCCGGGGCCAGGAGATCTGCTGCCAGCCGATGTTCTGGGTCAGGCTCTCGCCCGTCACGATGTCCGAGACCACGATGAACACGTTGAACAGGCCGCCGCAGCCCGGCGAGGCCGCCACGGTCTCCTCGGTGGAATAGAAATAGTTGATGGGATTGCTCCCGCTGTCGTAAATGTTGTAGGCGATGGTGTGCTGGCCGCTGCCGCCGGTCACGCTGGGGCGGCTGATGTAGATGTGCTGCCTGTCCTCCGAGAGCCGGTAGGCGGCCCGGCCGACCTGCAGAGCCTGGTAGCCGCCGCCCCGCAGCTCCTGATAGTAGGCCGGCAGGGTGGCCGCGTCCAGCTGGGTCAGGTAGGGCAGGGCCTGGGCGTTCAGGTTGTAGAAGCGCTCGATGCCGCGGCCCTTCTGGCAGACGGCGGTGGTGCTGCCGGGATTCCAGTGCAGGAGGTACACCGCGTCGGTGTCGTAATTCAGGATGGCCTCAAACAGGTCGAGGCTGGAATCCTCCTTCATGATGTAAATGACCAGCTTGCTCTCCTCGGGCACAAAGCCGAAATGCTCGCCCGTGGCGATGCTCAGGGCCGCCGCCGGCAGGTAGGTCGTCCGCTGGGTGGACATCAGATCCTGATAGGTGATGCCGTAGCGCTGCAGCAGGCTGACGTCCAGCGTCACGCTTTCGCTGTCGCCCGAGAGCAGCAGCGGCTCGTCCGGGGGCGTTTCCAGCTCTGTGCCCTCAAAGTCCTCAATGCCCTCCAGCAGCGTGTCCAGCAGCTCCTCCTCCGCCAGAGCGGCCAGGCCCCAGAGACAAAGGCAGAGCGCCGCGATCAGCGCCAGTGTCCGTTTCATGAAGAATCCCTCCTTGTGGATGCGCGCTTCCCTGCGCGGCTGATTGGTTTCTGACAGGGGTATTATACACCCTTTTTTTGTGCTTGTCACCTGTCATTGAAAAAAGCCGCCCGAAGGCGGCAAGTGTGTTGTTTTGTCGTTCAGTTCGCCTGCTTGACTTCCTGCCAGAGGGTGTTGTAGACGGTCAGCCAGGTGGCGTCCAGGTCGTTGTAGTACTCCAGGCGCGCGCGGATGTCCTCGCTGGGGTTGAGGACGTACAGGGAGGCGTACTCCTCGCCCAGCAGCTCGATGGCGCCGGTGTTGACGGAGCAGTACCAGATCTCCTCCACGTTCTTCCGGGCGACGTCGGGGCGGCAGAGGAAGTCGATGAAGGCGTAGGCGTTGTCCACATTGCGGGCGGCGGCGGGGATCACGGCGCAGTCCACCCAGATGTTGGAGCCCTCCTCGGGGATGGCGTAGGCCAGGCGGCCCTCCTCGTCCAGGTCGATGGCATACTGGGCGTCGCCGGAGTAGACCACGGCCAGGGCGGCCTCGCCGGCCACCATCTTGTCCTTGAACTCATCCAGGCCATAGGACTTGACCATGCCGGAGGTCTTCTGCTGAATCAGCAGGTCGGTGGCGGCGCGGAGCTGGGTGTAATCGGTGGAATTCATGGAGTAGCCCAGGTACTTCAGCGCCAGACCCATGCCGTCGCGGATGGAGTCCATCATCAGCACCTGACCCTTGTACTTCTCGTTCCACAGCACGCCCCAGGTGCTGACGTCCGCCTCGTCCACCAGCTCCTTGTTGTACAGGATGCCCAAGGTGCCCCACATGTAGGGCACGGAGTGGGCGTTGCCGGGGTCGTAGGAGGGATCGAGGAGGTTAGCGGCGATCTGGCTGAAGTTGGGGATGCGGCTGAAGTCCAGCTCCATCAGCAGGCCCTTGTTCAGCAGGCGCTGCACGCAGTATTCCGAGGGGAAGACCACGTCGATGGCGCCCGGGTTGGCCTCCACCATCACCAGCATGTCCTCGTTGGTGGTGAAGTTCATGTAGTTGACGTGGATGCCGGTCTCTTCCTCGAACTGCTCCAGCACGCTCTCGTCGATGTAGTCGAACCAGTTGTACACGTTCACCACACCGTCAGCCAGGGCGGCGGCGGGCAGCAGCAGGGCGATGAGCAGCAGGGCGGCAATCAGCTTTTTCATGGGACATACCTCCTCTTAGTTTTCCTGCGTCCTGCGGTTGACAGCCAGCAGGAGCAGCAGCAGCACCACGAACATCAGGGCGGACAGGGCGTAGTAGATGGGTGTGATGCCCAGCTTGGTGGCCGAGTAGATCAGGGTGGAGAGGTTCTGCACCAGCGGGCTGGTGGTGAAGTAGGACACGGTGAAGTCGTCCAGGGAGAGGGTGAAGGCCAGCAGCGCGCCGGTGACGATGCCCTGCTTGCACTCGGGGATCAGCACGTGGAGCAGCGCGTACCGGGGCGTCGCGCCCAGGTCGAGGGCGGCCTCATAGGTGTGCTTGTTCATCTGCTTCAGCTTGGGCAGCACCGAGAGGATCACATAGGGCGTGTCGAAGGTGATGTGCGCCAGGAGCATGGTCACGTAGCCGCGGTCCACCTGGGTGAAGATGAAAAGCAGCATCAGGGAGATGCCGGTCACGATGTCCGGCATGGTGTTGGGCAGGTTGGTCAGGGTCATCATCATGGCCTGGGGCCGCTTCCGCATGGAATGGATGCCGATGGCGGCCAGGGTGCCGATGACCGTGGACACGATGGTGGCCAGCAGGGCCACGGACAGGGTGACCCACAGGGCGTTCATGATGGCCGTGTTGTTGAACAGGTCGATGTACCAGTGCAGGGAGACGCCCTCCCACTTGGCGCGGCTCTTGCCCGCGTTGAAGGACTGGACGATCAGCACCGCGATGGGCATGTACAGGAAGATCAGGATCAGCCCCAGGTAAATGCGCTTGAGCACCTTGGTCACGCGATACCGCCTCCTTCCCCGTTGGGATCAGCCTTGCGCAGGATGGACAGGGAGATGAGGATGAGCAGCATCATCACCAGGGACAGGGCTGAGCCCACATTCCAGTTGCCCTCGGTGAGGAACTTCGCCTCGATCAGGTCGCCGAACATCTGGGTATGGCCGCCGCCCAGCACCCGGGGGATGAAGAAGGTGGTGACCGAGGGCATGAACACCATGGTGATGCCCGAGATCACGCCCGGGATGGACAGGGGCATGATGACCTTGTACAGCGTCCGCCAGCTGTTGCAGCCCAGGTCGGCCGCGGCTTCGGACAGGCGGGGATCCAGCTTGCTCAGGGAGGTGTAGATGGGGAAGACCATGAAGGGCAGGAAGTTGTAGATCATGCCCAGGAGCACCGCGCCCTGGTTGTACAGCAGCTGCCGCTTCCCCAGGCCCATGGCCTCCAGCAGCTGGTTGATGAGGCCCGTGTCCTCCAGCAGGCTCATCCAGGCGATGGTGCGCAGCAGGAAGTTCATCCACATGGGGATGATGAAGAGTACCACGATGGTGGCTCCCAGCTTCATCTGCCGGTCCGCCATGAAGAGGGCGGCGGGATAGCCCAGCAGCAGGCAGATGGCCGTGCACAGGAAGGCCATCCACAGGGAGTAGACCAGGGTATCGATGTTGACGGAGCCCCGCACCACAGTGGCCGCCACCTCATCGCCGGCCGCGGAGCGCAGCTGCTCGCGCATCAGGTGGTTGGAATCCCAGAAGGCGCGGAAGTTGTCTAAGGTGAAGCCGCCGGCGCTGTCGGTGAAGGCGTAGTAGGCGATGAGCACCACCGGCAGCACGGTGAAGACGATCATCCACAGGGTGTAGGGCGAGGCGAAGAGGGAGCGGTGCACGCCCCGGTGGCGCCAGATGGATTGCGCCACCAGCGCGATGAAGGCCAGCAGTCCCGCGCCCATCAGCAGATAGCTCCACCAGGGCATGGACGAGTTAAACTGCACTGTCCTGCGCCTCCTTTTCGTTCCGGGGGGCGTTCATGGGCTGCATGATGTGGATGTTGAAGGGCACAATGCTCAGGCCCACCCGGCTGCCCTGGGGCTGCATGGTGGTGGAGTGCACCTTGAAGACGTAGCTCCCGGTGTCGATCATCATCTCATAGTGCACGCCCTTGAAGATCACCGAGCGGATGGTGCCCGTCAGCTGGCCCACGTCCTCGCCCACCAGGGTGATATCCTCGGGGCGGACGACCACGTCCACCGGCGCGTTGCTGCCGAAGCCGAAGTCCACGCAGGGGAACTCGCTGCCCGCGAAGGCCACCAGCTCGTCCCGGATCATGGTGCCGGAGAGGATGTTGCTCTCCCCGATGAAGTCCGCCACGAAGGCGTTGGCCGGCTCGTCGTAGATGTGCTTGGGATCGCCGATCTGCAGGATCTTGCCGTCCCGCATCACCACGATGGTGTCGCTCATGGTCAGGGCTTCCTCCTGGTCGTGGGTGACGTAGAGGAAGGTGATGCCCAGGCGCTGCTGCATGCTCTTGAGCTCCAGCTGCATTTCCTTGCGCAGCTTCAGGTCGAGGGCGCCCAGGGGCTCATCCAGGAGCAGCACCTCGGGCTCGTTGACCAGGGAGCGGGCGATGGCCACGCGCTGCTGCTGGCCGCCGGAGAGGGCTTCCACCCGGCGCTTGCCGTAGCCCTTCAGGCCCACCAGCTCCAGCATCTGCTCCACCCGCCGGTCGATCTCCGCCTTGGGCGTCTTCTTGATCTTCAACCCGAAGGCGATGTTGTCGTGCACGTTCAGGTGGGGGAAGAGGGCGTACTTCTGGAACACCGTGTTGACGCGCCGCTTGTAGGGCGGCAGGGACACGATGTCCCGCCCCTCAAAGAGCAGCTGTCCCTCGGAGGGCGTCTCAAAGCCGCCGATGATCCGCAGGGTGGTGGTCTTGCCGCAGCCGGAGGGCCCCAGCAGGGTCACGAACTCCTTCTTGCGGATGTACAGACTGATGTCGTCCAGCACCTTGACGCCGTCAAAGTCCTTGGAGACGTGGATCAGATCAATCAGATGCTCGTTTTCCATGGCCGTCCCTCCATCGGTAAGTATTCAATGCTGCCATTGAAGTAAGGGATGCGGTGCGAAGGGGGTTAAGGGGGGCGGCCGCAAAGCCCCCCTTATCACGCCCGCAGGCGCGAAACCCTCAAAACGATGGCGGTGTTGAAACCCACAGGATCTTCGCCGCCGACTTGCCCGCATTCTTGAGGTAGTGCTCTTCCCGCGGATGCAGGCAGAAGCTGCAGCCGGCCTTTACCCGGGTCTTGTCGGCGCCCCGGATCAGGAAGACGCTGCCGGAGAGCACATAGCCGAACTCCTCCCCCTCCGATGGCGGATAGCGCCAGCTCTCGCCGCCGGGGCCCAGGGTCAGCAGGATAGGCTCCATCTCGTTCTTCTGGGCGTCCGGCACCAGCCAGGTCACCGTGCCGCGCAGGGTCTCCTCGTCGGCCTTCTCAAACATGTCCTCGGGCGCGAACACGGTTTTCTCGTCTGTCTTCTCCGAGAAAAAGGCCGCCAGGCTCACGCCCAGGCACTCCAGCAGATCAGTCAGCGTGGCGATGGAGGGGGACGCCAGGTTGCGCTCCACCTGGGAGATGAATCCCTTGCTCAGCTCACAGCGGTCCGCCAGCTCCTCCTGTGTCAGCCCGCGCTGCTGCCGCAATTGCCTCAGCTTCAGTCCAATGTCCATCCCGGTCCCCCCTTTCGGAAATCGATCCCGCCGGACGCATCCGTTTAGTAAAACTAAACCGTCCGGCGCAGTGCCAGGTTTAGAATTTCTAAACTTCCGGGCGAAGATCATTAAACCACATCCGTCTGTGTTTGTCAAGGAGAAAGTTGGTGCAAAACAAAAAACCCCGCGCATGGCGGGGCTTCGGCTTCAGCCGACCTTGGTGAACTCTTCCTTGCCCAGGCCGCACACGGGGCAGACCCAGTCCTCGGGGATGTCCTCAAAGGCGGTGCCGGGCGCGATGCCGCTGTCCGGATCGCCCGCCTCGGGATCATACACATAACCGCAGGGGCATTCCCACTTCTCCATGACATATCCTCCTTTCAGCGGCGTTTGCCGCTTGCTGATGCAACAATAGCATGAGAAAGGGAAAAAGTCAATGGCCCTCCGCGACGATTGCCGAGCCGAGGATCATCACCGCGCCGAGGAGATTCAGCGGGCTCAGGGGCTCCCGGAGCAGCAGAGCGGAAAAGAGCAGGGCGGAGACGGGATCGATATAGCTGAGCATGGCCACGGACTGGGCCTTCAGCCCCTCGATGCTCCCGAAGTACAGCACATAGGCGAGGCCCGTGTGCACCACCCCCACCAGGAGCAGCAGGGCGAGGGAGGACGGCGTAAAGGCCAGGCCCTCAAAGCCGCCGGTCCAAAGCAGATAGGGCGCCATGACCAGCCCGGCGCAGAGCAGCTGCACCGTGGTCTTCCGGTCAGCGTCAACCCCCGCGATGCGCTTGTTCAGGATGACCACTGCCGCGTAGATCACCGCCGCCCCCAGTCCCAGCAGCACACCTGTGAATCCGCCTTCCCCCGGCCCGCCGGTCACCCCGGACACCAGCGCCATGCCCAGAAGGGCGACGGCCGCGCAGACCTTCTTCCTCGCGGTCAGCTTCTCGTGAAAGAACAGGGGGGAGAACAGCATCACCAGCGTCGGCTCCATGTAGTAACAGAGAGTGGCGACGGCCACGGTGGTGTGGTTGAAGGCCTCGAAGAGCAGCATCCAGTTGACGCCGATCAGCGCGCCGGTCAGCGCCAGCAGGGCCAGCGTCCGCCCCGGCAGCCTGTTTTCCGCTCTGCCGCGCCTCAGGCGGCTGTACAGGAGGATGAACAGGCCGCCGATGAGACCCCGGGCAAAGGCCAGGAAGGCCGAGGACAGGGGGATGGATCTGCGGAACACGCCGATGGTGCCGAAAATCAGCATGGATGAGACCATCATCCACACCGGCCGGCGGTCGTTTGCCGATTGCTTCATATCCTGCATCCTGTCTTTTTATCTGTGGATGTAGACCCGGGAGAGATTTGGCTCGCCGTCCCCCTGCGCCATGCAGAGGAAGTCCCAGCCGTACCGCTCGTAGAAGCCCGTGTGGTCGGTCAGCAGGTACAGGGGCGAAACGCCCTTGCTCCGCATGTCCTCCACCGCCAGGTTCAGCAGCTTTCCGGCGATCCCCTGCCCCCGGAAGGCTTCCTCCGTGTACACGGCGCAGACATTGGGCGCCAGATCCTTCCGGTCATGGGAATCGTTTTCGATCACGCCCAGTCCCCCGGCGATAGCCTCCCCCGCCAGGCAGAGGTACCAGCCGTATTCCGTTTCGCCCGCCAGGTAAGCCTCCATGCATTCCCGGTAGGCCGTCTCCGGTACGCCCCATTTGCTGTGAAACCACTTCGCGGCGTTGTCCAGCAGCTCAGGCTGTTCCCGGAGGGGGAGAAAGCGCAGGCCCGCTGCCCCGGAATAATCCCTGAAATCCTCCGGCCGCAGCTCGTAGTCCACCGAGGACTGCAGCTCACCCAGCTGATTGCGCCAGGAGTCGATGTTGACCCTGAGCTTCCGGAAGCCCAGTTTTTCATAGACGTGCTGGGCCCGCAGGTTGTTCAGATTCGTGTCCAGGACGATCCTTTTGATCCCCCGGGCGAACAGCCCGCGGATGAGCAGGCTCAGGGCTTTCCGCCCCAGCCCCATCTCCTGATATGCCTTTTCGCAGATCTTGATGCCGATCTCCGCCGAGCCGTCCCCGAGGACGGTATAGCTCATCTCCCCGATGGGCCGCGCCTGGTATTCGAGGATCAGCCTCCGCCGGGTCTCGTCGCTGTCCGCCGCAATCTGCTTTGCGATCTCCTCCGCCGTGGTGCCCAGCCCCTTCGGGAAGCCCGCGTGAGCCATCACCGCGCCGTCGTTCCACCAGGCCGCCAGCTGTGGGCAGTCGCCTTCGCCGGCATCGCGGATCAGCAGGTCTCCGTGATGAATCCTCATGCTTTTCCTCCTCTTCCGAAGTGCCTGAAGGCGAGGATGCCGATGGGCAGGAAGTAGGCGCACCACGCGACGAGGGCGATCACGCCGCCGCTGCTGGTGTTCCCGTCCGCCATGGCGCTGATCACGCCCGTCATGGGCATCACAAAGCAGCCGGCAAAGAAACCCCCGTGGATCATCATCAGGGCCTTCAGCCACCGGTCGGCCCTGTTTCCCGGCTGCATGGACAGGCCGATGAAGAAGGTCGAAAGCGCCATCATGCCGTAGCCCAGCAGGTCATAGTTGAAGATCAGCCCGCCCCGTCTGAAGTCGAGGATGCTCAGCGCCTCCGCGCTCAGGGAGCCGAGGCGGACGCTGGTCGTCTGGGCAAAGTACACCAGGAGGATCAGCACCGCGTAGACGGCAGCCAGCGCCATGCCCACGCCCGCGGCCGCCTGCCTGTCCTGAGCGGCCTCGCACCGCAGTCCCTCGGCCATCATGATGTAGCCCAGCGGAAGGAACATGCACACCAGGTAGGAGCCAAAGGTAAAGCCTGTGATCAGGCAGACCGCAAACAGGAAGACCGTCACGGTCACGATGCCCGCGCCAATCCGCGCGATCAGCCGGTTCATATCAGTCCCGTCCTTTCCAAAGTCAATGCTCACCGGACCGCCAGCAGGGTCGAGGTGCTGCCCCACTCTTTCATCAGCCGCACATCGGCAAAGCCCGCCTGCCTCAGCACCGCCGTCTCGTGCGCCACGGTCAGCGGCGTGTCGTAATGGCAGAACACGCCCTCCGGGATGCCCTGCGCTTTTTTGAGGGCCTCCAGATTGCGGAAGTACACCGCCTCCTCCGCCTCCGATTCGGCGAAATAATCCGTCAGCACAAAGCAGCCCCCGTCCTTCAGCGCCGCGTGCAGCATCCGGTACAGCTTCAGCTTCATTTCCGCCGGGAAATGGTGCAGCGATTCCACCGAGACCGCCGCGTCATAGACATCCTCACCCAGGGGCACGTCAAAATAGGAGCCGCAGATCAGCGTCAGCTCCCGGTCGGGGAATTTCGCACGCAGCGCGTCCAGCATCTCCCGGGTCAGGTCGATGCCCGTGACCTTCGCCCGGCTGTTCAGGGCGAAATAGGCCTCCAGCTCCAGCCCCGTGCCGCAGCCCAGGTCAAGGATCTGCGCCCCTTCCGCGCCCGGCAGCAGGGAGGCTGTGTATGCGTAGAAGGCCGAGTCCTCCTCCACCTCGCGGCGCATGTGCTCGTCATAGCCCTCCACCCGGGCCGCGAAAAAGTCCGCCATCTTTTCCAGCATCTCTCCGTCTCCTCCGCCGTTTCGTCTCCTCCGCCGTTATCTGACCGCGCAGCCTTTCCCCGCGCCGCCGGCCCCTATTTCGTCGTCTGCCCCCCGCGGTATCTGCCGAAGAACACGCCGTCGTCCACGTACTGATCCGCCTGGGAGACCCACATGGGGAACTGTCCCGTGGCCACAGCCGTCTGGCCGTTGAGCATGCCGGTGTGGAAGGAGAGGTGGCGGAACTGGCGCAGAACCAGCTCCATCCGCGTACGCCCGCAGTTTTCGGGGCATTCGTACAGCATGTCGTCCGTCAGGGAGTCCAGGTAGGCGCAGGTCTTCTGTTCCACCTGGTCGAGGTAGGCGAGGAGCTCCCCGTCCGTCAGCACCACGGAGGTCGGGTTTTCCGGGTTGTCCATGCCCTCCTCGTGAAAGGGCGGCTCGACGTATTCGCAGGGATTGATGAACCACTTGTCCGCCGAGTGGAGCGCGTGGTAGACCCACCGCCAGCAGGGCGCGCCGCAGCACAGGGCGTCCCGGTCGTAGGTCCGGATGGATGTTCTGATGTTGAGGAAATTGGGTTTCACCATGTCCTTGATGATCATGCACAGGGTATTCATCTTGTCCCCTCCCGAAAGCGGCCCGGCCGCCGCGCCATGGAACCGCTGTTACTATACCACGGAACCGCTGTTTCCAAAAGGGGGAAATCACCGCCGAACCGGGTGGATGCGGTTTTCACAGTTGATGATTCGGATGTCAAAAGGCCGCTTTCATGAACTGAGCCACGACTGGTTGTGGAAGACAGCGGAAATCACCACAACCAGTCGTGGCTCCAAGGTTGACAGCGCCCTTTTGTCACCCTTACCAGTTGATCACAGTTGATCCGGGCCTTTTTCCCGCCAGGGCAATCGCTTACAAACCTATGGATTAATCACGACGAAAGAATAACCCTGTTTCCGGGCCTGCGCCTCATCTGTATGGAACACCAGGCACGATTGCCCTGTTTTTCCCGCTTTTCCCATTGACCGGCGGCACATCGGCGGTTATACTGGAACGGTACGTATTCCCTGGATCGCCACAGGCAGGAGGTTCCATGACTGCCCGACGCATATATGGTCTGCTGATGACCCTGCTGACCCTCGCCCTCGCCGCCCTGCTCTGCCTTAGCGCGGCCGGCTTTTACCGCGCCGGTCTGGCCGCACGGGCCGCCGGGGAGGCGAACGCCCCCTTCTTCACCCGGGAGGGCGTGGCTGAGCGGCTGAAGGGGCTCTGGCCGCTGGCGGCGCTCTGGCTGGCAGGTGCCCTCGCCAGCTGGCTGATCCCGGCCCTCAGGCCCGCCCGGCCCCGGCCTGCCCCCGCCTCCGCCGCGCCTGTACCGGCCGCCCCGGATCAGCGGCGGATGGCCCTCCTGCGCCTCGCGCTGCTGGCGGCCGCGGCGGCGCTGATTGTGCTGGGCGCGCTGAACGGCGGCGCGCTGGATATGCTGCAGAAAGCCGTCAAAATCTGTACGGAGTGTGTCGGCCTTGGATAAATGGAAAAGCTGGTGGGCCGCCCACCGTCCCTCCACCCGGCGGCTGGTGCAGCTCTACACCGCCCTAATGTACAACGCGCATCTCCGGGGCTTCGCGGAGGGGAAAATCTACACCGGGCCGGCTAAGTCGGTCTGCGTGCCGGGGCTCAACTGCTATTCCTGCCCCGGCGCGGTGGCGGCCTGTCCCCTGGGCGCCCTGCAGAACGCCATCTCCGCCTCGCCCCGTCGTCCGGCCTTCTATGCGCTGGGGCTTCTGCTGCTCTTCGGGCTGGCGCTGGGGCGGGTCGTCTGCGGCTGGGCCTGCCCCATTGGCCTGCTGCAGGAGCTGCTGTACAAACTTCCCGTGCCCAAGGTGAAAAAGAGCCGCTTCACCCG
The DNA here is from genome assembly GCA_017534885.1 of Clostridia bacterium. GTDB lineage: Bacteria > Bacillota > Clostridia > Christensenellales > Aristaeellaceae > RUG11272. The sequence continues at coordinate 71,983 of JAFXVR010000013.1, read as the reverse complement.
GGCGCTGAGCTGGCTGAAGTACCTGATCCTGGCGGTCTTTGTGGCGATTTTGCCCCTGTGGTACGCCCTGCGGGACTTCCCCCTGCCGGCCTTCTGCAAGTACATCTGCCCGGCAGGCACCCTCCAGGGCGCGGTGGGCCTCCTGGCGCACCCGGCCAACGCGGAGCTCTTCGGCCTCCTGGGGGCGGGCTTCACCTGGAAATTCATCCTGCTGGTGCTCATCCTGACGGCCAGCCTCTTCATCTACCGCTTCTTCTGCCGCTTTCTCTGCCCACTGGGGGCGATCTACAGCCTCTTCGCCCGGGCGGCCTTCGCGGGCGTGCGGGTGGACGCGGCTCGCTGCACCGGCTGCGGGGCCTGCGTCCGCTGCTGCCCCGTGGATATCCGCCAGGTGGGCGACCGGGAGTGCGTCCACTGCACCCGCTGCATGAGCGTCTGCCCGGAGCAGGCCATCAGCCTGAAGGCCGGCCGCTGGACGCTGAAGGCCCCGCCCGCCCGCCGGAGCGCGCAGGAGAGAGGGGGTGAGGCCTCATGAAGCGGCTGAAGCCCTTCCTCTGGCCGATGGCCTTAGCGCTCCTGGCCGCCGCGCTGGTCTTCTTCAACCTGCCCGGACAGGAGCTTCCGCTTGATGCGCCTCCCGCTCTGAGCGCGGACGTCCCCGAGGGCTGCGAGGTGGGCCAGCGCCTGCCGGATTTCAGCGTGACCTGCCTGGACGGGAGCACTTTTGATCTGTCCGGGCAGCGGGGTCGGGTGACGGTCATCAATCTCTGGGCCACCTGGTGCGCGCCCTGCGTCGCCGAGCTGCCGTATTTCGATGAGCTGCAGCGCACCCATCCCGGGGTGACCGTGCTGGCCCTCCACCCCGCGCCGGTGGTGGACGACGTGGAGGCCTATGTCCGCCGGGGCGGCTGGGCGCTGCTTTTCGCCCTGGATGAGGACAACCTGGCCGACCGGATCTTGGGCGGCGGATCGCTCCTGCCCCGGACGCTGGTAGTGGACGGCGAAGGTCTGGTGGTGTACAGCCAGACGGGCTCCATAACCCTGGAAATCCTGACGGCGCTGGTGTCCGCCGCCGGCGCGTGAAAAGCCGCAGGAGAAAGCCGCGCATTTTTCCGCCGGATGTTCACAAAGCGCGGAAAATATGGTAAGATATCTCTGACTCATTCCACCCAACAACGCATGCCGCAAAGGAGGAACGCACCATGAAGATGACATTCCGCTGGTATGGACACGACATCGACCCGATTCCCCTGAAGTACGTCAAGCAGATTCCCGGCATGACCGGCCTGATGGGCCTGCTGGACAAGCCGGCCGGAGTGGACTGGCCGGAGGAGGAGTTCAAAGCCCTCCGCAAGGAGGTGAACGACGCGGGCCTGGAGATCGAGGTCATCGAGTCCGTGAACGTGCACGAGGACATCAAGATGGGCCTCCCCACCCGGGATGAGTACATCGCCAACTACATCTCCACCATCCGCATGCTGGCCCGCAACGGCGTGAAGGTGATCGTGTACAACTTCATGCCCGTGTTCGACTGGCTGCGCACCGACCTGGCCCGGGTCATCCCCGAGGACGGCTCCAACTCCCTGTACTTCGATGAGAAGGATCTGGGCGAGATGGGCCCGCTGGAGATCGTCCGCCGCACCGCCGAGGACAGCCAGGGCTTCACCCTGCCCGGCTGGGAGCCCGAGCGCCTGGCCCTGCTGGAGACCACGCTGAAGCAGTATGAGGGCATCACCCCCGACGACCTGCGCCGCCACTTCAAGTATTTCCTGGACGCAGTGATCCCCGTTTGCGAGGAAGTGGGCGTCAAAATGGCCTGCCACCCGGACGACCCCGCCTGGCCCATCTTCGGCCTGCCCCGCATCACCCACAGCCAGGAGGACTTTGACAAGATGGTGGCCCTGCACGACAGCCCGGCCAACACCCTCTGCCTGTGCACCGGCTCCCTGGGCTCCAACCCCGAGAACAAAGTGCCCGAAATCATCCGCCACTTCGGCGAAATGAACCGCATCGGCGCGCTGCACGTGCGCAACGTGAAATACCTGGGCTACCGCCACTTCCGCGAGGCCGCCCACCTGTCCTCCACCGGCGACCTGGACATGTTCGCCATCATGGAGGCCATCTACGACACCTGCCCCGACGCCTACATCCGCCCCGACCACGGCCGCATGATCTGGGACGAGAAGGGCCGCCCCGGCTACGGCCTCTACGACCGCGCCCTGGGCGCCGCCTACATCAACGGGCTTTGGGAAGCGCTCTGCAAGATGAAGGGCGGCCGCCACAGCTGAGGTCCGCTTTTCTGGAATCATGGCGGCTGGGCCGCGCATAGAAGGAGGCTGACTGATGGCGCGTTCCTTTACCGGCAAGGATGCGAAGGATTTGATCGCCTCCCACGAAAGTCTCCTGAATGGCCTTCGCGGCGTGATCAATGCAGGTGAAAAGCTCGAAGCCTCCGTGAAACAGGCTGCGGAGAAGGCGCTGAAGGATGCCGGAATCGGCCAACAGGTGATGGCCTGCATCGATGAGGGCTGGCTCGATCGTCCCCGCAGCGCTGACACGGAAGCCCTGTCGGTCAGCCTGTACAGACTGATCCGCGCCCAGCCAGCCATCCGGCAGGGCAAGGCGCTCGACTCGGCCTTCACCCGTCAGATTGAAGCGGCCATCCGCAGTCTCAGGCCGGGCGCCTCCTCCCTCAGATGGCTTTTCTCCAGCCGGGACGCCAGACAGCGCGCTGAGGACGCCTACGTCATTCTGGAGGACCTGCTGAACGGCGCTTACAAGCAGCATGTCCTGACCTGCTTCGAGTCCATCCGGAGCGGCGGCGCAGTCACCGCCGGCGAGGCTGAAAGCGCGCTGGACGGACATGCCGAGGAGTGCAGGCAGTGTCTGATTCAGTCAGGCGCCTTTCCCGAACAGTTGAAGAGCATGCCGCGGCTCGCGGCACTGCTGACCAGCCGCAGGCAGGCCGTCAGCGAATACCGGCAGGCGCTTGATACGTCCCTTCAGCGGCAGGAGAAAGGAAAAGCAGCTGTGGCGGAGGCTGTCCGCCGGATGCGCAGCGGGCAGCTGGCCGAAGCGCTCCGAACCTACGATGTTGACACGCTCACCCAGGTGCGCAGCGGAGTGCGAGTGAAGGCGCTGCGCGACAACGGCTATACCACCATCGCGGACATCTGCTCCGCCACTCCCTGGAATCTGGCGTCCATCCACGGGATCAGCGAGAGCTCCGCGTGGAGTCTGAAGGAAGCGGCGAACCAGATCGCGGCGCAGGTGGAGCAGACCTGCCGCCTGAGCATCAGCACCGACGAGAAGGCTCCGGAAGCCTCAGCGCTGATCAGGGCCCTCTGCGCGTACAGACGCGTCCGTGAAACGGATGAAGCATACCGCAGCCAGCTTGAAAGCCAGAACGCCGTTGTGGAAGACAGTCTGAAGGCGCTGCAGCCAATGCAAAACGTTCTGGGCTGGCTATATGCCACAGACCAGGAGCGGAGCGGCTTTATCAGGGCCTTCCGGAAGCTGTCCCAGCCCGGCTGCGGCGATTTCGCCGTCCAGGTGCGGCTGTTTGGCAGCGCGGTCCGCAGTCTGGCCGTCCCGTCAGCCGCTGAGGCCTGGAGCGAATTCACCCGGGATTCCATTGCCTATTTCAATCTGCTCGAGGAGCTGGTGCCCGGCGCACTCGGCAACGGCGACACGCTTTACGGCCTGCCCGAGGACCTGGCCCGTGAGATTCAGGATCAGACCTACTTCTCCCAGGGGTTGAAGGTCACCCTGCGCCGCTACCAGGAATGGGGTGTAAAGTACATCCTGCATCAGGGCAACGCGCTGCTTGGCGACGAGATGGGTCTGGGCAAGACCATCCAGGCCATCGCGGCCATGGTATCCCTGCGCAATACGGGCGCTACACACTTCATTGTTGTCTGCCCGGCCAGTGTCCTGCCCAACTGGTGCAGGGAGGTGGACAGCAAGAGCAGGCTGCGCGCGACCAAGGTTCACGGTACCGGACGCGAAGCAGCCTTCCGCTCCTGGCTTCAAACCGGCGGCGTGGCGGTCACCACCTATGAGACCACTGGCATCTTCAAATGCCCGGAAGGCTTCATGGCCGATCTCCTGGTGGTGGACGAAGCGCATTACATCAAAAACGATTCGGCCCAGCGGTCGAAAAGAGTCCGGGCGCTCGCCGCCCACGCCCGGCGTCTATTGTTCATGACCGGCACGGCGCTGGAGAACAAGGTGGCCGAGATGCTCTCCCTGATTGAGGTGCTGAAGCCTTCCATCGCGGCGCAGGCCAGGCCGATCGCCTACATGTCGGCCGCGCCTCTGTTCCGGCAGACGGTTGCGCCGGTGTATTACCGCAGGAAGCGGGAAGACGTGCTGACAGAGCTGCCTGCGATCACTGAGTCCAAGGAATGGTGCGAGCTGCTGCCGGAGGAGGAGAAGCAGTATGAGGATGCGGTGCTGCTGAAGGAAATGCACGCCATCCGCAAGGTCTCCTGGGCCGTCGGCGATCTGAGTCTGTCCTCCAAGGCCCGCCGGATGCAGGAAATCATCGAGGCGGCGGAGGAGGATGGCCGCAAGGTTCTGGTCTTCTCCTTTTATCTGGAGACCATCCGCAGCATCTCCCTGTTTCTCGGCAGCCGCTGCACACAGCCGATCAGCGGCTCGACACCGCCTGAACGGCGGCAGGAGATCATCGACAGCTTTGAGAAGATGCCTGCCGGCTCGGTCCTCCTCGCCCAGATTCAGGCCGGCGGCACAGGGCTCAACATTCAGTCAGCCAGCGTCGTCATCATCTGCGAGCCGCAGCTCAAGCCCTCCACCGAGACCCAGGCGATCTCCAGAGCCTACCGCATGGGCCAGACGAGGAATGTGCTGGTTTACCGGCTTCTCGCCCTCAACACCATCGACGAGCGCGTGGACGATCTGCTGAGCGAAAAGCAGGCTGTCTTCGATGCCTTCGCCGATGTCTCCGCGGCCGCCCAGGCCACCGAGGCCGAAGAGCAGACCATCAGCGACAAGACCTTCGGCCGGCTGATCACCGAGGAGATCGACCGCATCACCGCCAAGAGGGCAGGCTGACCCCCGGGCAGTCCCGCATCAGTATTTCAGAAACCCATGACATAAGGAGGAGTTGTTTTGAAAGTCACCCTCGCGTCCCTCTCCGCCCCCTCCGCCTGGGAGGCCCTGGGCGTCACCCTGCCGGCCTTCGACGTGGCGGCCATGCGGGAGGCGACGCTGGCGCGCCCGACCTGGGTGCACTTCGGCGGGGGCAATATCTTCCGCGCCTTCATCGCGGGGCTGCAGCAGAAGCTGCTGAACCGGGGGCTGGTGCGGGAGGGCATCATCGCCGCCGACACCTTTGACGTGGACAACATCCGCCTGATTTACGGCGGGTATGACAACCTGACCATGTCTGTCACCCTCAACGTGGACGCCTCCATCGGCTGCGAGCTGATCGCCTCGGTGGCGGAAGCGCTGGTGGCTCAGCCCTCGGACGCGGACTTCAGCCGCCTGGCGGCGGTCTTTGAGGCGCCTTCCCTGCAGCTGGCCTCCTTCACCATCACCGAGAAGGGCTATGCCCTGCGCGGCCTGGACGGCCAGTTCAGCCCGGTGGTCCTCTCCGACATCGAGAACGGGCCCGGGGCGGCCAGGCACGCCATGAGCATTGTCACCGCCCTGCTGAACCGCCGCTATCTCGCCGGCGGGCAGCCCATCGCCATGGTCAGCATGGACAACTGCTCCCACAACGGCGAGAAGCTGCGCGGCGCGGTGCTGGACATCGCCCGGGCCTGGGCCGAAAAGGGCTTTGTGTCCGGGGGCTTTGCGGCCTGGGTAGCAGATGAAGAAAAGGTCTCCTTCCCCTGGTCCATGATCGACAAGATCACCCCCCGCCCGGCCAAGTCCGTGGAGGAGGAGCTGACCCGCCGCGGCATCGAGGGCATGGGCCCGGTGGTCACGCCCCGGGGCACCTTCCTGGCCCCCTTCGTCAACGCGGAAAAACCCCAGTACCTGGTGGTGGAAGACCGCTTCCCCAACGGGCGTCCGCCCCTGGAGGAGGCCGGGGTCTACATGACCGACCGGGACACCGTCAACCGCACCGAGCGCATGAAGGTCACCACCTGCCTGAACCCGCTGCACACAGCCCTGGCGGTGTACGGCTGCCTGCTGGGCTATGACCTGATTGCCGATGAGATGAAGGATGAAGACCTGGTGCGCCTGATCCGCCTGATCGGCTACACCGAGGGCCTGCCCGTGGTGACCGACCCGGGCATTCTCAGCCCGAAGGCCTTCATCGACGAGGTGGTGACCGAGCGCCTGCCCAACCCCTTCATGCCCGACACCCCCCAGCGCATCGCCACCGACACCAGCCAGAAGATCCCGATCCGCTTCGGCGAGACCATCAAGAGCTATCTGGCTGACCCGGCCCGCGACCCCCGGCAGCTGACGGGCGTGCCCCTGGCTCTGGCCGGCTGGCTGCGCTACCTCGTCGGCGTGGACGACAAGGGCGCTGAAATGCCCCTCTCCGCCGATCCCATGCTCGCTGAACTCCGGGAGAAGCTCTCCGGCGTCACCCTCGGCGACCCCGCCTCCGTCGAAGGCCGGCTGAAGCCCATCCTCGGGAACCCCGCCCTCTTCGGCGTCAGCCTGTATGAGGCCGGCCTGGCCGACAAGGTGGAAGGCTTCCTGAAAGAAGAGCTCGCCGGGCCCGGCGCAGTGCGGGAAACGCTGAGGAAGCATCTGGGCTGACTTGAAATCCCTGCACTTTTCCGCCTCCCGCAGCTTGAAATATCTGCACTTTTCACTTCTTTCCAGCTTGAAATATCTGCACTTCCCCCAAAATACCACAACAGAAAGGATGACGTCTCATGCCCAAGTACAGGATCATCGCCCCTTCCCTGCCCAATATGCCCTGGCAGGAGCGGCCGGAGGGCAACCTGAACACGCCCCTCTGGCGGTATGACCAGAATCCCATCATCGACCGGAATCCCCTGCCCGGCGTAGCGCGCATCTTCAACAGCGCCGTGATGCCCTTCGAGGGCAAGTTCATCGGCGTGTTCCGGGGCGAGCAGACCAACGGCGTGCCCTTCATCTACCTGGGCCGCTCCGAGGACGGCATCCACTGGACCTATGAGCCGGAGAAGATCCCCTTCACGGATGAGGACGGCAAGCCCTTCATGCCCATCTACGCCTACGACCCGCGCCTGGTGAAGGTGGAGGACACCTATTACATCATCTGGTGCCAGGATTTCTGGGGCGCGTCCATCGGCATGGCGAAGACCACCGACTTCAAGACCTTCACCCGCCTGGAGAACCCCTTCATCCCCTTCAACCGCAACGCGGTGCTCTTCCCCCGGCGGATCAACGGCAAGTATATGCTCCTGTCCCGGCCCTCCGACTCCGGCCACACGCCCTTCGGCGACATCTTCCTGTCCGAGAGCCCCGACATGGTCTACTGGGGACGCCACCGGCACGTGATGAGCCGCGGCAACCAGTGGTGGGACGGCCTCAAGATCGGCGGCGGCGCTGCGCCTATCGAGACCAGCGAGGGCTGGCTGATGTTCTTCCACGGCGTCACCGGCACCTGCAACGGCTATGTGTACTCCATCGGCGGCGCGATCCTGGATATCGACGAGCCCTCAAAGGTGCTCTACCGCTGCGATTCCTGGCTGCTGACCCCCGAAAAGTGGTATGAGGAGCGGGGCTTTGTGCCCAACGTGGTCTTCCCCTGCGCCACCCTCCACGACCCGGACACCGGCCGCATCGCCATCTACTACGGTGCCGCCGACAGCTATGTGGGCCTGGCCTTCGGTCAGTCGGATGAGATCATCGACTACATCAAGGAGCACAGCCACACCACCAATGAGGACACCGAGATCGGCAAGAGATAAAGAAATCGGTAAAAGTTCTTGGCAAAAAGGATAGGGGGTTTGGGGGGAAGGGAAAACACCTTCTTTCAAGAAGGGGTTTTCCCTTCCCCCCAAGAACCACCCCAAAAAGCCCTCGAAGGGAGGTGCAGCCATTGAATATTACGCTGATTGGGATGCCGGCCTGCGGCAAGAGCACAGTGGGTGTGCTGCTCTCCCGGGCCGCGGGCATGAAGATGGTGGACGTGGACCGTCTGATTGAGCGGCAGGAGGGGCTGAGTCTGTCAAAGATCATCGAGCGCGACGGGGACGCGGCCTTCCGGGCGCTGGAGGAAGAAATGAACGCCTCGCTGAAGCTGGAGGACACGGTGATCGCGCCGGGCGGCAGTGTGATCTACGGCCCGAAGGCCATGGAGCACCTGCGGAAGATCAGCCTGGTGGTGTATCTCCGGCTGACGCTGGAAACCATGGAGCGGCGGCTGCACAACCTGCACGCCCGGGGGGTGACCTTCAAGCCCGGGCAGACCATCGCCGATCTGTACGCCGAGCGCACGCCGCTCTATCAGCGCTATTCGCATATCGTCATCGACTGCGACAGCCTGCGCCCCAGGGAAATCGTCGCCGCCGTGCGGAAGGAGACGGGGGTCTGAGCGCTTCTGCGGAAGGGAGGGGAGATGTAATGTTTGAGGGCTTCAGGGAAGAAACGATCCAGTTTTTTCTCGACCTGCGCTTTCACAATGACAGCGCCTTCTTTCACGCGGAGCACGACCGCTATGTGCGCGATGTGCAGACTCCCTTCTATGAATTCATCACCGATATGCTGCCCCTGCTCCAGGCGATCGATTCGCAGATGGAGAGCCGGCCCAACCGGGTGCTATCGCGCATTCACCGGGACACGCGGTTTTCGAGGGATAAGTCGCCCTACCGGGATCACCTGTGGATCTGGTTCCACCGCGCGGCGGAGCCCCGGCAGAACTCGGTGGGCTACTGGTTTGAGCTGGGCCCCCAGGGCGTGGGCTGGGGCATGGGCGTGTGGGACCTGACCAAAGACATGCAGGCAGCCTTCCAGCGGCGCATCGCCGCGGAGCCCCACCGGGTGGCCGGGATCATCACCAGCTGCGCCCTGGAGTCCCGGAAGCTGATCCCCTGGAACGACACCTACAAGCGCATGGCCGTGCCGGAGGGTGTGCCCGCCTCCCTTCACCCCTGGTACAAGGCCAGGAGCATCGGCGTCAGCCGCCAGGGCACAGAGATGAAATGGATCTACGACCGCTCCCTGCTGGGCAAGGTGGGGGCCGATTACCAGGCCGTCGCGCCGCTGTACCGGCTGCTGCGGGGCGTGTGGGATGATATGGAAACAGAAGCGCTGCAGGCCGGCGCCGGGGCTTCAGCGGCTGGGGACGAATGGAAATAAGCGGCTGTGACCGCAGGAGGGATACGGAATGACAGATTGGAAAAAACTGGTGAGCGGATCAGACGTGCGCGGCGTGGCCGTGGGGGAGAACGCGGTGCTGACACCGGCCGTGGCGGAAGCCTTGGGCGTGGCCTTCGCGCGCTATGTGGCGGAAAAGGTGGGCAAGCCGGTCACACAGGTGACCATCGGCATCGGACGGGACAGCCGGGTTTCCGGTCCGGCCCTGCTCGCCGCGGCCTCGATCGGCATCAGCAAGGCGGGCGCCAGCGTGCTGGATTACGGCATGTGCACCACCCCGGCCATGTTCATGTCCTGCGTCACGCCGGGCTTCATGACCGACGGCGCGATCATGGTCACCGCCAGCCATCACCCCTGGGACAAGAACGGGCTGAAGTTCGTCACCGCCCAGGGCGGCCTGGAGAGCCGCGAGGTGTGTGAGCTGCTGGACACGGCGGCCCAGCTGAATCCCGACCAGATGGCCGTCAGCGGCTCCATCACCCAGAAGCCCTTCCTGCCGGCCTACACGGAACAGCTGGCCGAGCGCATCCGCAGAGGTCTGGACACAGACATTGAAAAACCGCTGCTGGGCCTCCACGTGGTGGTGGACGCCGGCAACGGCGCGGGCGGGTTTTATGCCAAGCTGATGGAAGAGCTGGGCGCGTGGATCGAGGGCAGCCAGTTCCTGGAGCCCGACGGCATGTTCCCCAACCACCGGCCCAACCCAGAGGACGCGGACGCCATGGCCTCGGTGAGCGCCGCCGTGACGCGGGTGGGCGCGGACCTGGGCGTGATCTTTGACGCGGACTGCGACCGCGCCGCCGTGGTGGACAGCGACGGCCGGGAGATCAACCGCAACCGGCTGATCGCGCTGATGGCCGCCATCCTGCTGGACGAAAAGCCCGGGCAGACCATCGTGACCGACTCGGTGACCTCCTCCGGGCTGAAGAAGTTCATCAACGACTGGGGCGGAGAGCATTACCGCTACAAGCGCGGCTACCGCAACGTGATCGACGAGGCGATCCGGCTGAACGCGGAGGGCATCGAGTGCCCCCTGGCCATCGAGACCTCCGGCCACGCCGCGCTCAAGGAGAATCACTTCCTGGACGACGGCATGTACCTGGTGACCGTGCTGATCGTGAAGGCCATGAAGCTCAAGCAGCAGGGCCTGAGCCTCGGCAGCCTCATCAGCGACCTGCAGGAGCCTGTCGAAAGCAAGGAGATCCGCCTGTCCATCACCACGGAGGACTTCCGGGAGACCGGCAAGCAGGCCATCGCCAAGGTGCTGGACTACGCCTCCGCCGCCTCCGCCTGGCACATCGCCCCGGACAACCGCGAGGGCGTGCGCATCTCCTTTGACCTGGACGGCGGCATGGACAACGCCTGGTTCCTGCTCCGCCTGTCCGTGCACGATCCCGTGCTGCCCCTCAACGCCGAGTCCGACGTGCCCGGCGGCGTGAAAACCATGCTCACAGACCTGTATCAGGTGCTGAACGGCACCCCGGGCCTCGACCTCAGCGGTCTGGAGAAGGCGCTGGCGTAAACACCGTCTTCTCCCGCCAGAAGCCCCCGGAGGGCAGGCCGGCGCCCAAGGCCCATAAATCCCAGGCTCTCTCCTCAGCCCTGACCCAGGCCGCGTCCCGGTTCAGTCCGGCTCTGTCCTCAGGGACGATGCCGGACTTTTTCAGCCCCCGCAGCAGGGGCCGGGCGCTGTCCCGCAGCCCCAGCAGCAGGAGCGGCGGCGCGGGCGGGAGTCCAGACAGGTCGGACGCGGTCAGCTGCAGCAGCGCGTGGGCGGCAAGCCGGCTCAGCCGCGCCCAGGGATAGCGGCGGGTCTTGGCCGTCAGCAGCAGTTCCTCCCGGCTCCGGGCAGTGCGGGCGGCGCGGCGCAGGCGCTGTTCAATGCCCTCCGCCAGGGCGGGCAGGCGCTCCCAGTCCTTTTCACCCAGGGTGCACAGGCGGTAGAGCAGGGCCTGATCCAGGCTCTCCGGCCGGTGCACGCGGCCCGACAGCGCCTCCCGCCGCAGGGTCAAAAGGGCGGAAGCCGGCATGGCGTCGGACAGCCCGGCCCAGTCGCCCCGGAACAGCGAGCCGCGGATGGCGCTGGCCGAGGCCTCCGGGCCCGTGATGGCCGTCTCCCGGTGGGCATTGCCCCGGGGGATGGCCACAGGCTCCATGGCCAAACCGTGCCGCAGGATGGCGCGCAGGTAACAGACGCCCAGCAGGTTGTTGGGCTCGGTCAGCAGATGCGCCCTCTCCGGCGCGCAGCGTCTGACCGCCCGGGACAGGGCTTCGGGGTAGGCCAGGCCGGTGTCCAGCCCCTGGCGGAGGGCGGCGGACAGGGCTTCCGGCGGCCGCTCGAGCATTTCAGCGCAGGAGAGCAGTCTTTCGATATCCGCGGTCTCCGCCCCAAAGGCGAGGCAGTCACAGCCTATCGCTGAGAGCGCCAGCACCCCGGCTTCCGCAAAGGCTTCCGCCTCCCGCACCGCCCAGGCCGCGGGCAGGGCCAGCACCAGATCCGCCCCGGCCTCCAGCGCCATTTCCGCGCGCGCCGCCGGGGACAGGCAGGCGGCCTCCCCCCGCTGGGTGAAGCAGGCGGACATCACCACCGCCACCGCGTCCGCGCCTGTGCGCCGCCGGGCCTCCGTCAGCTGAAACAGGTGCCCGGAGTGAAACGGGTTGTATTCCGCCACAATGCCGCAGACCCGCACCGCGATTCCCCCTTCCCCAAACCGCTGACGCCGCCGCCAGCCGCAAATCTGATCTCTATGATACCACACCTTCACGCGGGAGGCAAACCCCCGGGAAAGGAGAACCCATGACCATCACCCTGCCGGAGGACGTGCGCTGGATCACGGGCCAGCTGGAGGCCGCCGGCTTCCAGGCCTTTGCCGTGGGCGGCTGTGTGCGGGACTCCCTGCTGGGGCGCGCGCCCAAGGACTGGGATATCTGCACCGACGCCCTTCCGGAGGAGACCCGGCGGGTCTTTGACGGCTGCCGCACCATCGAGACCGGGCTGAAGCACGGCACGCTGACGGTGATGCGCGGCCACACGCCCTACGAGGTGACCACCTTCCGGGTGGACGGCGCCTATACCGATCACAGGCACCCGGACAGCGTGGCCTTTGTGACGGATGTCCGCGCCGACCTGGCGAGGCGGGACTTCACGGTCAACGCCATGGCCTACAGTCCCCGCAGCGGCCTGGTGGACGCCTTTGGCGGGCAGGCGGACCTGGCCGCCGGGCTGATCCGCTGTGTGGGCCGCCCCGCCGACCGCTTTGAAGAAGACGCCCTGCGCATCCTGCGGGCCCTGCGCTTCGCCTCGGTCTACGGTTTCCGGGTGGAAGCGGAAACCGACGCGGCCATCCGCGCCCTGCACCCCACCCTGGAGCGCGTCGCCGCCGAGCGCATTCACGCGGAAATGGCCAAGCTGCTCTGCGGCGAGGGCGCGGCAAGAGTGCTGGAGGCCTTTCCGGAGGTCGTCCGCCCGCTGCTGCCCGGCGTCCCGGAGGGGGATGCGTGGGCGGAAGCCCTGCGCACGCTGGCGGAGACGCCCCCGGAGGAAGCCCTGCGCCTCGCCGCCCTGCTGAGTCCCCTGCCCGGGGCTGACCGGCTGAAGGCGGCGGAGGCCATTCCCGAGCGCCTCAGAATGGACACCGCCACCGCCCGCGCCCTGCAGACCCTTGCGGCTGAGGCGGACACCCCCCTGTCAGCTGACCGCCCCGCCCTGCTGTTCCTGCTGAACCGCCTGGGCGAAGAGCGCCTTCGCCAGCTGATGACCCTCCGCCGCGCCACGGCCATCGGGAAGGGCCGGCTCCCCGCGGAGGCCGACGCCGCCCACCGCGCCCTGCTCGCCGCCCTGGACGCCCTCCTCGCCGAAGCCCCCTGCTTCACCCTGAAGCAGCTGTCGGTCAGCGGACAGGACGCCCTCCGCGCCGGCCTCCGGGGCCCACAGGTCGGCCAGGCCCTCGAAGGGCTCCTGCGTCAGGTGATGACAGGCGCACTGCCCAATGAGCGGGAGGCGCTGCTGAAGGCGCTGGAGCAGGGGAACCATTCTGGATCGCCCACTGGGAAAGGATATTGAATCTCTGAATGGAACAATCAGCGTCAACCCATCGTTATATCATTGCGGAGGACAGCCATGACCCTTGACGATGCCGTGCGCTTCTTTGTGGACGAAGCCCGCTCCCTCTCCTGCATGCGGATCACGGTGGGGAACGCCGTTCAGACGCGCTCAGCGGCGCGCTGCGCCCCGGCGGATCGCATTTTCGACCTGGCCAGTCTGACCAAAGCCTTCACCGGCTTCACCGCCTACCGCCTGATGGAGGAGGGCAGGCTGGACTTTGCCGCCCCGGTCACCCGCTACGCGCCCCAGTTCATCCACCTCGAAAGCGTCAGCGTATCGCAGGTGCTGGGCTTTGAGGTCTCCCTGCAGTCCCCGGGCCGCGTCGACGCCGCCCCGGACCGGGACGAAGCCCTGCGGCGGCTCTTCGCCGTCAGCCCCAGGGCGAACGGCGACCGCCCCTACTCGGACATGCACGCCATGGTGCTGAAGTACATCATCGAGGGCGCGTCGGGCGAAAGCTGGCTGGACACCGTGCGGGCGCTCTTCCTGAAGCCCATGGGCCTGCGGGAGATCTGGGTGAAGGTGCCCGAAAATGAGCGCAGCCGCTGTGTCAGCTGTGACCGGGAGCACCGCATCGAGCGCGGAGAGTACATCCTGCGGGAGGGCATCGCCCCCGGCACCCCCCACGATCCCAAAGCCCGGGCGCTGAACCTGGACGGCGACGACTGCCCCGGCCACGCGGGCCTCTTCGGCACGGCGGGGGCTGTGGCCCGCTTCGCCCAGGGCGTGCTCCGGGGCGAGGCCGTCAGCCAGGCGAGCCTGCGGGACATGGCGCGCCGCCGCACCGGCTTTGTCCGCGCCGACGGCAGCTGCCAGCAGTACCTGGGCGGCATGTGCTACATCCGCCACCCGATCCAGTACTTCTCCGAGGTGCCGCCCTTCATGACCGGCGCGGCCGTGGCCTGGAGCGGCTTCACCGGGCATCACCTGTCCATCGACCCGGCGCTGGGCGTGTTCAATCTCGCCCTGGGCAGCCGCGTGGAAAACCGGCTGACCGTCCTGCTCCCCCGGGAGGGCGAGACCCTCGCCGACTACGGCCTGAACGCCGACGGCACCGGCACGGTTCGCTGGCCAGACGGCACCGAGATCCGCTCTTCCGTCCACTACGTTCACCTGCGTGACGCCTGGCTGCATCAGGCCGCGGCGGACACGCTGCAATCAATCAACATTTGACAAGGAGGCCGCTATGAAAAGACTGATGGCATTGCTGCTGACACTGACCCTGCTGACCCCCTGCTTCGCCCTGGCGGAGGACAAGATTTTCGGCAAGGACGACAAACAGAAGACCAGCCTTCTGCCCGAGAACACCTTTGCGAAAGCGCTGGAGACGGTGCTGCAGGTGATCGGCGCGGACTTCTCCGCCTTAGACGGGGACTGGCTGAACATCGAGCTGGACGCGCAGGGCGAGACCGTGAAGCTGCGCTGGCGCAGCGGCGAGGCGGAAGTCACCGCCGCCGGACAGACCCTGAGCCTGCAGCAGCTGGTCATCGCCGCGATGGGCGCGGTGACGCCGGAGGACGGCGAGCTGCTGAAGGAGATGCTCCGGGAGGCCGCCGACCTGCCCTGGCCCAGGCTGGAGCTGAAGACCTCCCTTGCGGGCGAGCCGGTCAATGTGATGGTGCACATCGATGTGGACAGCGCGGATGTGGCGGCCTGCCTGCAGAAGCTGTACACCATGGTCGGCCAGAACCGCGAGGCCCTGGGCAATCTGGCGGGCCGTGTCCTGGCCGCCACGGGCCTGGTCTCTGAGGAGGACGCGGCACAGGCCGGCCTGACGCAGGTCACCCGGGTGATGAGCTGGCTCTATGGCCTCATGGGGAATGTCAACCGGCAGCCCATGTCCCTTTCGCTGACCATGACCGCCTCCGGCCAGGCGACCAAGACCCTCCTGGCGGACGGCCTGCTGACCCTGAACGGCCAGGTCTGTGTGCTGACGGCCAGCGGCACTTACAGCCATGAGGATGGCATGGAGGTATGCGGCACCCTCTCCAGCCCGCAGCAGGTGGATTCGTCCGATCTATCTTCTGACGGCAGCGCCGCTGACCAGATCCCCCGCCTCGCGCAGACGTACTTTGACTTTGGCATCAGGCGCAGCAGCTCCGGCTGGAATGTGGACGTCTCCATTCAGCCGAACAGCACTGAGACGCGCTGGATCGATCTGACCGCCCAGCTCAGCCGTTATGCCGTGGACGTGGAGCTGAACGCCACCCAGGGCTCCAATGGCACCCTGGCCCATGGCGCCTTCCACTATGCGCAGAGCAGCTTTCTGAACATCCAGAATCCTTCGCTGAAGGATCTCTTTGCCGGGCTCATCTTCTTCACCCACGCGGACTGCAGCTACACGGACGTCTCCGGCAACTGGTTCCACCTGGATTTCACCGACGGCAATCTGAAGATGAAGCTGCCCAGCGGCACGCTGACCGGCCGGAGCGTCACCGGCTCCACCCCCTTCGTCCGCGCTTACCAGCTGGCCTGGACGCCGGCCGGCCGCTATGCCGCCCTGTTTTCGCCCCTCACCGCCACCCTCGCCACGGACAGCATCCGGGTGGAGCAGCGCGGCCGCGTCTGGGAGCTGCTCCCCTCCATCCTCGGCGAGGACGTCCGCCTGAGTCTCCACACCCCCGAGCCGGACGCCGCCGCCTACGTCCTCTCCTTCGCCCCCCTGAACACCGGGGAAGCGAACTGGGAATTCACCCTCTCCCTGGACCGCGAGAACGTCGCCTCCAAGGGCGTGGTGGACCTGACCGAGCTGGTGAAGGTGAAGGTCTGGCGAGGGGAAAAGGAATGAATAATCAACACTGAAGAATGAAAAATGAGATGGAAAACCGGAGCTGGGCGTGTGCGACCCGGCTCCGGTTCTCCATTTCCTCATATTTTATCCCATGATGACCGTGACCTGGTGGGTCTTTCCGTCGGCGAAGACCGGCAGCACCTTGTCTTCAATGGGCTGGCCGTCCACGGTCACCTGCCGGACGCCGCGGCAGACGTGATCCGGGTTCTGGATGTCGATGGCGTAGGTCGCGCCGCGGAAACGGCGGCTGACCTGGTAGCCGTCCCAGGTGTGGGGGATGCAGGGATCGACCTTGAGGCCGTCCCAGTCGGGCTTGATGCCGAGGATATAGTTGCTGATGACGTAGAAGTTCCAGGCGGCGGTGCCCGTCAGCCAGGAGTTCTTGGCCTGGCCGAAGTTGGGCGCGTCCTTGCCGGCGATCATCTGGCTGTAGACGTAGGGCTCCATCTTGTGCTTGTCCGAGATGGCCTCGCGCCAGGCCGGGGCGATGCGGCTGTACAGGTCGAAGGCGCGGTCGCCGTGGCCCACCACCGTCTCAGCTGCGATGATCCAGGGATTGTTGTGGCAGAAGATGCCCGCGTTCTCCTTGTATCCCGGCGGATAGCTGCTGACCTCGCCCAGCTCCAGGTGATAGCTCTTGTAGGCCGGCTGCAGCAGGACGGTGCCGTGCTCGGTCTCCAGGCGCTCATGGACGCTCTGCAGGGCTTTCTCCGCCTTGCCGTCCTCCAGGCCGATGCCCGCCATCACGCAGTAGCCCTGGCTCTCAATGAAGATCTGGCCGTCCTCGCACTCGTGGCTGCCCACCTTGTGACCCATGGCGTCATAGGCGCGCACGAACCACTCACCGTCCCAGCCGGCTGTCAGCACCGCCTGGGTCATGGCGTCGATGGCCTTCTGACAGGCTTCCGCCTTTTCGACCCGGCCCAGCCGCTTTTCGATGGCCACCAGCTCGGGCCCGATGGACACGAACATGCCCGCGATCAGCACGGACTCAGCCACCCGCTCGTCGGGCGCGTTGGGGTTGGAGAAAGTCTGGAAGCTCTCGTCCGGCGTGTCGGAATAGCAGTTCAGGTTGAGGCAGTCGTTCCAGTCGGCGCGGCCGATCAGCGGCAGGCCGTGGGGGCCCAGGTTGTTGACCACATGGCCGAAGCTGGCCTCCAGGTGCTCCAGCAGGCTGCCCGCGTCCTCCGGATTGCAGTCATAGGGCGTGCGCTCATCCAGGATGCCGTAGTCGCCGGTCTCCTTAATGTAAGCCGCCGTGCCCGCGATCAGCCACAGCGGGTCGTCGTTGAAGCCGCCGCCGATGTCGTTGTTGCCCTTCTTGGTCAGGGGCTGATACTGGTGATAGCAGCCGCCGTCACGGAACTGGGTGGCCGCGATGTCCAGGATGCGCTCCCGGGCGCGCTCGGGGATCTGGTGCACAAAGCCCAGCAGGTCCTGGGAGGAGTCGCGGAAGCCCATGCCCCGGCCAATGCCGCTCTCAAACATGGAGGTGGAACGGCTCATGTTGAAGGTGACCATGCACTGGTAGGGGTTCCAGATGTTGACCATGCGGCCCAGCTTCTCATCGGGGGTGGTCAGCACATAGGCGGAGAGCAGGGCGTCCCAGTGGGCCTTCAGCGCGTCAAAGGCGGCGGCCACCTGCTCATCGGTGCTCAGCCGGGCCAGCAGGGCCTCAGCGGGCTTTTTGTTGATGACGCCGGGGGCCTCCCACTTCTCGGCCTCGGGCAGCTCCACATAGCCCAGCACAAAATTGAACTTCTTGCTCTCGCCGGGCTGCAGCGCCACCTTCAGCTGATGCGCGGCCATGGGCTGCCAGCCGGAGGCCACCGAGTTGCCCATGCGGCCTTCCATCACCGCCCGGGGCGCGTCAAAGCCGTTGTACAGGCCCAGGAAGGTCTCCATGTCGGTGTCAAAGCCGTCCACCGGCTGGTTGACCGCGTAGAAGCTGTAATGGTTGCGGCGCTCGCGGTACTCCGTCTTGTGGTAAATCACGGAGCCCTTGATTTCCACCTCGCCCGTGGAGAAGTTGCGCTGGAAGTTCAGCATGTCGTCCTGGGCGTTCCAGAGGCAGAACTCCACAAAGCTGGTCAGGATGACGTCCTTGGGCTCCTCGCTCTCGTTGGTCAGCGTCACCTGGTGCACCTCGGCGTCCACACCCAGGGGCACAAAGGAGAGCTGGCTGGCCCTCAGTCCATTCTTGACGCCCGTGATGACCGTGTATCCCATGCCATGCCGGCAGGAATAGCTGTCCAGCTCGGTCTTGACGGGCTTCCAGCCGGGGTTCCACACGGTGTCGCCGTCCTTCACATAGAAGTACCGGCCGCCGTTGTCCACGGGCATGTTGTTGTAGCGGTACCGGGTCACCCGCCTCAGCCGCGCGTCGCGGTAGAAGCAGTAGCCGCCCGCCGTGTTGCTGATGATGCCGAAGAAGCGCTCGCTGCCCAGGTAGTTGATCCACGGATAGGGCGTGCGCGGCGTATCGATGACATACTCCCGCGCCCTGTCGTCAAAGTGTCCGTATTGCATGGCAATCCCTCCCATAAGCGGATGTGGTGACTGAAGCGATTATAGCACAAGAGGGGACGGAGCGCAACGGGGGAAGAAGCATTCAGGCATTCAGAGGCTTCAGACATTTTTGGCATTTTGGGCTAATCCCTGAATCGCCCCACCAGAAAACCGTCTCCCCATACAGAGAGACGGTTCTCCAGGTTTCCCGCAACAAGCAGCCAAGCTAAAAGCTCACTTCTCCTCCTCCCCCACCACCGTCTGCACCGCCGCGGCATTCTCAATGCGGGCGACGTGGGCGTTGGGTAGTTTGGGGAGCTCCACGTTGCCGATCAGGCCGATGGAGGCGTCCATTTCGCGCTCGAGGGCGGTGAAGCGCTCGGCCATCTCGCGTTTGAACTGCAGGGCGTTGTAGTAGGCGGCGCGGGCGGCGGAAAGGACGCTGTCCCGGGCCTCTCCGGCTTCCCTGAGCAGGGCGTCGCTCTCCTCCTGGGCCTTGCGGCGGATCTCACCGGCTTCCGCCTCGGCCTCGGCCACGGGATTGCTGGCCAGCAGGGCTTCGTATTCCTCCAGATGGCGCTTCTGCTGATCGTTCAGGCCGTTCAGGCGCTGGTTGCGCTTCTCGGAGAAGTCCAGCTCGGCGCGGACAGCGGCCACCTGGCTGCGCAGGTCGTCGCCGTTGTCCCGGCTCAGGGCGAGGGCCTCGGTCAGCGCGGCGATCTCCTGGGCCTGGCGCTCGGCCTCGGCCTGCTTTTCCTCCAGGGCGGCCACGGCGTCGGCCAGCTTGCTTTCGAGGTCGGCGCGGGTCTGGGCCAGCTCCTCCTGCGTCGCTTCGAGGGCTGCGCGGGCAGCTTCGAGGGCATCGCGGGTCTCCTCCAGGGCGGCCTCCTGAGCCTCGCAGCGGGCGGTCAGGGCTTCCAGCGAATCGGTCTTTTCCCTCAGGCCGGCGCTGAGGCCATCGCGCTCAGCGGTCAGCTTCTCCTGGGCCTCCAGCAGGTCCGCGTGATCCGCCTGCAGGATCTGGTAGGCGGTCACCGTGTCGGTGTGGCTGGCCACCAGGGTCTCGTGCTCCGCCTGCAGCGCCTCGCGGGCCGCCTTTGCCTGGGCCAGGTCGCCGGTCAGCTTCTCCTCCTCCTGGGCGAGGTACTGGTTGCGCTGCGCCAGCTCCTTCATGCGGGCGTTCAGGCCCACGGCCTCGCCGGACAGGGCGGCGCGGATTTTTTCAAGGTCGGTCTTGTCGGCGCTGAGGCCCGCCGCGGTCTTTTTGAGGCTGTCCCGCTCGCCCTGCAGCTCACTGCGCTCCCGGCGGGCGGTCTCCAGCTCGTTCTGAAGCCGGACGCGGAAGACCTTGTTCTCGTCCAGCTCCCGCTTCAGCTTCTCGTTTTCGGCGGCCATCTCCGAGCGGGCGCTGTCCACGGCGGCGGTCTCGCCCCGGGCAGCGGCCACCTGCTCCTCCAGCGCGCTCTTCGCGGCGATGAGGCTCTCCCTTTCGCCGGTCAGCCCGCCCAGCTCCTGGGTCAGCCGGGTCAGCTCCTGCTCGCGCTCACCCAGGGCGGCTCGCGCGGCGCTCAGGTCCTCCTCGGTCTGCCGGGCCTGGCTCTCCGCCTCATTCTTGCCGATCTGCAGGCGGTTGCGCTCCTGCTCCAGGCTGTCGCGCTCTGCCTGAAGCCGCTCCAGGCGGCGCTGCAGCTCGCTCATCTGGTCGTCGACGGACTGGCGGTTGTAGCCAAACAGGGATTTGCGGATGCTTTCGCTCATGGTGAACCTCCTGCGGTATATTGCTGACGGCGCACAAGCCGCCCGGACGCTTTCCGGCGCGTGAAAGGAGACATAGAGGCTGAAACGCGCCGGCTGACTGATGCTATTATACTGTTTGGCAGGCTGAATGTCAAATGGTATGCGCTCTTTTACAGCTTTGATTCGGATGTCAAAAGGCCGCTTTCATGAACTGAGCCACGACTGGTTGTGGAAGACAGCGGAAATCACCACAACCAGTCGTGGCTCTAAGGTTGAAAGCGCCCTTTTGTCACCCTTACCAGCTTTTACGGCTGTTCAAAGCGCAGCCGCGTCCCCTCCGCCGTGTCCGCCTCAGCGGTGAAGGCGCAGGTGGACAGGTCAGCCTTCAGCTCGGCGGTGAAGCCGTCCTTCTCCCAGCGGAAGACCAGCTGATCCGACGCGGGCTGGGTGAGGGTCAGGGCCGCGTCAAAGTCGAGGGCGGGGGCGGCGTTGCGCAACCTCAGCAGCTCCAGCTGCCGCTGAACCACGGGCAGCGGCAAACGGCGTGCGATCTCCTCCGCGCTCAGGTTGGTGCGGTTGATCTCCTTGTGCCCCGCGTCCCCGCCCCGGCGCACGGCTTCCAGGTCGTTTTCGCCCGCGAAGAGATCCAGGTACCAGACCTGGGGCTTGCCGGGCATGAAGAGCTGCAGGGCCCGGGCCAGGAGCATTTTGCGGTCGTCGGCGCCCAAGGCGCTGTAATAGGTGGCGTTCACCTGATAGTACACGTTCTTCTGGCCGTGCAGGTTTTTGATGAGCCCGCCCCGGCTGACGATCAGGTCAATCAGCCCCTGAATGCGCTCCTCCGGGATCAGCCCCTTCAGGTCGAGGAGGGGAATGCCGTCGTGGCAGCCCAGCATGTTGACGGTGCGGATGTCCCTGCGCTTCAGCTCCTCCGCCCAGGCGCGCAAAGCGGAGCCGTCCCGGTGCTCGATGGCGTCGATGAGCAGGCCGGGCAGGAAGAAGTCATAGGTGATGAAGCCCCGTCCCGCCACCTGCGCATAGCTCCCGTCGGCATAAGCCGCGTGAATTTCCGGCAGCAGGGTCAGGCCCTCAGCGGCGGCCATCTGGCGGATGCGCTCGAGGATGTCCCAGGTCTCGGGCTCGTTCATGAAATTGCGCCGCCCGGGGGCCTTGGCCGCGTAGCCGAAGGCGTCCAGCCGCACAATGGACGCGCCGTAGGAGGCCAGCTGCTTCAGCACCTCCCCGTAGTAGGCCCACACCTTGTCCGAGCGCAGGTTCAGATCCATCTGGCCCAGATAGCGGCGGCGGGATTCCAGCCACCCGAGGGCCGCCTCCCGGCAGCCTTCAAAGCCGGTGAAGTCGATGTCCGCCGGCTTGCCGCCCGCCTTCAGGGCATCGCTGATGCGCCCGGCGAGGGTTTCCGCCTGAAGGTACTGCAGGCCCAGCGCCTTCATCAGATCCTGGGGATCGGGCATGCTGTAGCGCACGGACTGGTAGAAGGTGTTCCAGTAGGGCAGCTCCCGGCCGTCGGGCAGGCGCACCATCAGGATGGGCAGACCCGGCTTGCGGAAGAACATCTCCCGGATCAGCTCCGCGTCCGGCTGAATCCAGCCCTCCGGCGTCATCTCGCCCTGGCCCTCCCAGAAGGCGTTCCAGTCGATGAAGAAATCCCGGTAGGGGGAGGCGTTGCCCTTCTCGAGGATGTCCTGAAACTGCGGGCTCAGCACGGAGAGGTGGTTGAGGATGAAATCCAGCTTCAGGTCGAGACCCAGCGCCTTCAGCCGCTCCAGGTCGGCGGGGGCGGCCAGCAGCCGGTTCAGGTCATAGCTGATGACCGAAAAGCCCCGGTCCAGGTCGGTGTCAAAAACGCTGGGCAGGATGTAGAAGGAGCGGAAGGCTCCCCGCAGCTCGGGGCGCTCCAGCAGGGCGGCGATGTCCGACAGGGTGCCGCCTAAGCTGTCCGGGTAGGCGTTGAGCATGGCGCCGCTGTTCATGGCTGTTCCTCCTCAGTTTTCCGCCATCAGGCGGCGGTATTCGGCGTAGGTCAGCAGTTCACCCTGCTTGGAGATGATGAGCCGCGCCCTGTGGGCCTGGCTCTCCAGCTTCTTCTGCTCGATGTCCAGCACCATGGCGGTGAAGGCGCTGTCAATCTTGCCGTCCCGGCTGCGGGCGCGGCGGTGGGCCAGGGTCTCGGCGGGGGTGGAGTTCAGCAGCACGGGGATGTCCACCCCGGTCAGGAAGTCGCTGTTGCCGTGGGTCCACTCAATAATCAGCACGCTCACGCCGCTGAAGTCCACCGTGTCGTACCAGAGAGCGTCCGTCTCCCGGCCCATGCGCTTGAGGGGAATTGTCTGCGCCCCGGTCTTGAAGCGCGCGATGATGCCGCTGACCTCGTCGAAGTCCGTTTCGAGAGGCGTGCCCAGGTAGGCGGTCAGGGCCAGCCGCCCGGCCTTCTGGTAGGCCCTGAGCCAGGGTTCTTCCGCAGGATCGGCGTCGGTCTCGGCGGCCCACATCTCCCGGAGCTTCCCGCCCATCTCATCGGTGTACAGGCCGCTGTCCAGCAGGCCGCGCAGGCCGCCCGTGCGGTAGACCCGCTGCCGCTCGAGGTCGTTGTCCCGGGGAATGCGCCGGGGATAATTGTCCCCGGAGAGGATGTAAGCGCCCACGCCCAGGGCGTTCAGGTGGAAGGCCAGCACCGAGGCGATCTCGCTCTTGCCCACGCCGCTGCCGCCGCAGACGCTGACCACCGCGCGGCGGTGGGGGTTCTCCGCCAGCGCAGCCGCCAGCAGGTCCTTCAGCGGCGGAAAGAGAACGGCGGCCTTGCGGATATGCTCCTCGCCGATGCGGATGCTGTCGCCCGGCATGTCGCCGTGGGGGATGTCCTCCGGCACGCCGGCCGGGGTCCAGGGGGCCTGAAGGCGTTCGATTGCTGTCATTCGGATGACCTCCCGTCTGAAGTGTCGGTTTCGTTTTCGTTTCCAGCCCAGAAGCGTTCCAGTTCGCCCGCCAGCTCACCCTCGTCCCGCACGCGGCGGATGCGCCAGTGGGGCGGGCAGAGGGCGAGCCAGTCCCTCTGCCTGTAGCGGTCGTCTAAGAGCAGGACGGCACCGCGGTCGGTCTCGGAGCGGATCACGCGACCGGCGGCCTGGGCCACCTTCTGCATGCCGGGCAGCTGATAGGCAAAGCGGAAGCCGTCGCCGAAGGCCTGCTGGTACCAGCGCCGCAGGGTCTCCTGCCTCAGCCCCACCTGGGGCAGCCCCATGCCCACGATCATCACCCCGTGGAGGGCGCTGCCGGGCAGATCGATGCCCTCAGCGAAGACCCCGCCCAGCACGCACAGGGCCAGGCAGTCCTCCCCGTCCGGGCGGAAGGGGGCGAGGAAGTCCCGGCGCTCCTCCTCTGTCATGCCGCTGCGCTGAACGCGGCAGGGCGCTTTCAGAAATTCCGCCGTCAGCGCCAGGTAGCGGAAGCTGGGGAAGAAGGCGATGTACCGCCCCGGCCGCGCCCGGTACATGGTCTCGATGGCGGCGGCCACCTGGGCGGCGGTCTCCTCCCGCTGATGATAGCGGGTGCCCACGTCCATTTGAACCACCAGCAGGTTTTCCGGCGGAAAGGGTGAGGGCAGGGCAAAGCTGGCGTCCTCTTCCCCCGATCCCAGCAGAAGGCGCATGCCCTCGAGGGGCTGAAGGGTGGCGGAATAGCAGACCGTGCCCCGCAGGGCCTCCGTCACCGCGGCGAAGTGGCTGCCCACATCCAGCGCGAGGGCGGTCAGGCGGCGGTTCTGCCGGCCCTCCCAGAGAAAGGCATAGCCCTCCCTGTCCTGCTTCAGCGCCCGCTGCAGGCCCAGCAGGTCGGTGATGGCCTGGCTGAGCGCCTCGCCCGCGTCCAGCCGCTGCCGCTCAGCGCCCAGGTCCAGCAGAGCCTCCAGCGCGTCCGTCACCAGACCGGGAAAATCCTCCGGCAGGTTTTCCAGCACACCCTCCTGCGCCTCGGCCTCCACCGGCAGCTCCCGCAAAGCGTGAAGCAGCTTCCCCAGCGCCTTGTAAGCCGCGCCGCGCCGGCCCAGGGTCTTGCCGATGACCGTCCGCAGCTGCCGGAGCGTCCCGCCGTCCACCGCGCCGGAGAGCATATCCCGCAGACGCTCGGGCAGGTGGTGTGCCTCGTCGATGAGCAGGGTCACGTTCTTCTCCCGGTCAAAGATGCGCTGGATGTGCACCGCCGGGTCCAGGGCATAGTTGTAGTCGCAGATGGTCACATCCGCCAGCTCGGCTAAGGAGAGGCTCAGCTCAAAGGGGCAGAGGCTATGCCGGTCAGCCGCCTCCCGGATCACCTCCGGCGTCCACATCTCGGTCTCCAGCAGCTCCGCGATGGCCTCGCCGTCCCGGAGGAAGTGCCCCTTCGCCCGCTCGCACCAGACCGGGTCGCAGAGGGTGCGAGCCGGGCACTGCTTGTCCTTCGCGTCCAAGATCAGCGTCCACAGCCCCAGCGGCTGACGGGCGCGCATCCGCTCCAGAGCGTCCAGAGGGCCCTGCCGCTGGGTGGTGCGGGCCGTCAGCTGGAAGACGCGCCCCGTGTGCCCCTCCGCCAGTGCCTTCAGCGCCGGAAAGAGCACCGCCGCCGACTTGCCCGTGCCGGTGGGCATGGAGGCAAAGAGCCGCTTCCCCCGCCGGATTGCCGTGTACACCTGGGCGGCCAGTTCCCGCTGCCCGGGCCGGAAGCGGTCAAAGGGAAAGGCCAGGGCGCGCAGGCATTCGTCCCGCCGGGCGGCGTGGGCCTTCAGCAGGCGGAAGCGCTGCAGCCAGTTTTCCCAGAGCGCCCGGAAGGCCTCCGCCGCCTCAGCCGCGGTCATCTCCTGGCAGAAGGCCGCCCGCACCTCTCCCCGGATGGTCACGTAGGTCACCCGGACGCTCACCCGTTCCAGTCCGTCCCGCACGCAGAGCATGTGCGCATAGCATTGCGCCTGGGCCAGGTGCTCGCTCCGGGCCTCCGATGGGGGTTCCGCCGCGCTCCACAGCTTGATTTCCTCGATCTCCGGACAGTCCCCCTCCAGGCAGACCGCGTCCATGCGCCCGGTAAGGCACACCGAGGTGTCCGCGTCGGCGACCAGGGTCAGGCTCAGGGGCACCTCGGCCTGCCAGCCCTTGGGCAGCAGGGCCTGGCGCGCCCGGTGGCCCAGGCTGCCCTCCCGCATCTCCCGCAGGGAGCCTCCCGGCGTGATGTCCTCCCCGTGCAGGCTGAATTCCACCAGCTCCCGCACCGCGAGCTTCCGTTCGTTCATTCCCGTCCCCCGGCCCGCCGTCCTTCCGGCAGGAATCTGCTGATCCGGACGCGGCGGATGTGCTGCTTCTTGATGGCACCATTGTACCATGACGCCATCGGGTTTTCAAGGAGATGATTTTCAGCGTGAGCCGCTTGCTCCCGCTCCTATAAAACCGGGCGTCCCCGTCCGCGCCTTGTCAGCGCCTCAGGAGACGTCCGGTTCGTTTATGCAATGCTGTCAGGACTTACTTCTTCTTGTTTTTCATCAGCGCGAAGGCCACTGCGCCAAGGGCGGCCAGGGCGGCGACTGCCAGGCCGATGTAGAGGCCCAGGGGCGTGTCATCGCCGGTGCGGGGCACGTAGGGGGTGACAGTGGGGGTAACATCGGGGCCGGGAGGCGTGGTGCGGTCGGTGGTGTACTCGGGGGTGTGGCGGTTGACCACGGTGATGACCGTGTCCGCGGTGCCCTCGTACCAGGTGGTGTAGCCCGTCACGCCGTCCTCCAGCACGGTGTAGATGATCTTCACGCCGTCCGCGTAGGCCTCCAGGTCGGTGAAGCTGCCGCTCCAGTTGTTGGCGCTGCTCAGGACCAGGCTCAGGCCCGTGTCGATGCCGTTGGCCAGCAGGTGCACGGTCACGGAGGAGGGGCGGATGCCGTCGGCGTTGTTGCTGTCGTTCCAGGCCTTGGCCACCACCACATTGGTCTTCTCTTTGGAGTGGGTGTTGATCAGGTTGTAGCCGTCCACCTGGGTGGTGTAGCCCACGACCGGCTCCTCGGTGATGGTGTAGACGATGGGTCGGCCCTCGGCCATCTCGGGCAGGCCGGTGAAGCGCCACTTCCAGCCGTCAGCCTCGGTGACGGTGATGGTGTTGATGGTCGTGCCGTCGGCCAGCAGGTGCACCACGATGGCCACGGGGCGCAGGCCGTCCTGGTTGTCGTCGTCCACCCAGGTCTTCTGGCCGCTGATTTCCACCGTCTGGGCCTCGTGGATGTTGCGCACCAGGTAGCCGTCCGCCGCGGCGACGCCGTTCTCGATGCGGGTGTTCTCATACACGCCGGTCGTGTAGGACTTGACCTCGTCCTCGCTCACGGTGTAGGCGATTTCATGGCCGTCGGCGGCGTACTTCTCCAGACCGGTGAAGACGTGCTTCCAGCCGTTGCCCTCGTTCAGCACCGCGCTGGCCAGCTCGACGCCGTCCGCGCAGAGGCGCACGGTTACGGACTCGGGCCGGACGCCGTCGGCGTTGTACCCGTCCACCCATTCCTTGCGCACAGGCACGTCCACCAGCTCGTGGGTGTTCACGAAGGCGGCCACCTGTTCGTTCTCGGACACGATGATGCCGGTCTCGCCGGTGTAGCTGAGGGTCAGTCCGGCGCTGTCGGTCTCCGTCACGGTGTAGCCGATGCCCGCGGGCAGGCCGGTGGCTGTCTTGCGTCCGCCGCTCTGCAGGCTGAAGACCGCCAGGCCGTCCACAAAGGTCATCTCCCCGTAGACGCCGCTGAGCTTCTCATCCAGGGTCACGGTGAAGGCAAACTGCTTCAGAAAGTCGCTCTCGACGGGGCTGACCACCGTCTTGGTGACGGTCAACGCGCCGGAAGTGCGGCTGTTGCGCAGGATGGTCAGGGTGCCCTCCACGGCGGTGTCCGTCAGCGCGTAGCCGGCGGTCAGGCCGCCCTCGTCCTCCTGCCAGCTGTAGACGATGGTTCTGCCCTCCTCGCAGACGGGCAGGCCGGTCACCTTCACGTGCCAGCTGTTGGAGGCGTTCAGCACATAGCTGGCCATGGGCTCGCCGTCCCTGAGCAGCGTCACGGTGATGCTCTCGGGCCGCTTGCCGTCCCGGTTGTCCCGGTCGTCCCAGTTCTTCTGCACCTCGGCCTCGGTCAGGGCGGGCACGTGGGTATTGGTCAGGGTGGTCAGCAGGCCCTCATGGGCGACATTGGTCAGGGTGTAGCCCTCGGGCACCTCGGATTCGGTCCAGCTGTAGAGAATCTCCTGGCCGCCGGCATAGCGATCCAGGCCGGTCACGGTTTCGGTCCAGTGGTTGTCGGCGCTCAGGGTCACCTTCACCACCTCGCCGTTCAGCACCACCACGCCGCCATCGCCCGCGGTCAGGGTCACGGTCAGGTGTTCGGGCCTGAGGCCGTCCTGATCCTCGCCGTCGTTCCACACCTTGCGCACGGAGGCGCCGGTTTTGGCGGGGGCGTGGGTGTTGGTCAGCAGGGTTTCCGCGCCATTGAGCGTCTGGGTGAGGACGTAGCCCTCGGGCACCTCGTCCTCGCTCCAGGTGTAGAGCACCTCGCGGCCGCCCACCCGGACGGGCAGGTTCGAGACCGTCACGGCCCAGGCGTTCTCAGCGTTCAGGGTGTACTGGCCGATGCGCACGCCGTCCTGCCAGAGGCTCACGCGGACGCTCTCGGGGCGCAGGCCGTCCTGGTTGTCAGCGTCGTTCCACACCTTGCGGATGGAGCGCTCGGTCTCCCCGGCGGTGTGGGTGTTGGTCAGGGTGGTCAGGGTGCCGCTGGTCTGGGTGGTCAGCACGTAGCCCTCGGGCACCTCATCCTCGCGCCAGGTGTAGGTGTGGCCGGTGGGCAGGCCGGTGACCGACGCGGCCCAGCCGTTCCTGGCGTTCAGCACGTGGACGCTCAGGGGCTGGCCGTCCTTCAGCAGAGTCACCACAATGCTCGCCGGACGAATGCCGTCGCGGTTGTCGCTGTCGTTCCAGACCTTGCGCACCCGGGCCTCGGTGTCGTGGTACTCGTACTCGTAGCGCTCGTTGGTCAGGGTGGTCACCGTGCCCTGGGTGCGGACCTGGATCAGGGTGTAGCCCGCGGGCAGGTCTTCATCCCAGGTGTAGGTGATTTCCTGGCCGTTGCGGGTCGCGGGCAGGTCGTCGAAGGTCACCGTCCAGGTGTTGGCGGAATTCAGCACCGCCACGCGGCCGGAATCGGTGTTGTTGGCCAGCAGGCGCACGCTCAGGCTCAGGGGGCGCTGGCCGGAGGCATTGCCGTTGTCCAGCCACACCTTGCGCACGGTGGCGCTGGCCAGCTTGCGGGTGTTGACAAAGGAGAAGGTCTGCGCCTCGCCGGCGGTGAGGCTCTCATGGGCGGCATTGCCCTCCGCGCCGTTGACGGTCACGGTGAAGTCCGGGGCGTCCTGCTCGGTCACGGTGGCCACAGCCCCCACGGGCAGGCCGGTGATAAACACGCTCTCGCCGCTGGCAAGGCTGAAGGACAGGGCGGTGCCGGTGAAGGCCGCGGGCGCTTCCTCTGTGCCGTCGGCGTGCCTGAGGGTGTAAGCGCCCTCCTGGGCGGCCTCGCTCAGGCGCAGGGTGAAGCCGAAGCGCCGGGAAGCGTCGCCCTCCACAGGGCTGACGACCTCCTTGGTCACCAGCAGGGACGCAGTCTCGCGGCGGTTGACGAACATGGCCTCGCCCACGGGATCGCGGCGGTACTCCTCGCCCTTGCGCACCAGCGCCCAGATGTCGGTGATGCCGATGTCGTAGCTGTCCTCGTCGGTGCGGTTCTTCGCGCCGATGCGCACCACGTAGCGGCTGTCGTCGAAGGTCACCTCGGGATAGGTCTCGCTGTCGTCGATCTCCTCCAGCAGCAGCTCGATGTAGCCCTCCTTGAGGATGACGATCTCGCCATCGACGCTCACGCGCCGGGTCTGGGTCTCGCCGCCGGTCACCCGGAAGGTCACCTCAGCGGTCAGCTCGTTCACCACCTGGCCGTCCCTGAGCAGGTAGAGCCAGCTGCCGTCGGCCTGGGCGGTGTTGCCGATGCCGGCGGTGGCGGAGCGCAGCTCCTCGTCCAGCTTGTAATTGTCGTCCCAGGGCTCGCCCACGTTCACGGCGATGGGTTTGTCGGAGGAGGAGAGGTTCTCGTTGGCGGTCTCCTCGAGGGTCTTGGCGGTGACGCGGAAGCGGAAGGTGTACACGCCGTCGCGCAGGCCGCTGACCGTCTTGCCGATGCTCAGCTCGGGCTTGATATAGCGGTTGATGTAGCGGATGACCTGGGCTGAGCCGGTGTCCGGGCCCACGCGCCCGCTGGCCCGCAGGTCGCCCTCGGCGGTCACCTGGGACTCGGCGCCGGTCACCGCGGCGATGAACACGTCGTCCGCCGCGCCGTCCTCGGCCTTGATCTCGGTGATCTCATAGCTGGTGCCCACGGGCAGACCGGTGATGGACACGCTCTGGCCGTGGCGCAGACTGAAGTCCGCCTCGCCGCTCACCAGGGTCACCTGGCCGTACGCGCCGTTGAGGGCGGGCTGCACCTTGATATGGAAGCGGAACTCCTTGTTCCCGGTGATCAGGTTGGGGTTCAGCACGGTCTTGCTGATAATCAGGCCGCCGCGCTGCAGGCTGTTGGTCAGGGTGGTGAGTAAGCCCTCGGCCGCCGTGCCGCTGAGCACATATCCCTGGGGCAGGCCAGAAGCGTCCTCCGCCCAGGCGTAGGCGATGTCGATGCCGCCGGAGGTGGCGGGCAGGTCTTCGACGGTTGCCGTCCAGCCGTTCTCCTCGGAGAGGGTCACCGTGCGGATGGTCTCGCCGGCGGCGGTCAGGCGCACGCTGACGCTCTCGGGGCGCAGGCCCTCGGCGTTCTCGTTGTCATCCCAGACCTTGCGCACGCTCACGGACACCAGCTTGCGGCTGTTGATGAAGCGCACCAGGGCGTTCTCATTGGTCAGGCGCACCAGGGGCTCGCCCTCGGTGACGGTGGTGAAGTCGCCGCCGTTTTCCTCCTCCACGCGGCAGACCGCGCCCACCGGCAGCCCGGTGAAGACGGCCTTCTCGCCGCCGCGCAGGCTGAAGGCCACCACAGCGCCCTCGATAGCCTGCTCGGGGCCTTCGACGCCTTCCGCGCTGATCACTCGCCACTTGCCCTCGGCGGGGGCTTCGCTCAGGGTCAGGGTGAAGGCAAAGGCGCTTTCGATGTCGCCCTCGATGGGGCTTTCGACGGTCTTTTCGACGGTCAGGCCGGTGGTCTCCCGGCGGTTCACAAAGCTGACGCCGCCCACGGGATCCCGGCGGGACTCGCCGTCCACCTCGTTCAGCGTCCAGATATCGGTGATGGCAATGTCATAGTCGTCCGCCTCGGTGCGGTTCTTCGCGCCCACGCGGATGACGTACACCTGCCCGTCAAAGGCGATGTCGGGATAGGTCTCGGGGTCGGCCACCTCCGAGGCGGTCAGCTCGAAGTACCCCTCCTTGAGCACCACGATCTCCCCGTCGAAGGTGAAGGAGCGGCTCAGGGTCTGGCCTCCGGTGACGGTGAAGGTCACAGTTGCGTAGATTTCATCCGTGATCTCCCCGCCCCGCACCAGGTAAAACCAGTTCTTCCAGGCGGTGTCGGTGTTCTCGATGCCCGCCCGGGCCGAGGCCAGCTCGCTGTCCAGCTTGTAGTTGTCGGTATAGGGGGCCGCCACGTTGACCGCGATGGCCTTTGAGGCGGAATCCAGGTTCTCGTTGTTCTCCTCCAGCAGGCGCGGCTTCAGCACATACCGGAAGGTGTAGACGCCGTCCTTCAGGCCGGTGATGGTCTTCTCGCCGCTGAGGTTCAGGGGCTTGTAGCGGTTGATGTACTCCACCCGCTCCGGCTCCCCGGTCTCGTCGGTGATGATGCCGGTGATCCGCAGGTCGCCGTTCTCGGTCACCTGCGCGCCTTCGCAGCGGGCGGTGTAGACGTCCGAGGGTGCGGAGTCGTCCGCCTTGGTCTCGGTCAGCGTCCAGACCGTGCCCACGGGCAGGCCGGTGACGGCCATCTCCTCGCCGTCGGCCAGGTCAAATTCCGCCTTGCCGTCCGTGAAGGTCACGCCGCCGTAGACGCCATTCAGGGCGGGCACGGTCTCCAGCGCGTAGCGGAAGCGCTTCTGACCGGTGACCGCGTTGGGATTCTCAACGGTCTTGACCACCAGCAGGTCGCCGGTGCGGCGCTCGTTGGTGAAGACCGCGTGGGCGGGATCGTCGGGGGTCAGCAGACCGGTATCGCCCACGTACACCACGCCGAAGCGCTGGTCGGCCTCCTCGGTCACGGCATAGCTGAAGCCGGCGGGCAGGCCGCTGATCCTCGCGCTGTCGCCGCCCCGGAGCTTCACCGTCAGGGGGAAGGCGGAGGCGTCCCCGGTTTCAACCGTCTCGCCCGCCGCGTCCGTGATGACATAGGCTGCGCCGGGGGCGGAGGTGACAGGGGTTTCACCATCGGAAAGGGTCACCGTGAACACAAAGCGCTCGTTCGCGTCGACGGGCTCACGGCTCACCAGGGTCTTGTCGATGATCAGGTCGGCGGTCAGGCGCTTGTTGGTGTACACCACGCTGCGCACAGCCCCGGCCTCGATGCGGTAGGCGTCGGCCTTCTCGGAGAGATCGGAGGCGGCCACGCCGTCCACCGTGTAGGCGGAAGCCATGTAGGGTGCGTCGGCCTCGCTGATGCCCCAGACCGCGCCGGAGGGCAAGCCGGTGAAGACCGCCTTCTCGCCTTCCTTCAGGCTGAAGGTCACCTCGGCGATGCCGGTGTTGGGGTCAAAGCTGAAGCTGCCCTCGCTGAGGCCATATGTGTAATGATAGATGCCCTTGGCGCTGGCGTCCATGTTGACGCCGAAGGCCACGGTGAAGCTGTAGGAGGTCTCGTGGTCGGCGGGACGGGAGCTGTCGACGGCCTTGGCGATTTCCAGCACGCCCAGGCCATAGTTGGTGAAGCCCGCGCCCTCATAGTCGCGGCGCTTCTCCATCTCGCCCTGATACATCACCTCGGACTGGATGCGGGTGTCGATCCACTCCAGGTCGTAGTCCGCGCCGCGGTTGGTGGTCTCCAGGCGGATGATGCGCAGGCCCAGGTCGTAGGTCACCCCGGGAAGCCCGCCGTCCTCCTCCCAGACCAGCAGCTCGAAGGTGCCCTCCCGGGTCGCCCAGATCTTGCCGTTAAACACGATGTCCGCCGTGCCCTCGCCGATGGTCAGGGTGCCGGTCAGTTCCTGCACCACATTGCCCTGGGGGTCGGTCAGGAAAATCCAGTCCTCCTGGGCGGCCCGGAAGGTGAAGGGAGCGGAGACGTCCGCGTCCACCACCCGGGTGGTGTCGTAGGTGGGACTGCCGCCGGAGGTCCAGATCTCGCGGAGAAGATAATCGCGGGTGTTGACCTTGGCCTTGAAGGTATAGGTGCCGGGGGCGTTTACGGAAGTCTTGGTGAGAATGTCCAGCTCGATGGGCTTGTAGCGGTTGACGAAGTGGTGGGTGAAGTCCTCCGCGCCCACCGTGCCGCTGACGGACAGGGACAGTTCGCCGTCCGCCTCGCAGGTGTAGACCTGGGCGGGGTTGTCAGCCGCTGCGTCCGCCTTCACCTCGGTCACGGTGTAGCCGCAGCCCTCGGGCAGGCCCCGCAGGATGACGGTCTGGCCGTCGCGGACGCCCTCCACGGTCAGCACCCTGTCCTCGGCCGCGCAGGCTGTGAAGGCCTCGTCCGTGACCGCGTCGGCTTCTGCCGTCTCCACCACCGCCAGCTGCAGGCCGCTGAGATCCCCGGCGCCCTCAAAGGCGATGATATAGCGGTAGCTCAGCTTCTCCACCGCGGCTGAAGGCAGCTCCAGCACGGTCTTGTCAAAGCGGATTTCTCGCGCCGGGGCTTCCGCCGCCTGGGCCCCGCAAAGGCCCGTCAGCAGCAGAATTGCCAGGCACAGCGCCAGCCATTTACCCGTCGTCTTCATAAAGGTCCCTCCCGCGAAAATGCTTGATCCGCCACGCAGGGCGGCAGAAAAATGCGGACAATTATACAGAGTCATTATAACGCAAATGTTGCGCTTGTGTCGGACATTTCCGTTTCGCTTTGTTGAAGATCGTATTACCAAATTTTAACATCTTTGTAATAATTTAACAATTCCGTCACAGCTGTTCACTCATCTGTCGCATTCGCCCCCTCCGGGAACGTTTTCGCGGCATATTCCGCCTTTCCAGCCCCCGGACGCTCCCCTGCCTTCCGCCATATTTCTTTCGCTTTCGTTCCGTATCTGTTGCGCGAGTGTGAAAGCAAAGCAACGACGATCGTAAGCTCCCATGATGAAATATGCCCAGATGGCGGGCGAAGGGGTCCAGGGGGCGCGAGCTCCGCGTGTCGCCAGTGGCGGCCTTTAGAGCGGAACGAGCGTTGAGTTCGCAAAGCCCCCTGGTCGCGTCCGCAGACGCGAAACCCCTGTTGAGGGTGACAAAAGGGCGCTTTTAACCTTATAGCCACGGCTGGTTGTGGTGATTTCCGCTTCCTTCCACAACCAGTCGTGGCTCAGTTCATGAAAGCGGCCTTTTGACATCCGAATCATATGTTGAACAGTATACGCCGAAGACAGTACATCAGCGATGAAGCCGAATCCAGCTTCCCCGTTTTGTTGACACATCTCCTTACCCGCGGTAAAATGTCCCCAGAGGCGGAGGGTTCAAACAGCGCCCCCCGCCGGAAGCGCACAGGAGGAAGCCCTATGAAACTGCTGCTGGTGCGGCACGCGGAACCGGATTACAGCATCGATTCCCTCACCCCCAAGGGCCGCCGGGAGGCTGACCTCCTGGCGGGCAGGCTCTCCGTCTTAGAGGGCGTGGAGGGCTGGTATGTCTCGCCCCTGGGGCGGGCCAGGGACACAGCCGCTCCCACCATGGCCCGGGTGGGCCGGGAGGCGGAAGTCCTGCCCTGGCTGTGCGAGTTCCGCGCCCGGCCGCTGGATCCCGTCACCGGGAAGCCCCGCTGCGCCTGGGATTACCCGCCCCGGCTCTGGACGGCCCACGAGCCCCTGCGCTCCTATGCGCACTGGACGGAAGACCCCCTGATGCAGAGCGGCAACGTGCAAACCGTCTGGGAGGAGACCAAAGCCGGGGTGGACGCTCTGCTGGCCCGCCACGGCTATGTGCGGGACTGGCCGGTCTACCGCTGTGAGAACAACCGGAAGGGCACCATCGTCTGTTTCTGCCACTTCGGCATCGGCTCGGCCATACTCGCCTATCTCACCGGCATCTCCCCCGTGGTCGTCTGGCAGAATTTCTGCATGCAGCCCTCCTCCGTCACCACCCTGATCACCGAGGAGCGGGTGAAGGGCGAGGTCGTCTGGCGCTGCATGGGCTACGGCGACCTCTCCCACCTCTGGGCCGCCGGGGAGCCCTGCTCCACCGCCGCCCTCTTCGCGGAGGTCTATGACGGCATCGACACCACGGAGGCCCGCTGACCATGAACGCATATGAGCAGCTCAAAAATCTGGCGGACGCCCTGGCCCCCCGCCTGACCGCCGACCGCCGCAGTCTGCACCGGTACCCGGAGACGGGCTGGCTGGAGATGCGCACCAGCGCCATCATCCATGAGCGGCTGACCTCCCTGGGCTATGCCTGCCTGACCGGCGCGAAGGCCGTGAAGCCCGATGAGCGCCTGGGCCTGCCCGATCCCGGCACCCTGCGCCGCCATGCGGAGGCCGCCCTGGCCCAGGAGGGCACCCCGGCGGCCTTCCTGACGGAGGAGATGCGGCAGGGAATCACCGGCGTGATCGGAGAGCTGCGCTGCGGGGAAGGCCCGGTGATCGCCCTGCGCTTCGACATCGACGCCCTGGGCCTCACCGAGCGCGCCGACGAGGGCCACCGCCCCGCCCGGGAGGGCTTCGCCAGCCGCAATCCCGGCATGATGCACGCCTGCGGTCACGACGGGCACGCGGCCATCGGCCTGGGGGTGGCGGAGGCGCTGATGACGCTGAGGGATCAGCTCCGCGGCACGGTCCGCCTGATCTTCCAGCCCGCCGAGGAGGGGGCCAGGGGCGCGAGGGCGCTGACCGCCGCCGGTCACCTGGACGATGTGGATTTCTTCATCGGCAACCACGTCGCCCCCACCCGCGCCCTGGACGACGGGGACGTGACCGTGGGCACCTGGGGCTCTCTGGCCACCAGCAAGCTGGACGTGCTGTTCACCGGCCAGGCCGCCCACGCCGGGGGCTTCCCCGAGCAGGGAAGAAACGCCCTGCTGGCGGCGGCCTCGGCAGCCCTGGCCCTGCACGGCATTCCCCGCCACTCCGGCGGCCAGAGCCGGGTGAATGTGGGCGTCCTCCGGGCCGGCACGGGCCGCAACGTGGTGCCCGACCGGGCCGAGATGCAGGTGGAAGTCCGGGGCGAGACCACCAAAATCAACCGCTTCATGGAGGCGGAGGCCCGGCGCGTCTGCGAGGGCGCTGCCCTGACCTGGGGCTGCGGGTGTCAGGTCACCCTGGCCGGCCAGGCTGAGGGCCAACGCAGCGACCCGGAGCTGATCCGCCGCGTCGGGGAGATCCTGCGGGAGACCCTGCCGGACATCCGCCTGTCCTCCGAGCAGAACGCCCGCAACTGGGGCAGCGAGGACATCTCCATTATGATGAACCGGGTGCAGGCCCGCGGCGGCCTGGCCACCTACATGCGCACCATGACCGACATGGCCAGCCCCCAGCACACCGCGGGCTTCGACTTTGACGAGGCCGTCCTGCCCCTGGCGGTGAAGGTCTTCGGCGCGACCGTCCTGGGCCTGATGGGGGTGAAGAAGTGAAAATCCTGCTGCACAGCGCCCATGTGCTGACCATGGACGACCGCTACACCGAGTTTTCGCCGGGCTGGGTGCTCACGGAGGACAGCCGGATCGCCGCCTTAGGCGAAGGCGCCCCGCCTTTCGCGGAGGCGGATGAGGCCATCGACTGCCGGGGCGGACTGCTGCTGCCCGGCTTCGTCAACCTGCACTGCCACGCGGCGATGGTGCCCTTCCGCACCATGGGCGACGACTGCCCCGACCGGCTGCGGCGCTTCCTCTTTCCCCTGGAAAACGAGGCCCTCACCCCCGCCCTGACCCGGCTGGGCAGCCTCTGGGGCATCGCGGAAATGCTGCTCTCGGGCGTCACCTCCTTTGTGGATATGTACTACTTTGAGGAGGAGGTCGCCCGGGCCTGCGACAAGGCGGGTATCCGCGCCTGGGTGGGGGAAACGGTCATCAGCCAGCCCTCCCCGGACAGCCCGTCGGACGCGGATGGGCTGCAATACGCAAAAGGGCTGGCGGCGCGCTGGCTTGAGCATCCCCGGGTGAAAACCCTCCTCGCGCCCCACGGCACCACCACCGTCTCCCCGGAAGCCCTGCGCCGCTGCGGGGAGCTGGCGGAGGAGACCGGCAGCCTGCTGACCCTCCACGTCAGCGAGATGGACGACGAGATGCGCTTCTTCGCCGAGCGCGGCCTGACCCCCGTGCAATACCTGGACAGCCTGGGCCTGGTGAACGAACGCCTGCTGGCCGTGCACTGCATCCATCTCACGCCGGAGGACGTCTCCCTGCTGGCGGAAAGGGGCGCGCGGGTGGCCCACTGCCCCGGCAGCAACACCAAGGCGGGCAAGGGCGTCGCCCCGATGAAGGCCCTCTCCGACGCCCGTGTGCCCTTCGGCTTCGGCACCGACGGCCCCTCCTCGGGCAACACCCTGAGCCTCTTCGACCAGATGCGGCTCTTCGCCCTCAGCCAGAAAACCGCCCGGCACGACCGCTCCCTCTTTCCGGCAAGGGAGATCGTGCGGGCGGCCACCCGGGGCGGCGCGGAGGCCCTCGGCGCGGCGGATCTCGGCCGCATTGCCCCCGGGATGAAGGCCGATCTCATCGCCGTCAGCACGGAAGCCGCCCACCTTTTCCCGGTCTACAACCCCTACTCCGCCCTGGTCTACGGCGCCAACGCCTCCGATGTGAGCCTCACCATGGCGGACGGCCGCGTCCTCATGCGGGAGAGGCGGCTGCTGACGGTGGATCTCGATAGCCTGCGGGAGACGCTGACCGCGGAGATGGCGCCCTTCCGCCGCGCCGCGGAGAAATACGCCGACATCATCTAATCATATAGAAAGAACTGCCGATGACAGGAGGAATCACGATGAAACGCCTGCTTGCCATTCTGCTGATGACGACCATGCTGCTGCCGGGTCTGTGCGGCCTGGCGGAAGGAGAAGCGCCCATGAGTCTCTACGCCCGCTACCTGACCGACGGCTCGGTCCCCTCCCTCTGCGAAGCCTACGCGGATTACTTCCCCATCGGCACCTGCCTGAGCCGCAGCCAGCTCGGGGACGCCGCCGCCATGGCCATCGTCAGCCGCCATTTCAACTCCGTCACCTGTGAGAATGAAATGAAGGCTGATTCCGTGATGAACCAGGCCGCCACCCGCGCCGCCGGCGATCCGGAGCGCATCAGCCTGAATTTCGGCAGCGCCGATCCCATCCTGAGATGGGCGCGGGACAACGGGCTGAAGGTGCGCGCCCACACCCTGGTCTGGTACAGCCAGGTGCCGCGCTGGGCCTTCACCGTCGATTACACCGCCGGCGGCGAGCTCTGCGGGCGGGAGACGATGATCCGCCGCATGGAAAACTACATCCATGACTACATGACCTACGTCAACGAGACCTATCCCGGCCTGGTCTACGCCTGGGACGTGGTCAACGAGGCCATCGAGCCCGGCGACCGGCATCCCCAGGGCCTGCGCACCGGCAAGAACCTCTGGTATCAGGTCATCGGCGAAGACTACATCGAGCTGGCCTTCACCTTTGCGCGGCAGTGGCAGGCCGAGGGTCAGCAGCTCTTCTACAACGATTACGGCTGCTACAACATCACCAAGCAGGTGTACATCCGCGCCCTGCTGAAGGATCTGCAGGACAAGGGCCTGGTGGACGGCATCGGCATGCAGAGCCACATCGACATGGACACCCCGGGCCCCCTGGATTACGAGAAGGCAGTGACCCTCTTCCTGGACATGGGGCTGACCGTCCAGGCCACCGAGCTGGACGTGCGCACCGAGGACGCCTCCCTCAGCGGACAGATGCGGCTGGCGGCCCGGTACAAGTCCCTGTTCGGCATGTTCCGGCGGTTGAAGGGCATGGCGAAAAAGGACATCGGCGGCGTGACCTTCTGGGGCTTCACCGACCGGCACACCTGGCTGACCTCCCTCCGGGGCGTCTGCTATCCCCTGCTCTTTGACGCGGAGTACGGCTGCAAGCCCGCCTTCTTCGGCGCGATGATGGACACCTCCATCCCCCTGAGCCTCACCGACGACGCCATCAACGGCGCCATCGCCGCCCTCGGCCTGGAGGAGGACAGCCACTTTGTGCCCGAGAACCCGGACATCAAACAGATTTTCGACGAGGCCGCCGCTTCGGGCGAAGGTCTCTACAGCTATCCCGACGCCCAGGCCGCCTGGTATCAGCAGCTCCTGGCCAGCTCCCAGCTCTCCCTGGGCAGCAATCTCCGCCTGAAGGAAGCCCTGGGCCGCTGCCGGGCCGGGGAGGATATCACCCTTGCCGTCATCGGCGGCTCCATCACCGAGGGCGCCGGCGCGGCCCGCTATTCCGAGTGCTGGGCCTCCCAGCTGGCCGCGGGGCTGCGGGTGCTGGCGGGGCCGGAGGCCGGGAACATCGCCCTGGTCAACGCGGGTGTGGGCGGAACCCCCTCCACCTTCGGCTGGCTGCGCTGGCAGCGGGATGTGGTGAACCGGGTCACCGACGCAGACGGCCTGCCGGACATCGTGGTCATCGAGTTCGCGGTCAACGACGGCGGCGAGCCCACCGGCCACCGCTGCTATGAGTCCATGGTGCGGCACATTCTCGCCCAGCCCAACCATCCCGCGGTGATCCTCCTCTTCGCCGTGTTCCAGACCGGCTACACCCTGCAGGACGAGATCAGGGCCGTGGGCGACGCCTGCGACCTGATGATGGTCAGCCTGCGGGACAGCGCCTTCCCCCATGTCGGCAAGGAGTGGACGGCGGCGGACTTCTTCTATGACGAATACCACCCCACCTCCATGGGCCACGGCGTGATGGCGGACTGCATCCTCAGCGCCATCCGCGCCGCCGACGCCGCCCCCGCCAGCGACGCGGACTCCGATCCCGCCACCCCGCCGGCCTACGGCACCGACTATCTGAACCTGGTAAGCATTTTCGGGGACAGCGACCCCGCGCCTTACGGCCTGACCCGGGGCAGCTTCAGCCGGGACGACACCGGCTCCTACACCAACCACCCCGTGGGGCGGGTCTGCGGGCCCAACTTCAGCCACAATCCCGCCGAGGGCAATGAGCCCCTGCGCTTCAACGGCCGGATGAAGAACCTGCTCATCGCCTACCGCACCGTGTCCGACGCATCCTTCGGCCAGGCCGAGGTGCTGGTGGACGGCCAGGTGCGCCGCACCCTGAAAGCCAACACCGGCAGCTGGGGGCAGTCCGTGGTCGACCTGATTTTCGCCGACAGCGAGGCCGCCGAGCACACGGTGGAAATCCGCATGGCTGATGGCAATGAGGGCAAAAAGTTCACGGTCACGGCGATCGGGTTCGCGGAATAAGAAAAATGCCCGGAGGAAGCAAGGCCTCCGGGTTTTTTGCGCGGGGACGAAAGGGTTGACTTCGGGGATAAGGTTCGGCAGATACGCGATGCCATCGTGGATTTGCCGAAACAGCGATTACGCTTTGTATGCTGCATTCTTCAGCTTTATTGAGGGCGCGAGACGGGACGTTTTTCGGCATCATATGGCTGGTGACGATGCCATCCCCCAAAAACAGCGCCGCCCTCCGAGTCTGGTTTCGGAGGGCGGTATGCGCGAGCGTGACCGTAAGCCGAGTTCTGTATTGGGCGATCATCTATCCAGGCCCGGCGTCACCGCGCGGGCTCATGCGATTTTCGGGGCGCGGCGGGCAGCCGCATGTGCCCCTTTTCTCTTGCACCAGGTGGGGTTTACAGCGCGGACAAGTCGCCAGGCCGCGGGTGAGCTCTTACCTCGCCTTTCCACCCTTGCTCCCGCTTGCACGGGGGCGGTTTCTTTCTGTTGCACTCTCCTTGGAGTCGCCTCCACCGGCCGTTAGCCGGCACCCTGCCCTGTGGTGCTCGGACTTTCCTCATGCCTTGCGGCACGCAATCGCCTGTTCACCTCGCGCATCGGTATTGTAATCCACGCATCCCGAACTGTCAAGCCCGGGGGAAAGGAGTCTCCAGGGCAATCGCTTTTGAAGATGGGATGGGGGTCTGGGGGAAGGGAAGAAGCTTTTCTTCAGAAAAGTTTCTTCCCTTCCCCCAGGATCCGTAAGCGATTGCCCTGATGGGAGTCTTACCACGTTCCGTCCCAGATCTCCAGCCCGTCCGGGTCGAAGGGGGCCACCTCGCTGCCGCCGTATTTGGACACAGCCACACTGAAGCTGATCTCCAGCTTGTGCATCCCGTCCTGGCCCGCGTCCAGGTTCAGGTTGATGTCCCCCTCCATCAGGGTGATCTTCCCCTCGCTGTCCAGGCGCACGGCGAGATCGATGCGCTCGGGGGTGAAGGAGCGGGTGCAGTTCAGCAGGGCCGCGGTGGGCGAGAAATAATCCGCCATGCCGAAGTAGGGCTCATAGCCGCCGGCGTCGTCCAGCTCCTGGCCGAAATACCGCTTGATCAGCAGCTGCGCGCCGATGTTCATCAGGCCGGTCGCCGCCTCCGGGATGTCCTCCCCGCTGAGGGTGAGGCTGGTCAGCTGGCCCTCATCGTCCTGGGTGAGGGTCACCCGGTCCGCAAAGCCCGTTTCCAGCTGCGGCACAAGCCCGCGGCACAGCTTCACAAGCTGATCCAGGTACAGGGAGCGGCGCACCAGGGTGTTCTGCTCGTCATCGCTGCCCTCCCGGTACAGGCCGGGCCAGTAGTATTCCGTCACGTAAATGTCGCCCTCGTTGGCGGTCACGGTGAAGCCGGTGTCCTGGTCGTGATCCCCGCGGGGCGTGGTCAGCCGCACATCCCACAGGGAGTTGAAGCCGTCCTGGATGTAGATGCAGTCCGCGGTCTTGAACCGCTCTCCGTCCAGGGTAAAGGTGAGCCGCCCGTTCAGCGTCACGTTGTGGGTGTCAAAGAGCAGCGCCTCCCCGGCGTCCGCGATCGGGGTCAGCCAGGCTTCCTCCGCGCCCGCGGTCAGGCAGGCCAGCGCCAGAAGCAGCGCCGCCGCCGCGCAAACCAGTTTCTTCATCTTTATTATCATGGATCCTTTCCTCCAGGTGTGTATTCTCCCCCGCAGGGGCAGACAATCATCAGACGAATCTCCGGGCGGATTTCTTGCAGGGAATTCCCCTCCGATGAAAATTTTACTGCTGCTGACTGCCAAAGCCCAGGGCGCACAGGGCGGTGTACTCCCGGAGATAGATGCCCCGGCGCATTTCATCGGTATCGGCCCAGTCGGCGTGGCGGGAAAAGATCTCCATGATTTCGCCGAGGGGCAGCCACCGCGGGATCATGCCCACTTCCCGCTCCCGCTCCGTGAGGCGCTGCTGCGCCTGCCCGGTCACCTCCGCGGTGAAATACCGGCTGACGTACTTCCAGTTCTCGTAGTATTCCTCGATCTGCAGCACGCAGTCCGACGGGCTGACCAGATAACCGGTCTCCTCCATGACCTCGCGGACGCAGCAGTCCCGCTCGCTCTCGCCGCGCTCCAGCCCGCCGCCGGGCAGCATCCACTGATCCGTGACCTGCTCATAGGACAGCAGCAGCCGGTCTCCGTCCAGGACGATGGCCCGGCAGGCCGTGTTCGATTTGTTCCACCGCCCGAAGCAGTTGCCGCCCACCGTCCGGAGGATGGGCACGCCCGAGGCGTCATGGGCAGGGGCGTCTGCCGCGGGGATTTCATGCCAGTCGGTCATAGGCTTCCTCTCTGCCTTGGGTTTGTCAGGCCCGGGCTATATCTCATTCTGTACCAGCGCTCCGTGGGATTCCTCATCCATGAACAGCGCCCAGACCGAAGCAGGCGCGTCCAGATACAGGCCGGTTTCGGGGTTTGTCAGCCTGTCAAAGGTCTGAGAGGTGTAGAACTTCCGCAGGGCTTCCTCCATGGTCAGCCCCTTCTCCTCCATCAGCCAGGAGACAATGTCCTGGGTGATATATTCCATCAGCATCTCGGGCTTACTCATCGGATGACACCTGCCTTTGTCAGCAGGCTGACTGCCCGCTGTGTATGGAAGGAATATTGGTTGGTCAGTTTCCGGTATGTCATTTCCTTTGCGAGAATCTGAACGTCAATCAGGCCTTCCTCAAACTGGCGGAAAAGCAGAGCAAGGTCGTCGTTCGCCACCGGGCCGATCACTATATCATACTGGCTGTGCAGATTGCATTCAGGTGAATCCTTGTCCCGGAATTTCCGGGAGCGGTTGTTCATGACAAAGGTTGCCCACCGGATGTCCGGCCGGTCAAACACGCGGACATTCAGACTGCCCGACATGATGGCTTCCATATCTGATTCGGATGTCAAAAGGGCGCTTTCCTGAATCAAGCCACGACTGGTTGTGGAAGACAGCGGAAATCACCACAACCAGTCGTGGCTCTAAGGTTGAAAGCGCCCTTTTGTCACCCTCAACATATCTGTCTCAAAGCAGGTGACAGTCGGCTCTCCGCCGTAAATCAGCGCGACTCTCCGCGCCATTTTCGACGCCTGCTCCGGGATGTCCGTGAGATAGAAACCCCTGCCGAAATCCTTATACGGACGGCACTTGCTCAGATCAACCGCTTCGATTTCCAGGTTTGACCCATGGAAAAGCATCATGTCAGCGCGCCCCCGTTCCTGCGGCAGATCAGCTCAAGGTCATCCATCGCGTCATCCATCGAAAGCGTGTGCTCGATTTCATAGCAGTCTGAAAGGAAGGACAGGCCCTGATACCGGTCCAGATAGATGAAGGCGTCCTGCTGGGACATCCGCTTCTTCCGGGCAAACTCATGGATGCAGGCGACAGTGTAGTTCACCTGCTTCCGCATCGCCTCAGACATCGCACTGTCTCCTCCCCGCAAGCTTCCTCAATTCCTGTTCTTCTCCCATATCCGCCTCAGTCCCTTCAGCGTCAGCAGGCCGTCCACGTGGTCGATCACGCGGCTCTCGTCGGCGATCATCTGCGCCATGCCGCCGGTGGCCACCACCCTGGCGTCCCGGCCCAGCTCCTGCTTGATCTTGCGCACCAGGTAGACCACCTGGCCCACATAGCCGTAATACATGCCGCTCTGCAGGTTGCTGAGGGTGGTGCGGCCAATGACGGTCTCGGGCTTGGCCAGCTCGAAGCGGGGCAGCTTGGCGGTGCCGGAGCCCAGGGCCTCGCTGGCCAGCTTGATGCCGGGGCAGATGCAGCCGCCTAAGAAGGCCCCCTGCTCGTCCACCACGCCGAAGGTGGTGGCGGTGCCGAAGTCGATGTAGATGACCGGCCCGCCGTACTCCTCCCAGGCGCAGACCGCGTTGGCGATCCGGTCGCTGCCCAGCTCCCGGGGATTCTCGTAGCGGATGTTGATGCCTGTCTTGACCCCCGGCACCAGGAAGGTGGGCTGGAGGTCGAAATAGTTGAGGCACATGTGTTCAATGGTGAAGTTGACGGTGGGCACCACGCTGGACACGATGATGCCCTCCACGTCCTTCACCGAGCGGCCCTCGTGGGCGAAGAGGCTGGTGATCAGCAGGCCGTACTCGTCCGAGGTGGCCGTCTTGTTGGTGGCCACGCGCCAGTAGCCCACCAGCTGGTCGCCGTCAAACAGGCCGGTCTTGATGTTGGTGTTGCCGATGTCCATGGTAAAGAGCATAGCGGATCTCCAATCCCCCTTCGGGCAGGTCGGCGCCGGGAGCGCTCCCGATCATTCAAACAATTGTCAGCGTCGTTTTCATCCCAGCAGCCTGGCTTTTTTCAGCGCAGGCCCCACCGCGCCGGTGACCAGGGCGGCCACGGCCATCTCCACCAGACCGTTGACGCCCACCGCGGCGACGATCCAGCTCAGGGCGCTGCGGCCGGCCATCAGGTTCTGCAGGTACTCCGTGGAGCCAAAAAGGAGCACCAGGGCGGACATGAAGAAGAGCGTGTTGAAGAAGGCGGAGGCGAAGCCCGTGACCGTGCAGGACACGAAGAGGTTCGCCCGGCGGCTCATCGCCCGCCAGACAAGGGCCGTCAGCACGCCCATCAGCACCCTGGACAGCACCCGCTGCACGAACATCATGAAGGGGCTGAAGCTCACCAGGGCCGCGCCCATGCCGCTGAAGCCCAGGATGCCGAAGCACTGCAGAAAGCTGATGAGTCCAAAAATGCCGCCCATCAGCGCGCCGCCGGGCACCCCCATGGCGATGGCCGCGATGGCCACCGGGATCATGTTGAAGGTGATGGACAGGCCTGCCGGCATGGGGATGTTGACCAGCCCCAGCACCACCAGCAGCGCCGTCAGCAGCGCGATCAGGGACAGCTGCTTTGTTCTTTGGGACATGCGGGATTGCTTTTCCTTATTCATATAGACCTCCGCTCGGGCTCCTGAGG
This sequence comes from Clostridia bacterium, assembly GCA_017534885.1. Classification (GTDB taxonomy): domain Bacteria; phylum Bacillota; class Clostridia; order Christensenellales; family Aristaeellaceae; genus RUG11272. The sequence goes on along the minus strand of JAFXVR010000013.1, from coordinate 27,023 downwards.
GATGCCCGCCGAAACTGTATTCCGCCCGGACCTTCTGCCGTCCGGGGCCAGGGCTCCCGGCGGCGTCCGCGTGGGCGGTGCGGCTATCTTAGCACGATTTGCCCGAAAAGTAAAGCTCGCCGCCGCCTTGCGCTCCGCCCGGGTCCATGGTACAATATCCCTGAGGTGAGGCGTGTGGGCAAGGTAGGCATGGTGACCTTAGGCTGCAACAAGAACCGGGTGGACACGGAAACCGCCTTGGGCCTGCTGACGGAGCGGGGCTGGGAGATCACGGAGGACTTTTCGGAGGCCGAGGTGCTGATGGTCAACACCTGCGGCTTTATCGAGGCGGCCAAGACCGAGTCCATCGACACGATCTTCGAGCTGGCGGAATACAAGCGCACCGGGAAGTGCCGGGCGCTGGTGGTCAGCGGCTGCCTGGCCCAGCGCTATGAGCAGGCGCTGATGGACGAGATTCCGGAGATCGACCTGCTCTTCGGCGTCAACCAGTATCAGGGCCTGCCCGACGCCATCGACCGGGTGCTGCGCAGCGGAAACCGGGAGCGCCACATGGACGACCCCGAGCGTTTTTTTGAGCACGGCCGCGTGCTGACCACTCCCGCTTACTCCGCCTATGTGCGCATCGGCGAGGGCTGCTCCAACCGCTGCACCTTCTGCGCGATCCCGCTGATCCGGGGACCCTACCGCTCCCGAAGCCGGGAGGCCATCCTCGCGGAAATCAAAGAGCTGGCGGAGCGGGGCGTCACCGAGCACATTCTCGTGGCCCAGGACACCACCCGCTACGGCACCGACTGGCAGAAGCACTCCGCCCTGCCCGAGCTCCTGTCGGACGCGGCGGACATCCCCGGGGTGCGCTGGCTGCGCGTCCTCTACTGCTATCCCGACGAGACCGACGAGCGCCTCCTGGACCTGCTGGCGGAGCGGGAGAACATCTGCAGCTACCTCGATCTGCCCATTCAGCACATCAGCGGGCGCATCCTGCGGCGCATGGCCCGGCGCGGCGGCCCGGAGGACATCCGGCGCTGTGTCCGCCAGGCCCGGGAGCGGGGGCTCACCCTGCGCACCTCCATCATCGTGGGCTTTCCCGGGGAGACGGAGGCCGAGTTTGAAGAGCTGCTGGACTTCCTGCGGGAGGCGCGGTTCGACCGGCTGGGCGCCTTCACCTATTCCCCGGAGGAAAACACCCCCGCGGCGGCCTTCCCCGACCAGGTGAGCGAGGAGATCAAAGCCGAGCGCCTCGACCGGCTCATGCGGCTGCAGGCGGAGCTCTCCCTGGCGCGGAACCGGGAGCGCGTGGGCACGGAGGAGACGGTGCTCATCACCGATACCGACGGCCGCCGCCAGGCCTTAGGCAGAAGCCAGCGGGAGGCCCCCGAGAGCGACGGCGAGATCCGCCTGACCGCCCAGACCCCCGTGAAGCCCGGCGAGTACGTCCGGGCCCGGATCATCAGCGCGTCCACCTATGACCTGAAGGGAGTGGTGCTTCCATGAATCTGCCCAACAAGCTGACCCTGACCCGGGTGCTGCTGATTCCCGTGATGCTCCTCTTCCTGGCGCTGCCGGGGCAGGGCTGGTGCTGGGCGGCCTGCGCGGTGTTCTGCGCCGCGGCCTGGACGGACTACCTGGACGGCCACATCGCCCGGCGGGACAACCTGATCACCGACTTCGGGCGCTTCCTCGACCCGGTGGCGGACAAGCTGCTGGTGCTCACCGCCATGGTGATGCTCACCGGCCGCGGCCTGCTGCCCGCCCTCGTGCCCGCCGTCGTCCTCAGCCGGGAGATCGCCGTGGACGGCCTGCGCATGGTGGCTGCCCAGAAGGGCATCGTCATCTCCGCCGGGAAGCTGGGCAAGATCAAGACCGTCAGCCAGATGGCTCTCCTCATTCTGCTCATGCTCATCCAGGTGCCCGCCTTCAGCTTCTGGCTCACCGGCATCATCGCCATCTGGGTGCTGGTCATCACCCTGTGGAGCGGCGCGGAGTACCTCATCAACAACGCCCATGTCCTCAAACAGTCCGGGGACAGCTGAGACGCCGGGGAAAAAATTCGCCCTTTTCCCGGGCCGCTGCCGCCCTTTCTCCTCAAATTGTGCTCCGTTTGCGCAAATCGCCAAAAAAGGGCTTGCGCAGGCGGGTCTTATCGGTTATAATATATGTTGAAAGAATATCCTGCTTCCGCGTGATTCCCGGCGGCGTCGGCAGCGCCCCGGCACAGACAAGGCTTACGGCGGGCGTGTCCCGCTTGGCACCGGCCAAGGCCGGAAAATAATCAAAGGAGAAGACACACCATGAAGAGATTCGTCGCCCTGATGCTGGCTCTCGCCCTGTGCATGAGCCTGGTCTCCATCTCCGCTTTTGCGGACGACATCAAGATCACCATCCTGGTGGACGGCACGATTCCGGATCAGAACAACGGCCGTGACGCCTTTGAGGCCCGCTGGGAAGAGCTCCATCCCGGCTATGACCTGGAGATCATCCAGCCCGACCACAGCGCCTACTATGATGTCATGCAGCAGCGCATGGCCTCCGGCGACTGGCCTGACGTGCTGATCCTCTCCTCCACCTACTATGCCGACTACGCCGCCAACGGCGTGCTGTGGGACATGACCGAGGCCTGGGAGAACGGCCAGACCAAGAACAGCGGCCGCTTCACCGGCGACAACGTGTTTGAGGGTCTGAAGATCGACGGCAAACTGTACGGCTTCGCCCCCACCCGCGGCAACGGCTGCGTCACCTACATCAAGAAGGCCTGGCTGGACGAGTGCGGCCTGGAAGTTCCCACCACCTATGACCAGTACATCGCCATGTGCGAAGCCTTCGTGGCCAAGTACGGCACCTACGCCGTGTCCGCCGCCGGCTTTGTGGGCAACGAGGCGCCCTTCGTCAACTACCTGCCCGAGTTCTACCAGGACGCCTATCCCTACTTTGTGCAGCAGGAAGACGGCACCTGGGTGGACGGCTTCACCCTGGACAGCATGAAGGCCGCCCTGCAGCGCATCCAGGACGCTGTGGCCGCCGGCATCATCGACAAGGAAACCCTGACCAACAAGACCTCCGACGCCCGCAACAAGTTCTATGACGACCGCTTCGGCGTGTTCACCTACTGGGCCGGCACCTGGGCCACCAACCTGAAGACCAACCTGGAAGCCAACGGCCACGACGGCGAGCTGGTCGCCCTGAAGCCCCTGGAAGGCCTGCCGCTGTACTATGACCGCGTGCCTCCGGTCTGGTGCATCACCTCCAAGTGCAAGAATCCCCAGGCCGTGTTCGACGCCTTCATCGACACCATGCTGGACGGCGGCGACACCCAGATGCTCTTCACCTACGGCCCCGAGGGCGTGTACTGGTCCACCGAGGGCGGCTTCCATATGCTGGAGAACCTCGAGAAGGCCGGCACCAACTACACCAAGTTCCACATCGATCCCATGCTGGCGCTGGCTTCCTTTGCCGAGGGCTATTACGATCCGCGCGAGGAGAGCGTGAAGCCCGAAGCCAAGGCCGCCTCTGAGCTCTTCAACAACAACAGCCGCCTGGCCGCCATCGTGCCCGCCACCGACGTGCTGAGCGAGCTCAACGGTGAGCTGACCGCCATCAAGAGCGAGATCATCGCCGACATCGCCCTGGGCAACATCACGGTGGAAGAGGGCTATGCCCGCTTCGCCGAGGAAGGCCTGGAGCTGTCCAATGAGATCGTCGACAGCCTGAACGCCCTCAACTGAGACCTGGCATCATCGGGGCGGCGGCCACCAAGCTGCCGCCCTTCTTCTCTTGATATCCACATAACCTGAGGGGGTGGCACTCGGCATGATCAAATCCAACAGCACCAGCCTGAAACTGCTGAAGCTGGCGAAGTACCTGCTCTGGATTGGCATCATCCTTTCTCTGGTCATCGGCATCCTGGTCTTTACCGGCTCCCAGGCCGTGAAGAGCATGCTCAGCGAGGAATCCCAGATGGCCAACTGGGTCACGGGCATTGTGATCGCGGTGGTGGGTTCCCTGGCGGCCTGGCTGATCAGCTTCCTGCTGAAGAGCTTTGCGCAGCTGGTGCAGGATACCTCCGACATCCGCAACGGCGTGCCGCCCCGCAGCGGCAAGACCGTGGCGGAGAAGCCGCTGCTGCAGCGGATGTCCAAGTACTGGGGCTTCTACCTGATGTTCATCCCGGTGCTGATCTTCGTGGCGATCTTCCATTACGCCCCGATGTTCGGCATCCAGTACGCCTTCTATTCCTGGAAGGTCATCGGCGATCCCGTCTGGGTCGGCTTTGCGAACTTCGACAAGCTGTTCAAGCAGAGCCAGTTCAGCGTCTCCTTCTGGAACACCATCGAGTTCTCGGTGATCAAGCTGGTGCTGAACACGGGCCTGGCGGTCATCATCTCCCTGCTGCTCAACGAAATGGTTTCGCTGAAGTTCAAGAAGCTCAGCCAGACCATCATCTACCTGCCCCACTTCATGTCCTGGGTCGTGACCGCGTCGGTCTTCTCCCTGCTGCTGGCCCCGTCTGAAAACGGCCTGGTCAACCAGCTGCTGATCCGCATGGGCGTGCTGGACAAGGGCATCTACTACCTGGCGGACAAGGGCCACTGGCGCACCTGGTACTACATCATCAACCTCTGGCGCGAGACCGGCTGGCAGACCATCATCTTCATGGCGACGCTGACCGGCATCGACCCGGGCATCTATGAGGCGGCTTCCATCGACGGCGCGGGCCGCTGGAAGAAGATGTTCTATGTGACCTTCCCGGCGCTGGGCAACACGATCATCACCGTGCTGATCCTGAACCTGGCGAAGATCATGAACCTCTTCGAGAGCGTGTTCGTGCTCCAGAACGACTCCATCCGCCGCGCCACCAACGTGCTCCAGACCTATGTGTACTACCAGACCTTCAACGCGGGCGCCTCGGCGGACTATGGCTACACCACGGCGGTGGGCCTGTTCCGCTCCATGGTGGGCCTGGCGCTGATGCTCATCTGCAACTGGGCGTCCAAGAAGGTCCGCGGCCGCGGCATCGTGTAAGGAAGGGGGCGAAAGTATGGCAAAACAGGAAACCGTCAAGTTTATCACCCCCGCCGGTGTTGAAGTGTCAGGGCCTCCGCACCTGAATAAGCCCAAGTCCCAGTACACCGCCTTCAACTTCGTCAACGGCTTCATCTTCGTCCTCATCTGCCTGATCATCCTGGTGCCCATCTGGAAGGTGCTGATCGACTCCCTGGACCTGACCACGGGCTACGGCATGAAGCTGCTGCCCACCAAGTTCGGCCTGGACGGCTATGTGTCGATCTTCACCAACAAGTCCCTGCTGCAGCCCCTGTGGGTCAGCGTGTACACCACGGTGCTGGGCACCTTCATCGGCCTGCTGCTGTCCACCATGGGCGCTTACGTGCTCATCCAGTGGGATATGCCCGGCCGCACCCTCTTCGCCAACATCCTGCTGTTCACCATGATCTTCTCCGGCGGCATGATCCCCAGCTATCTGGTCATGCGCGGCCTGGGCCTGACGGACAACCCCTTCGGCCCCATCCTGCTGCCGGCTATCAATGTGTACAACCTGGTGCTGATGCGCAACTTCTTCGAGGGCATCCCGAAGTCCCTCTTCGAGAGCGCCGACCTGGACGGCTGCAGCCCCATGGGCGCGTTCTGGCGGATCGCCCTGCCCCTGTCGAAGGCGGCCCTGGCGTCCATCGGCTTGATGTTCGCCGTGGCCTACTGGAATGACTACACCAACTTCAAGCTCTACATCACCAACCGCGACCTGTACAACTTCCAGATGAAGCTGCGCGACATGATGCAGTCCTCCGACCTGCCCGAGTCCGTGGGCAGCGCCACCGAGAACACCATCCGCAACGCCTGCGTCATCACCGCCATTCTGCCCTTCATGATTCTCTATCCCTTCCTGCAGAAGTATTTCGTCAAGGGCATCAATATCGGCGCGGTCAAGGAGTAAGGCCGCTGGCCTGCACCTTGTTCTCGCTCTACAGTACCTTGTGAGCAGGGGGTTTCGCGCCTGCGGGCGCGACCAGGGGGGGCTTTGCGAACTCAACGCTCGTTCCGCTCTAAAGGTCGCCACTGGCGGCACGCGGAACTCGCGCCCCCTGGACCCCCTTCGCCCCCTCCCGTCGTTGTACATTCAGTCTTTTGTTCGGTGAACACAAATTGCGGAGACTCACTTGCCGGGTCTCCGCTTTTGATTGGAAGAAACAATTGAAAACGATTGAAAAACGCGGCAAAATAGGGTATAATCAGACCAACCGAAATAAACGCCTGCGCACACGACCATCAACACTGGTAAGGAGGACCGAGGCCCATGCTCCACATCATGGAAACCAACCCCGAGCTGAAGCCCTTTGAGAGCGACCTGAAGCTGCGCATGACGCGCTATGAGGAGAAGCTGAAGCAGCTGACGGCGGGAAAGACGCTGAAGGAATTCGCCAACGCCCACGCCTGGTTCGGCTTTCATCAGACAGATGAGGGCTGGGTGTACCGCGAGTGGGCCCCGGCGGCGGATCAGGTCTACCTGACCGGCGACTTCAACAGCTGGCACTGGATCGACCATCCCCTGACCAGGCTGGACAACGGCTGCTGGGAGCTGAAGCTGCCCGCGGACACCCTGCGCGAGGGCAGCAAGGTGATGACCATCGTGCGCAACGGCGACCAGCTGACCCAGCACCTGCCCCTCTACACCCGGCGCGCCACCCAGGACTGGGTGACCCAGAGCTGGTGCTGCGAGGTGGTGGCGGACAAGCCCTATCCCTGGACGGATCAGGGCTTCACCCCCGACAAAACCCCGCTGATTTACGAGGCCCACGTGGGCATGTCCTCCGAGGAGAGCCGCATCGCCACCTACCGGGACTTCGCGGACACCGTGCTGCCCCATGTGGTGGACGCGGGCTACAATACCATCCAGCTCATGGCCGTGATGGAGCATCCCTATTACGGCTCCTTCGGCTACCAGGTGAGCAACTTCTTCGCCTGCTCCAGCCGCTTCGGCTACCCGGACGACCTGAAGTACCTGGTCAACAAAGCCCACGGCATGGGCATCCGGGTGCTGCTGGACGTGGTGCACTCCCACGCGGTGGGCAACACCCTGGAAGGCATCAACCGCTTCGACGGCACGGACTACCAGTTCTTCCACGAGGGCGGCAAGGGCAACCACCCGGCCTGGGGCACCAAGCTGTTCAACTATGACAAACCCGAGGTGCTGCACTTCCTTTTGAGCAACCTGAAGTTCTGGATGGAGGAATTCCACTTCGACGGCTTCCGCTTCGACGGCGTGACCTCCATGCTCTACCACTCCCACGGCCTGGGCGAGAGCTTCAGCAGCCTGGCGGATTACTTCACCATGAACACGGACGTGGAGGCCGTGACCTACCTGCAGCTGGCCAACACGCTGATCCGCGAGGTCAAGCCGGACGCGCTGACCATCGCCGAGGATATGTCCGGCATGCCCGGCATGTGCAATCCCGTGGCGGACGGCGGCATCGGCTTCAACTACCGCCTGGGCATGGGCATTCCCGACCTGTGGATCCGCTACATCAAGGAGCGCCGGGACGAGGACTGGAACCTGGGCAAGCTGTGGACGGAGCTGGTCTTCCGCAACGCGCCGACCATCGCCTATGTGGAGAGCCACGACCAGGCGCTGGTGGGCGACAAGACGGTCATCTTCCGCCTGGCGGACGCGGCCATGTACACCCAGATGGAAAAGGACTGCCACACCGACGTGATCGACCGGGCCGTCGCCCTGCACAAGATGATCCGGCTGATCACCATGTCCGCCGGCGGCAACGGCTACCTCTGCTTCATGGGCAATGAGTTCGGCCACCCGGAGTGGATCGACTTCCCCCGCCCCGGCAACGGCAATTCCTTCCTGTACTGCCGCCGCCAGTGGAGCCTGATGTACAACGACCGGCTGAAGTACGGCCAGCTCTACCGCTTCGACCAGGAGATGCTGCGCGTGGCCAAGGAGTACGGCGTCTTCGACGAGGGCTGGCCGCACCTGAACTGGATCCACGAGGATCAGCACGTCATCGCCTACGAGCGGGGCCAGCTGCTCTTTGTGTTCAACTTCAGCCCCAACGAGAGCTACGCGGACTACTGGATTCCCGTGACCAAGCCGGTGGATTATCAGGTGGTGCTGACCACCGACGACTTCGACAACGGCGGCTACGGACGCATCGCCTACAACAGGGTGAGCTCCGACCAGCCCGGCACCGAAGGCCGCCACGTGCGGCTCTACCTGCCGGCCCGCACCGCCATTGTGCTCCGGGCCTGCGAGGAAAAGGAGGCCGCGGATGACGCTGTTTGAGCGCGCCTTGACCTTCGCGGCCGAGAAGCACCGCGGCATGCGCCGCCGCTTCAACGGCCTGCCCTATATCCTGCACCCCATGGAGGCGGCGGTCATCGCGGGCAGCCTGGCCGCCGATGAGGAGCTGCTGGCCGCCGCCCTCCTGCACGACGTGGTGGAAGACGCCGGCGTGACGCTGGAGGAGATCGGCGAGCGCTTCACGCCCCGGGTCATGGCCCTGGTGGCCGCCGAGACCGAGGACAAGCGCGCCGACCAGCCCCCGGAGGCCACCTGGCACATCCGCAAGGAGGAGGCCCTGACCGCCCTGCGCCACGCCTCCGACCCCGCCGTGAAAAAGCTCTTCCTCTCCGACAAGCTGTCCAACCTGCGTTCCCTGCACGAGATGAAGATCCGCGAGGGGGACGCCATGTGGCGGCACTTCCACCAGCAGGATGAGCGGGAACAGGCCTGGTACTTCGGCACCGTGCTGGAGCTGACCCGGGAGCTGAGCGCCACCCAGGCCTGGCGGGAATATCAGCGCCTGTTCGGGGAGGTGTTTGGGGAGGAGGGCTGAGATCCCTTCTTCCCGGACGGCTTCCCCCACATATGCACAAAGGAGCTGAATATTGATGATGAAAAAGCTCACCGCCCTGCTGCTGACGCTCCTGATGACCCTGACCCCGGTCCTGGCCGAGGACGGCGTCAGCCTCACCGACCTGATCAGCGAGATCGACGCGGAGGCGGAGGTGGACAAGGCGCTGAACGTCGGCGTGCCCACCTTCACCATCAGCGAGGACAGGCAGTCCATTTTCATCGACCGGCCGGAGGTCAGCGGTTCGGAGGATTACACCATCGCGTACAACATTTACGACGCGGCCTCCAACCCGGTCAACTACTTCTACTCCCTGGAGGACCGGGTGGCGGCCACTCCGGGCTACGGCGGACTGTTCAACGTGTTCGTGGTGGTGACCGACCGGACCACCGGCGCCCAGAACACCCAGAACATCGGCTGGCAGACCCTGTCCTGGCCGCTGGCAAACATGCTGACCGTGGGAGAAGTCTCCGCCACCGTCAGCGAGGACCGGATGTCCATCTATGTGGACAGGCCTGAGATCCGCTGCCGGTCCGGCGAGGTGACCATCGCCTACAACATTTACGACTCCAACTCCAATCCCGTCAACTATTTCTACTCCACCGAAAAGCGCGTGGCGGCCACCCCGGGCTATGACGGCCTCTTCAACGTCTTTGTGGTGGTCACCGATCCGCAGAGCGGCGAGCAGCTCACCCGGGACATCGGCTGGACCATCCTGGGCCGCGGCCCCCAGCCCACCGCCGCGCCGACGCCCACGCCGACGCCTGCCCCCTCCCCGACGCCGGACCCCACAGAACCCCCGATCCTGCATACCGAGGACTTCAGTTATCAGATCCGGGACGGCGGCGTCACCATCTTAAGCTATAACAGATACTTCGATCGCGTCGATATTCCGTCGGAGCTGGACGGTTACCCGGTGGTGGCGATTGGCTACGACGCGTTCGCGGGGCATGACAACCTGCTCCATGTGACCATCCCGGACACGGTCACCTCTATCGGCAGCAGGGCGTTCCAGGGCTGCATCTGGCTGCCGGAAATCCATCTGCCCGCCGGGCTGACCGAACTCGGCATATCCGTGTTTCAGTCCTGCGAAAGCCTGACGGAGCTCTCCATTCCCGAAGGAGTGACCATCATCCCCGACAGGACGTTCAAGTGGTGCAGCGGACTGAAAGCCATTCACCTGCCAGGCAATATCACTGCGATCGGCGATGAGGCTTTCATGTACTGCCACGACCTGAAGGAGATCGACATTCCCGACAGCGTGACCTCCATCACCTATTACGCGTTCTATGGCTGCAAGAAGATGGAAGCCCTCCGCCTGGGAGCGGGCAGCAGGCTGACAACGGTTGACAACAACATCCTCGGCGGCTGCGACGCCCTCACGGTATACGGCCCCGCCGTCAGTCCCATGCGGGATTGCTGCAATCTTTACGGCATCCCCTATGTGGTGATCGAGTAACGCTTTCTCCCTTTCCTCAGCAGACAGCGTCACCATAACAAAACAACAAAGGAGAGTTCAGCATGAAGTACGTACTTGGCATCGACCTGGGCACCTCGGGCACCAAAACGGTGCTCTTCGATCAGACGGGCAAGGCCATGGCCTCCAACACCGTGGAGTACCCGATGTACCAGCCGCGCAACGGCTGGGCGGAGCAGGATCCCGCGGACTGGTACCATGCCGCCGTCGAGACGATCCGCAATGTGCTCAGCGGCAGCGGCGTCGACCCGAAGGACGTGGTGTCCCTGGGCATCTCAGGTCAGATGCACGGCCTGGTCATGCTGGACGGCAAGGGCGAGGTCATCCGCCGCTCCATCATCTGGTGCGACCAGCGCACCGCCGCCGAGTGCGACGAGATCCACGCCACCGTGGGCAAGGCGCGGCTGATCGAGATCACCGCCAACCCCGCGCTGACGGGCTTCACCCTCTCAAAACTGCTCTGGGTGCGCAACCATGAGCCGGAGAACTATGCCCGCTGCGAGCACATCCTCCTGCCCAAGGACTATGTGCGCTACATGCTGACCGGCGACTTCGCCACCGAGGTCTCCGACGCCTCCGGCATGCAGATGCTGGATGTGCCCGGCCGCTGCTGGTCTGAAGAGCTGCTGAAGACGCTGAACATCGATCCCGGCCTGCTGGCGAAGGTCTACGAGTCCCCCGAGGTCACCGGCCACATCTCCGCCGAAGCGGCGAAGCTCACCGGCCTGACCGAGAGCACCTTAGTGGTGGGCGGCGCCGGCGACAACGCGGCCGCGGCTGTGGGCACCGGCGTGGTGGAAGACGGCAGGGCCTTTACCACCATCGGCACCTCCGGCGTGGTCTTTGCCCATACCGACCAGCTGGCCATCGATCCCCAGGGCCGGGTGCACACCTTCTGCTGCGCCGTGCCCGGAGCCTGGCATGTGATGGGCGTGACCCAGGCGGCCGGCCTGAGCCTGAAGTGGTTCCGCGACACCTTCTGCGAGGCCGAGCGCGATGCCGCCGCCCAGATCGGCTGCGATCCCTATGATCTGATGAACCAGGAGGCCGCCAGGAGCCCCATCGGTTCCAACAAGCTGCTCTACGCGCCCTACCTGATGGGCGAGCGCACCCCGCACCTGGACGCGGACTGCCGCGGCATGTTTGTGGGCCTGAGCGCCATGCACAAGCGCCGTGACCTGCTCCGCGCCGTAATGGAGGGCGTCACCTTCTCCCTGCGCGACTGCCTGGGCGTGCTGGACGAGATGGGCGTGAAGCCCGCGCAGATGCTGGCCTGCGGCGGCGGCGGACGCTCCCCGCTGTGGCGGCAGATGCTGGCCGACGTGTTTGATCTCCCCGTGGCCACCACCGTCAACACCGAAGGCCCGGCCTTGGGCGTGGCTATCTTAGCGGGCGTGGGCGCCGGCCTGTACAGCTCTGTGCCCGAGGCCTGCCGCGCCATGATCCATGTGAACGAGCCCCAGCTGCCCATCGCTGCCAACGTGGCGCCCTATGCCAAGGTTTACGCGGTGTATCAGCAGCTCTATCGGGCCAACCGCGAGGTGTTCAAGGCGCTGGCCGCACTGGAGTAACCGTTACGCATCAGCATTGATTCGGATGTCAAAAGGGCGCTTTCCTGAACCAAGCCACGACTGGTTGTGGAAAGCAGCGGAAATTACCACAACCAGTCGTGGCTCTAAGGTCGGAAGCGCCCTTTTGTCACCCTCAACAGCATTACAATCCTCCTGTTCTTTTTCGGAGAATGGGCATTCGATGCTCATGAATCATTGCTTGACAAACGCAGGGGTTTCGCGCCTGCAGGGGTTATCACCCAATTCCTCACTGAAATCCAGCCAAAGGGCAGGATTTCCGGGCGTTCGGAATCCAGAGGGCTTTCCGAATCCAACGCTCGTTTCGCTCTAAAGGTCGCCACTGGCGACACGCGAAACTCGCGCCCTCTGGACTCCTTCGGCCCCTCTCTTTGATTTATGTTGTATGGTATTGAAGACAATTGAATCAATCGGTAAGAGTTCTTTGGAAAGAGGATACGTGTCTGGGGGAAAGCTCACGTACCCCAAGAAAGGAGTGCATGTATGCGCTGTCAGTACTGCAACTGTTTGGAATCGAAGGTGATTGACTCAAGGCCGACGGACGAGGGTTCGGCGATCAGGCGGAGGCGCGAGTGTGTGAAATGCGGGCGCCGGTTCACGACCTACGAGAAGATAGAGCAGCTGCCGCTGATGGTGGTGAAGCGGGACGGGCGGCGGGAGCCGTTCTCCTCGGCGAAGGTGCGGCAGGGCATTCTGCACGCCTGTGAGAAGCTGCCGGTCTCGGCGCAGCAGATGGAAGAGATGGCGGACCGGGTTGAGCAGCAGGCGTACTCAGCAGGCGACGGGGAGATCTCGAGCCAGCGGATCGGCGACATGGTGATGGCCGAGCTGAAGAACGTGAACGACGTGGCCTATGTGAGGTTTGCGGCGGTCTACCGGAAGTTCACCGATCTGGGCACGTTCATGCAGGAGCTGCAGAAACTGGTGAACGAGAACACGGCGGCGGAAGCGCCTCAGCCCGTATGACGAAAGGGTTCCGGAATACGGTGAAAAAAACATTTGTATTTTTCGGTATTATCCTGTATAATGTCACCGGCTGAATTTGCGGCCAGCCGGGGAGCACCGGCGTGACGTCAGAAATACCGGAGGAATCAGATGTACAAACTGCTGCTGGTTACAAACAGGCCGGAAGTGGTAAGCGCCTTTGACAGCATCCAGGACTGGGAGGGTCTGGGTTTCCGCATGGTGCGGAAGGCCTCCAGTCCGGAGGACGCCATCGCGCATCTCAAAGCACATCACTCCGACGCCATTGCGCTTGCGCTGCCGCCCGAGGAGGAGCACCGGCTCATCACCTTCCTCAACGAGCGCTATCCCCTGCGGCCCATCATGCGCGCCACAGCGAATCCGGAGGAGATTTGCGCCTATGCCAGGGAGACGGAGCAGCTGCTGACCCGCACCCGCGCAGACTATTCCAACGACCGCTATGACGAGGCTGAGATGATGGCCATCATCCGGCACAATTACTTCCGCCGCATGCTGTCCGGAGCCGAGCGCGACCCGCAGCGCATCCGCCGCGGCCTGCTGCTGGTGCGCTCCAAGATGGATCCGGACCAGCCCTGCGTGGCGGTGCGCCTGTCCGTCCCGGACGACGACGGGTACATCGCCAGCCACTGGAAGCACGGCGCGGAAGGCCTCGAGGTCGCCATGCGCAATATCTTCGGCGCTGAGCTGAACGGCATGCGCATCCTGACCTCCATCCTGCCCGACGAGCACATTTACACGGTTGCCTGCCCGCTGCTGGGCACCGAGCCCCGCGACCCGGACGAAATGCTGGAAGAGGTCACCAGCCATGTCAGCGGCAACCTCAGCCACATCTACGAATACCTGAACATTGACATGCGCATAGACGCCGTGTGCGTCCTGCCCAGCATTCTTGAGCTCCCCACCCTGCAGGACGGGGAGACAGCCACGGCTTGAAAAGGCCGGGCGGGATTTCAGCAGAAAACACAAGCACAGCAAACCAAGCGTTGCTTAAGGAGGAAACATTATGGGAATCTTTGACACCATCGGCAATGTGGTGCGCTCTCAGCTGATCGACGTGATCGAGTGGACCGACCCGACCAATGATACCATCGTACACAAGTACGACATGAACGGCAAGGAAATCATGATGGGCGCGCAGCTGACCGTGCGCGAGAGCCAGGTTGCGATCTTCGTGAACGAGGGCCAGCTGGCCGATATCTTCGAGCCCGGCCGCTATGAGCTGCAGACCTCCAACATGCCCATCCTGACCGCGCTGAAGAGCTGGAAGTTCGGCTTCAACAGCCCCTTCAAGGCGGACGTGTGGTTCATCTCCACCCGCCAGTTCCTGGACTGCAAGTGGGGCACCACCAATCCCGTCATGATGCGCGACGCCGAGTTCGGCATGATCCGCATGCGCGCTTTCGGCAATTATGCCTTCCGCGTCACCAGCCCCGAAACCCTGCTCAAGGAGGTCTTCGGCACCGCGAGCGTGTACAAGGTCAGCGATATCGAGGGCCAGATCAAGCGCGTGGTGGTCTCCTCCCTGTCCGACGCCGTGGCCGAGAGCAAGATCCCCGCTCTGGACATCGCGGCGAACTATGACGAGCTGGCAGCCTATGCCATCCAGACCATCAATCCCAAGCTGGCCGGCATTGGCGTGCAGCTCACCAGCTTTGTCATCGAGAACGTCTCCCTGCCCGAGGAAGTCGAGAAGGCCATGGATCGCCGCACCTCCATGGGCGTGGTCGGCGACCTGAACAAGTATACCCAGTACCAGGCCGCGGAAGCCCTCCGCGAGAGCGCCAGCAATCCCGGCGGCCTCGCCGGTGCGGGCGTCGGCATGGGCGCCGGCGTCGCCATGGGCCAGGCCTTTGCCCAGGCCATGAGCGCCAATCAGCAGCCCACCCCCGCCGCTCCCGCTGCCCCCGCCGCTGCCTCCTTCTGCCCCGCCTGCGGGAACCCCGTCGCCGCCGGCGCCAAGTTCTGCGCCAATTGCGGCCAGAAGCTCTCCGCCGCCCCCGCCTGCCCCGCCTGCGGCACCCCCGTCGCCGCCGACGCCAAGTTCTGCGCCAACTGCGGCCAGAAGCTGTAAGCTGTTATTGGGTGTAATTGGGGGAAAGGGGAAAACCTTTCTTGAAAGAAAGGTTTTCCCCTTTCCCCCAAACCCCCTATCCTCTTCCAAAGAACTTTTACCGATGGGGGATATTTCTTTTTCCATCCGGAATGGATGAGGCGGGGAAATACAATCTTGCAATTTCAGCCATTTACCTTCAACCTCCAACCTTCAGCATCCCAAACCAAGCTTACAGCTAATAGCTAACAGCTAACTGCTCTCGACGGCTGCACTTTCGCAGCCGCTTTCTTTCAAAGGAGGCATCCATGCCAACACTCAGTCAATCCATCCGGGGCTGTCTTTTCGGCGGCGCAGCGGGCGACGCGCTGGGCTATGCGGTGGAGTTCCTCAGCTGGCAGCAGATTCAGCAGCGCTATGGCGAGCGCGGCATTCAGGAGTACGCGCTGACCGGGGGTCTGGCGGAGGTCTCCGATGACACGCAGATGACCCTCTTCACCGTGCTGGGCATGACCCACCACGCGGGCCGGGCGCTGTACAGCCTTGACTACAAGACGCCGCCCAGCGCTGCGTCCGCCCTGCACTGGGCTTACCTGGCCTGGCTGGAGACCCAGATCGGCACCTTTGACCCCGATCGCACCTGGGGCGATTGGCTGAGCCTGCGCCCTGAGCTGTGGAAGTGGCAGGCCCCGGGCAATACCTGCCTGGGCGCCCTGCGTTCCGGCAACCGCGGCACCATCGACAGGCCCATCAACAGCTCCAAGGGCTGCGGCGGCGTCATGCGCACAGCCCCCTGCGCCTTTGCCCCGGCGGGCTTTGCGGGCGATGATGTGCCTGACGCTGAAACCGCGATGATCCTCGGCGCGCAGGCGGCGGCCATCACCCACGGCCATCCCATGGGCTGGATCTCCGCCGGCATGCTCAGCGACATGATCTACCGGCTGGTCTATCAGGATGTGCCCACCATTGAGGAAGCCGCCCTGGCGAGCCTCGGCCTGGCCAGGCAGCTCTGGCCCGGGGCCGAGGGCATGGACCGGCTGGAGCGCCTGATCCGCGACGCCCTCGACCGCGCGCACACCGATCAGGCTGAGGAGGCGGCCATCTCGGCCCTCGACCCGGCCTGGCACGGCAGCGGCGGCTGGTGCGGCGATGACGCCCTGGCCATTGCCCTCTTCGCGGCGGCGCGGCATCCCGACAGCCTGACCGATGCCCTCCGCACCGCGGTCAACCATTCGGGCGACAGTGATTCCACCGGCGCGGTCACGGGCAACCTGCTGGGCGCAAAGCTGGGCATACAGGCCTTGCCTCCGCGCTGGATCGAGCCTCTGGACGTGCATGAGGCCCTCGACGTGGCGGCGGAACAGCTGGCGGGCATCGCCCGGATCAAGGAGGCCGGCCATGCCTGAAATCAGACCCATGCGCCGCCGGGACCGCGCCGTGGACGATCTGGCGGACATCTTCGCCATGCTGAACCGCTGCGACACGGTGCGCATCGCCTTTCAGGGGGACACTTACCCCTATGTGGTGCCGGTGTCCTTCGGCGCGGAAATGCGGGATGACCATCCGACGGTCTATTTCCACTGCGCCCGGGAGGGGCTGAAGCTGGATCTGCTCCGGCAGAACCCCCGGGTCTGCGTGGAGGCGGACCGCTTCCTCCGCACCGAGCCCACCGATCACGGCATCACCACCCGCTACGAGAGCGTTATCGGCTTTGGCGTCTGCGAGCTGCTGACCGACCCGGTCGAAATCCTCCGCGGTCTGAAGCTGCTGACGGAGCATTACGGCTACCCGAACTACGACCTCGCGGGCTGCCGCAGCCTGGAGCACCTGTATGTGGGGCGGATCGTGCTGGAACGGGTGACGGGGAAACGGAATGTGGGGGAAGAAAAAAGCGGATCAACCAGAAAGGGCTGAATCAGACCCTGTTCAAGCTGAGCCGCAGGTTCTATCTGACCTATCCGCAAATTGGTGCGACGGCGTAGCACCTTTTTCCGCAAATCGAATATGGCGACCTGACCGAATCACCCAATCCTCAGTTAAACCCAAAGATCTTCTGTGCGATCCGGTATCCCGCCACGGCCACCCGGCGGCCGAAGCTTCCGGGCAGGTGGAGCAGGCGGCCCAGCAGGCGATGGCGCAGGATCTGGTAGACCTCTGGCTTCTCCTTCCGGATGTAGGCCCAGAGGGCTTCTTTTTTCTGCAGGTGTTCCGGAGTGCCGGCCTTGAGCAGCAGCACGGAGGACACCGTGGTCACGATCTCCAGGTAGCTCAGGGCGTAGCGCCTCAGGGGCGGGGGCTCCAGGGCCTTCAGGTCGGTCTCGTCCACTAAGGTGCGGTTCACCAGCAGCGCCTGGTCGATGCGGCGGATCATCACGTCCTCGTGCACGGACTGATCCTCGCGGCCGATAAAGTAATGGTAGAAGTCCGCGTCCAGGTAATACATGCGCTTGACCATGGGCAGGGGCTGGTACACGTAGAGCTCGTCCACGTAGAAGGTGTGCTTGGGCAGGTTCAGTCCGCAGTCCAGCAGGAGCTGCCGCCGGTAGATCACCGAGTGCATCAGGATGTACTGGCCCTTGCGGAAGCGCTTCGCCTCATCCCAGCCGAAGACCCGGCCCTGGGGCAGGGCGCCCCGGTAGTGCACCACATGCTTGTGGGTCGCGCCCACCTTGTCATAGATATAGTTGCTGATGAGCATGTCGATGGTGCCCCCCGGCGCGGAAAAGCCCCGCAGGGTCTCCATCACCCGGGGCAGGGCCTCGGCGTCAGCCCAGTCGTCGGCGTCCACCACCTTGAAGTACAGCCCGGTGGCCGCCCGGAGCCCGGCCATCACCGCGTCGCCGTGGCCGCCATTTTCCTTGTGCACCGCCCGCACCAATCCGGGGTGAAGGCGTTCCAGCTCGTCCGCCATGGCCGGCGTATTGTCCTTCGAGCCGTCGTCCACCACCAGGATCTCAATCTCATCGCCCCCCGGCAGCAGGGATTCCACCGCCTTGGTCACGTAGTCCTGCGCGTTATAGCTGGGAATCGCCACAGAAAGCAGCTTCATCGTCAGCCCTCCTCTCGTATCATTATTATAGCGCTTGTCGGGGAAGGTGGCAAGGGGAGCTTTTAGCTGTTAGCGGTTAGCGGTTAGCCTGGTTACGGGGCTGTAGATTGAAGGGAGGAGGTTGAGGGTTGAAGGTAAAACGGCGAAGCCATTTCATGGAGCGAAGCGAGATTTCATGGCGAAGCCATTTCATGCGCCTTCGGCACGTGATATGCCCTGTGGGGCATGACGGAAAGGTCTCTGATGAATCACCCCGTCCAATGTTTACAGAAAATTAACAATTGTACATCGATTAACAGCCGCATACACGCTTGACTTGACATACGGCGGGTGCTATACTCTATGATTGCATCAGTATCGCGTGATGCGGCTTTTGTCTGTCTGCGTTCGCCCGGAAAGGTGATGGATTCAGACAGACGTTTCCCCCGCCGGCTCAAGGCCTGCGGACGACGTAAGGGGTGATTGCTTACATGGTGCACGAGATTCAAATGGGGAAGCTGCGCAAACGCATGAGCTTCTCGCGCATCGAAGAGGTCATTCAGATGCCCGATCTGATCGAGGTGCAGAAGCGCTCCTATCAGCGGTTTCTGGATGTGGATCTGCGCGAGGCGCTGCGCGACGTATCGCCAATTGAGGACTACAACGGCAACCTGGTGCTGGAGCTGCTGGATTACAAACTGGAAGATCCGAAAAACACTGTGGAAAAATGCCGCGAGCGTGACATGACTTACGCCGCCCCCCTGAAGGTGTCCGTGCGCCTCCTGAACCGCGAGACCGGCGAAAAGAAGGAATCCGAGGTCTTCATGGGAGATTTCCCGCTGATGACCGAGCACGGCACCTTCATCATCAACGGCGCGGAGCGGGTCATCGTCAGCCAGCTGGTGCGCTCTCCCGGCATGTATTACTCCATGACCCGCGACAAGACGGGCCGCGAGCTCTTCTCCGCGCAGGTCATCCCCGGCCGCGGCGCCTGGATTGAGTACGAGACCGACTCCAACGACGTGCTCTGGGTGCGCATTGACCGCAACCGCAAGCTGCCCATCACCGTGCTGATGCGCGCCATCGGCTACGGCACCGACGCGGCTATTTTGGGCTGCCTGGGCGACGACGAGCGGCTGAAGGCCACCTTGGACAAGGGCGACGGCGCCCACAGCCAGGCCGAGGGCCTCATCGAGATCTACAAGAAGCAGAAGCCCGGAGAGCCCGCCTCCAAGGAGTCCTCCGAGAAGCTATTCACTTCCTATTTCTTTGACGCCAAGCGCTACGACCTGCTGCGGGTGGGCCGCTACAAGTTCAACAAGAAGATGTCCCTGGCGTCCCGCGCCGCGGGGCTCACGGCCGCTGAGGACGTGGTGGATCCCCGCACGGGCGAGGTGCTGATCCCCGCCGGCGAGGCCATCAGCCTGGAAAAGGCCCGGGAAGCCCAGAACAGCGGCGTCAACGCCATTGACGTGACCGTCGAGGGCGCCACCCACCGGATCGTGGGCAACCACTTCGGCGAGGCCGCCGGCTACCTGCCCTTCGACCCCGAGGAGGTCGGCATCAACGAGCAGGTGCACCTGCCCACCCTGCAGGCCATCATGGCCGAGTCCACCGAGGAGACCCTGAAGGAGAACCTGAGGCGCAACCTGCTCCAGCTGATGCCCAAGCACATCACCGAGGACGACATGGTGGCCTCCATCTCCTACCTGCTGGGCCTGCCCTACGGCATCGGCACCTGCGACGACATCGACCATCTGGGCAACCGCCGCCTGCGCACCGTGGGCGAGCTGCTGCAGAACCAGATCCGCCTGGGCATGTCCCGGCTGGAGCGCGTGGTGCGCGAGCGCATGGCCACCCAGGCCTCCCCTGACGTGAAGCCCGGCGACCTGATCAACATCCGGCCCGTGTCCGCCAGCATCAAGGAGTTCTTCGGCTCCTCCCAGCTGAGCCAGTTCATGGACCAGCCCAACCCCCTGGCCGAGCTGACCCACAAGCGCCGCCTGAGCGCCCTGGGCCCCGGCGGTCTGAACCGCGACCGCGCCTCCTTTGAGGTGCGCGACGTGCATTACAGCCATTACGCCCGCATCTGCCCCATCGAGACGCCTGAAGGCCCGAACATCGGCCTGATCGGCTCCCTGGCCAGCTATGCGCGCATCAACCAGTACGGCTTTATCGAGGCGCCTTACCGCCGGGTGGACAAGAAGAACCGCCGGGTGCTGCCCGCCGACCCCGAGGGCCGCAATATCTCCTACATGACCGCTGACGAGGAAGACCACTATTACGTCGGCACCGCCCACGAGCCCCTGGCTCCGGACGGAACCTTCCTCAACGAATACGTGATGGTGCGCCACCGCGCCGAGATCATCCAGGTCAGGGCCGACCAGGTGGACTACATCGACGTCAGCCCCCGCCAGGTGGTTTCTGTGGCCACGGCCATGGTGCCTTTCCTGGAGAACGACGATGCCACCCGCGCCCTGATGGGCTCCAACATGCAGCGTCAGGCCGTGCCGCTCCTCGTGCCCGAAGCCCCCATCGTGGGCACCGGCATGGAGTACCGCGCCGGCCGCGACTCCGGCGTGTGCCTCCTGGCCAAGGAGAGCGGCGTGGTGGAGAAGGTGGACGCGGATCACATCGTCATCCTGGATGACTTCGGCGAGCGCCACACCTACCGCCTGCACAAGTTTGCCCGCTCCAACCAGGGCACCTGCATCAACCAGCGCCCCGTGGTCTCCGCGGGCCAGAAGATCGACCAGGGCGACCTCCTCGCCGACGGCCCCTCCACCGAGATGGGCGAGATCGGCCTGGGCCGCAATGTGCTGATCGGCTTCATGACCTGGGAAGGCTACAACTACGAGGACGCCGTGCTGCTCAATGAGCAGCTGGTGCGCGAGGACATCTATACCTCCATCCACATCGAGTCCCAGGAGTCCGAGGCCCGGGAAACCAAGCAGGGCCCGGAGGAATTCACCCGCGACATCCCCAATGTGGCGGAAGAAGCGGTGAAGGACCTGGACGAAAACGGCATCATCCGCATCGGCGCCGAGGTGCACACCGGGGACATCCTGGTGGGCAAGGTCACCCCCAAGGGCGAGACCGACCTGACCGCCGAGGACCGCCTGCTGCGCGCCATCTTCGGCGAGAAGAGCCGCGAGGTGCGCGACACCTCCCTGCGCGTGCCCCACGGCGAGGGCGGCATCGTGGTGGATGTGAAGATCTTCAGCCGCGAGAACAAGGATGAGCTGGCCCCCTCCGTCAACAAGATGGTGCGGGTCTACATCGCCCAGAAGCGCAAGATTCAGGTGGGCGACAAGATGGCCGGCCGCCACGGCAACAAGGGCGTCGTCTCCCGGGTGCTCCGGGAGGAGGACATGCCCTTCCTGCCCGACGGCACGCCGCTGCAGATCGTGCTGAACCCCATGGGCGTGCCTTCGCGCATGAACCTGGGCCAGGTGCTGGAAGTGCATCTGGGCATGGCGGCCAAGGCCCTGGGCTGGCACATCGCCACCCCGGTCTTCGACGGCGCCACCTATGACGAAATCGTCGAGACCATCCGCAAGGCCTCTGTTGAAACCGAGTTCGGCAAGGCCATCGGCATGAACGAAACCGGCAAGTTCACCGTGTACGACGGCCGCACGGGCGACGCCTTCGAGCACCCCGTCACCGTTGGCATCATGTACTTCCTGAAGCTGCACCACCTGGTGGACGACAAGATGCACGCCCGTTCCACCGGCCCCTACTCCCTGGTGACCCAGCAGCCTCTGGGCGGCAAGGCCCAGTTCGGCGGCCAGCGCTTCGGCGAGATGGAAGTCTGGGCCCTGGAGGCCTACGGCGCGGCCAACACCCTGCAGGAAATCCTGACCTTCAAGAGCGACGACACCGTGGGCCGCGTGAAGACCTATGAGGCCATCGTCAAGGGCAAGAACATTCCGGCCCCCGGCGTGCCCGAGAGCTTTAAGGTGCTGGTGAAGGAGCTGCAGTCCCTCTGCCTGGACATCCGCGTGCTGGACGCGATGGGCAACATCATCGAGATCCCCGAACTCGACCCCGAGGACGGTCTGCCCGAGACCGCGCCCATGGCCGAGCGGCCCGAGGATCTGTCTCCCCTGCCCGGCGGCGAGGAGCAGCCCGTCTATCAGCCTGAGGACGGCCTCGAGGATGTGGACGACAGCTTTGATCCCAACAGCATCCAGGTGGACGACGCGGACGAGCTGGACGACTTCGGCCTGACCGGAGACGACGACAGCTTCGACTTCGGCAATCTGGACATCGACGACGATATGGACCTGTAAGCCCCAGCCGGGCATCCCCGGGAGGCCCCGCGCCTTCCCGGGCGCCGTCCTCCACCCCCTGCCGGAACGGTGATGAAGGGAGCGTATACCCTGATGTTTGAACTCACAAATCTCGATGCCATTCAGATCGGCATGGCCTCGCCGGAGCAGATCGTCTCCTGGTCCCACGGCGAGGTGACCAAGCCGGAAACCATTAACTACCGCACCCTGCGCCCCGAGCGCGACGGCCTGTACTGCGAGCGCATCTTTGGCCCCACCAAGGACTGGGAGTGCGCCTGCGGCAAGTACAAGCGCATCAAGTACCGCGATAAGGACAAGCGCTGCGAAAAGTGCGGCGTGCAGATCACCCGGGCCAAGGTGCGCCGCGAGCGCATGGGCCATATCACCCTCGCGACCCCCGTCAGCCACATCTGGTATTTCAAGGGCATCCCCAGCCGCATGGGCATGCTGCTGGACATCAGCCCCCGCATTCTGGAGCGCGTGCTGTACTTTGTCAATTTCATCGTGCTGGATCCCGGCAACAATGACGAAGCCGTGGGCCCGGTGACCGGCCTGAAGAAGTACGAGCTCATCGATGACGCCCGCTATCACGAGGTCGAAGGCCGCTGCGGCCGGGGCTCCTTTGTGGCCAAGATGGGCGCTGAAGCCGTGCTGGATATGCTGCGCGGCCTGGACCTGGACGCCCTTTCTGCTGAGCTGAAGGAGCAGATCGCCCAGCTGGACAAGAGCCGCGCCGGCAAGGCCCGGGAGACCGAGAGCCAGAAGCGCACCCGCGCCATGAAGCGCCTGGAGGTGGTGGAGTCCTTCCGCACCTCCGGCAACAAGCCCGAGTGGATGATCCTCACCGTGGTGCCCGTCATTCCCCCGGATCTGCGCCCCATGGTGCAGCTGGACGGCGGCCGTTTCGCCACCTCTGACCTGAACGACCTCTACCGCCGCGTCATCAACCGCAACAACCGCCTGAAGCGGCTGCAGATGCTCGGCGCGCCGGATATCATTGTGCGCAACGAAAAGCGCATGCTGCAGGAGTCCGTGGACGCCCTGATCGACAACGGCCGCCGCGGCCGCGCGGTCACCGGCCCCGGCAACCGCGCCCTCAAGTCCCTGAGCGACCTGCTCCGGGGCAAGCAGGGCCGCTTCCGCCAGAACCTGCTGGGCAAGCGCGTGGACTACTCCGGCCGCTCCGTCATCGTCGTCGGCCCCGAGCTGCAGCTCCACCAGTGCGGCCTGCCCAAGGAAATGGCCCTGGAGCTCTTCAAGCCCTTTGTGATGGAGCGCCTGGTGACCACCGACAAGGTTAAGAACGTCAAGTCGGCCCGCCGCCGCGTGGAAAAGGCTTCCAACGAAATCTGGGACATCCTGGAGGACGTCATCCGCGACCATCCCGTGCTGCTCAACCGCGCCCCCACCCTGCACCGCCTGGGCATTCAGGCCTTTGAGCCCGTGCTGGTGGAAGGCAAGGCCATCAAGCTGCACCCCCTGGCCTGCACCGCCTTCAACGCCGACTTTGACGGCGACCAGATGGCCGTGCACGTGCCGCTCTCCATGGAAGCCCAGGCCGAGGCCCGCTTCCTGATGCTGGGCCACAACAACATCCTCAAGCCCCAGGACGGCCGCCCGGTCATTCAGCCCTCCCAGGACATGGTGATCGGCTGCTATTACCTGACCATGGTGGACGAGGACGATCCCCGCGCCGGCCGCGTCTTCTGCGACATGGCCGAGGCCGAGATGGCCTATGCCCAGCACGAGATCTCCCTGCAGACGCCCATCCGCGTGCGCATTGAGCGGGAGTTCAACGGCGAGAAGGGCAGCAAGATCATCGACTGCACCTTGGGCAAGCTGATCTTCAACGACGCCCTGCCCCAGAACATGGGCCTCCAGAAGCGCGAGTGCCTGGACGACATGTTCGTGCTGGAAGTGGACGGCCTGGTGGGCAAGAAGCAGCTGGCCAATATCGTGGACATGTGCTTCAACTCCCAGGGCGAGCACCAGTGCGCCATCGTGCTGGACAAGATCAAGTCTCTGGGCTACAAGTACGCCACCCGCTCCGCCGTCACCGTGTCCGTGGGCGACATCAAGGTGCCCGCGGAAAAGAC
Source organism: Clostridia bacterium (assembly GCA_017534885.1). GTDB lineage: Bacteria > Bacillota > Clostridia > Christensenellales > Aristaeellaceae > RUG11272. The sequence goes on along the minus strand of JAFXVR010000013.1, from coordinate 2,634 downwards.
AACCATGCTGGCCGAAGCCGACGAGCAGGTCGCGCAGATCAACAACGCCTATCAGGAGGGCGAAATCAGCGAGGACGAGCGCTACGAGGCGGTCATCCGCGTGTGGAGCGAGACCACCGCCGCCCTGCGCGAGCGCATTCTGCCCAACCTGGAGCGCTTCAACCCCATCCGCATGATGACCGATTCCGGCGCCCGAGGCAGCGCGGCCCAGGTCTCTCAGCTGGCCGGCATGCGCGGCCTGATGGCTTCTCCCTCCGGCAAGACGGTGGAGCTGCCCATCCGCGCCAACTTCCGCGAAGGCCTGAACGTGCTCGAGTTCTTCCTGTCCTCACACGGCAGCCGCAAGGCTCTGTCCGACACGGCTCTGCGTACCGCTGACTCTGGTTACCTGACCCGCCGTCTGGTGGACGTCAGCCAAGAGGTCATTATCCGCGAGGTGGACTGCTTCGAGAACCGCGGCGAACCTGTGCGCGGCATTGAGGTCAGCGACCTGATGAGCGGCAAGCAGCCCGTGGAGCCCCTTGAGGAGCGCCTGCGCGGCCGCACCGCCGCCGAGGATATCTGCGATCCCGTCACCGGCGAGGTGCTGGTGCAGCTCAATGAGGACATCGACGCCATCAAGGCGAAGATGGTGGCCGCCCACGGCGTCAAGAAGGCGCTGGTGCGCTCCGTGCTCACCTGCCGCTGCGAGAACGGCGTCTGCGCCCGCTGCTACGGCATGAACATGGCCCACGGCGGCAAGGTGGACATCGGCGAGGCCGTCGGCATTATCGCCGCCCAGGCCATCGGCGAGCCCGGCACCCAGCTGACCATGCGCAACTTCCACTCCGGCGGCGTGGCCGGCGCGGAGGATATCACCCAGGGTCTGCCCCGCGTTGAGGAGCTCTTTGAGGCGCGCAAGCCCAAGCATGAGGCCATTCTGGCTGAAATCAGCGGCATTGTGACCCTCAACGAGACCAGGAACAAGCGCATGCTGACCATCACCGCCGACGCCGGCAGCCGGGAGGCGGGCGCGCCCGAACAGCGCACCACCCAGATCTCCTATGCCCAGCGCCTGGCCGTGCAGCCTGGCAGCCATGTGGAGGCCGGCGACGTGCTGGTGGAAGGCGCCATCAATCCCCATGACCTGATGCGCATTTCCGGCCTGAACGCCGTGCAGACCTACCTGCTCAAGGAAGTCCTCTCCGTGTACCGCAGCCAGGGCGTGGCGGTGGCCGACAAGCACATTGAGGTCATCATTCACCAGATGCTGCGCAAGGTGCGCATTGAGGACGCCGGCGAGACCAGTCTGCTGCCCGGTTCCATGGTGGACATCTTCCAGTTCGAGGCGGCCAACCGCTCCGCTCTGGAGGAAGGCCGCCAGCCCGCCGCCGCCAAGCGCGTGCTGTTGGGCATCACCAAGGCCGCCCTGGCCACGGACAGCTTCCTCTCCGCCGCCTCCTTCCAGGAGACCACCCGCGTGCTCACCGAGGCCGCCATCCGCGGCAAGATTGATCCGCTGCTGGGACTGAAGGAGAACGTGATCATCGGCAAGCTGATCCCCGCCGGCACCGGCCTCAAGCGCTACACCGGCATTGAGATCCACGAGAGCGCGTACTGATCCCCCCAGCCATATCATCGCCGCGCTTCAGGCCCGCTGTGTCTGAGGCGCGGCTCTGTCATTCATCCCCATCTCAACCTGAAAGGACAGATCGCCATGACCCGCCTGACCGCTTTGCTTCTGGCCCTCTCTCTCCTCCTGACCCTGACCGCGCCGGTCCTCTGTGAGGAAGCGGACACTGAACCCGCCGCGACATCCCCGTCCCGCGTGGCAGTGGGCGACCGGGTCTTCTTCGGGCGCTTTGAGCAGGACAATAACCTGGACAACGGCCCGGAGGACATTGAGTGGATGGTGCTGGACGTGAAGGGCAGCCGCGCGCTGCTGCTGAGCGTGTGGGGGCTGCTCAACCGCCCCTACAACACGGTTCCGGGCGAGCTGACCTGGGCGGAGTGCTCCCTGCGCGTCTGGCTGAACGAAGACTTCCTGGACGCGGCCTTCACCAAGCCGGAGCGCCGCGCCATCCTGAACACCCGCATCGACAACAGCCAGAAGCAATGTAAGCCGGACTGGAAGTCCGTGGGCGGCGAGAACACCCGCGACCGGGTCTTCCTGCTCAGCGCCGCTGAGGTGGAAACCTACTTCGGCGATCTGGACACCCGCAAGGTCTGGCCCACCAAGTATGCCCTCGCCGGCGGCGCCCGCGTCTATAACAATGACCGCGCCGGCTGGTGGTGGCTCCGCTCCCCCGGCGTGGATCAGCAGCGCGCCGCCATGGTCAATGTCGTCGGCGAAACCTCCATGAACTACGTCCGCGTCCCCTACGGCTGCGCCCGCCCGGCTATTTGGGTGAACCTGAAGTATACGGGGTTTTGAGGCTCTTGGGAAAAAAGGGGAAACCTTTTCTTGGAAGAAAAGGTTTCCCCTTTTTCCTCTTCCAAAAGACCTTATCCTTGATTCGGATGTCAAAAGGGCGCTTTCCTGAACCAAGCCACGACTGGTTGTGGAAGACAGCGGAAATCACCACAACCAGTCGTGGCTCTAAGGTTGGAAGCGCCCTTTTGTCACCCTTACCATCTGTATGGAATCTCAGGCTG
>JAFXVR010000060.1 GCA_017534885.1 Clostridia bacterium | reverse complement strand
AGAAGGCGCCGCCGCCGTGGGGAGCGTAGCCGCCGTAGGTGTCCACCACAATCTTGCGGCCGGTCAGGCCCGTATCGCCCGCAGGGCCGCCGATCACAAAGCGGCCGGTGGGGTTGATGTAAATCTTCGCGTCCGGGGCGAGGCGGCTGTCCGGGATCACCGGGCGGATGACCTGCTCGCGGATGGCGCGGGCGATCTCCTCCTGAGAGACCTCCGGCGCGTGCTGGGTGGACACCACCACCGCGTCCACCGAGGCGGGGCGGCCGTCCTCATAGGCCACAGTGACCTGGGTCTTGCCGTCGGGTCTGAGCCAGGGCAGGGTGCCGTCCTTGCGCACCTCGGCCAGGCGGCGGGCCAGCCGGTGGGAGAGGGAGATGGGCAGGGGCATGAGCTCGGGCGTCTCGTCGCAGGCAAAGCCGAACATCATGCCCTGATCGCCCGCGCCCACCTCATCCGCGCCCTGATCCCGGGTCTCAAAAGCGCTGTCCACGCCCATGGCGATGTCCGGGCTCTGGGCGTGCAGGGCGGTGACGATGCCGCAGGTGGCCCCGTCAAAGCAGACATCAGAGGAATGGTAGCCGATGTCGAGGATGGTCTTCCGGGCGATTTCAGCCACGTCCACCTGGGCGCGGGTGGTCACCTCGCCCATGATGGTGACCAGGCCGGTGGTGGCAAAGGTCTCCACCGCGGCGCGGGTCATGGGATCCTGGGCCAGCATGGCGTCCAGAATCGCGTCGCTGATCTGGTCACAGAGCTTGTCGGGATGCCCTTCGGTGACGGATTCAGAGGTAAAGAGTCGCTTCATCATGTGCTCCTTTCGCGGTCCGCAAACAGGAAAACCGCCTGGTCGCGCACACAGACCAGGCGGGAAACAATCATCCGATCGTCCTTATCTGTCAGCGCTTCCCCTCAGGGGTGTGCCGCGCTGCGGGATTTGGCACCAGACACCGCGCTGCGGCCGGTTGCCGTGGCTTCATCGGGCCCATCCCTCCGCCACTCGTGATAAGGTATTCAGTTTGCGGGACTATCTTAGCATGAAGGGGCGGGGAGTGTCAAGAGCGATTAGCTTTTAGCTGTTAGCTGCCTGAGGTTGAAGGTTGGAGGTGAAGCACAGAAAACGCCCGCTCACCGGGCTGTGGAAGGGTGAGCGGGCGCGCTTTGTGTATATGCCTTACTCGGCGGGGGCGGTGAAGGAGATGTCGGTGGCGCCGGTCTTGGCGTCCTCGGCCAGGAGGGTGATCGGCACGGTCTCAAAGTGCAGGGTGGGGAAGGAGCCGGAATAGCCGCTCTCGGTCTTGAAGGCCAGCAGCAGCACGAAGTCCTCGCGGCCGGTCTTGTCCGCCTTGACGGTCTTGCTCAGCTCGATCACCGCGCCGGGGGCGAGGGGCTCTTCCAGCAGGTTCACGGCTTCCTCGCCGGTGATCAGGTTGATGAGGAAGAACTCCACCACGTTCTCGCCGGTCTGGTTGTAGATGGTGTAGGTGCAGGTGGCGTCGGGGGCAAAGAAGGAGATGTCGGTGGCGCCGGTCTTGGCGTCCTCAGCCAGCAGGGAGATCGGCACGGTCTCGAAGTGGAGCTTGGGGAACACGCCGGTGTAGCCGCTCTCGGTCTTGAAGACGAACTCCAGCTCGAAGTCGTCGCGGCCGGTCTTGTCGGCCTTGACGGTCTTGCTCAGCTGAACGGAAGCGCCGTCGGCCAGAGGTTCCTCGAGCATGTTGACGGCTTCCTCGCCCTCCACCTTGGTGTTGCGCAGGGAAATCTCAACCACGTTCTCGCCGGTGACGTTGTACACAGTGTAGGTGCAGGTCACGTCGGGGGCAAAGAAGGAGATGTCGGTGGCGCCGGTCTTGGCGTCCTCAGCCAGCAGGGAGATCGGCACGGTCTCAAAGTGGAGCTTGGGGAACACGCCGGTGTAGCCGCTCTCGGTCTTGAACACGAACTCCAGCTCGAAGTCGTCGCGGCCGGTCTTGTCGGCCTTGACGGTCTTGCTCAGCTGAACGGACGCGCCGTCGGCCAGGGGCTCCTCGAGCATGTTGACGGCTTCCTCGCCCTCCACCTTGGTGTTGCGCAGGGAAATCTCGACCACGTTCTCGCCGGTGACGTTGTAGACGGTGTAGGTGCAGGTCACGTCGGGGGCGAAGAAGGAGATGTCGGTGGCGCCGGTCTTGGCGTCTTCCTTGAGCAGGGTGATCGGCACGGTCTCGAAGTGCAGGGTGGGGAAGGTGCCGGTGTAGCCGCTCTCGGTCTTGAACACGAACTCCAGCTCGAACACGTCGCGGCCGGTCTGGCCCGCGGGCACGGTCTTGCTCAGTTCAATGGACGCGCCGTCGGCCAGAGGCTCCGCCAGCATGTTGACGGCTTCCTCGCCCTCGGCCTTGGTGTTGCGCATGGAGATCTCCACCACAGCCTCGCCGGTCTGGTTGTAGATGGTGTAAGTGCAGGTCTCCTCGCCTTCCGCATAAGCGCTGACGCAGCACAGCGCCAGCAGGAGTGCGGCCAGCAGCGCCAGATAACGGGTGTGCTTCATGGTCATTCCTCCTGATATTTTGTTTTACGGGTTTTGCCGCAAGCCTATTGTATCATTCCTTATGCGAGTTAGGCAAGGCGAACTTGTGATAGATTCCAACTTTTGACGCCGCCGGCACAAAGAAAAACCCTTCCCCGTTGCACAGGGAAGGGGAGAGGGACAGCCCGCGGGCGTGAGGCTCCCGGTAATCACAGATGACAAGTTACTTCTGGGCGGCCGCGCTGTCCGCCTGCGCGTCCTCCGCCGGAGCGCTCTTCGGGGCGGGGGCTTCAGCCTCCTCCTCCGCCTCTCCGGTATCAGCCTGGAGCGCCAGCAGACGGGTGGTCTCCCTGGACATGGGCAGCACCTCGTCCGCGGTGGGAATGCGGCCGATCACGCGCTCCATCAGCCAGTTCATGTGCATGATTTCCTGGGGGGACAGCCAGCGGTCGCCCTCGGAGCGCACGCGGCCCTGCTGGTCGCGCATGGGGCAGTGGAAGGGCTGCAGGGAGCCGTCCGCCAGGCCGCGCTTGAGGATATCGGCCAGCTGGGCCACGCCGGCGGGCAGGTCGGGGGCCAGCTGCACGTCGATGACGCCGCTGCTCATGCCCCACCAGTAGGTCACGGCGCTGGCGCGGGTGGGATCAAAGGCGTCCCAGGAGCCGTCAAGCACGCCCTGCACCAGCAGCACGTAGAGCCGGCCCCAGTTCCAGCAGGCGGAGGCCAGGGGGCGGTAGCCGCCGTCGGGCAGCAGGAGGGAGGTGGACCAGCCGGGCGCGGCCTCCTGGTTGGCCTGGGCGAAGGTCTCGTGGCCGGACACGATGCGCACGCCCTCCTTGCGCAGTATTTGCAGGGGGTTGGTGGTCATGGAGGACCAGCCCAGGTGGATCCTGGCCTCGGGGGCGGTCATGCGCACGCCCAGGGCGAAGGCGTTGATGGCCGCCGGGGTGCCCATGATGGGATAGCGGGCCAGGTAGCCAATGCTCTCCCCGCCGCACATGGCGCCCGCGATGGCGCCGGTGATCAGCTTGGCCTCATAGATGCGGCTGTAATAAGTGCGCACGCCGGCTGCCGGCACCGACAGGGCGCAGACCAGCACCTTCAGCGCCGGATTGGCCGCGGCGATGCGCCTTGAGGCCGCCAGCAGGGCCGGGGCGGTGCAGATCAGGAGCTGGGCGCCCTCCTTCACGGCGGTTTCCATCACGGCGTCGGCGTCGTCCACGGCGATATAGCGCTTCACCTGAATGCGGTCGCCCAGCTGCTGCTCCAGGTAGCGGCAGCCCTCGTCATGGCCGCGGCTCCAGGAGCTGTTCTCCGGGTCGCTGGCGTGGATGAAGGCGATGCGCAGGGTGGGCCGGTTCAGCCCGTCCAGGATGCGCCCCACCAGGCTCTTTTCCGGGGGCTGGCTGGGCTCGGTGGACACGGCGGTGGGCTCGTCGGCGGCCACAAAGCGCAGGTCGGGCATCAGGGCGATCAACCGCTTCTTGATGTCGTCCGCCGTGGCTTTCTTGAGCTCCTCATAGGGGAAGACCTCCAGGCAGGCCATCAGGGCCTCGGAGGGGGTGATGTCCCGGGCCTCGCCGGCGATGCGGCCTTCCAGGGCGCTCTCTACCTGGAAGTACACGGCGCGGAACTCACTGCGCTCGTCCTCGGTCCACACATGCTGGGGCTCAAAGCCCAGCAGCTTCTGCAGCTTCTGATAGGCCCCGGGCTTGTCCAGGCTGACCAGGTACTGGCCGGACAGGCGGTGGAAGGCCATGAATTCATAATAGGCCTGCACCTTGGGATCCTTGCTCCAGGCCGGAATGACCCGGGTGACGGTGCCGCGGATGGAGGGCGCGCCGAAAAAGCGCATCACGCTGACGCGCTTGTGGCCCTCCTGCACGTAAAACTTGCCCATGTACTCGATGCAGGAGATGGGGTCACTGATGCCGTCCGCGCTCAGGTGCGCCTCGCACAGGGCGGTCCACTTGGCGCCGAACTCGGTTTCCATCCGCAGCAGCGGCATGAAATTGCCCGCGAAGGCGTTCTTCCGCCCGGCGGCCCGGGTGCCGATGATCAGCTCCATGGGGATGTCCACTTCGCCGATGTCCACCTGGCCCAGTTCCATGGACTCGTCCACCACATCTTCCAGCACGCGGGGGTAGGGGTACTCGCCCCTGGCGACACAGCTGTTGTAATATCTCTCTCCGCGCTTCTGCGCGTCATGATAGGCCGCAATGGCCTCTGCTCTGCTCATGATTTCCTCCGGTATAAGCGCGCTGCCGCGCCGGGTCCGCCGGCTTCCTCCGCCGGCTCGCCGCATTATAGCACAAGCGGCACCGGGATACAAGGGGGGCCGGAAAGCTTTTGGTAACGTTTACAGTATTGCGTATGGGCGATGGGGAGGGGTTGGAAGACAAATGGCGAAAGGGCAGCGGAAGGGCGGAGAGAGGGGCGGGCGCTTGGCTGAACGCACGTGGGAAACGGTTGAAATCCGCGGACGGATATGGTAATATAATGGCGCTGACAGAAGGCTCGCGCTCCCGTTACGGGCTGTCATAAGGATATTCGGACAGGGGAGGACTGGAGAATGAACAGACTGTGGAAGTGGGCGGCGGTGACAGCCGTCGTGCTGGCAGTTTTCTGCTGCGCCTCGGCAATGGCCGACACCAGCGGCACGGACGGGAATATCGCCTGGACGCTGACGGACAGCGGGGCGCTGACCATCAGCGGAACGGGAGCGATGCCGGACTATGCTTACAGCACAGCCGCCCCGTGGGGCACGGCTCCAACGAGCGTTGAGATAGAATACGGTGTCACCAGTGTCGGCGAATACGCGTTTTACAACTGCGCTGACCTGGCCAGCGTTTCGCTGCCGGCCAGTGTCACCAGCATTGGCGGCCACGCTTTCCGCGCCTGCGCCGGCCTGACCGGTCTGTCATTGCCGGACGGCGTTACCAGCATTGGCCAGTATGCCTTTTATGAATGCTCCAACCTGGGGCGCATCAACATTCCGGGCAGCGCCGCCACCGTTGGAATGCACGCTTTCAGCAACTGCTTCAAGCTTCATGAGGTCCATATATCAAGCGTCGAATCCTGGCTGACCATCCGTTTCAGCGACCTGTACAGCCGTCCGGGCGGCGATTCGTGGATCCGTCTCTATATCGGAAACACAGAGGTCACCAATGTCATCATCCCGGACAGCGTCACAACTATTAGCAGCTATGCTTTCCGCAGCTGCGTCGGCATAACCGGCGTGGACATTCCGGACAGCGTCACCGGCATTGGCGACAGTGCTTTCAAAGACTGCACCAGCCTGGCGGGCCTGGAAATTCCGGACAGCGTCACCGGCATTGGCAACGAGGCTTTCCAGGGCTGCACCAGCCTGACGGGCCTGGACATCCCGGACAGCGTCACCGGCATTGGCAATAAAGCTTTCTCAGGCTGCACCAGCCTGACGGGCCTGGACATCCCGGAAGGTGTCACCACCATTGGCAGTGAGGCTTTCTCAGGCTGTACCAGTCTGGTGGAAGTGGATATCCCGGCAAGTGTCACCAGCATCGGCGCCAACTGCTTCAAAAACTGCACCAGTCTTGATATCATCTATGTAACGCCGGGCAACGAATACTATTCCTCTGATTGGGGCGTGCTGTTCAACGCGGATAAAACTTTGCTGATCGCCTTCCCCGCAGGAACCACCGATGAGTATGAGATCCCGGCCGGCGTCACCAGCATTGGCGAAAACGCTTTCTACAACTGTGCCGGGCTGAGCGAAGTCACCCTCCCGGACAGCCTCACCAGCATCGGCAAAGCGGCTTTCAGCGGCTGCACGGGCCTGACGGGCGTCAGCATCCCGGACGACGTCGCCAGCATTGGCAGCTATGCTTTCGACGGCTGCACCAGCCTGGCGGGTGCGGACATTCCGGACAGCGTCACCAGCATTGGCAGCTATGCGTTCCGCAACTGCACGTCCCTGACGGATATCGCCATCCCGAAGGACGTCAACCGCATCGAAACCTGGTGTTTCAATGGTTGCAGCCGCCTGAAAAGCGTGATTGTTCCGGACAACGTCACCTTCATCGGAAACGGCGCTTTCGCTATGTGCAGCCGCCTGAGGAAAGTCTGTTATACGGGAACAGAGGAACAGTGGAACAGTATTACCATAGGATCATACAACACCCTGCTGACCGGCGCCAGCATCAGGTTCAGCTATGTTCCCCACAAGGAGCACCCATGGGGCGAGCCCTCCTACACCTGGGCTGAAGACAACAGCACCCTGACCGCTCTTCATGTCTGTACGCTTGACCCGGATCATACGGAAACCGAGACCGTTGATGTATGGAGTGATGTCACCCTCGAACCCGGCTGCGAAACCATGGGCCAGACCACCTACACCAGCGACGATTTCGACAACAAGGCCTTTGAGGCCCAGAGCAAGACCCTGACCAACGTTCCCGCCACAGGCCACGACTGGTACCCGGTTGAATGCGAGTGGGCCGATGATTACAAAACCGCCACCGCAACCCGCGATTGCCGGAATGATCTTAGCCACGTTGAGTCCGAAACGGTCAGCGTCACCTATGTGGTCACCCGGCGTCCCGAATCTGACGTCACGGGCATTGTAGAGTATACCGCTGCCTTCCAGAATCCCGTCTTCGGCACTTTTACGGAGCAAGAAAGCATACCAAGCCTGAGCAACAAAGATATCCTCTATCTTCCCACCGGTACGGAAGTCATTGAGGACGAGGCCTTTTACAATACATACGCTGACGTGGTCTTCATTCCCCAGAGCTGCACGTACATAGGCCATAGGGCGTTCGCGTACTGCCTCTATCTCTACTATGTGGAGATTCCGTCGTCGGTGGCCACCGTCGAGGACGACGCCTTCGATGGATCGCCGAATGTTGTCATTTGCTACGTCGACTGACCCGACACCCCCAGCCGCAAAACGCCCCGCGCCAGGATCATTGTCCGGCGCGGGGCGCTGTTTATTCAAATCTGGTGTTCAGGCGCTTGGCTTCCGGGTCACTGCCCCGCTTCCACCACCGCCCAGAAGGCCGGCTTGGGCTGGGCCTGGGCGTCGAAGAGGAGGGGGTACTGGCTGGCGCGCCAGGAGAGGTTGTCCTGCACGCCCCAGGTCTGCACGGAGATGAGCTGGTTCGGGTATTCCAGGAGCATGCGCATGATGGCGCCGTACTTGTCGGCCTGCTTCTGCAGGGTGGCCTCGCTGGTGTCAGGGATGGTCACGTCCAGCTCGCTGACGCGGAGCAGGAGGCCGGTGGCGGCCACGCGCTTCAATCCGGCGCTGATCTGGGCGTCGGAGGGGAAGGCCACGTCGTGATGCATCTGGAAGCCGTAGCCGTCGATATTGCCCTCGGCCATCAGGCTTTCGAGCAGGCTCATGATGCCGGTCAGCTTGGGTTCCAGGGCGGAGTTGTAATCATTGTAGAAGAGCAGCGTGCCCTCGGGGGCCCACTTGCGGGCGTACTCGAAGGCGCGGGCCAGGTAGTCCTCGCCGATGATCTGCAGCCAGCGGGAGTCCCGCAGCTTGCCGGTGCTGTCGTCGATGGCCTCATTGACCACGTCCCAGGACACGATGACGCCGGGGTACTTTTCCTCCGTCAGCTCCATGACGGCGCGGATGTAGTTCTCCAGCCGGCCCAGCATCACCTCGCGGCTGACCAGGGGCTTGGCGAAGGAGTAGCTCTCGTGGAAGAAGGCTTCGGGGGTCTGGTTGTGCCAGACCAGCACATGGCCGTGCACCTTCACGCCGTTGAGCTGCGCCCAGCTGAGGAGCGGCGCGGCGGCGTTCAGCTTCACGGCGACGGCGGTCTCGTCGTCCCTGGCCAGCTGCTGGGAGGCCAGCACGTCCAGCACGGAATCGGGCTTGAGCTCGTTGCCCGGGGTGAAGATGTTGAACTGGGAGCCGTAGAAGGCCATGCGATCCTTGCTCAGCGCCTCGTTGAAGGTGACCGCGGTGCCGAAGTCAAAGCGGCCGGCGTAGACGTCCTTCAGGGCGGGGATGGTCTCGGTCTCGTACTCGGGCTTTTCGCCGATCAGGACGAAATCGCGGATCTCGTAGTCGAGGGTGCCGGCGCTGTAGGTCTCCACATAGAACACATTGCGGTCGAAATCCCCGGCGACGTACACGCCCTCGAGGGTCGTCCACTCGCCCTGCTTCGCGTTGGCGAAGGCCAGGTTCTCATAGCTCTCGACGCCATTCTTGCTGTGGGCCACCGAGAGGATGAAGCGGGCTTCGGGGCGGTCGCCCTGGCGGACATCCACCTTCAGCTGGTAGGTCTCGCCGGCGGTCAGCTCAAAATCGCGGCCCGGGGAATGCCAGTCGCCCGCCCGGCCGGTGATCTTCAGCGCGCCCTCGCCGGTAAGCTCGATGGCCGCCGCGCCCAGGGAGCGGGGATACCAGCCGTCGGTGTCAGCGGAAAAGTCCGACTGGTAGAGCACCGCCGTCTCCGCGGAGGCGGAGGCAAGCAGCGCCAGCGTCAGCGTCAGCGTGAGCAGCAGCGCGAGGGGTTTCTTCATCAGCGTCATGTCATGAACCTCCTGTACAGGTCTTCGATCGCATGATAATCCCGGGATGCGGGGATGTCAAGGGTGGATGCGGAGGCCGCAAGGCAATCGCAAGAATTGCGCAGAAAAAAGAAGGCCGGGGGTTGAGTCCCGGCCCTCGTGTTCAATTGGTGATTTCAGGTGCTGCAGTGCCTTACTTCGCGAGATAGGCCATGGCGCTCTCAGCGGCGATGCGGCCGAAGATCACGATGTCCGCCACGGCGTTGCCGCCCAGACGGTTGCCGCCGTGCACGCCGCCGGTGACCTCGCCCGCCGCGAACAGGCCGGGGATGGGCTGGCCCTCGGTGCTGATGACCTCGGCGCTGGTGTTGATCTTCACGCCGCCCATGGTGTGGTGGATGCCAGGGGCGATCTGGATGGCGTAGTAGGGCGCCACGGTCAGGTCGGCGTTCATGCCGGTGGTGCGGCCGAACTCCGCGTCGTTCTGGGCAGCCACGGCCGCGTTCCAGTCGGCCAGGGTCTGGGCCAGGGTCGCGGGATCGATGTTCAGCTGTTCGGCCAGGCCCTCAATGGTGTCCGCCTGCACGGTCAGGCCGTTGGTCACGTACTTCTCGATGGCCTTCAGGTTGTCGCGCAGGTGCTGGTCGAAGATGATGTAGGCGTACTGGCCTTCCTGCGCCAGCTCAGCGGCGGAGACCGCGTCGCGGGTCAGCAGCTCGTTGGTGAAGCGCTTGCCGCCCTGGTTGACCAGGATGGCGCCGTCGCCGCGCACGGACTCGGTGATCAGCATGCTGGTGGTCTGCTCCACGGTGGGATGCAGCTGAATCTGCTCGATGTCCACCAGGGCCGCGCCCACCGCCTGGGCCATCACGATGCCGTCGCCGGTGGCGCCGGGGGCGTTGGTGGTCACGGTGCCGCGCAGGTCAGGCCGGTATTCGGCGATCATGTCCAGGTTCGCGCCGAAGCCGCCGGTGGCCAGGATGACGGCCTTGCTGTTGATGGTGTAGAGGGCGTCGGGGCCTTCCGCCTTCACGCCGGCGATCTTGCCGTCTTCCACGATCAGCTCGGTGGCCTGGGTGTTCAGCATGACCTCCACGCCCAGCTCGCTCAGCTTCGCATAGAACTTGTCCACCAGGAAGTTGCCCACGGCGCTGCCGTCGGCGGGCGCGTGGATGCGGTTGGTGGAGGCGCCGCCGGAGAAGGAGATCTTGGGCAGCTCAGCGCCGATGGTGTCCAGCCAGTCGATGGCCTCGGCGCTCTTTTCGGCGAGGGTCTGCACCAGCTCGGGATCGTTGAGGTTGTGGCCGCCCGCCATGGTGTCGGCGGCGAAGAGCTCCACGCTGTCCTCAATGCCCTGTTCCTTCTGGTAATGGGTCTCCGCGGCGTTCATGCCGCCGGTGGCCTTGGTGGTGTTGCCGCCCACATAGGGCATTTTCTCGAGGATGATGAAGTCCACGCCGGCCTGCCTGGCCATGATGGCGGCAGCCATGCCCGCGCCGCCCGCGCCGACGATGACGATGCCGGTCTCAAGGGACTTCTCTTCCTTGACGACCTCCAGGCCCTGGTCCGTGCGGAGCTCGTCCAGCTGGTCAATATCCGCGCCGGCGGCCTTCAGGGCCTCGGTGACCGCGGAGATGATGGCGGTGCTGGTGACGGTGGCGCCGGAGACGCCGTCCACGTTGGGCGTGCGGGCTTCCATGATGGCCCCGCCGAGGGTGGCCACGGCGACGCCGCCCAGGGTGGGCGTCTCAAATTCTCCGGTGATGCTGATGGAGGTGATCTCGTTTTCGGACACGGTGACGGAGATCGTCACGGGGCCGCCGAAGCCCTGGGCCTCGGCCTCATAGGTGCCGGGGGTGAACAGCTTCTTGCCCGCTTTGGCGTCCAGCTTGTCGATGTCCGCGCCGGCGGCCTTCAGGGCCTCGGTAACCGCGGCGATGATGGCGGTGCTGGTGACGGTGGCGCCGGAGACGGCGTCCACGTTGGGCGTCTGGGCCTTGACGATGGCCTCGCCGAGGGTGGCCACGGCGACGCCGCCCAGGGTGGGCGTCTCTGCGTCACCGACGATGGACACGTCCACGATGCTGTCCTCGGTCACGGTCACCACGACCTTGACCGTGCCGCCGAAGCCCTGGGCTTCCGCCTCGTAGGTGCCGGGGGTAAACAGAGGTTCGGCGCTGGCTGTGTACAGGCCGCACAGGAGCATCAGCGTCAGAACCAGGCTGAGCAGCTTCTTCATGAGGAATCCCTCCCGTTATTTGGTTTTGGCGTGCTGCCTCTGCGCAGCATCTTCCTGTCTGTATTGTACAATAAATATACGGGTATGTCAATGCCGGCGTTATTCGCTCACGAAGGCGCAGTTGTCGTGCGTATCGCAGTACTGTTCCGCCGGGCTGCCGGGGGCAGAGTGGATCCAGACCCAGTCACAGCCCTCAAAAGCGTCCGCGCCCACCGCGCAGCCGGCCGGGATCAGGATGTGCTCCAGCCTCCTGCAGTCCTTGAACGCCTGCGCCCCGATGCTTTCGCAGCCCTCCGGGATCACGGCAACGGTGATGCTCAGATCCCCCTCAAAGGCGTTGCTTTCGATGGCGAGCAGGCCCGCGGGCAGCATAAAGTCCGCCCGGTCGAAGGTAAAGGGGCGGGTGCTCATGGTGACGGTTACGGCCCCGGAGGGCATCTCGAACCGGAGGAGACGGAGGTTCCAGCCCTGCCGCCATACAATGGTCCAGGGCACTGCCTCGCCGCTGGCCGTGGTCACGCTGATGCTGTCCGCCATGTAGCCTTCCTCGCAGTACCAGTGCAGCTCCGCCGTCTGGCCTTCAAAGGCGTCCCAGACGCCGCGGCCGGGGATCAGGTCCCCGTCGATCATGACGATGTCAAACTCTGCGTGCTCATCCGCCTCCCACGTCAGGGAATAGGTCGGCTCAAAACGCGCGCAGACCGTCACGTCGCTTTCGGGCATGGTGAAGACGGATTCTTCGGAAACGGTTTCGCCGTCCGCGTCGACAATGGTGATTTCCGCCGGCCCGTAACCCGCGTCGAACTCGCCCCGGAGGCCGACCTCCGATCCGCCGTAGGCCATGGCGATGACGCCCCCCTCGCCAACGGGAATTCCTTCCAGGTACTCGTCGAGGACGAAATGCCCGTGCACCATGCCCGGATCCTCGTATATGCTGAACAGGGAAGCGCGCCTGATGTCCAGGGTGATCCACCCCGTGCCGGACAGGGGCTCCAGGACGACGTCGTATATCTTTCCCGCTTCCAGCTGCAGGACGCGGCTGAAGGAGCCCCACATCCGGTACGCGTCCGCGGCCTGGCTGCCGGTCTCCCGGAACGTGAGGACGGCGGTCAGCCAGCCGGCGTCGCAGCTGAAGCGGTACGCGCCGCTTTCCCCGGGCGCAAAGACGCAGGTGACAGGCCCGGCCCCTTCCGCCAGGGCGAGGTCATTCTCCCCCGCGGCGAGGAGGGGAAGCGCCTCATACACCGCGGTGTAGACAGCTTCTCCGGCCACCGGCGTGATCTCCGGCGACCAGCCGCTGAAGGCGTAGGCGAAGCCCGCCTCCGCGTCGGCCGGGCGCGAGGGATCCTCTCCGGTGTAAGCCGGCGTCTGCCCGTAGGCGAGGTCGCCGCCCTGCAGCTCCGTTCCGTCCCAGTCGAGGAACCTCACGGGATAGCTCCGCAGGGTCCGGGCATAGGTGGCGGTGTAGACGGTGACGTCCGTCACAGGCCCGATCGCCCTGTCCCAGCCCGTGAAGGTGTACAGATAGGCTTCCGTCGGTTCGCACACGGGATCGGGGCCGGCAAAGGCCGGAACCTCCCCTTCGGTGCACAGGTCCAGCTGAAGCGTTTCGCCGTTCCAGTTGACGAAATAGACGAAATAGTGCGGAACACTGGTGAACTCCGCCGTGACCGCCGCGTCCCCGCAGGGCATGGTGAACTGCAGGCTGTCCGAAATCACCGTGCCCTCCGCGTCGGTGACGGTGATTCCCGCCAGGAAGAACTCCTCGTCGGGCTCGGCGAGGAGCGATACCTCCGCTCCCGCGTAGGCCATGGCGGCTGCGCTGCCGTCCTGGGCGGGGAAGACGCCCTGCACCGCGCTGATCTGCCCGTTTTCCGCGGAGGGAACGATATATATGCCGAACAGCGCCGTCGGCTGGATGCTCACCTGGGCCTCGCCCGCGCCGTCGGAGGATTCAAACCGGACGCGGTATTCCTTTCCGGCTTCCAGCTCCACCACGCGGCTGAAGGCGGAGAAGGCCTCGCAGGGCTCGACCGGCTCATCCCCGTCGTAAACCTCGACGGCGGGCCGGATCGCGCCTTCCCCGCAGCGGAAGCGGTACGCCCCGGTTTCCTCCGGGGTGAAGACGCTGAACACCGGCGTGTTCCCCTCTGGCAGCCGGATCACGCTGGTCCCCGGGAGGAGGGGCAGAGGCGGCAGGATCCAGTCTTCTTCCGGAATCTCTTCCGCGCCCGCTTCCGTGAGGAAATGCTTCCCGCACCTGGAGCAGGTCCAGCCGGCCATGTGCCCGCCTTCCGTGCAGGTGGGTTCGGTTCCGCTGCTGTAAACCAGGTCATGGCTTGGCGGCAGGATCTCCTCTGCAGTGTCCGTGTAAAGGATCCGGCCGAGAACCACGGACGCGGTATGCCGGATCACACCCCCCGTACAGCCATCTGTGACGACTTCATCCGTAAAGTCCGTGACTTCGCAGGACTGGTACAGTTCGCACCTGTCGCATTTGAAGCTGAACGTGGCTTTTTCGCAGCCGTCCCAGGTGACGCCGAGCAAAAGGTAAGCGTGTTCGGCTTTGTTGACGGGTTCCTCGACCCACGCGTTTTCATACAGGCAGTAGCCCCTCTGCCGGCCGCGCGGGTTTTCGGCGCTGGGCTCTTCAAGCACTTCCCACGAGTTCGTGTAATGCGTGAATAAAGGATATCTGTAGTCCGAAGAGGACTTCAGGGATATCGTCGAGCCGCAGGCGCAGCAGACGAAAGGCTTTTTCTCCGTTGGATTCTCGAACCATGAACCATAGTCCCCGTACAGGAAAAAGTGGTGATAGCCGTCTTCGGAGGCCGGACATTTCGGACTTGCCGACCTGAAACAATGGGCCTGAGCGCACTGCGGCACCAGGACGAGCATCACCGCAGCCGCAAGAAAAACCGCCATGAGCAGGCGCCTGCCCGTGAGCTTCATATCATCACCGCTCCCCTCTTCGATTGAACGGCAGAACGTTTCCGTAGTGAAGGAATCTGTGTCGAAGACAGTATAGCATAAAACAGATAGGATGGCAACAGCCGGCCGGAAACCCCGGGAAACCCTGAAACACCCCGAAAACAAGCCGGAAAAACAAACAAAATGCATTCCGCGCCCTGTCCGCGCTTGTCATCCCTTCTCCGTATGTGATACAATGCTTTCTGCCGCGCGTTCGGCGCGGCGGCATAAGGATGCTCAGGAGAGAAGGCCGGCGGAAAAATGCTGGAAAAATGGGGAATCAAGGTGCCCCGGGGCGGCCGGAAGGAACGCACGGTGTACGTATGGGTGCCCGACAGCGCGGAGGAGGACGGGGACGCCCGCTATCCGGTGCTGTACATGTTTGACGGGCACAATGTGTTTCTGGACGAGGACGCCACCTACGGCAAGAGCTGGGGGCTGGGCGACTACCTCGAGGAAAGCGGCACGGAGCTGATCGTGGTGGGCATCGACTGCGACCACCGCGCCAATTACGCCCGGCTGAAGGAATACTCGCCCTTTGACTTCAGCGAGGAGGAGTTCGGAGAGATCAAGGGCCGCGGCCGGGACTTCATGCGCTTCATGACCCGGCAGCTCAAGCCGCTGATCGACGAAAGGTATCCCACGATCCCCGACCGGGAAGCCACCTTCATCGCGGGGAGCTCCATGGGCGGGCTCATGAGCCTGTACGCGGTGACGGCCTACAACCGCTATTTCAGCCGGGCAGCGGCCCTGTCGCCCTCGGTGTGGGTGAGCCTGAGCGGGCTGGAGGATGTGATCCGCTCCAGCCGCCTGGCCCCGGATACCGTCGTCTATATGGATTACGGCGAGCGGGAGCTGGCCAACCACCCCCACATGATCGAGGGCTTCTGGCAGACGGCCACCGCCCTGTGCCAGCGCGGGGTCAATCTGACCGCCCGCATCGTGCCGGGGGGCGACCACTCCGAGGCCAGCTGGGAGCGCCAGCTGCCCATCGTGATGCCCACCCTGCTCTACGAGCAGCCCGAACCCGACGGAGGTGACTGAGGATGGAAACCCAGTACTTCAAAGAGTATTCCCCGTCCCTTGGGCGGGATATGGAGCTGAAGGTTTACGGCCACGCGGGCCGGCCCGTGCTCTTCATCCCCTGCCAGAACGGCCGCTTTTACGATTTTGAGAACTATCGCATGGCGGACGTCTGGTCGCCCTGGATCGAGTCCGGCCAGTGCATGGTTTTCTCCATCGACACCATGGATCAGGAGTCCTGGAGCGATGTGGGCGGGGATCCCTACTGGCGCGTCCGCCGCTATGAGCAGTGGATCGACTTCATCACCCGGGAGATCGTGCCCTTCATCCGGGACATGGTCAACGCCCGCAATGGCTGGGACGGCTACCCGGGCATCATCGCCTTCGGCTGCTCCTTAGGCGCGACCCACGCGGCCAACCTCTTCTTCCGCTTCCCCGATCTCTTCGACGGCCTGCTGGCCCTCAGCGGCATCTACACGGCCTCCTACGGCTTCGGCGGATACATGGATGAGGTGGTGTACCGCAATTCCCCCGTGGATTACCTGGGGGGCATGCCCGCCGGGCATCCGTACATCGATCGCTACAACAGCGGCCGCGGCATCATCGTGGTGGGCCAGGGCCCCTGGGAGGTGCCGGACTCCACCTACCGCCTGCGGGACATCTTTGCCGAGAAGGGCATCAATGTGTGGGTGGACGTGTGGGGCTGGGACTGCGCCCACGACTGGGACTGGTGGTATAAGCAGGTGGCGTATCATGTGCCGCACCTTTTGGATGACTGAAGGGCTTTTGCTCTTTGCGCTGATTGCGCTTTGTGAGTGATTTCACTGTGAGCAGGGGGTTTCGCGTCTGCGGACGCGACCAGAGGGCTTTCCGAATCCAACGCTCGTTTCGCTCTAAAGGTCGCCACTGGCGACACGCGAAACTCGCGCCCTCTGGACTCCTTCGGGCCTCTGCTTGAATGATTGACCAGGGGGGCTTTGCGGTCGCCCCCCCTTGACCCCCTTCGCCCCCTTCGGGCCGCATCATGGTTATGGGTTAAGTAGACAGAAAAGACAGTTGCAGTTTAGGAGGCTGACTCATGAAGAATTTCATCTTTATCTCCCCGAATTTCCCCACGAATTACTGGCGCTTCTGCCGGGAGCTGAGGAACAACGGGCTGCGGGTGCTGGGCATCGGCGACCAGCCTTATGACGAGCTGATGGGCGAGCTGCGGGACAGCCTGGACGAGTATTACAAGGTGGGCAGCCTCGAGAATTACGACGAGGTGTATCGGGCGGTGGCCTTCTTCATCTCCAAGTACGGGCGCATCGACTGGCTGGAGAGCAACAACGAGTACTGGCTGGAGCGGGACGCCTCCCTGCGCGAGGACTTCCACATCACCTCCGGCTTCCAGCCCGCGGACATGGTGCGGGTGAAGAACAAGAGCCAGATGAAGCCCTTCTACCAGCAGGCGGGCATCCGCACGGCGCGCTATCACATTGTGGACGACTTCGACGGCTGCATGGCCTTCATCGCAGAGGTGGGCTGGCCGGTGATCGTCAAGCCGGACAACGGCGTAGGCGCGAGCCACACCTACAAGCTGGACGATGAGAACGAGCTCCGCGCCTTCCTGAACGAGAAGGAGCACTGGGTCTCCTACATCATGGAGGAGTTTGTGACCGCCGAGGTCAACAGCTATGACGCCATCATCAACAGCCGGGGCGAGCCGATCTTCGAGACCGGCAACGTGACGCCCAACTCCATCATGGACATCGTCAACAACAACGACAACTCCCTGTACTACATCGTGCGCGACCTGGCGGAGGACGTGCGCGCCGCGGGCCGGGCCGCGGTGAAGAGCTTCGGCGTGCGCAGCCGCTTTGTGCACTTTGAGTTCTTCCGCCTGACCGAAGACCAGCCCATGGGCAAAAAGGGCGACGTGGTGGCCCTGGAGGTCAACATGCGCCCCTGCGGCGGCTTCAGCCCCGACATGATGAACTTTGCCAATTCCACCGACGTGTACAAGATCTGGGCTGACATGATCGCCTTTGACTCCACCCAGAAGCCCGCCGGCGAGCGCTTCTTCTGCCCCTTCGCCGGCCGCCGCGACGGCAAGCCCTTCGCCCTGAGCGACGAGGAGCTGCTGCAGAAGTATGCCGCCCAGATGCGTATGGTCAGCCGCGTGCCCGACGCCCTCTCCGGCGCCATGGGCAACCGCATGTTCGTGGCCGCCTTCAGGACGGAGGAGGAGATGAATCAGTTCTACGCGGATGCGGTGAGGGAGAATTGAGCTGTTAGCTGACAGCTTTGATTCGGATGTCAAAAGGGCGCTTTCCTGAACCAAGCCACGACTGGTTGTGGAAGACAGCGGAAATCACCACAACCAGTCGTGGCTCTAAGGTTGAAAGCGCCCTTTTGTCACCCTCAACAGCTTTTAGCTGTTAGCGGAGTTTGAATTGCAAAAAGAACCCCTGCCGGGCCTGTGAGGGCCGGGCAGGGAGATTTTCAGGTGAAGAAGTTGATGGCCTCCCAGATGGCTCTGAAAATGCCTTTGACCTTCTTTTCGGTGCGCTTGTCCTTCTCCTGATATGCCTTCAGTTCCTCCTCTGTGAGAGGCGCGGTGTCGTCTTCCTCTTGCGGGGTTTTGGCTTTGTTTTCGGTGCCCATGCTATGGCCTACTTTGGATGGGGTGGTTTCGGAGGTAGTATAGCATGGCGGGAGGGGGTTGGCAAGGGGGGTTAGTTGGTGAGCCAACTGGTGTCGTCTTCCTGGCCGTTTACTTTATAGGCGTAGCCGCAGGTGCGGGCCCAGATTTCGCCGTAGGAACCGGCTTCAACGGTGATAACAAGTTTGTCGGAGCAGTTATCAAAAACGTTATTGCCTATATATGTGACAGAGGCAGGGATGCTGATTTCGGCCAGCTTTTTGCAGTTCATGAAAGCCTCAGAGCCAATGGTTTCGAGCCCTTCGCTTAGTGTTAAAGATTCAAGAAGTTCGCAACCTTTGAATGCTTTATCTGCGATTATTGTAACGGACGATCCAATTGTAACACTTTTAACCCCATCATCGTCAAAATGGTTGTGATAGTTGCATTCAAAAGCCGATGTACCAACTGATTTAAGCTCTCTACAATCCAGTATTACATACGAAATCCAAGGGATTCGTTCCCCAAATGCACATTCCCCGATAAATCTTAAACTTCTGAAGTCTCCTTCTTGGATCTCTACTGTCTTGGGCTCAATAGTATATTCATTACCAGGAACTATCCTGATGTTCTCGATGTCTATTGCAAACGCATATTTCCCTATGCTAGTTAGATTCATTAGTGAAAGCCTACAGTGCTTGGTTTGATAGCTTGGGAAATATGTATTGTGGAAAGCGTATTCGCCAATTTCGTATGGTGTATCGCTTAACATACAATACCAATCATCTTTTTTATACTCAGGAGGATAAAGTATTACATTTTGGTTTTCAAAAGCATGTGATCCAATAATCGACAAATGTAGTTGTGAAGTAATCAGAATTTTACTTTCCATATAGTAGGAATTATGATTGAAATGATTACGGTTTTCTTTGACGGTAAAGAAAGCATAGTCTTTAATTACACTTACATTGTTGAGAGATCCTTCAAAACTTCCCTCTGCAAACGCATAACGTCCAATAGTTGTCAAAGAATCAGGGATGAATGGCTTTGACTCTATATCCACTACGGTAACACGATATGTTAGATCAATATTTCTCCCATAAAACACATAATCCCCAATCTCCACAATCCCGTTCGGAATCTCCGAAATCTCCTTATTTGTCGGCCAGGCAATCAGCGTCTTGGTCTGTTTGTTATACAGCGCATTTTCTATTGTGGCAAACACCTGATGCCCGCTGGCTACCCGGAACTGCATGACGGAGCATTCCGCAAAAGCACCGCCGCCAATGACTGTGGTGTTCAGGGGGATATTTATGTACTTGATCGCAACGCCGCGGAAAGCCAATTCACCAATTGACCTGATCCCGTCAGGCAGGGTGATGGATACCGGTTCATTATCCCTTGTAGCAAAGGCGTTGTCCCCGATTGCGCTGACCAGCCGGTTGCCCAGCATTTCAGGAATGTAAATATCCCCGTGATTGTTTGCCCAGTCATAGCCGGTAATAGTCACCGTGTTGTCCTCATTGATCTCGTAAATGTACAAACCATCCTTCTCTGCCTGTGCCGCTGTGCAAACCACGCACAGCATCAGCAGAATCAGAACAAAAATGACCCGCTTCATGCCTGCTTTCCTCCATACGAGAATATTATTAACTTGGCAACAAAATGTTGCAAAATCAACAAAGATGTGATACAATAACTCCGTGAGCACTGAAGAAAGGACCGATTATCGGAAGGCCAAGCCGGAAGTGCTGTATCAGATGCGGAAGACCGTCATCTCAATGTT
>JAFXVR010000059.1 GCA_017534885.1 Clostridia bacterium | reverse complement strand
CTGCCTGAGGGTTCCTGGCGCGCGATTTGGTTCAGCCATTCCGTCGGGGCTACGCCCCTCCTTCATGGCTGAACCAAATCCCCAGTACTGCCCCTTCGCATCCCTGTATGACCTGCGTCAATTAAACTTGCAATTTGCAAAATACAAACCAAATACAATTTGTCTATTGACAAAATAGACATTCTGATGTACAATGCGCACATTCTCACGAAAGGAGTGGTCATGGTGACGAGGTTCCAGATGCGGATGTGTATGTGTCAGATGTGCATGTGCCGGCCGGCGTCCATGCCCTCTTTGCATACATAAACGGATTGTGACCGTTGATGAAAGCAGGGGCTGTACGCACCTGCTTTTGCTGATTTGCGGGGGATGCGTCCGCAGGTGAAGGCAGAGGCCGGATCATGCGGACGCTTTCTTTATGGGCAGGCTGAAGTCCTGACCCGATGAAAAGATCAGAAAAGGAGAAAGAGTTATGTCTGATATCAAGAATTCCGCCAACTGGTCCTTTGAAACCCGTCAGCTCCACATCGGCCAGGAACAGGCCGACCCGGTGACCGACGCCCGCGCCGTTCCGATTTACGCGACAACCTCCTATGTGTTCCACAACAGCGACCACGCCGCCGACCGCTTCGGGCTGCGGGACGCGGGCAACATTTATGGCCGGCTGACCAACCCCACCCAGAGCGTGTTTGAAGCCCGGATCGCTTCGCTGGAAAACGGCAGCGCGGCGCTGGCGGCGGCTTCCGGCGCGGCGGCCATCACCTACACCTTCCAGGCGCTGGCCAAAGCCGGCGAGCACATCGTCGCCTCCAAGACGATCTACGGCGGCACCTTCAACCTGCTGGCGCACACCCTGCCGCTGACCACCGGGATCACCACCACCTTCGTCGACCCGGATGCGGAGGGCGGCTTCGAGGCGGCGATTCAAGAAAACACCAAGGCCATCTTCATCGAGACCCTGGGCAACCCAAACAGCAACATTGTGGACATTGAAGAGATCGCAAAGATCGCCCACAGGCACGGCATTCCGCTGGTCGTCGACTCCACCTTCGCGACACCCTATCTCGTGCGGCCGCTGGAATGGGGCGCGGACATCGTGGTGCACTCCGCCACCAAGTTCATCGGCGGCCACGGCACAGCCATCGGCGGCGTGATTATTGAGGGCGGCAAGTTCGACTGGAAGGCCGGCGGCAAATATCCCTGGATCAGCGATCCCAATCCCAGCTACCACGGCGTTTCCTTCTATGATGCGGTGGGCCCGGCGGCCTTTGTCACCTACATCCGCGCCATCCTGCTGCGGGACACCGGTTCCACGCTCTCTCCCTTCCACGCCTTCCTCTTCCTCCAGGGGCTGGAAACCCTGTCCCTCCGGGTGGAGCGCCATGTGGAGAACGCGCTGAAGATCGTGGATTACCTCTCGAAACACCCGCAGGTGGAGGCGGTGCATCACCCGTCGCTGCCCTCGGAGCCCAGCCACGCGCTGTACAAGAAGTACTTCCCGAATGGCGGCGGCAGCATCTTCACCTTTGAGATCAGGGGCGGCAGCGATACCGCCAAAAAATTCATCGACAACCTGGCGATTTTCTCCCTGCTGGCCAATGTGGCGGATGTGAAATCCCTGGTCATTCATCCCTACACCACCACCCACAGCCAGCTGACGGACGAGGAGCTGCTGGATCAGGGCATCAAACCGAACACGATCCGCCTTTCCATCGGCACGGAGAACGCGAACGACCTGATCGCCGCGCTGGACGCCGCCTTTGAAGCCGTCCGGTGAGGCCATTCCCCCCATTCCCCCAAAGCATCACAATGAAAGGAGAACCGCACATGAAAACGTGTCAGCGGATGTGTAAGACGGGCTGCTTCGGGCAGCTCTGCTGGTGTGCGCATGTCTGCGGCTGATGGGGTCTCCCTGTGACAGCATCGACGGCATCCGCACGGGTGCCGTTTTCTGTATCATCTCGCAACGAAAGAAGGCTCAATATGGAGTTCCTGCTCAAGATTCACTGGATGCCTTATCTGGCATTGGCCGTGACGCTGATCGCATTTGTCCTGATCAGCATCCTGTCCAAAAAGCTTGGCTGGACGCCTGTCATCCTGATCGCCCTGGTTCTGGGCATCGGGATCGGCGTGCTCTTCGCGTCGGAGGACAACGCCTGGCTCAAGTGGGTGGACTTTCTCGGGAAAGTCTATGTCCGCCTGCTGATGCTGATGGTGGCGCCGGTGATCCTGCTGTCCATCGTCTCGGGCTTCATCAGGCTGCACGGAAGGGCGGATGTCCGGAAGGTCGGGCTGCGGAGCGTCTTCTGGCTCATGTTCCAGGCGGCGACCGCCATCGTGCTCAGCATCGCCGCGGCTGAACTGACGCAAATCGGACGCGGCGCAGGCAGCGTGTTTGAGAATCTCGGCGGGCTGGACGCCGGAACGGTCAGTGCCTATGCCGGTCTCACCCGGCCCTTCGACCAGGTGCTGATGGATCTCCTGCCTTCCAACGTAGTCGGAGATATCGCCGGGAACAACGTGCCGGCCATCATCATCGCGGGTGTGGCCGTCGCGGCCGCGTATCTCTCGGTGGCGCGCAAGCAGGGCGAAGAGAAGGTGAAGCCCTTCGCCGATTTCGCCGAGGCGGCGCGGAAGGTGGTCTTCAAGATTCTGCGGGTGCTGATCCATCAGACGCCCTACGCGGTGCTGTGCCTGATCGCTGTGTCCGCGGGCAAACTCCTGAACAGCTGGCAGAACATGCTGCAGCTGCTGGCGCTGATGGCCCTGATCTACGCCGTGTGCATCGTCCACACCTGGGTCGCCGGCGGCCTGATCGTCCGCTTCGCCGCGAAGCTCTCGCCGGTCCGGTTCTTCCGGAAGATTTTGCCCGCTCAGGTGACCGCGTTCACCACCCAATCCAGCATCGGGACGCTGCCGGTGAACGTGCGGGCGCTGAAGGATGACATCGGCGTATCGGAGGAAGTGGCGAACTTCACGGCCTCGCTGGGCACCACCATCGGCATGCCGGGCTGCACCTGCATCTGGACGGTGCTGCTGGTACTCTTCTATGTCCACGCCGTGGGTCTCCCGTGGGGCGCGGCGGAGCTGGTTCAGCTGGGCCTGGTCACCCTGCTGCTCTCCGTGGGCAGCGCCGGGGTTCCGGGCATCGCGGTGGTCTCCGCCATCGGCCTCTTCAGCGCCATCGGCCTGCCCATCGGCGCGGTGATCCTGATGCAGCCCATCAACACCATCTCCGACATGATCCGGACCACGAACAACGTTTCCTCCGCCGCCATCGCCACGGTGGTGGTGGCGAGGGAAAACAACCTGATCGACGACCGCGTCTTCAGCGGCGCAAAGGAAAAGGCAGAGGAGGCGGTGCTGCAATGAAGCGGAAGATCATGCTGCTGATCGCCCTCGTCCTGGCCGCCGGCCTGCTCGGCATCCTGGCCATTGCCTCGGCGAACCACGGGGTGAAGTCCATCACGGAGGCCATTGACGCCATCGGCGAGGTCAGCTATTCCGACGAGTCCCGGGCGCTGATCGACCGGGTGGACGCCGCCATCGCGGAGACAGACCCGAACCTGCGCCTGACGGAACGTGTGGAAAACCTGGACCTGCTCCGGGCGGCCAAGGTGCGGTATGTGGAGCGGGCCATCACCCGGCTGTACCGGGCTTTCCGGGATCACGAGCCGGATGAAACCATCCTGGCCTATCTGGCGGACGCCCGGGAGGCGTACAGCCATTACTTCACCGCGGAAGACACGGGGTTCATCCACAATTATCAGGATCTCGCTGACATTGAAGCCGTATACGCCGACGCGCTGACTCCGGCATCGCCGGCAGCATACCCTGAAATCCCCGTCGAGCGCGAACAGATCGATCTGTGCTGAAAAGACTGAATCTGAATCAAGCAGAAAAGAGCAGAAAGAAAGGAAGCATTCATATGAAAAAGCTGATTTCCATCCTGTTGGCCGCAACCCTCTCGCTGACCGCTGCCGCCGCTGGCGCCGACGGAATCCAGTCCGCCTACTACAACAGCGATTACGCCTATCTGGAGGATGAGGCCTCCGTCTATCAGTCCGTGACCCTCGAGGAAGCCTATTACCTGTTCCAGCAGGAGGGCAATTACCTGATCCTGCTGGGCGGCAGCTGGTGCGGCAACACAACGCCCGTCATCGGCTACATCAACGAAGTCGCCAAGGAATACGGCGTCACGACGATCTATAACCTGGACTTCCGCCTGGACGGAACGAACCGTGCCTCCCACATCCGCGAGACGGCAGGTGCGCAGTCCCAGGGCAATGAGATCGCCGGCAGCCATTTCAACTATCTCTATGGCGAGATCGTCACCCGCTGGCTCACCAACCTGAATGATTATGTGGAATACAAGGCCGACACCGAGTTTGCCGTGACCTACACCAATGCCGCGGGCGAAGCGGTCGTCGTCCCGAAGGTGCAGGTGCCCTTCCTCTTCCTGTACAATAAGGATCATGCGGATGAAAGCGGCAAGCCCGCACCCATTGTGGCCGGTCTGGAGCTGATGAAGGTCCGGAGCGACTTCGTGACGGAGGACACGGTCAACCAGGCGGCGATCGACGAGTACAAGCAGCTGCTCCGGGATCATGTGTTTGAGGCCGTGGCTCAGGTGGAGCTGTCCGGTTTCACCGACGCGGACTACATCCGCCTTTCCTACAACGAAAAAAGCGGCCGGGAGCTCTTTGCCGCCGATGACGAAATCGCCATCGAGACCGTGACCTACCGGCAGCTCCGCTGGCTGCTGGATCAGGAAGGCACCGTGATCCTGTTCCTGGGCGGCAGCTGGTGCCCCAACACCCAGGCTGTGGTGAAGATCGTCAACGACTTTGCCATCGCCAATGGCGTCACGATCTACAATTTCGATACCAAGCTGGACGGCGGATACGCCCGGCGCTTCTGGGGCTACGAGCGGGATCTGCACATCCGCGACAATAATAATGAGCTGGCCAGCCTGTATGTCGATCTGGTGCTGGACTATTTCCACAACCTGGTGACGGAATACACCCTGGAGAGCGGCAATACCATCCACTATGAGAACGCGGACGGAGAAACCGTCACCGCGCAGAAGCTTCAGGTGCCCTACCTGCTGGTCTACACCAGGGGGCTGGAGGACGAATACGCGCACTTTGTCCCGATCTCGGCCTACGCGGAGATCATGCTGACCCTGGACGAGACCCGTGAGGACTACGTCTACAGTGAAGCCAACTATACCAGATATACGGACGCGGCCTACGCGGTTTTTGAGGCCTGGGCCGCGCTGACCGGGCATGAGGCCGTCCGTCCCGCCGATTAACCCCCTGTCCGCGGGGAGGCGGGGAGCAGAAACCGCGCCTCTCCGCCAGATGATGAAGTCCGAGGTGATTCAAATGACCGGCAGCGCAATGACCCTGCGGCGAGGCTCTGTTTCCTGGCTGACCGTCTCAGCCCTGCTGATGGGCATGAACATCGTGCTCTCCCTCAGCATTTTCAGCATTCCGGTGCCCGGCGGGCATCTGTACTTCTGCGACGCGGTGATCAACACGGCCGCCATCCTCCTGGATCCCCTGGCCGCGTTCATCGTCGGCGGCGTCGGATCATTCCTGGGCGACTTCTTCTTCTATCCGGCGCCAATGTTTGTCTCCCTGGTGACGCATGGACTGCAGGCCGTCATCGTATCTGTGATTTCACACAGGCTGCCGGCAGCGAAGCCCGTGCTGTCATCGTCCATCGCTGTCACCATCGGGGCGGTCGTCATGGTGATCGGGTACACGCTGGGCAGGGCGCATGTCTATTCGACGCCGGAGTACGCGATCATCAAGCTCCCCTTTGAGATTCTCCAGGCAGGCTTTGGCGCGGCGGTGTCCATCGTCCTGCTCTATCCGATGCGCGTTCGCTCCGCCTTCCGGAGCATTCTGAATCGTCCCTGAAAAGGCTGCGCAAAAAAGCCTGCTGCCGGACCAAAACGACAGCAGGTTTTTCGCGCTCACACCCCGCAGGGATAATCCTCCAGATTCGGCGGCTGAGGCTTGCTCTGGTCGATCAGCTGCTGCAGCGTGACCGATTTCAGGTAATCCCGGACCGTCTGCTCCAGCCCTTCCCATGCTGGCAGCGTGATGCAGAAGCCGCATCGGGCACAGGTGTTCTCGGCGCGCTCCAGGCAGGCGACCGCGTGCAGCGGGCCGTCCGTCAGGCAGACGATCTCCCACAGCGTCACCTGATCCGCCGGTACCAGCAGGCGGTATCCGCCGGTCTTTCCCCGCCGGATGCCCAGAATCCCGGCCGACGCCAGAGGCGCTGTGAAGGCCTCCATATACTTCTTGGAGATCTGCTGGCGGGCGGCGACATCTTTCATCGGGACATATCCATCGCCCTGGTTCATGGCAATGTCGATCAGCATTCGCGTGGCGTACCGCCCTTTGGTGGAAATCAGCATGGGCATCTCCCTTTCACTGCCTGGCATATTCTTCAAGTCCATTATAATACTGGACATTCAGTTCGTCAAAGGCTATTGTTGATTCGGATGCTAAAAAGGGCGTTTTCCTGAACCAAGCCACGACTTGTTGTGGAAGGCAGTGGTAAATCCGACAACCAGTCGTGGTTCTAAGGTTGGAAGCGCCCTTTTGTCACCCTCAACAGCCATGGCTTTTTTCGACAGCATCATTCTGAAATCCGAATTCATAACCTCCGGGTTCGCGTCCGGAGTTATGGCAAGATATCTCTGACAGCGCGCGTATTACCTTGTTCAACCCTGCATCCCCGACTTGCCCGTCCGAGCAATCCTCACCGCCATCTCCACCGCGCCCTGGGCGGCGTCCTTGTCCGGCACCAGGAGGCGAGCGCCGGGGAAGCGGGCTTTCAGCTCCTGCCAGAACATCCCGCGCAGAGGCAGCGACTGGATCAGCACGCTGCCCCAGATGCCCACGGGAATGTCGGCGCAGTCTTCCGGATACAGCGCCAGGATCACTTCTGCCGCCAGTTCGGAGAGGCAGTGGGCCGCGTCCCGGAGGATTGCCTCCGCGTACGGATCGCCGGCGGAGGCTGCGCGGGTGACGGCAGGCCCAAGCCCCGGCGTGGGGATGGCGCCCTGACCCAGGGAGACGGCATAGTCCATCAGCTGCTTGCGGGTCTTCACCCTGGTGACTTCTTCAATCTCGCGCAGCAGCGGCGAATCCAGCCTGCGCCCGTCCATGTACCGGCTGAAATGCCGGAGGGCCAGGGCGTCGATGTAGCGCCCGCTGCCCTCGTCGCCGAAAACGCCCGAGGGCCAGCCGCCCACGCGCACAGCCTCACCACGGCTGTTTATCCCATAGCAAATGGAGCCCGTGCCGGCCAGCATCAGCACGCCCTCGCTGCCGCAGGCTGTGTGGAAGGCGATCTCCACATCGTTCATCACCCGCACCGGGCAGTGGAAACCAGCCAGGCCGGTGTACATGCGCTGCAGCAGCTCTCCGTCCTCCGGGCTGTCATAGCCGGTGGTGCCGCAGACCAGGGCGGCGCAGTCCCCGGGGCGGCCGCCGAAGGTCTCCAGACAACGCGCGATATTCTCCGCGATGCGCCGCTTCGCTTCCTCTTCCGGAAAGCGGTAGTGGCTGCAGCACGGTCCGCGGTACTCCCCCAGCAGGCGGCCGTCAGGCGCGGCGGCCCGCACCAGATACTTGGTTCCGCCGCTGTCTATGCCCAGCACATAAGTGTGATCATTCAGTTCTTGCATTTGACGCCCACCGCTTTGTCGATCATCTGAAAAACCCGGTGTCCCTTGCCGGCCAGGCCGAGGCGCTCAGGAAGAAGCGCGCCCATGCACTGGCTCGGGAGGATCTGCCAGAAGGGCTCCAGCCAGGCTTCCTCTCCCGCTTTCAGGGTCAGGCGATTGCCCTCCGCCGACGCACGCTCGCCCGCTCCGACAACAACCACAGGGCTGCCGAAGCCCGCGTGGAGCTCAGAGAGCGCCTCCACCCGGGGGCGATCCGCTCTTGCTTTCGCGGGCAGCAGGTACATGCCGCCCAAAGCTGCCCCGTTTTCCGCCAGCATCATGGAGGGGCCGTGCAGGTATTCCTCAAACTCGAAGCCCATCGCCGGGCGCAGCAGCGTCTCCTGCAGCTTCAGGGCCGCTTCCCGGGCCACCTCGCGCCCTGTGCCTGTTCCGGCGATCGCCCAGTAAGCCGCCTGCGACACCGCGTCTGCGCCGGCAGACAGCCAGGTGTCCACGGCGGCAATGTTCTCAGGCAGATCCTGCGCCATGCCGCGAAGCGCCTGCAGGACGGCATCCTTCTCCGCTCCCGGGAGCGGGCTGACCGCCAGGGCCATCAGATACAGGGTGAGGATGGTGCAGGTGTAGCCCATGGTCTTGGGGCCGGCCTCCTCGTGGCCGCAGGTGAGCACCACGTGCGGGAGCAGTCCGTTGATGCGGCAGACCTCCTCACCGGTGAGGGCGAGGCTGGGCCATCGGCCGCTGATCTTCTCAATGGCGCGGACCGTGTTGGTGGACTGGCCGCCCTGGGAGATGAACACAAAGAGCGGCTTTCCCTGCACCTGAGAAGGCAGGGAGGTGGGCGTCACCGCGGTGACCTCCGCGCCCAGCCAGGCCGCCATTCCCGGGGCTGCCGCGCAGGCCGCGTTGCCCGAGGTGCCGCTGCCCACCAGGTACAGCCGGTCCGGCCGGGCTTCCTTCCACAGCCGGACAAAGGGCGCGCAGGTCTCCGCAGCGGTTTCGATGGCATGGGAGAGCGCCTCTCCCTGCCTTTCGATGTAGTATCGCATATCTTTCGGCATCAGGCATTCCTCTTTTCAGATCAGGTCGGCGGCGATCAGCAGCCAGGCGCGAACAGGGGTCGTCCACACTTCGCGGTAGGTGGCGATGTTGGCCGGGGGGAAGTAGGGCAGATCCTCGTTGCCCCGGGTTTCCACGCCCACGGGGATTTCGCCCATCGTCTCGCCCAGAAGGGCGGTGTACTGCTGCCCGTAGCGGCTCCCCTCGCCGTAGATCAGGGACTCGCCAAAGGGATTCTTGCCCAGCGTCCAGTAGAGCTGCTCCCGGGCGATTTCCCGCAGCTCATTGTCGTCAAAATACCGGGCGATCAGGCTGGCGGCCTTGCCCATGGCCATGTGCACCGCGGAATTGCCCCGGTAGGAGAACCAGACCGGGAAGCAGCGCACGCAGTAGCCGCCGCCAAGGTCAGCGCCGTTTTGCAGCTGCTCCAGGTAATTGGCGCGTTCCTGCGCGAAATTCACCGTGGGATGCATGACGCTGAAGGTTCTTTCATCGTCCGCCTCAGCCGCGCTGTGGATGCCCGCGGGCAGCATTCCGTAGGGCGCGGTGAAGGCGGTCAGCGCCTTCAGATAGTCGCCGTAGAGGCGCAGGCCCTCCTCCCAGCGGGCTCTGCTGCTGTCCTGCGGCAGCGCCCGGCAGGCACTGTACAGCGCCTGGACGAAGAGATGCTCCCGGCTCTGGTGGTTGAAGTGCACAATGGCCCGCCTGGTCGCGTCGCGGCAGAAGAAGCCCTGCAAACCGGTGCCGCTCTCGCCCCGGTCCTGGCAGGCCAGCAGCCGGTTCGCAAAGTCCCGGATATCTTCGGCATAGCCCTTATCCCCGGTGGTTTTATACAGCTGAGAGGCTGCCCACAGCGCCGCGGCGCAGTACAGGGAGTCGCTGGCGTTGGCGGTGTGTTCCTTCATGCAGGGAATTTCCACGCCGATCACGCCGTACCGTTTCCGGGCAAAGCCGTAATCCCGGCGGGCAGCGTCCCCGCACTTCCAGGCCAGCTCGGCGTCCACCTCCTGGAAGGCCCGGGCGGCATAAGCCTCTACCGCGCTGACCAGGAAATTGTCCAGGGAAGAGTTGTGCACCTTCACCTCGCAGTCATCCATGTTGCCGATCAGCCCATCAGTCCAGCGGCGGATGCCCGCGTGGGTCATGCGGAAACCGTCGTCCAGCGCTGTGCGGAGGACGAAATCCAGCCCCCAGTTGGCCTCCTCCATCAGGCGGCTGTACAGGCGGGGATTGCGCTCCTTCACCGCGTCGGCGGCCTCCAGCAGGGCATGCACCACCTCAGCGCTCTGGGTGGATTGCTGGGAGACGTCCGCCGCGTCGTGCCAGCCGCCCTGGAAAACCTTGATGATGCCTCGCCAGTGGGCCACCAGGTCGCCGTGGCAGGTGCCGTGCTTTCCGGGCACGGGATAGCCGCAGCGCTCGGAGAACAGGAAGTTGATGAGCTTCCAGACCGCGCTGTCCATCACGTCCTCTGCGATGGCAAAGGGCTCGCTGAGATAGGCGCCGAAGCGGATACGGTAGCAGCCCTCCGCCTCAACCGGGGTAAAGTCCAGCACGCTGAAGCAGCCGTGGGCGTTTTCCACCCGCTGCGTCTCCCCGCCGAAAACGATATCGCCTGTGGCGGCGTCTACGATGTCGAAGCGGCTGCAGGCTGTGTTCGCGACGGCAGTCTTGCGGCCCTTGGGGAAATAGCCTGTGGTGGAATATACCGCGGTCTCCGGATGGCACTGCCAGCCGTGCACCACGTTCTCGTCGTCCACCTGCTCCAGGGCGATGTCCTTCAGCTCAAAGCGCAGCACGTCGCCGCCGCTCAGCTCCTGGCCGTAGCGGTGGATGTTGAAGGAGATGTCGCCGATTTTGTCATGGGCGATGGAGCCGATCTCCCAGGCGCAGTCGTTCCATTCCCTGTTGCGCAGGTTGATGGCGTTGAAGCCTTCGCGGGAATATGCGTCCGGGATTTTGATTTCTCCCTCGTTGGTGAAGCCCACCCGCACAATGGGGCTGTGGAGGCCGTCGCAGACCGGGCGGATCCGGAAGCGGATCCGGTTGCCCTGCGGATACAGCTGCCCCAGGTTCAAATGGGCAATCAGGGAGCCGAAGGTCGCGTATTCCCCCTTCTGCGCGTCTACCGAGCGCACCTCCTCAGCCGGCCACTGGTCAGCCCTCGCGCCGGTGTGCAAAATCAGGACGCCCTCCTCCACCCGCGCTGTGCCTTCACCCTCGAAAGTCCAGGGCAAAAGAGATTTGCCGTCCCAGAGCGAAACAGAAGAAGACACCGCCTTCTTCAGGTTGGCTTGCTCGAGGCTTCCGCTCTCATCCAGGGCGAGCGGACGGTGGATATACCAGGATTCCTCCAATTGACGCTGAAACTTGCTGTTCATGAAGCACAACCTCCCGCGCTGCGGCATTAGTCCGCCATTTCAAAGATGCCCTCGATCTCCACAGGGATGTTGCCCGGCAGTGCGTTGACGCCGATGGCGGAGCGGGCCGGGGCTTCCCCGAACAGCTCCACCAGCAGGGTGCTGGCGCCGTTGGCCACCTGGGGCTGCTGGTAGAAGGTGTCGGTGCCTGCCACAAAGGCCAGCAGCTTCACACATTTCGTGATGCGGTTCAGGTCGCCCGTCTCGCGCTCAAGCACCGCCAGAATGTTCAGGGCGCAGTTGCGGGCCTGCTCCTGCCCCTGCTCGATGGTCAGGTCTGCGCCCAGCTTGCCGAGCACGGGTTCACCGATCACACAGCCGCAGCCGGAGACATAGAGCAAATTGCCGTCGAAGCGCACGCAGGGGGAATAGACGCCGCCCTTTTCCGGAGCCTTGGGCAGGGTCAGGTTCAGCTTTTTGAGCGTGTCGTATACGTTCATGGTAACCTTCCTTTCTGTCAGTCAGTTGGGTCAATGTGTCAGCACGCAGCCGGCGCGTGCGGAGGTCATCTGTTCGTCGATCAGGGCGTCCCGGCCGCCCACCAGCACCCGGCGCATCCCGGCGCTCAGCCACCGCCCATGGGCGTAGTCCGCCCGGTCTGTCAGCGTCTCCGGGTCAAAGAGGCAGAGATCAGCCGCCGCGCCCGGGCGGAGGATGCCCCGTCCCTCCAGCTTCAGCAGGGAGGCGGGCATGGAGGTCATCTTGCGGATGGCCTCCGGCAGGGGAAGCAGCAGCCGCTCCCAGACAAAGTGCCGCAGGAAGTGCGGGAACGCGCCGTACAGCCTTGGATGCGGGCAGTCTCCCGGCCCGTAGAGCCCGTCCGAGATCAGGCAGGTCCAGGGCAGACGCGCCACCGTCTCTACGTCAGCGGGATCCATGCTCATCACCGTGATGCCCACCTGGCCGCGCTCGCTGCAGAGCAGTTCCGCCAGGAAATCGCTGGGGTGCATGCCGGCTTCCTCCGCCAGCTCGGACACCACCCGGCCGCTCATGGCCGCGTGTTCCGGCAGGCTGACGCCGGCGATGGCAATCCGGTCGAAGCCGATAGACAGCGCCATGTTGTCCCAGTCGGGGTCTTCCCGGGCGATTTCCCTGCGCAGCTGCTCCCGGCCCGCAGGTGTTTCAAGCCAGGCCATGGTCTGCTCATTGTCGTCCCGCAGCACCGCCGGGGGGATCAGCGAGAAGATGGTGGTGGAGCCGCAGTCGTAGGGATAGAAGTCAGCGGTGACGGGCAGCCCCCGCGCCCGGGCGTCTTCAATAGCCTGAATCGCCTCATGGATGGCCTTACCCCAGTTTTTGATGCCCGTGGCCTTGAAGTGGCTGATGTGCAGCTGAATCCCCGCCATCTCCGCCACCCGGATGACCTCGAGGACGCTCTGCACCAGGCTGTTGCCCTCGCCGCGGATGTGGGTTGTCAGGATGCCTCCTGCCTCCGCCGCCGGCCGGATTACCTGCGCCTGTTCCTCGGGTGTGGTATAGCACTCGGGCTGATACATGAAGCCTAAGGAGACGCCCAGCGCGCCCTGCTCCATGGCCTCCCGGACCAGCGCCTGGGCTTCGGCCATTTCCCGTGGCGTGTAGGGCGATGGCGAGAAGCCCTTCACCGCCACCTTCACCGCGCCGGTGCCCGCTAAGAAACCCATGTGCAGGGGAAGCGCCGCCTGGCCGAGCATCCGCCTGTACGCCCTGTAGTCAGGGAAGAGCGCGCCTTCAGGCGCCTCTCCGATGATGGGCGTGACGAAGCGCCTGTAGGCCTCCGCGCTCTCCCCACGGACGGGCACGCAGGCGATGCCGCAGTTCCCCGTCACGGTGGCGGTGATGCCCTGTGTCAGTTCAATTTCACCGAAGCGCGGATTTGTCAGCGGAGCGATGTCCGCGTGCCGATGCATATCGATGAAGCCCGGGGTCACGGTCAGGCCTTCCGCCGGGATCACCTCCGCCCCGGCCGCCTGTTCCGCGAGGCCCGGCCCGACGGCGGCGATCGCCCCATCGCGGATCAGCACATCCGTCTGCGCAGGCGGCGCGCCGGTGCCGTCAATCACCGTGCCGCCCCGGATCATCCGAAGCATGGCCATCCCTCCTCTCGCCGTTTCACGGCGCGGTTCTCCGCCGCGCTCAGTCCTCCCGGGGGCTGTAGCTGTCCCGCACGCTGCGGATGGTCAGCGCCGCCCGCACCTCATCGCATGTGACGCCGGCAGGCAGGAAGCGCCTGGGCACCGAGACCGTCACGCCCTCCGGCCGGGTGATGTCAAAGTAATTGTCGCTGAAGACCGCGTCCCATTCGTGGAAGTCCAGCTCTGTGTAATAGGAGAAGCCGTCAGCAGTCAGGTTAATGTCAAAATCATCCGCCCGTTCCGTGACTTCCGCCATATATTTCACCCCGGGCAGATCCAGGTGCTTGGGCTTGGCGAAAAGGGTTGTTCCGCGGCTGATCACCTGTCCGTCCACCTCCAGGCGGTATTCGCAGAAGACCCGGCGGCGGGTTTCAGCGTCCGGCAGCAGGGCGGAGAAGTCCTCGCGTAGCACGCAGGACGCGCTCAGGG
Organism: Clostridia bacterium; assembly: GCA_017534885.1. Classification (GTDB taxonomy): domain Bacteria; phylum Bacillota; class Clostridia; order Christensenellales; family Aristaeellaceae; genus RUG11272. The sequence goes on along the minus strand of JAFXVR010000059.1, from coordinate 31,682 downwards.
GCTCTGCGCGCACATCGGTCTCCAGACGCCGAAGCAGACCGAAGCGGCTGTCCCTCAGCTCCACCGTCAGATATCCGTCATAGGCCTCGAGGGTATCATTGTGCACATACCAGCTCAGGAGCGGGCTCAGCTCCTCCCGCTCAAAGCAGGAGGCCATCCGCGGGGCGTAGAACCTGCGCGCACCGTAGTGCAGGGCCTTCCAGCGGCCATAGTAATCCAGGGAGGCCCAGGAGGCCACCGGCCAGCAGTCGTTGAGCTGCCAGTAGAGGCTTCCCATGCAGCGGCCCCGGTTCTGCCGCCAGTATTCCACCCCGTACTGAATCGCCTTGAGCTGCAGCAGTTGAGACACATAGGCGATGGCGTTCATGTCCTTTGGATAGCGGAAGTAGTCCGCCACATAGGTGAAGATCTTCTGGTTGGCCATCCTGTTCTTCTGATGGCTCTCCATCACATGGCTGAAGATGTTGCGATCCTCCGGCAGGGTGAAGGCGCGGATCGTTTTCATGGACGGGAAGGACTGGAAGCCGTATTCGGAGCAGAAGCGGAAGTGCTCCTCCCGGTAGGCCGTGAAGGGCTTGCCGCTGTGCCACACATCCCAGTAGTGCTGGTCGCCGCGGTTGGGCGAGGTGGTCTCGAAGAAGGCGCCGCCGGAGGAGGGAGAAGACGGCCACCAGGGGGTGACGCCGTCGCACTCCTGCACCACCCGGTTCAGGATGCGCTCAAAGATGATCAGGTAATCCCGGGGATAGCGGGGATGGTGGCCCTCCAGCCGCTTCCAGCCGTACCAGCCGGATTCCATCTCATTGTTGCCGCACCACAGGGCCAGGCAGGCGTGGTGGCGGATGCGCCGCACATTGTCCCGCGTCTCCGCGGTGATGTTCTCCTCGAAATGCCCCGCCTCGTCCAGGGCGTAGACATTGCAGCTGAACATCAGGTCGTGCCAGACCAGGATGCCGTATTCGTCACAGGCGTCGTAGAAGGCGTCATGCTGATAGTATCCGCCGCCCCAGACGCGGATCATGTTCATATTGGCCGCCGCGCAGTCGGCAATCAGCGCCCGGGCCTTCTCCGGGGTCACCCGGCTGATCAGGCTGTCCTGGGGGATGTAATTCGCCCCCATGCCGAAGATTCTGTGCCCGTTGACTTCAAAGGCGAACTCGCTGCCCCATTCATCCTTAGCGGTGCAGAGGCGGATGGTGCGCAGACCGATCCGTTTGGTCTCACGGTGGACGGTCTGACCCTCCTGGAGCAGTTCGGCGGTCACGGTGTACAGGGGCTGTTCGCCCAGCCCGTTCGGCCACCAGAGCCGGGGACTGTCCACCGTGAATACCGCCTCAGGCGTCCCTTCGCCGGAGCAGACGCAAAGCTCCCGGACGCAGGTCTCCCCCTCCGGGGAGGTGAGGCTCAGCCGCAGCAGCGCCTCTCCCGCTCTGCTCCAGTGGAGACTGGCCTGCACAGTCAGGGTCACCCGCCCGGCCTCGTGACGCTGCGAAAAGCGGAGCTCCTCCATGCGCGCGCCGGTCAGTCCCCGGAGGTACACCGGGCGGAAGATGCCCGCGTCCGGCAGCTGCGGGCCCCAGTCCCAGCCGAACATGCAGTGGGCCTTCCGCAGGGCGGCTGTTCCCCGCATGGAGCCTGTGGAGCAGTAGAAGATGTCGTTGCGGGCATCCTCCTCCCGGATGAAGCGCAGCGGGGAGCGCAGCCGCACGGCAATGTGGTTTGCGCCGGGCTTCAGCCGCTCCTTCACGGGGAAGACCCAGGTGCGGTGCATGTCGTCGGCGGAGGCGAAGGGCTCGCCGTTCAGCTCGATGTCCGCAAGGGTGTCAAGTCCCTCAAACACCAGATCGGCCTCGTCGCAGGCGGCCCATTCGTCCGGAACAGTGAAGTCCCGTTCATAGATGTAATCCCTGTCGAACAGATCCCTCACGGCATATTCGTTTTCGCGCCAGAAGGGGTCTTCAATCAGGCCGCTGTCCAGCATGTCTTTGAGCACCGAGCCGGGCACATGGCCGATGTGCTGTTCCGTCTCCTTCTCGGAGCGCCAGACCCATTCTCCCTCCAGCGAAAGCCGGATCTCTTTCATGCGCGCTGCCTCCTCACGCCTTCAGGCCGCTGGTGGCGATGCCCTGCACAAAGTTCCTCTGGAAGATGACAAACACAATCACGACCGGCACCACAAAGATGGTGGCCGCGGCCATCAGCCGGGACCAGTCCACCGTGTGTTCGCTGATGTACTGCTGCAAGCCCAGGGACAGGGTGTTCCGGTCGCTCTTGTTGATGTAAATCAGCGGCATCAGGTAATCGCTCCAGGCGTCCAGGAAGGCGTAAATGCCGATAGTGGTCAGGGCGGGCTTGCTGATGGGCAGGGCGATGTAGGCATAGCGCTGCAGCTCGTTGGCGCCGTCGATCCAGGCGGCCTCCATCAGGCTGTTGGGCACGCCGGTGAAGAACTGCCGGTAGATGATGATGTAGAAGGCCTTGCCGAAGTAGGCCGGCAGGATCAGCGGGATGTAGGTGTTGACCAGATGCAGCTTGGAGTAGATGCGGTACATGGGCACCATGGTCACGCTGATGGGGATCATCATGGTGGCCATGATCAGTCCGGAGATCACCTTGCTGCCCCTCCAGCGGATCTTGGAGAGGGAGTAGGCCACCAGCGGCGTCACCAGCAGCTGGCCCAGCACGCTGAAGAAGGTGATGAAGGCCGTATTGGCCATGTAGCGGAAGTACGGAATCGTCTCAAAGGCCTTGGGATAATTCTCAAACACCCACTCCCGGGGCAGCAGCTGCACCGGAAGGGTGAAGGCGTCCCGGTTGGTTTTGAAGGAGGTGGTGATCATGACCATGAAGGGCGCGAGAAAGATCACGCACAGCAGCACCACCAGGATGGCGAACAGGATGCGGAAGATGAGCTGCCGGGTTCGGTAGGCTGTCATTTGACGCTGTCTTGCCATCTTATTCCACCCCCGCATTCTCGTTCACCTTGCGGCTGACGGTGGTCAGCACCACGGTCAGCAGGGCGACAATCACAAAGAGAATCCACGCCATCGCGGACGCCTTGCCCATCTTCAGGTAGGTGAAGGCGTTGTGGAAGATGTAGAGCGGATACATCATGATGGAGTTCTGCGGACCGCCCAGGGAAGCGCCCATCTTGGTGCCGCTGTTGGCCGTCACGATGATGTAGACCTGCTGGAAATACTGGAAGGAGTTGATGAAGCTGAGGATCGCCTGGTACACCAGCACATGGGCGATGCAGGGGACGGTGATGTGGAAGAAGCGCTGCACCGCGTTGGCGCCGTCGATCTGGGCTGACTCGTAATAGCTGACCGGCACGTCCTGCAGTGCGGCCATGCACACCAGCATGGTGGTGCCCGTGGTCCAGCTGCCCATCAGCACCAGGGCCCACTTGGTATAGCGGGCGTCAATCAGCCAGTTCGGCCCCCGGATGCCGATCATGCGCAGCACGTTGTTGATGTAGCCGTAGGTGGGGTCAAACATCCAGATCCAGACCATGGTGGCCGCCACCATCGGGATGATGGAGGGCAGGAAGAAGAAGGTGCGCGCGACGGCCCGCCCCCTGAAATTCCTCACCACAATGCTGGCGAGCATCAAAGCCACGCAAAGGTTGACCGGCATGGATACCAGCGCCATGAACAGGGTGTTGCCCAGGGATTTCAGCACCAGCGGATCCTTGAGAAGGCCCTCATAATTGCTCAGGCCGATCCATTCCGGTGTGGTCACCGCGTTGAACTTTGTAAAGCTGTAATAGAAAGAAGCGCAGAGCGGGTACACGCTGAAGGCGAGAAAGCCGATGATCCACGGCATCGCAAACAGCAGCCCGTTGCGGAAGCTTCTTTTTTCCAGCGCTGACATGGAGGTGGGAGGTTGTCTCATTGTATCCACCGCTCCTTTGTTTGCTTTGAAAAGCCAAGCCCCGGCGAACCGGAGCTTGGCCCTGCAGTCAGTCAGTGATCAGTTCAGACCGGCGCTCTGTTCAGCCAGATCCGCCATGGCCTGTTCCGGAGTCTTGACACCGGCGTAGACCTCGTCCAGCGCGTTGTTGATCATGGAGACATACTCGCCGAAGTCGTCCATCACGGGGTACTGAACGCCCTTTTCCAGCTTCAGCGCCTCGATGAACTCAGCGTAGCCGGGCATGGCCAGGATCTCAGGATCCTCATAGAGCGCCTTCAGGGCGGGCAGGTTGCCGGTGCCCAGGTTCTCGATGCGCGCGCCCTCGGTGCCCATCCACTTGGTGAAGTCCCAGGCCGCTTCCTTGTTCCTGCCCATGGACGGCATGCAGATGCAGGTCGTCTCATAGCGGCTGGAGCCGCGGTACTCGGGATGCTCCTCAGTGCCGGGGATGAAGGTGATGCCGTAGTTGACGGTGGAGCCGTAGTTGGCCATCATGGTGGGCAGCCAGGAGCCGTCCAGACGGAAGAGCTGCTTGCCGGCGAAGAACATGTCCTGCTCGGTGTAGCGGTTGGTGTTGGCGGTGGAGACGAAGGCGTCCACGGCCTCCATGCCATAGAGCTGGCGATACTTCACGTTCATGTTCAGGCTGGCCAGCACGCCCTCGTTCTGGGGCGTCAGGTTGGAGTCCTCATCCCACCAGCGGCCGCCGAAGGCATAAATCAGTTCCTGACGGGCGGAAGCGTAGGGGAAGAGCGGATAGCCCAGCACGTCGATGTTGCCGTTCTCGTCCAGCTTGGTGACGGCGACGGCCATCTCATACATCTGCTCCACGGTGGTCGGGGGCTCGGAGTAGCCGGCGGCCTCCAGCAGGTCCTTGTTGTAGAACATCTGAATGGAGTAGGCCTCGATGGGCAGACCCACCAGGCGGCCGCCCACGCTGCTGGCCTCAATGGACTTCTCGGAGTAGACGCTCAGGTCGAAGCCGTCCTTGTCCGAGTAATCCTGGGCGACGTCCAGCAGGCCGTTGGCCATGTACTGGATCATCTGCTGATTGGAGGCGGAGATGACGTCAGGCGCTTCGTCGCTGCCCATGGCGACGATCAGCTTCTGGGTGTCGGTGGTGGAGACGCCCTCCACGAACACCTTGTCCTGGGAGGCGTTGTAGGTGGCGATGGCATTCTCAAACACCAGCGCCTCATCGCCGGTATGGGCATACCAGAAAGTGATGTGCACACGGCCGTCGCTCTCGGCGCCTGCCATGGCCGTCAGGGAGAGCAGCATGCTCAGCGCCAGAAACAGTGCAACCAGCTTCTTCATGTGAGTTCCTCCTCTGTCTGCTGTTTTGTGCTCCGGTCTAACATTTTGTCAGAACATGCCAGGCGGCCGGTATCGCTCTGTCATGTGTTCTACGGTCAATATAACACACAGATTATACCTTGTCAATAGCAAATCTGAATTTGTTTTTGGTGATTCATACTAAAATTCTGTTAGGTTTCTGTGCTGAATCCGTCACAGACGGCGGCGGGACAGCAAAAAAGCCGCGCAGCGGCGGCTGAGAGTATCGCTTGTTCAGATGGTCAGCTTTCTGTCCCGGGCGGTCACCGGCCAGTGCCCGACGACACGCCCTGCTTCCACGGCAAGGATTTCCGGGTAAAGCAGGGTGGTGGGGCATATGTGCCAGGGCAGGGCGTACAGCGCCTCGCCGATGGCGGGCCGCCTGTCCTCCTCCCCCTTGGGCAGGCGCAGCACCAGATGCTCCTCGTTGTGCATCACGGTCTCGCAGTCCTCATAGCCCAGCACCACCGCCCGGGGCAACGGCGGGTCGGATGCCACCGCCTTGCAGCCCAGATCGAGGGTGAACAGGCCCTCCCCAGGATGGCTGACCACCCGCGTCAGCACCGCTGCGGCAGGCTCAAAGGGCAGGTCGGCATAGGTGCTGCCGTAGCCCGCATCCTGAATCACACAGGTGCCCGGGGAGAGGAAGCAGTCCGACTGCAGGTGGTAGGGGAAGGTGGGCGTGCCCCCGGCCAGCACAATATCCATATCAAAGCCCCGCTCCCTGAGGATTTCCCGGGCGGCGGCCACTTTCCCGCTTTCCGCGGTCACGGCGCGGCGGCGGATTTCCGCGGAGGCCTCGTGGTGCTGGCCGTCATACACGTGAAAGCCGCGCAGCCGAAGCCCCATCCGCTCTTTCAGCGCTTCCGCAAGGGCCGGCGCCCTCTCCGGGACAACGCCTGTGCGGTGGAGCCCGGTATCGATATCGATCAGGTATTGGACCGTGATCCCGGCCGCTTCCGCCGCTTCCGCCAGCAGGGCGAGCTGCCCTTCGTCATCCCCGATCGCAAAAAAGTCCGTCCCGGGGAAAGCTGCGCAAAGGCTGACAAAGCGCCGGATATTGGGCCCCACCAGCGGATAAGCCAAAGCCACCCGCTCCGCGCCGCAGACCGCGCACATTTCCGCCTCCGCGATGGTCGCACACTTGAAAAAGCGGATGCCCGCCTCCATGAGCATCCGCACGACCTCAGCGCACTTGTAGGTTTTCACATGAGGCCAGAGCCGCGCAGAACCGCCGGCCATCTCCGTCATGCGGGCGATGTTCCGGCGGATCTTCTCCGGATAGCAGATCAGGGCAGGGGAGATGATGTCTGAGGGATCGGATAGGCGATAGCTTTCATCCATACTGCGTTTCAGGCGCTGTCCTCCGAAGAGTCGTCCTTCTCTCCGGCCTGATTGCGCGCTGCCTCCAGATAGCTGTAGAAGGTGAACTTGCTGACGCCCAGCAGCTTGCAGATGCGCTCGCTGGAATGGGTGATCATGAAGGCGCCCTTGCTGTCCAGGAAGGCGACAAAACGGATGCGCTCCGCCTTGTTCATCTCAGCGGGCTGCTTGCCGATCGCGCTGCTCCCCTGGGCGATGAGGTACTCCAGCAGGCTGTTGATGTCGTTGGCGAAGACCTCCTCCTGGTGCACGTCATACTGGTTGAACTGCCGCAGGAAGCCCTCCATCTGCACGGTTTTCGTGATGTCGTAATTCACGCAGATGGAGCCGATCACCCGGCCCTCGTCATCCTTCAGGTAGATGGAGGACGATTTGAGGATCTTGCCGTCGGCGGTGGTGGTCACATAGTTGAAGCGGTCGCCGTCCTCCACCGTACCGCGCAGCACCTCCAGGCCCAGGTTGCTGCCGCAGTCTCCTATCGTGCGATGGGTGATATGCCCGTTCCGGATGTCCACAATCGTGTGGGCGTAGTCCCGGGTCAGATCGTGAAGCACCACCTCGCAGTTGGTGCCAAACTGATTCGCGATCAGGCTGATTACCTGGCGGAGCAGATCAGCTTCATCCTCAATCCGTTTCATACGGATCGTCTCTCCTTTCTGCCTCTGAGCGCCGCCTGTGCAGGGTCAGACGTCATTTTATAGATTATAAACCTAAAAAAATATAATGTCAAGCGTTTCCGGATTGACAATAACGGTTATACCGCATATAATAAGACTAACTTTTTGTTTGAATCATCCTTTTTAAACGGTGCTGACGCCGGGATTTGCAGACGGATTGTCCGCATCCACCCCGACGCGGCTGTGTCTGCGGCAAAAACATGAGGGAGGTCTCAGCGTATGGAAGCGTATCTCGACCGCCAGCTCCCGCCTGAAGCGCGGGCCCGCGACCTCTGCGCCCGGATGACCCTTGAGGAAAAGGCGGGCCAGGTGCATCAGCAGCTGTACGGCTTCAACACTGTGATGCGGGAAGGCGATCAGCTCGTTCTGGCGGAGGATTTTCAGGCGGAAACCCGGCGTCTCGGAGGTCTGGGCTTTCTGTACGGCCTGTTCCGGGCCGACCCCTGGTCCGGGAGAACCCGGCAGAACGGGCTGTACGGCCAAAACGCCGTCCGCGCTTACAATCTGGTGCAGCACTATACCATTGAGCACTCCCGCTTCGGCATTCCGCTGGTGGTGACCGCGGAATACTCCCACGGGCACCAGGCGCTGGACGCCTATTTGCTGCCGGTCAACCTGGCCGTGGGCTGCACCTTCGACCCTGAGCTGTACCGGAAGGCCGCTTCCCGCTGTGCCCGGCAGGAACGTTCCTTCGGCATCCGGCTGAGCAACGCCTCCCTGCTGGACATTCTGCGCGATCCGCGCTGGGGCCGCAGCGAGGAGTGCTTCGGCGAAGATCCCTGCCTCAGCAGCCGCATGGCCGAGGCGCTGGTTCAGGGCATGGCAGCGGAGGGCGTCGGGGTGGTGGCCAAGCATTTCTGCGCCCAGGGCGAAACCACCGGCGGCAAAAACGCAAGCCCCGCCCGGATCGGCGAGCGGGAGCTGCGGGAAATTCACCTGCCCGCCGCGGAAGCCGCCGTGAAGGCCGGCGCAATGGGCGTGATGGCGGCCTACAATGAGATCGACGGCCTGCCCTGCCATGCCAACGAGTGGCTGCTGAAGGACGTGCTGCGCGGTGAGTTCGGCTTTGAGGGCTTCGTGATGGCGGACGGCTGCGCGGTGGACCGTCTGGACGCCATGACTGGGAGCAGCCTGCGCTCCGCCACCCTGGCCATGAATTCCGGCGTGGATGTGGGCATGTGGGACAGGGCCTTCTCTCAGGTGGACGAGGCGGTGCGGCAGGGGCTGATTCCCATGGAGCGGCTGGATGAGGCGGTGCGGCGGGTGCTGATCTTCAAGTTTGCCTCCGGCCTCTTCGACGATCCGTACCTGCCGGAGGACGCGGAGCCCCTGGTTCTCACCCCGGAGGAAGCCCCGGAAAGCCTTCAGCTCGCCCGGGAAAGCGCGGTGCTGCTGAAGAACGAAGGCTGCGCCCTGCCGCTCAGCCCCGGAGTCTGCCGGAGAATCGCGCTGATCGGTCCTCAGGCCAATGACCTCTATGCCCAGATGGGCGATTACACCCCGCCCCTGAACCGCGCCGCCTGCTCCACCCTCGCGGACGGCCTGGCCACCTGCCTCCCTGATGCGGAGCTGCTGGTCACGGACGGTGAAGACTTCGATCTTGCCGTGTCTTACGCCGCGCAGGCGGACGCTGTGATTCTTGCCTTAGGCGGCTCCTCCAGTCGCTTCACCCGGGTAGTATTTGACGCCAACGGCGAAGCCCGGGAAGCGGACGCCGCCATGGACTGCGGCGAGGGCGTCGACCTGAGCGCCCTGCGGCTTTCCGGCGCGCAGGAGGCCCTGTTCAGCGCGGTGCGAGGAATCGCCGGGCGGCTGATCACCGTGCTGATCTGCGGCAGGCCCTATGCCATCGCGGACATCGCGGCGCAGACAGACGCGCTGATGGTCTGCTTCTACCCCGGCCCGTACGGCGGGCAGGCCATCGCCGAGGTGCTGACCGGCATGACGCCGCCCTCGGGCAGGCTGTCGGCCTCCCTGCCCTGCAGCGCCGCGGAGCTCCCTGTTTTCTACAATCCCAAGCGCAGTGACCGGGTGCGCACCTATGTGGACGCGCGCAGCCATGCAGGCGCGCTTTACGCCTTCGGCCAGGGCATTGGCTATCATCAGCCTGTCTACAGCGACGTCCGGCTGCTGCAGGAGCCCGGGCAAGCCCCCGCCGTGTCCTTCACCGTACGCAATCCCTCCGAAGCGCCCTGCGCAGCGGTGCCCCTGCTGTTCCTCACCGGTCTCTCCGGGGACATCACCCGCCGCGAGCTGGAGCTGAAGGCCTTCACCCGCATCCCCCTCACCCCCGGCGAAACGCGCACCGCCACCCTGCGTCTGAAGCCCGACGACCTGGCCATCTGGAACCGCCGGATGCAGCGTGTCATCCCGGACGGGCCTGTCCGTCTGACCCTGAAGGATGGGTTTGAATGCGTCTGGGAGGCAGTGTGTGCGGGCAGCGCAGAAGCGATGGCTTGACAGGAGAAAGTTTCTTCGGAAGGATCAGACCATCAGCCGGGAAAAGCCCGGACAGCATCAGAGATCGGCCTCAGTTGTCTGCGTCGGATGCTTGCCTTGCCCTTTCAAGCATCCGGTAGAAGAAGTTTTTCTTCATGGGTGTGTCGAGCACGCGGACGGGCTTGACCTGATTCAGGGATGTGCCCTTGCGCACGCGGACATCGCGCCAGAGCGCATGAGTCTGCTGCTGCTGAAGGTAGAGAATGGCGTGGTCGATCTCGTTGGTGTCGACGCATTCCTTATAGACAGGGTTGACTTCCCCCAGATGCTTCTCCAGAATGCGGAGATACTCATCGCACTTGGAGGGATCCAGCATCTTCTCGGGCTCGATCAGGAACTCGTAGTGGGAGGGGCTGTCTTCACGGTTCGGGTAGACGGTGTAGTCGATGATGTTGACGCCCAGTTCATCGCCCGTGCGGCGGATCGCCTCGTCCATCATGCTCTCCGTGATCTTGTCACCCGCGAGATCGAGAAGCTGGCTCTTGCGGTAGGAGAAGGTGATTTTGGGGCTCTCTCCCTCATAGCCGAGAACCTTGATCACGTCCTTGATGCGGTAGCGGTAGAAGCCGGAGAGATTGGTGATGATGATCTCGTACTCCTTGCCGACCTCGAGCTGATCAATGTTCAGCGTTTCCGTGCAGTCCGCAGGTGCGTCGTCGGGGAGGAATTCAAAGAAGCAGCTGTCGCACAGGAGCGCAAACGCCGGCTCTTCGATGTGGGTGCACGTCGCCATCATGGCCTCGGACGCGCCGTAGATCTGGTAATCGATCGGGACGTCGCCGGAGAAGGAGCGCATTGCGCGCGTATAGGCCGCAAAGCCGCCCGTGCCGATGGTGCTGATGAAGGACATCTTGGGTCAGATGCGCGGGATGATGGGGGTGTCGAACCCCTTTCTGAATTCAGCCTCAAGCTCGGCGGCGCGCTTCGGATCAGGGCGGGTGACCTTCATCAGCTCCGCTTTCGTCTCCTCGTCGATCTTCACCTCATCATTGAACGCGCCCGTACGGATATCCTCCACGAGCATTTCCCAGTTGCGCCTGATGTAGTTCATCATATCCACGAGGTTCGTCATGAACACGCTGAACAGGAAGGTGGTGTCCCTGTCGGCGAGACAGAAGCGCACCTTCAGATACATCATGGGCATATAGCCCTTCGGATAGAGCACGGGCAGAGGAGAGGTGAGGTAGTAGGGGAAGAGCCACTTGTAGGATTTTGCCGCGGAGCCGGAAATGTTGCCCAGAGGCGTGCCGTCCGGCAGCGTCCGATCCACGATCTCCAGCTGGTTGAAGCCGCGCCCGATGGGAAGCGGTTTGCCGGTGTGCTCCCTGTGCCATGCGTCTGCCAGCGCGGTCACGCGGGTGATCGTGTATTTCGTGTAGATGTTCATGGACTGCCTGGAAACAGGAATCTTCTTGGGAACGCCCACCGAGCCGGAGGTCTCCGCGTACTGCACGATGGGATATGCGGTGATCAGGTTCTTTTCGCCCTTCTCCACCATGCGCTCGATATAGGGCGCGTAATCGTCGTATCCGCTGAAGGGGACAAGCCGCTTGTAGTCTTCAATGGAATGAATTTGATCAAAATGGTACCGTTTCCCGTATTCCGTGTCCTTGTTGTCCCGCACGATCTGCATCAGCAGTTCGCGGCTCAGGTCGTTGGCGCGGGAACAGTTCGTCAGGAAATCCCTGAGGCTGCGCTTGCCCTTCAGCGTGAGCGCCCGGATGATCGCCCAGGTCATGAACTTCGGCATATCTGTCATCTCCTTGCGTAAAGCATCGATTAGGACTATCATATCTCCCGTGATGCTCCGCTCCGTCAGCACGTCGCCGTCCAGGGAGTCAACATTCTGGGAAACAAGGCCACCAGAATTGTTGAGGGCATAAACCACGGAATTATGGGAGCCGACCAGCTCCAGCCGCTCAACAGACAGCGTCCCCGCATTGATCTTGTTCGCCGTCAGCTCCACTATTTTTGCATCGGTAATGGAGCCGTCGGCAATCTGTGTAGTGCCCACTGCCTCCGCACCGATGAGCGCCTGAGTGATAGCCGCCTGCCCGATCTGCGCAGTACCGACCGCTGCGTCAGCGATTTGCGCGCGGGTGATGGCTACGTCCTGGATGTTCGCCGTGCCAATGGCTGCATGCGCAATCTTCCCGTTGGTGACAGACAGTTCACGCAGGCTGCTGCCGGACACGGAACCCGGCGCGATCTTCGTCGCCGTCACCGCGCCTTCCGACAACTGGTATCCTGCCACAGCGCTGCTTTCCACGGCAAACACGTTGCCGACCGTGATGCTCTTGTAGCGCTTCGTCAGAGCATCCCATTCATAGCCTGACACCTGCGCCTTAGCCACAAAGCCTGTCGGTGCATGCCGGATGCGCACCAGGTCATACAGAAAAACGCGCTCCAGATTCCGGTACTGCCTGTATTCCTCGGTGTCGCCGATGTGGATGAAGTCAATATCCAGTGTCAGGTCAGGCATATCACAGCCCTTGGCAAACTCATCCGCTGCCGCCTGGCGCATCAGCTCATAGCACTGCTCTTTGGTGAAGGGTTCGACATCGGACGCGGGCGTGTCCTCGGACTCCTCATCACCGCTTTCTTCTACAACGACTTCTTTTGCATCCGACACTGTCAGCGTCCCGGTATGGATCACGGGGTACTCGCCGATATGCGGGCTGTCGATCCACTGTTCCGGCAGGAGCATCCTGCGCCCGTCCGCGTCCTCGCCGATAGGAACGATTCAGGTGACCACACCGTCCGTGCTCTTGCTCCAGGAGATGCCCGTCATGTTCTTGCCGTAGACGATCTCATATCCCCGGTCTGGCGGATCATCGTTGTCCAGCAGATAAAAACCTGCGTTGTTCCGCACCAACCTGGCCCGTGAGCGTTGCACCAGTCCGATATCCGGGTCAAGCAGGTACTTAATGGGATTGACAAAGCTGCGGTCGCCCAGGCTGACCCTGCGGGCGATATTGGTAGCCAGTATGCGGCTATCCGGGGACATCAGCGCCTCACGCATTTTTGTGATAGCATTCACCACATACGTACCGACCTGGATGTACAGCCTGCCGCACATATTGCCCATGAAATCATAGCTGATATGCCGCGCCTCCACGGTCACTTCATGGTTGGCGGTGTCCACGCTGACAGAATAAATGCGGAAGCACTGCTCGGTGGACTGTTCTGCCGGGACGATGACCGTTCCGTCATCCTCCAGCGGCTTATATGCCGGGACAGGCGCTTTGATGAACCGCTCTTCCTGCAGTTCTTTCCACCGCAGGTCCTCCGTGATGGGAAGGACCAGCGTCAGGCTGAAGTCACCACCCGCGATCTCTGATACGGTGCAGGAGGATGGCTGGAGGATGCACAGGCCATTGCCGCGCCAGTCAGTTTCGTTGGCTTCATAGATACAGATCGTGGGCGGTCACCTCCTCCCGCTGGGGATAAAGAAAGCGCCGTTCGCTATGAACGACGCTGAACGGTCTTATTCGATTCGGAAATTCATATATACAAAAGTTCTTAGGCAGATTAACTTCCGGCTTTCCTATTCAATCAGATTTCCTCTGTGAAGCCGTATTGGTTCAGGCGTTTTCCTGCGGCAAGACACCAAAGAATCCCGGCCGCTCCCAACAAAAACATCATCAGAGACGCGCCTGAACCTTTTCCACTGCCGAAAAGCGAAGTAAGCAAACTGCCGGCCTTTCGTGCACCCATAAACGGTTCGCAGACATGGTCTACCATGAATCCTCCAACTGCCAGCCCGATCGGAATGGTAAAGAACTGCAGTGTGTTACGGCAGGCGTAGACCCGGCCTTGCAGGGCAACCGGGATGCTGGTGCGTATAATGACATTCTGATTAGCTGCCATCACGGGAACCAGCATCCATCCGATAATTTGCCCCAGGCACCAGAGTACAGGGTTCCTCGAGAAAGCCAGCAGGAAATTTTCCGTTCCCAGAGAGAACAACATGGTCAGATAAATGACACGAACCCGGTTCTTCGGTTTAGGCATCATAGCAACCAGCAAGCTTCCCAGCGCCATGGCGACACCAGAGCAGGAAGTCACAATTCCCAGCACATTGTTACCATGGATGGGGATTACCAATGCAGGCAATACCGCATCAAATGCCGATGCGATCAGATTAACACCCGACATAAACAGGATCACATCCAGCACCAGCCGGTGTTCCTTCAGAAATTGCAGTCCTTCTTTGGCCAGCTTCAGTACGTTTTCCTCTTTCCTGGCCTGATCGTCTTTTTCAGATAGTTGAATAAAGAACAGCAATGCCAGAAACGCGACAGCGAAAGTAGCCAGATCCACGATGATCACCGCATCCAATCCAGCCAATCCATACAGGGCTGAAGCCAGCAGCGGATTCCCAATCGTAATCAGCGACCTGGACAGCGATTGATAGCCGCTCGTCTTCTGATAGGCTTCTTTGGGAATAATCAGGGTGTATGCCACCTCTGATGCAGGCTGCTGTACTGTGTTCATCAGTCCGGAAACTACGTTGATGGCATACAGATGCCATACGGACAGCAGATTGCTTTTGAACAGGATAAACACAAAAACAGTGGTAAGCGCTGCCAGAGCATCGCACACCAGCATGGTTTTCTTTTTGCTGTACTTGTCAGAGAGTGCCCCGGCGAAAATGCTCATTGCCACATACGGCGCGTAGGTGCAGATGGTTAGTGCGGCAGTGCTCAGAGCAGATCCCGTTTTTTCATACAGCCATAAGGTCAGTGCGAAACCTGTCATGGAACTGCCCAGTTGTGACAGACTCTGCGTACTCCAGAGAATATAGTAGTTCTTGAGTGATTGATTGCTTTTCATGATCTTTGCTCCTTTTCTTTCTTTGTAACAAAAGAGCAAAGCCTGAGGACTCCGGTTATTCCTCCATACAGATTCCTCAGGCTCTGCATGGAGCGGAAACAATGCAGCGCTTCATCCGGATTCACCTCTTTTTCATTCAAATATCCCATTTCAGGGAATTATACCCTGTTAAATTCAAAGATAAAACACTTTAATGAGCACCCTGGCTCGGAATTATTATAGCAGAAATCGGATGATTTCGGAAGGTGGCAAGCGTTATAAATACCGCCAATTCGGTGTCACTACCAACCGGGATACTGTTCCTGTCCAGCTGATCACGCTGTTCCCGGACGGCAGATACTGCGGATCGCCGTCCACCTTGTCGTTCAGCAAGGCTCCGCCGTCCAGGCTGGTACATTCCTGCGCCTCCCAGTCCAGCACGATGCCATTACCGATTCCGCTTAATACGACCGCGCCGCTGTAGGTAATCAACGTGATCGTCCCGCTGCCGTACAGCGTGAGCTTTGGCCATGCAGGCACAGTCCCCGGATTGTGTATCGTCATGCCGCTGGCTGTCAGGGTAATGTCCTCCGCAGGCGGGTACAGGCGCTTATAAACTCGTAGGTACTGTCATACGATTCTCGGGTACTGGTATACGATGCGGGGTTACTACCATACGATACTCGCGTACTGGCATACGATTCTCATTTCATCGTATACCAGTAACCCATGGGGAAAGGGAGGTCGAGGGGCTAAAAAGGCCCGCAGAGTGGCTTACACGCATACGATGCTTGCCCGGAAATGCCGTGAAATCAGGGCTTAAAGCCAAAAAAGTCACAACCCCAATCTCGTATCAAGATTAGGGTTGTGATGTGGAAAGCAACGTCAGGTTTGATACAATGTTACCTTGTGTTACCTTTTGGGGCGGGGTAACACATATTCTGTGAAGGTAACATCGCTGGAGACGATGGTAACACTGTCAGGGTGAAAGGTAACATCGTTGACGCCGGAGATAACACTATCAGGGTGGGAGTAACACATGAGCAGTTCACCAGCTATGAGGCCCAGGTGGATTACTACACCCAGTTCATACATTCTCATCCAGATTGGGTTTTCGTGAAAGTCTACACCGACGAGGGCATCAGCGCCGTCTCCACAAAGCACCGGGACGGCTTCAACGAAATGGTAGAGGAAGAGAGCGATGTCGGTAGCATCACTCTCCCCGCCAACCCCGTATGCGGCGCTCATGTCGCTTCTCAGCGTTGCACTATCCTCCGTTACGGCTAAAGCAATATCATGATACTATCCGACTTTTTCACTGTCAATATTCAACTTGCGCGGAAACCCTGCTCAATTCGCCCGGAACCAATGCTCAATTCCAGCGGAAAGCATGCTCAATTTCGCCGGTTTGGCTGCGCAATTTGGACGGTATATGCAGTAGTATTCTTGAAAACTGGCGGAGTGTCATTGATCGCAGACTTACGCATAAACTCTGTCCCCTCAAGGAGGAGTCAATGCCTTGGAGCGAGGAGATGCAGAGCAGATTCCGGGCTTAACGTGGAGTCATTGATCGCTACTATGTCTCCTCGAGGAGGAGTCAAAAAAGCCCAACAGGCTGAATGAAAAACTGGCGGTCGGCATAAGCCAACTGCCAGAAAATGCTATTCAGTTGTTATTCCCGTTGTACCCAGAAGTTCCCCTATGCATCATACTCCCTGAACCAGCGGGAGTACCTCTGCGCCTTCCTCGACCACGGTGAGATCGAGATCAGCAACAACCAGGTGGAGAACGCAATTCGGCCTGTTGTGGTCGGTCGGAAGAATTGGCTTTTCTGCGACACCCAGGCCGGGGCCAATGCCAGCGTGATTGTCTTCACCGTGCTGGAAACCGCGAAGGCCAACGGGCTCAACCCTGAAGCCTATCTGAACTACCTGTTGTCGGTGCTGCCGGAGCGGTTCGCTGCCGATCCCCAGGCATCTGTTGATGATTTGATGCCTTGGAGTGAGGAAATGCAGAGCAGATTCCGGGCTTAACGTGGAATCATTGAGCGCTTACGAGAAGCCGGCCGAATCGAACAAAACCGTTGAAACCGCGGCCCCGGATTCTTCTTTCCGGGACCGCGGTTTTGCATTTGGGGTCAGATTGGCCTTTCCGTCCTTTCGTCAGGGAGGCCCGGTCAGGGATGCTCGCGGAACCCTCACTTCCTCACCACCTGCACCACCGTCAGCCCGTCCAGGCCGTGCAGGGGGTAGGCGCCGCGGGCCAGGCCCTGCAGGATGGTGCGATAGACCTGCTCGGTGAAGCTGCCGCCGAAGCGGGTGGAGGGGGCCAGGCGGACAAAGTTGCTGCCGGGGGCGGCACCGATGACGCCTAAGGTTTCGCTCCGGCCGGCATGCTCGTCCCACTTGTCCCCGTCGATGATGGCGTCCAGGGCGGTGATCACGGCGGTGTCAAAGCCCTTGACGGCGCTGGTGAGGGTCATGCCGCTGCGGTAGCTGTCAAAGAAGCCCTGCTGGTCAATGTCCACGCCGATGACCTTAGCGTCCGGCCGGCCCTGGGCCGCCTCGGCCACGGATATGCAGATGGCGCCGCCGCAGGTGAAGATGACCTCCGTGCCCCCGTCGTACATCTCGCCGGCGAGGGTGCGGATCCAGTCATCCTGGAAGAACTGGCCCGTGTAGGTGTAGTCGACGGTGACCTGATCCAAGCCCAGGTCCTGAGCGGCCTGATCCGCGCCCCGGACAAAGCCTTCGCCGTAGTTGACGACGGACTGCACGTCCATGCCGCCCACGAAGCCCAGGTGGGTGTATCCTAAGGCCACGGCCGCGTAGCCGGCCAGGAAGCCCGCCTGATCCTCCCGGAAGGAGACTACCCATACATTCTCCGTCGGCTCCTCGTCTAATGTGAAGTCCAGGCCAATGAACCTGACCTCGGGAAACTGGACCATGTAGGTCTGCATATCCTCCATGAAGGCGAAGCCGGACAGGAAAATCACGTTGGCGTCCACCGACACGGCTTCATCCACCGAGGTGAAGGCGGGCGCTTCCACGGAAGCGATCAGGAAATGGACGCCGTTGCTCTCACAGTAGCTCCGGACCGCGTTGTATACCATCCGGTCCACGGAAACGTCGTCCACAGGGCCTTCGCAGACCACGGCCACGACGATTTCATCTTCTTCTTCGCCCTTCAGCTTGTTCCAGCCGATGTTCTGGATGTCCTGCTCGCCGGTCACCAGATCAGTCACCACGATGAACACGTTGAAAAGGCCCGCGTAGCCCGGCGTGGCCGCCACCCGCTCCTCGTCGGAATAGAAGTAGTTGACCGGGTTGGACTCGGCGTCATAAATGTTATAGGCCACGGTGAGCTGGCCGCTGCCGCCCGTGATGGCCGGCCGGTCGATGAAGATGGACTTTTTGTCCGGGGAAACCTCGAAGGCGGCGGGCTCCACCGCCAGCGGCTCCAGTTCGGTGTCGCCCAGCAGGTTCTGCCAGCCGATGTTCTGGATGTTCTTTTCGCCCGTCGCCGTGTCCGTCACCACAATGAACACGTTGAAGAGGCCGGTGTAGCCCGGGGTGGCCGCCACCCGCTCCTCGTCGGAGTAGAAGTAGTTGACGGGCTGGGACTGGTCGTCATAGATATTGTAGGCAATGGTGAACTTTCCGCTGCCGCCCGTGATGGCCGGCCGGTCGATGAAGATGGACCGCTTGTCCGGGGAAAGCTCAAAGGTGGCGGGCTGGACTGTCAGCGGTTCCAGGGCGACGGGGAACCAGTCGCTCTCGGCCTGGGCGGTCTGGCTGGTGACCGTGTCCCTGGCGTTCACCACCGCCTGCCAGACCCCCGGAGAGGAGGCGGTCAGCTGGAATTGCAGGGCGTTCGTTACCACCGGCTCGGTGGCGGCGCCCTCCTGGCTCCTCAGGAAATAGGTCAGGATGCACTGTCCGCTGCCCCCGCGCACCTCAGGCGCGATGACCGAGACCGTCATCCCGCCCTCCGGGTAGGCCACCAGGTCAGAGAGGGTCAGCTGAGCCTCCGGCACGCCCACTTCCACCTCGCGGAGGCGGATGGCCAGCAGCTCATCCTGGAGCGCCCCCGCGCTGAAGGAGAAGCGCTGACCCCAGTAGCGGGTCGGATCGCTGCGCATGCGGCTCTCGTAGTCATTGGCGTCGCAGTCAGCGTCCTCGTACAGGGCCGTGGCCGAGCCCACCGCCCAGCGCACCACCCGGACAGGCTCCCTGGGCACCGCGGCCAGGTAGACCGCCACCTGGAAGTAAGCGCCATCCGGCGTGCTGCCCGCGAGGATCGTGGAGTAATTCGTCGGGCCGAACTGTTCGTAGGTCACGCGGCTCAGGGGGATCAGCAGGCCCGCCGTGGCCAGCTTCAGCTTGTCCGTGTCCGCGAGGATCTCGGCCAGGCTGTACCCGTAGGACTGAATGGCCGACACGTTGAGGTCCAGAGCCTTGTCCATCTCCGCCGCCGTCTCGATTTCTTCCAGCAGCAGATCCAGCCCCAGCTCCTCCGCGCGGCCTGTCAGCCCGAGCGCAAAGCATAACGCCAGCGCCAGTGCTAAGATGCGTTTCATGATGTAGGCCTCCTTATTTGGGTCGTTGAGGGTTGTTTGTTCCCGCAAATGCGTAAACAGAGAAACATAAAAACTGGTTGGGCACCAAAACCGTTTGTTGAAATATTGATACCAGTGTGATCATCTTCGCCGTGCTGGAAACCGCGAAGGCTAACGGGCTCATCCCGGAGACTTATCTGCTGTCTGTGCTGCCGGAACGGTTCACCGGTGATCCCCAGATTCCTGTTGACGATTTGTTGCCTTGGATCGAAGAGATGCAGTCGGTATTTGGTTGTTCAGGCGTGGAACATTGAACGCTCACTATTCGACAGATGTAATTGCATAATCGACCCATATCACAGGTCTTATCTGGTTTCTTGACCAAAAAACACTAGTATGAAAATTACCTCTTTCATTAATAGTGATAACCCTGTCGTTCCCTTCATATATGGTACGTGTATTCCAATCAAAGTAGCCATCTTCACGAACATGAGTAAGCAGCCATGTGGATTCTATGACTTGGGTTGTCATTTCTGTTGGCTTGCATCTGCGTAAAGAAGCTGTTGGAAAATACTGTTTTGCTTCATCATAGGTCAGCAAAAACACCCTGTCTTCTGTAGGCTCCGGCAGCTCGCCCTTTGCCATATTGCTGTCTGATGCCGGATAGTAGGTTGACACAGATACGCTTGCCGGGATGATTCGCTGCTGTTCCTCCTCCGTGAAGGCCCTCAGGAAGAACGATTCATTCAGCCACCCGCGAATGCTGCTGTCTTCCCATGTACAATAATCGGCAGGGTCGAAAACTATTGCATCAAGACCGTACAAGCTGATGATCAGCGCCTTGTTTTCCTGAGGATCTGTTTCCAGCACAAGCCACTCGATTTCTTCAAGCCCATTGTTTTCATTTCCGTCTTGTTCATAATGGCCAAAGCGTATGATTCTGTATTCCGGGTCGCACAAATCGGGGTTCGGGTTTTCCGGGCTCTCCTCGTTGTCTGCCTGGTCAGGCAGAGAATCATACAATTCAAATTCTGTTATGACGTACTGTGTTGAGTCATGATTACTGATACTTCCTGACCCAATGGACAGAATAAGTACTGTTGCAAGAAACATTACTGTCATTTTGACTATCTCTTTCACCATGCAGATGCCCTCCCTTTCACTTCAGAAATAAACGCTGTTTATCAGTTGCTTGATATCTATTATAGTTAATCGTTCATGGCGCATCACGCAATTCAAAGTATGTTATAATATAATTAGTGTCGGTATGGTACATTTCAAGTGAATCACCAAATTCTACTGAAACAAAAGAAATGGCAGCATCGATTATTTTGCATGCAACTTGAGCCGTCATGGACGGCAGAGAATCAGCCATGCTAGACAACCAAAGAGACGAACTTGATGATTCGATATAGTACCATACAGTAGGACTAGTTTCGCTTTTTTCCTCAATTTTTGCAACATAGTCCTTTTCCACTTCTTTATCAATTACACCGCATTTTACAACAGCAGAACCACTATACCTTTGACTTTCTTCAGAATAACAGATGTGTTTGATTTCTACAGCTACAAAACATCCGATACCTTTCGCACTATTCTGCCTTTCAATCGTATTCTGTATCTGTCGTATTATCAAAGATCTGATTTCATCTGAAACCGCGGCTTCTTTAGGCATAGGGGATAAAAAAGTTTGCCCAACAAACGGATCATACCCATCCGAATCAACTGCGTTTGTTGGACTGCATAAACAGTATTGATACAGATTATCCTTTATTAGTGCATCAGTATTTGAGAACTTCCCAATATTTGGATTATAAAGTCGACTTGTACAGTAATACAGCCCCGTCTCCTCGTCATACACATACCCCCGGTACCTGAACGGGTTCAGCTTGCCCAGACTACTCGCCAACGTTCCGGTCGTCGCCAGCAGCTTCCCCCATGCGTCATACCGGTACTCAACAACCACGGTTCCGCTGCTGTCCGTCAGCGCGATGACGTCCCCCTGCAGGTTATACACGTAAGCGTACCAGCTCGTCCCCAGCCTGACAAACGCCGGCTTTCCGTCACTCCCGTAGTAGAAGTGCAGCTCGCTGGTGCCGTTCGTCATGTGCACGATCTGCTTGCCGTGCAGGGTGTATTCTGTTGTGCCGGTGGTGGTGGCTGTCTTTCTGACTCGCAGCCCCTCATCGTTATAGTAGAACTGCACCGTCTCCCCGGTTTTGCTCATCTGTTTGAGCTGCCGTCCGGCCTGCCAGGTGTAGCTCCAGGTGCCGTCTGTCAACGGATTGCCTACGGCGTCGTAGGAGATGGTCTTGGCCGTGCCTGTGCCAATCTTGATCTTCGTCAGCTGGTCTTTCCACGCGCTGTTGCCATAGGTGTAGACGATTCTCTGAGCCTGCACCTCTGTGGTTGTGCCGTACTCATACGCCTTCTTGGTTTGAATATTTCCGCCGTAGTCGTAGGTGTACTTCCACGTCGTGCCGGTGGTTCCAGCCGTGGTGTCAGTCGGGTCATTGACCTGCGTCAGCTGGCCGATGGCGTCATAGGTGTACGAGATGGTCTTGGTACCAATCTTCACAGAAGCGATCAGCCCGGCATTTGTGTAGGTGTAGGTCAGTTTGTGCGCGGAGTTGATCTGCGAGATGGTAGAAACCCGGCTGCTGGTGGTGCCGCCGTTTGCTCCAGCCGCGTAGGTGTAGGTTGTGGTCAGATCATGGCTGCCATTTGAAACGGTTCTGGTGGTCACCCGGCTGAAGCCGTCCAGCGCGGTACTGATACTGTGCGTGGTGCTTGTATCCGTCGGCGCGGTAAAGCTCACGCCTGTGCACCGGTTGATCTCGTCGTACGTGAAGGCTGTGACATGCTTCCCGCTCTCCGTGCCCATCCGCTCCATGAAGCTGGCCAGCAGGCCGTGCTCGTCGTCGTAGGACACCTCGCCGGTGTAGATCGGTGTGCCGTCACTCGCTTCCGTGGTCTTGCGCATGGGCCGGCCGGTCAGGTCGTACTCACTGTGGATGACCCGGCCCAGGTTGTTGTCCGTCAGTCTTGCCAGCTCTCCGTTCGCGCCGTAGGTATACTGGTACCGCCAGCCGCTGTCAAGTTCGGTGGCGCTGCCGATCATCCACTTGTAGCTGTCGTATCCGTACCGCATCTGCCCGCCGTTCGCAAAGCTCTGGCTAAGCAGGGTGCCGTCCGTGTTGTAGGCCTGGGTGAAGATCGTGTTTCCGCCGATTTGGGTAGTCGTCGGCCTGCCCAACGTGTCAGAAGCTGGCCAGCAGGCCGTGCTGGTCGTCGTAGGCTACCTCGCTGGTGTAGATCGGTGTGCCATCACTCCCTTCTGTCGTCTTCCGCATGGGTCTGCCTGTCAGGTCGTACTCGCTGTGGATGGTCCGGCCCAGGTTATTGTCTGTCAGCCTTGCCAGCTCGCCGTTCGCGCCGTAGGTGTAGACATACCGCCAGCCGCTGTCCGCCTCTGTCGCGCTGCCAATCATCTAACGTTCTGTCCATATGTTTTCATGCTCAGTATACCAGATGATGCGCTGGTTTTCAATGGCAATGCAAGGGATTGCCAGCTGCTGCTCATACGCCGCAAAGCGTGCCCTGTACTGACGGTCATATTCCGCCTGGTCCTGCGCCTTGTGCGCGTTCTGATCGACGAACTTCTTCATCTCGCTCTCTTCCCGCCCCGCTTCCTGCTTCAGCTGCTCCCTCTGCCTCTCCAGGGCGGATGTGTCAGAGGCCATCTTCATCAGCGCTTTCAGGTTGCCGATAACCTCCTTCTTCTCCCTGACCAGCTGGTTCAGCGCCTGCAGAAACAGCTGCCCGATCTGATCCTCGGGGATGTGCGGGGTATGGCAGCCTGTCTTTTTGCCGTACTTGTTATTGCACTGATAGACAACCCTGCGGCATTTCGCATTGGAGTGCCAGATCTTTGAGCCGTACCCTTCCCTTTACGCACCTTCTTCAGTTTCTCTTATATCATCCTTCAAAACAGAAGAAACACCCCTGTCCGATTTCATCGCTTGTCAAGCAGCCTGCTATGTGGTATGATATATTTGTAGAGATATCCCTTTATCCGGCGTATATCCATCCCATCCAGGTGCAGGGTGATCACACAAGGAGGATGCAAGATGAAACGATTCATCAAGGCGGCGCTGTGTCTGGCGCTGTGCCTGATGGTGGCACAGGGATTCACTGTACCCGCGCAGGCGGTGGGCACCAACAGAGCGATCCAGCTCGGTGCGGCGGTGCTCGGCTCCGGCCGGAACACCGATAATGCGGCCACGGTGTATTTCGGGGCGGACGCGAACGGCAGCCCGTACGCATGGCGCGTCATCGGCTATGACGGCGAGGGAACGGCGGCCCAGAGCGGCGCGGCGACGCTGTTTTCCTCCGGGAACCTCGACACCACCAAATTCCACAACACCAACAATGTCAACGCCTATCAGACCAGTCAGCTCAAGCAGAAGTTGGAAGCGGTCGCATCCAGGCTCAGCGCCGGGGAAACCGCGGCCGTCCGGACACGGACGCTGGTCAGCGGAGAATACAACGGCCTGGAGACGGACTGCATCGCCGGGCCTGAGGTGGCAAACGCGAAGATGTGGCCTCTCTCCATCAAAGAGGCATACGCCTTGTCCCAGAACCTGCGCATCGTCCCGGAGGCGTCCTGGTGGACACGCTCCCCCAGCGATCCGAACTATACGCCTGTGGTCAAATATGGCCCGGAAGACTGGATGGTGCTTGACCCATATAACGGCACCAAAATCATGTCCTCCGAAGGCATCCTCTACAATTGTTATGTGAACGTTGCCTCAGGTGTTCGCCCCGCCTTTTATCTGAGCCTGGACAAGGTTCTGCTGGTATCCGCGGTCGATGGCGGACAGCCTGCTGTCTCCGCCGGGGAACCGGCTGAAATCGGGGCCTATTACGGCAGTGCGTGGAAGCTGACGCTGCTGGATACTGCCGGGCACGGCGGCTTTGCCGTTTCCCAGTCCTCGGTGACGGCCTCCTGGGGCGGCAGCATCACCCTGAATTACTCCGGCGCGGCGACCGGCACGAACGAATATGTGACCGTCCTGCTGTGCGACAGTACCGGGCCGGTTTATCGCGTGAGCAGCGCGGCGCTGACAAAGGCCAGCGGCAGCCTGAGCTTCACCCTGCCCTCCTCCGTGATGGTGGGCAGCTACACGCTCAAGGTCTTCAACGAGCAGCGGAACGGAGACCGGAAAACCGACTATGCCAGCGCGTTCAAAAGCATCCCGCTTACGGTCACGCACACCCACAGCTTCACCTATACCCTCAGCGAGGACGGCACCACCATCACGGCGTCCTGCGGCGGCGATTGCTGGCTGCCCGAGCATCAGGCGGCGCTGACGCTTCACGCGCCTGCGAAGACAGAGCTGAACGACGGCCTGAGCGCGGAGGCGACCGTCAGCGGGAATAGCGATGCGCTCGGAACACCGGCGACCGTCTACAAGCGGGGCAGCACAGTGCTCAGCGCCGCGCCGACCGCGGTGGGAGACTACACCGCGAGCATCACCCTCGGGGGCAAGACAGCGAAGGTGAGCTATTCCATCGCTGCCTACCACTTTATGCAGGAGGGCGATACCTACATCATCCATACCGCCACGGGGTGGGAACGGTTCTGCAGCGCCCTGAGCACCGACTCTTACAAAGCATTTGCCGGGAAAACCGTCAAGCTTGACGCGGACATCTCCGTCACGAGCAGTGCAAGAAGAACCTTCAAAGGCACCTTTGACGGGCAGGGACATACACTGCGCTATACCAGCAATGCCGGGTTCCAGAATAACGCGCCATTCTACGCCATAGGAACGGGAGCCGTCATCCGCAGCCTGAACGTGGTATGCGACATCACGACCTCTCAATTCTACAGCGCCGGGCTCGTGAGCAACTGCAGCGGAACTGTGCGCATCGAAAACTGCAGCGTCAGCGGCACCATCGCCACCTCCGGCAAATATGCCGCGGGCTTTGTGAGTTACCTGACCGGAAGCCTCACCCTCGAAAACTGCCGCAGCAGCGTCACCATCTCCTCCAGCGTCGCGGGCGAAGGCACCCACGCGGGATTCATCGCCTATAAGCCAGGGCCCGGCGGTGAGAGTACCATCAGGGGCTGCGTATTTGACGGCAGACTGCTCTCTTCCGCCGGCACCACCTCCTGCGGCGGTTTCCTGGGCTGGGATCAGGGGGGTTCCTCAGGGATCATCGACTCGATCTTTGCCCCGGCGGCATTATCCGTCGGCCCGGATGGCTGCGAGAACTTCACGCGCGGCAGAAGCACCGGCATCATCAACAGCTACTTCCTCACCGCATTCCCCGGCAGCACCCAGGGCAGAGCGCCGCACGGCGTCACCGCGGGCGATGATGTCACCCTGCCGGCCGTCAGCCCTGTGGGCGAGGCCACCCGGACCTACAGCGTCAGCGGCATCACCGCCTACGAAAACGGTCTCTCCCGCGGCGGCACCTTCTATTACGGCAGCGGCGACGAGGTTTCCCTCCCCCTCAGCCACAGCGAGCGCGAGGGCTATACCTTCCTCGGCTATGAGACGGACGCGGGCACGCTGGAAGGCGACATCCTCACCATGCCCGACGGGGACGTGACGGTCAGCGCCCGGTATCAGGCCGACCTTTCCTACATCCAGGCTGACGGCAGCACCGCCGTGCGGACGGGCGACCAGTATACCCTGCTGACCGGCGGCGGAGCCGTGACGCTCCCCGGCGGCTGGTATGCCGTGGAGGGCAGCGTCAGCTATACTGACACCCTCGCCTTCACCGGCGATACCCACCTGCTCCTCTCCGAAGGCGCGGAGCTGACCGTCAGTTCCAATAACCGGCCCTTCCTTGTAACGGACGGCAGTCTGACCATCTACGGCCAGGACGACAGCAGCGGCACCCTCCGCGTCAACGGCAACAGTACCTATGGCTGCATCCTGGTCAGCGACGGGGATATTACCATCAACAGCGGCGAGGTGATCACCGGAGGCGGCACCGCAACCGACTGCGCCAACCTGACCATCAACGGCGGCAGGGTCCAATCCGATGGCATTTTCCATGCGCTCAAGGCCAGCAGCAGCATCACCATCAACGGCGGCGGGGTCATAGTTTTGGCCCTCGGTGATGCTGTCAATGCCCCATCCATCACCGTCAACGGCGGTAGGGTGCGGGCCATCGGGTACATGAACGGCACCAACCGCATCACACTGGGCTGGACCAGCCCCGACGATAACATTACCTGCCGGATCCGCACCTCAAGCTCTGTTCCCATCACCATCGCTGACGGTCAGATCCTGACCGACGGCAAGAACGCCTATTCCGGAACGCTGGATGAGGATCAGCTGGAAGCCCTGAAAGCGCAGAAGAGCCTGGTTCCCGCCTGGTCGATTGCAGTCCCGGAGGAAGCCCACGGCACCGTCACACCCGACAGGCTTTTCGCTGCCGAGGGTCAAAAAGTGACCCTGAACGTCGAGACAGACCCCGGCTACACCCTGAGCGCCGTGACCTGCACCCCGGCGGGCGGCACAGCCCAGACGGTCAGCCTGAACGACAGCGGCGCATTCACCTTCAACATGCCCACCGCCGATGTGACCGTGGAGGCCCAGTGGACGGCCAACACCTATACCGTCCATTTCGATAAGAATTATGAGCCCGTGGAAGGCACCATGGCCGACATGTCCTTCACCTATGACCAGCCCCAGCACCTGAATGCCCTGACCTTCCGCAACACGATTCCCGGCGATTTCCTCGGCTGGAACACCCAGGCGGACGGCAGCGGCACAGCCTACGAGAACCAGGCTGAAGTTTCGAACCTGACCGCTCAGGCGAACGGAAGTGTGACCCTGTACGCCCAGTGGCAGACAAAGTATCCGGTCATGGACATGGGCGGCCTCTTCAACCTCTATGACGCGGAAGGCCATGTTCTGGGCTGGGCGCAGGAGGGCGACACAGTCCGGGTGGAGGCGATTGACAACACCCAGACCTACACCATCACCGTCACGGCAGATGACGGAACGGATATCCCCTTTGACGAAAGCACCTCCACATTCACCATGCCCGGCCAGGTCGTCTGGCTCACTTCCTCCGCCACTTTCACAAAGCTGGACTATTTCACCGATATTTACCTGGATGAGTGGGATTACTGGGAAGACGTGTCGTATCTCTACGACGCGGAGCATCCGACCGTCACGCCCGCTGTAAAGGTGGAGTACATCGGAGAGGAACTGACGGAGGGCACGGATTACACCCTTTCCATCACAAACAACACCGGCAGGGCGGACAGCATGGTGGAGGCCGCCGTCACCGTCACCGGCAAAGGCCATTACATCGGCACCGTGTCGAAAACCTTCCGCATTACGCCCTTCGACATCAGCAACTGCACGATCCGGGGCACGCTGGAGGCCTATGACGACGGCTATGGCGTCCACTACCCGCTGTCGCGCAGCGCGCAGGTCTGGAACGGGAATACCCGCCTGGTGTTCGATACGGACTACGTTCTGGACCTGGTGGTTCCCGAATCAGTCGTCGATTATTCGGAATACTTTACGGCCGGAGATACGGAATACGAGGCCGTCGTGAGCGGCAGAGGACAGTGGTGCGGCACAAAAGCCTTCACATTCAGGGTCATCAACCTGTACCACACGGTGGTGTACGACCCCAACGGTGGTACCGGTTCCATGGAGAGCTTCCAGGCGCATGGCGGCGAGAGCTATAAGCTGCCCGTGTGCGGCTTCGAGGCGCCCCTGGGCCAGAAGTTCAAGCAATGGAAGGTGAGCAGCGACGAACGCGCTACCTACCCCGGACAATACTACGCTACGCCCTATATCTATGATGAATCATACATAGATACCATCACGGTTCAGGCCATCTGGGAGGATAAGGGTGAGTACAGCATCACAGCGTCCGGGCTGGAACACGGCGCCCTGACCGTGAACGGGCAGACTGTCGCTCTGGAGAATGGCCAAGCCACCGTGCTGGAGGGCGACCTGATTACCGTCGTGCCCCAGCCGGGCTACAGGCTGCTCTCCGTATCCGTGATGAACGCATACAGCCAGGCTGAGGCTGTCGAAAACGATTCGTTCACCATGCCCACGGTCAATGTGACCCTGACAGCCGTGCTGGAGGCGCTGCCGACCTCCGCCGTGAGCTTTGCGGCAGGAGGCGGATCCGGCGCCATGGATCCCGTGACCGTGATCACCAGCACGCCCTACACGCTGCCCCCCTGCGGCCTGACCGCCCCGACCGGCAAGGCCTTCGCGGGCTGGCTGGCGGGTCAGAGCACCGATCCGATGGCTCCCGGCGAATCCCTCACCGTGAATGACGATCTCACCCTGACGGCGGCCTGGACGCCTTTGGACTATGCCCTGACGCTGTTTGCGGATCACGGCACGGCCACAGCGCCGGCTTCCGCCCATTACGGCGACACCGTGTCCGTCACCGTGGCCACGGACACCGGCTATGTGTTTGACAGTCTGACCGGCACAACGGCATCCGGCGGCAGTGTGCAGATCAGCAGTGACCTCAGCTTTGCCATGCCGGCTGAAGACGTCACCCTGACCGCCGTCTTCACCCCGATCGACTATGCCATCACAGCGTCCGGCTTTGCCCACGGAAGCCTGTGGATCAACGGCGAGCAGGCCGCTGACCTTTCAAGCGCGGTGACGGCGCATATCGGCGACACCGTGACCGTATCCCCCGATGAGGATTACCATATCGGGAGCCTGCTGGTGGCGGACGCGGACGGCGGGAACGTGGAGATCTCAGAGGACGGAACCTTCGCCATGCCCGCGGGCAATGTGACCGTAGCGGCGTCGTTCTTCCGCTGGTATCAGGTCATTGTCGATGACAATCTCACCGGCGGCACCGTGACGGCCTGCACAGCCGGCGGCAGCACGGTGACCCGGGCCGTGGCAGGCGATGCCATCAACCTCCGCATCACGCCTGATGAGGAATACCATGTCTCCAGCTGCCTCGTGACGGACGCGGACGGGAACGAGGTGGAAGTCAACCCGGAGACGGACGCCTTCACCATGCCCGAGAGCGACGTGACGGTGACGGCGATATTCCTGAAAACGCCTGAGGCAAACGTGAACGGTCCCATCAGCCTGACCTACACCGGCGCGGCCCAGACGCTGGTCTCCGGCACCACCACCGGCGGCACGCTGTGGTACGCCGTCTGCGACAGCTATGACAGGCCGCGGCCTGACGCATGGAGCACGCAGGTTCCGTCGGCCACCGCGGTCGGAACCTACTATGTGTGGTACAGGGTGGCAGGCAACGCGGAGTATGAGGATCTTACCCCGCAGATGACGGTAGTAGAGATCGCGAGGAGAACCGTGACCATCAAAGCCGGGGACGCCAGCAAGCGCTATGACGGCACGCCCCTGACCGAGAGCTCCTTCACCGTCACCGGCCTAGCCGAAACCGACACGCATGTCTTCACCGTCACCATGACGGAAGCCAGTATCTGCACAGAGCCCCGGAAAGACTGGCCCAACGAAATCGGGACGATAGACGGGCTGGATATCATCAACCTGCGGGCGCAGGCGGGGCAGTCCGCTGATGCGCCCGTCCCGGTGGGCAGCTATGTGGTCTATACCCAGGCCGGCACGCTGACGGTCACCCTCGAGCCCGAGGTCACCGCCCCCGCCGCCAGGTATCCCATTTACAGCGGATCGCTGCAGCTGCTGGCTGAGGCGGGCACGGTGACCGGCGGTGAGATGCAGTACGCCCTCGGCACCGATGCCGCGGCCGCGCCTACATCCGGCTGGAGCACAGCCGTTCCCGCTGCCACAGACGTTGGAACCTACTATGTATGGTACAGGGTCATCGGCGATTCAACCCACAGCGACACGGAAGCCGCGGTGATCACCGCATGGATCGCCGAGCCCTTCGGCCAGGCGGATTTCCTCCTGCCCACCGCCATGAAGGCCGTTCAGGCGGAAGCATTTGAGGGAATCGCCGCAAGCGTCATCGAGATTCCCTCCCGCTGCCGATCCATCGGCGATCACGCCTTCCGCAGCTGCCCGAACCTGACGCAGATCAAAATCCCGCAGAACTGTCAGCTGGGCACCGGCGTCTTTGACGGATGCGGCCTGGTCTATGTGTACGGCTACACCGGAAGCGATGCGGAAGCCTACTGCTCCGATCCGGCGCATGACAACTGCCGGTTTGTGCCCCTGGACTGAGGCAATCCATCTGTCGCTTCGCTGACATCCCCCATAAAGAACAACACGGCCAGGGTGGAACGAAACCCTGGCCGTGGTTTTGGGGCGGAGGGAGCTGTTTTTGGGGCTGGTTGGGGTGCGGAGGGCGGGCGGAGCGGTATATGTCCGGTTATAGGGTAGTAGAAGCGCGGCTCGTTCGCGCCATAGGTATAGACATACCGCCAGCCGCTGTCCGCCTCCGTCGCGCTGCCGATCACCAAACGTTTTCTTCTCTTGTTTTCATGCACAGTATACCAGATGATGCGCTGTTTTTCAATGCCAATGTGAAAGGTTGCCACTACACCAACAAAAAAAGCGCCCAGTGGGTATGATCCCACCGGGCAAAGCGCTCAGAATCCAACCGTTACCTCCGTGCCGCCGATGAAGGTGAACACAACCCTGTCCTTCGAGTATACCGTGACGTAGTCCACAATGGCGCACCACAGCTGCCCGTCAAATACGGTCTGCTCCCCCTCAACCGTCATGAGCCCATCGATGAGACGCCGGATGCTCTCGCTTTTCACCAGCCTGCCGTCTATCTCAGCGCTGACCTCGTTCAGGCTTGCCAGCTTCTGTTCATACGCCGCAAAGCGCGCCCTGTACTGACGGTCGTATTCCGCCTGGTCCTGCGCCTTATGCGCGTTCTGATCGACGAACTTCTTCAGCTCGCTCTCTTCCCGCTCCGCTTCCCGCTTCAGCTGTTCCCTCTGCCTCTCCAGGGCGGATGTGTCGGAGGCCGTCTTCATCAGCGCTGTCAGGTTGTCGATAACCTCCTTCTTCTCCCTGACCAGCTGGTTCAGCGCCTGCAGGAACAGCTGCCCGATCTGATCCTCGGGGATGTGCGGGGTATGGCAGCCTGTCTTTTTGCCGTACTTGTTATTGCACTGATAGACAACCCTGCGGCATTTCGCATTGGAGTGCCAGATTTTTGAGCCGTACCATCCCCCGCATTCCGCGCATCTTATTTTTGAAGCATATATCGAGCTGCTGCTGTACGAGTGCCCGGCTTCACTGCGCCGCTGCATCCGCGCCTGGACCAGCTCAAACGTGCCGGGTGAGATGATCGGCTCGTGGTGGTCTTCAATGAAATACTGGGGCACTTCACCCTCGTTCTTCTTCCGCTTTTTCTGGAGGAAGTCCACAGTGAACTGCTTCTGCAGCAGTGCGCAGCCCTTGTACTTCTCGTTGGTCAGGATGGACTGGACGGATGAGATGCTCCAGTTGTCATAGCCGAACGCCGTTTTCCGCCCCTGCCGCTTCAGCTCCTTTGTGATGCTGTAGAGG
>JAFXVR010000058.1 GCA_017534885.1 Clostridia bacterium | reverse complement strand
TCTGCCCTTCTGGCCTGAATAAGGGCTCAAAGGGCCCTTTCACAGGCCGGATCGGCTGGAAATACAGCCCGAAGAGCCTTCCATTCAGCCTTGCAGAGGCTGTGGAGGGGTTCGGCAGGGTGGTTTTGACAGGCTAATCAAATATTGATATTTATACGAAAGATAGTTTACTGAAGATTTGGGCTTGGTTTATCAAACATGCAGAGATTGTTGGTTCAATGAGCCAAGGCAATCTTGCCTTTTCTACGACAACACAATATATGCTTAGGGATATAGGCATGTATTTGGGCGAGACGTGGAAGTTCAATTATCCGTTCTTAAAATGGGGGTATTATACAACTCCCAAGAATGACTATTTTGTGAATATGCCTCAAATCATGGGGTTTTATGATATGAACTTTTCACCTCCATTCCCTTTGTCGTTTGAACCTATCCATATGGCAACCGTTCAGGCAGCAAAACTGCTAAGGAAAAAGCATACATCGCACGATCTTATAGATTTATATACAAAATGGGAGGGGAAAGCAATCGATCCGCACGTCATAAACCCATAGTTTTTTCTATCGTTAGTCAATAGTCAGACATCAGCTTCCCGGCCGAGGCCGACGAAGCGGATGATATAAACCCTGACAGACGCTACATATCAACTTGATATGATGGGGAGGAGTACAAGGAAAATGCAGAATAATGGCAGCAGGGTAGCTGTAATGCTCACTCTGATTGTTCTTGTAATCGCATTCTGTTCAAGCTGCTCAAATAGCAGGAGTATCGATGGCCGTCCCGCAGCAGAAGAAAACCTTACAGCCATCATACCTTCTCCCGATCAGCGCTATCGTCTGAACGTATATCACAATGACGATGGGGGAGCAACAGTCGCCGATTCTGTGACTGTAACGGTCACAGGCCCGTTTGCAAGCGATGAAGCCAAGGGAACCAGCACAAGAGAATGGGGTATTTATTGGGAATACAGGCACTGGAAGATTGAAGCCGAGTGGCTGAGCAGCACACAGGTCAAAATACACAATCTCGGCCTGAACCAGGTTTACGTTATTGATATCTTCGACCAGAATACCTTCATTGGCGTACCAGGTCCATCTTTGCTTCAGATGCTCTTCCCGTAGAGCGCTTACCGGTGCAGGAAAACACGCCATCAGACATGATTCGGATGTCAAAAGGCCGCTTTCATGAACTGAGCCACGACTGGTTGTGGAAGACAGCGGAAATCACCACAACCAGTCGTGGCTCTAAGGTTGAAAGCGCCCTTTTGTCACCCTTACCAGACATGCAGTTTCCAGATGCGCCGGCAATCAAGAGGGGTATCAGATGAAGGCTTTTGCAGCAGTACTGGCTGACAAATGTGAGGAGTGGAAAACAATGAAGAAAACCATCAGCTTCCGGAAGAAATACCTGGCCCTGCTGCTGGCGCTCTGCGCCGTCGTTCCACTGCTTTCCCCGCTTCCGGGGCTGGGGGCGGCAGCTCCCGTGGGCTATATGCCCGGCGTAACGGAGGAAATGACGGATCCGGCCTTCTGGTCGGAACTGACGGGCGATCCGGACGCGCTGCTGGCCACGGCGGAAGACATCGCCCGGATCAATGCGGCTGCCGTAGCGGGAGCCGGCACCAACCGGCGCGGCATGAAAAACCTGAAGGATACCTACAACGGCGTGTCCAGGAACGAATCGCTGCAAAGAGGCGCCCAGGAGGACGCGAATTATTATCTGGGCTGGGTCTGGGATCAGAACGGGCACAAGATGACCCAGGAGGATTTCGACGTCATCATTGCCAACTGCGTCGATCCCAACGCCGCGGAAGAAATGCCCGTGCGCTGGGGGATCGCGGTGAACCGCACGGAGCTGATCACCTTCCCCTGGGACGGGCAGATTCTGGACGATCCCGTCGATTTTGATTTCGATTACCAGCCCCTGGTGGGCATCCGTGTGAACGAGCCGGTGGCGGTTTATTCCACCTCCGCGGACGGGAAATTCTTCCAGGTTTCCACCTCCTGCTGTACGGGCTGGGTGCGGGCAGAGGATATCGCCATTTGCCGGGACAAGCAGGAATGGCTGTCCGCCTGGGATATCCCGGCTGAAAAGCGGCTGGTGTTCTGGGGCGACAAAATGTATACCGACTACTCCAAAACCGCCGCGGAAACCGTTTGCCGCCTGATCACCATGGGCACCGTGCTGGAAAGGATGGACGAGACGGATCCGGACACGCTGGTCATCAACCGCCTGCCGCTGCACAATTACGCTGTGTATCTGCCCATCCGGAACGAGGACGGCAGTTATGGCAAAACCCCGGCCCTCATCAATGCCCGGGAACGGGTGAGCGAGGATTATCTCCCCCTGACCGCCCGGAATCTTGCGATGGTGGCGCTGGCTTCCCTGGGCGATGCTTACGGCTGGGGTGCGGGCCTGAACAACGAGGATTGCAGCAGCCTGAACCATAGTATTTACTGCTGCTTCGGCCTGGACCTGCCCCGAAACGGCACCTGGCAGTGGCTGCTGGATTTCCCCAAGGCGGATATCTCGTATTACACCTTAGAGGAAAAGGAAACGCTGCTGGATGCCCTGCCCATGGGCGCGCTGCTCAATTTCCCCGGCCATCAGATGATGTACCTGGGCAAGCACTCGGGCAGCTACTATGTGGTGAGCACCGTCAGCAGCATCATGAGCCCTTACAGCGGCAAGCGCCAGCGCACCCGCGACGTGCAGATCAATACCCTGGACATCAGGCGGGCCAACGGCAAAACCTGGATGCAGGCGCTGAACAAAGTGTATGTGCCCTGGCTGTATCTGAATGAAGGAGAAGAAGCCGCGCTGTGCGAATTGCCGGCGTATCATGAAGCCACAGCGTTCTGCCTGGAAAAGGGCCTGATGGACGCCTGTGCCTCCGGCTATTTCCTTCCGCTGCGCGGGGCGACCGTTGCCGAAGCCGTGCAGATGCTGTGGCGGATCGCCGGAAAGCCGGAGGCGGATATGACCCAGGAGGGCTTTGCGGATGTGGCCGGCGGTTCGGAGCATGAAAAAGCGGCGCTGTGGGCGAAGCAGACAGGCGTGTATGCCGGCATGGATGGAGCGTTCCGGGCCAGCGCAGGCCTGACCTGGAATTCGATAAGGAGCATGGCTGAAAATATGCTGCATGAAGATATCCTCGGCGATCATCCGGACGCGGTCATGACCCGGGCCGAGCTGGCCGGCATTGCGCAGTCCCTCAGCGAAGCATGGGATGCGCGGCATCCTGAAATGCCTGACAAGCCCTTCGGCACGGCCAGCGCCAACGCGCCTTATTACGCCAAGCCCTGCAACGAGCGCCTGGCCTCCCTGCCGGAAGCGCTGATGCAGCTGGCGGAGGGCGGCTATTCCTGGGAATATGAGTTTGCGGCGGATCAGCCCGCCTATGCCCTGACCCTGATGGATTACGCCAATATCTATTCCTTCATCCACACCCACGAGCTGGATCAGAACGCGCTGCGGGACGTCCTGTCCGACGCGGACAGGATGGTGCACCGCAGGGCGTTCACGGAGGAAGAAATCGACCTGCTGCTGGGCGACGATCAGGCGGCGGCCATGGCGCACTTTGCCTCTGCCGGCACCATCGTGATGGGCGAAAAGGGCTACAGCGAAAAGTGGATGTACGATCATACCATCGAGCAATGGGAAGCGGAAGGCATCACGCCTGAAATGGTGATGGCCGTACAGGAGAACTATTATAATCCCCTCTTTACCCGGGAGGCGGCTAAGGCCTTCAGCCAGAAGCTGTATTATTTCACCGGCGTCCTGACTCCGGTCAGATTGGGTCAGTGGAATCCCGGAGACGTTAAGCCCGACGGTTCCATAGAAGAAGCGGGGGACAGCGGGGTCATGCTGGACGTGATCGAGTTCTGCCAGTATCCCGATTACCCCACCGGCTGCGAGAGCGTTTCCCTGTACATGCTGCTGAACTACTACGGCGTGGAGGTGACGGTGGATCAGATTTACGATCTGCTGCCCATGGGCGCCCAGCCCTATGATGACGACGAAGGCGTGCGCCACGGCGCGAACCCGGAGCGGGAGTTTGTAGGCGATCCCCGGAGCGAATACTCCTACGGCGTTTTCAACGAGCCCATCGCGAAAGTGGCAGAGCAGTTCAAGCCGGGCGTCCAAACGAAAACCGGCGCGTCCCTGGACGAGATCAAAGCCATCCTGGCCACCGGCAGTCCGGTGCTGGCCTGGTACGTTTCCGCGCCCATGCGGGAGATCATGTACCGCTGGAGCTGGCTGGACGAAAACGGCGAAATGGTGCACTGGCCCGGCGGCGAGCACGCTGTGGTCATCTGCGGGTACAACGGTCATTCCCTCACCTACCGCGATCCCAACGCAGGCACGACGGTGGTGATCGATGAGGACACCTTCCTAAAGAGCTTCCATGAGCTTGGCGGCAGGATTGTTTACTATCCGGTTCAGTGATGATGATCTCATAATAGACTGATCATCCATGCTAAATGAGCAGGCAGTAAGTGTTGAGGGTGACAAAAGCTGCTGCATGATAACGGCATCCTGCTGCATTTTGCTCCGTGAGCGAAGAGAGCGAAAGAACGTATCAGCTGAGTTCGCGGGGCTATGATGGCGCTGCCCGTGATGACTGACCGGCTTTTTCTCGGCTGAGCGCCTCCGCGCCCCCCTCACCCTTTGCTTCCCCCGCCTTCCACACCCCGATAAACTTGCCGATAAGCTGATGGGGTCATGCCCGTCAGCTTTTTGAATATGTGGGAGAAATGCGCGGCGGAAACAAAGCTGACGGTTTCACCCACTACCGCGATGCTCAAATCCGTATCGGACAGGAGCTTTTTGGCGTTTTCACAGCGGACATGGTGGTGAAACCACAGCAGCGTATGCCCTGTTTGGGCTTTGTATACCCGAAGCAGATAACTGCCGTTCACGTACAGGGCTCCCGCCATCGCCTGCAGGGAGAAGCGCTCGCTGCTGTGTTCCCTCACATACGCCTCCGCAAGAGCTGTCAAATGCTCCCCGGCGGATGGCGCAGTTTTGCTTCCCAATGCCTTTCCTGACTCACTCATCTGCACTTATCTCCCGCAGTTAGCTAAGTCTTACTACTATATGTTAGCATAAACTAACTACGATTTCAAGGCCATGCGAAGAAAGTCAATTTCAGAAAAGAAATCCATGAAAATAGTCAATATCAGAACACCGCAGTGAGTTAGATTGTGCTAATATGTCGCTGTGTGTTAGACAAAACTAACACAAGCCCGCCCCGGTTCCCATCCTGATGAGGCTGAGCCGGGGGGCAGAAAGGAAGTCCGAATCATGGCAAGAGAGGGACTGAGGCGGCTGGGCAGCTGGCTGCTGATGGCGATGATGCTGCTGTCACTCTGCCCGGCCGTCGCGGAGGAAAACGTCTCCACGCGCTGGGCGGACGCGGCGGATGAGATTGACCGCTATCTGGATCTGGCCTTTGAGGCTTACCTGGACGGCGACAGCCAGACCGCCTACAGCCATGTGAGCGACGCTTATTTCCGGGTCTATGAAACCACCGGCTTTGAGCGGCAGACCATGAGCTACGTTTCCGGCAACCGCAAGAACGCGGTGGAGATGCAGTTCTCCGCCTGCAAGGCCGCCGTGAAGAAGGAGAACACCGACCGGGACACCATCGTGAGCGTGCGGAGCGCCCTGGCGAAGCTCAAGGGCATGATCCGGGAGGACGGCAACAAGCTGGCGGCGCTCCAGGGCGGGGCGCAGAGCGAAACCAGGTATTACAAGCGCGGCGAGCTGGTGCCGGCGGATCCCTATCCGGAATATTCCGCCGATCCCAATGCGGCGCAGAAGTACGCCGACTGGTACGAGGCCGCCACCCTGGTCAAGGAGCTGCTGGACACCGCCTACATGGGCTATCTGGACAAGGACTTTGACGCCGCCCTGGACAACCTGAACACCGCCTATTACTCCGTGTATGAGGAGTCCGGCCTGAGCCACGCCATCTATACCGATCTCTCCCTGAAAGACCGGCAGAAGATGGACGGCTATTTCTCCGACCTGCGCGGCCTCATCGCCAGCGGGCAGACAAAGTATCAGAAGAACAAGTACCGCACCACCACCGACGGCGCCAAGAATACCGTCCTGAAATACGCCAAAGCTATTGACACAAAGAATGCCGAGGCGCGCGCGGCGGAAGCGGCGGAAATCACCGCTGCTGAACCTGCTGAGGCTGAGGCTTCTCCGAGCGATCCCCGGCTGCTGACCTTCCTGGCCGCCTTCGGCATCATCGTCCGGGAAGGGCTGGAAGCCATCCTGGTCATCGCCGCCATCATCGCTTACCTGGTCAAGAGCGGCAATGGGAAGAGCCTCAAAAACGTGTACATCGGAGCGGCCGCCGGCATCGCGGCCAGCTTCCTCGCGGCCGCTGTGCTGGCCTGGGCCAAGAGCGCCTTTGTGGGCGCAGGCATGGCGCAGGAAATCATCGAGGGCATCACCGCCCTGATCGCCGTGTGCGTGCTCTTCTATGTCAGCAACTGGATGATCTCCAAGGCGGAGGCCGCCTCCTGGAGCCGCTACATTGACGGCAAGGTGCAGTCCTCCGTGGAACAGGGCAGCGCCTTCGCCCTGGCCTTCACCGCCTTCCTCTCCGTATTCCGGGAGGGCGCGGAGGTGGTGCTGTTCTACCAGCCCATGCTCTCGGAGGGCAACCCCGGCATGGTGTGGGCCGGCTTCGGCACGGGCTGCGTGCTGCTGGTGTTCGTCTACCTGGCGATCACCCGGCTGTCCATCAGGCTGCCCATCAAGGTTTTCTTCACCGTCACGTCCATTCTGATGGCGGTGATGTGCGTCAGCTTCCTGGGCAGCGGCATCAAGGAGCTGGCGGAGGGCAACGTGTTCGACCTGAGTCTGCGCGTCCCCGGCATTCCGGAAAACGACGCCATCCAGGTGCTGGGCATCTACCCCTGGCTGGAGACGCTGGTGCCGCAGCTGATTCTGTCGGTGATTCTGCTGGTCACCTTCATGATCGCCCACTACCGGGGCAAGATCGA
This sequence comes from Clostridia bacterium, assembly GCA_017534885.1. Taxonomy (GTDB): domain Bacteria; phylum Bacillota; class Clostridia; order Christensenellales; family Aristaeellaceae; genus RUG11272. The sequence continues at coordinate 11,050 of JAFXVR010000058.1, read as the reverse complement.
TGCTCTGAAGGCGCGGCAAACCACATGATTCCACCGCGGCCTTGCCCCGCGTGAGGCCGCGCTGGCAATACAAGCAACTGTCATTGAGGAGGATTGTCTGATGAAAAAGTTCTTTGCGCTGATGCTGGCCGCCATGATGCTCCTGAGCATGACCGCTTTCGCTTCCGCCGAGGAGGAAGCCGGCTTTGACGAGTACGAACTGGGTGTGGAAGGCGAGCAGGAAGTGGGCTTCATGACCATGGCCATGGTGTACTTCCAGCCCGTGGATATGGCGCCCGTGGAGAACGCCACCCCCAAGGAAGGCTCTGACCTGCACGTCGAGGTGGACCTGACCGCCAACGAGAATCCCTATGGTTTCCCGGTGGACGCCTGGGTGCCCTACCTGAGCATTGATTTCGTCATCAGGGATCTGGAGGGCAAGGAAGTCTATTCCGGCTCCATGATGCCCATGGCGGCCTCCGACGGCCCCCACTACGGCAACAACATCCCGCTGGCCGAGGGCGAGTACACCATCACCCTGTACATCAAGAGCCCGGCCGAGAACGGCTACCTGCTGCACGTGGACGCTGAGACCGGCGTGGAAGCCGATGAATTCTGGGCTGAACCCCTGGAAGCGACCTGGACCGGCTGGAAGTTCGTCAAGGAATGGTAAGCCGGACCGGCTGAACGATATCAGGCTGGCACGTCATCCGCGGGGGTTGGCGTGCCAGCATTCTGTGTGTTTGAAGACAGTCCATTTTGAAGACAATCCATCCTGGAGGACAAGCTCTTGCTGAAGTATTTGTGGATGGTGACACAGGATCTGTTCCTCCCTGTCACCTATGTGACCCTGATGCACGCCATGCTGTCCAGGCGCTGCGGGCGCACGGGGCGTATCATTCACGGCGCCGCCCTGGGCCTGGGCATGGCGGCTTCCGTGGCGCTGGCCGCGGTGAAGTACAACACGAACCTGATCGTCTCCAGTCGCTGGAATCACTATATCTATGCGGTGTATCTGGTACTGGCGCTGCTGTTCCTTTTGCTGACGCTGGTTTTCGGCCGCCGGGAGGAGGCTCCCGTACGCGCGGGAAGCGTGATGCTGTGCGCTGCCGGAGGCCTGACCTCCGCCGTGCTGATCTTCTATGCCCTGCCCGGCGCGCTGCTGTATCCCTTCAGCTTTAACACCATGGGCAACGGTTTCTTCTCCTCCTATTATCTGGAGCGTCTGGCCGGATGGGCGCTGGCGCTGCTGCTTCTGCTGGTGTATTCGCGCGCGCTGTATCACTGCGGCCTGCAGATCAGGCCTTACAGCATCGTGCCCGCGGCGCTGAACCTGGGGCTGATGAGCTTTGCCGTCTGGTGCTTTGGGCGCTATTTCGTCCCCTGGGTGAACGGCGCAAAGTGGCTGGGGTGGCCGGTGAAATACCGGGAGGTGGCCGGGCAGTATGGCTGGGTCGGCGACTGGATGATGTTCTCCGCGAACCAGGCCATGCTCTTCACCTGGATCGCCGTGGGGCTGGCGGTGCTGATGGCCGCAGTCTTCTTTGCCGGAAACCTGCGGGTGACCGATACCTACAGCAACTCCGCCCAGCGCCGGAAGCTCCGGGCCCGGAACCGCCGCTTCCGCCGGATCGCCGGCATGACGCTGGCCTGCGCGCTGGCCGCGCTGTTTGTCATGACCTGGGTGAAGGCGGAGGACACCAGGCCTGTCACCCTTTCCGCCCCGGAGACCTACACGGTGGAGGAGGGAAAGATCCTGATTCCCATCGAGAATGTCAGCGACGGACACCTGCACCGCTTCGAGTACAAAACGGACAAAAACATCAGCGTGCGCTGGATTGTGGTTCAAAAGCCCGGCTCGGCCGCCTTCGGCGTAGGGCTGGACGCCTGCGAGGTCTGCGGCAACGCCGGTTATTATGAGCGCAGCGGCCAGGTGATCTGCAAGCGCTGCGACGTGGTGATGAACATCAACACCATCGGCTTCAAGGGCGGATGCAACCCCATTCCCCTGGCCTATGAGGTCAGCGATGGCTGCCTGGTGTTCGACCTGAAGGACATCACAGCCGGTGAGAAAGAATTCAGATAAGGAGGACGCTGATCCATGCTGCTGCGTATGATCCGCGGCGTGCTCTTTCATCAGAAGAGCAAGATGCTGCTCATTGCGCTGACCATCGCCCTGGGCGCTTCCCTGGCCACCGGCATGCTGAATGTGGTGCTCGGCGTGGAGGAAAAGGTCAACAAGGAGCTGAAAAACTACGGCGCCAACATCGTGGTGAAGCCCAAGGACTCCTCCCTGCTCAGCGATATCTACGATGTGGGCGAGGGCTCGCAGCTGAACACCGCTTACCTCCGGGAGGACGAGCTGGGCAGGCTGAAAACCATCTTCTGGGCCTTCAACATTGTGGACTTCACCCCTTTTCTGGACGCGCAGGCCGTGCTCTCCGACGGCAGCGCCGCCCGGCTGACGGGCACCTGGTTCAACCATCACCTGGATCTGCCCACCGGCGAAAGCCTGGACGCAGGTGTGGTGGGCATGCGCTCCTGGTGGGACATCACCGAGGGCCGCTGGCTGGACGAGAAGGACGGGGACGCGCAGGCTGAAATCATGGCCGGTTCAGCGCTGGCCCAGCGGATGGGCTGGCACGCGGGGGATACCGTGCGTCTGTCGGTCTCAGATGAAGAAGCGGAGGTCACGGTTGTCGGGATCTATGACGCCGGCGGAGAGGAGGACGACCAGCTCTTCGCCGCGCTGGATCTGGTGCAGGCGCTGACGGGCCGGGAGAACAGGGTCGCCTCCATCGAGGTGTCCGCGCTGACCACCCCGGACAATGAGCTGGCCCGCCGGGCGGCCCGCAACCCCGCCGCGCTTTCCTCCCGGGACTACGAGACCTGGTACTGCACGGCCTATGTCAGCGCCATCTGCTATCAGATTCAGGAGGTCATCACCGGATCTGTTGCCTCCGCCGTGCGCAAGGTGGCCGAGAGCGAGGGCACCATTCTGGACAAGACCAAACTGCTGATGATCCTGATCACCGCCCTGAGCCTGATCGGCTCCGCTCTGGGCATATCCAACCTGGTCACCGCCTCCGTCATGGAACGCGCCAAGGAGATCGGCCTGCTGAAGGCCATCGGCGCAAAGGACCGCTCCATCACCGGCGTGGTGATGACGGAGATCCTGATCACCGCGCTGGCGGGCTTTGCGGCGGGATACTTCCTGGGCTTCGGCTTCGCCCAGCTCATCGGCCAGAGCGTCTTCGGGTCGTCCATTGACATGGATCCCCGGGTGGCGCCTATTGTGGCCGGGCTCATCGCCCTGGTGACCATCGCCGGCAGCCTGCCCGCCATCCGCATGGTGCTGCGCCTGCGCCCGGCGGAAGTGCTGCACGGCGGGCATTGAGAGGAGGGGTGTGCATGACCAAGAGAAGAATGTTCCTGCGGATGATCACCGCTTCCCTCCTCCGCCGGCGCTCCCGGATGCTCATCGCCCTGCTGTCCATCGGCATCGGAGCGACCATTCTGGCCGGTCTGGTGACCATCTATGTGGATGTGCCCCGGCAGATGGGCGCGCAGTTCCGCTCCTACGGCGCCAATATGCTGATTCTGCCCGATGGGGACAGCGCGCTGACCCCGGACTCCCTGCAGACCGCCCTGGCGGCGATTCCCGCGGACGAGCTGGTGGGCGCGGCCTCTTACCGCTATGTGCGGCTGGACATGACCAGCCGACAGCAGTCCTTCACCGCCGCGGGCACTGACTTTGAACAGATCACAAAGACCAGCCCCTACTTCAGCGTGGAGGGAAGCTACCCCTCGGCCACGCGGGAGGTGCTGGTGGGAAAAGAGATCGCCGACACCATCGGCGTGAAAACCGGCTCCACCATGACCCTGACCTGGCAGCCCGCACAGGGCGCGGCGGAAAAGTCCCCGGAGGAGAGCCGGACGCCCGGCGCGGTTCTCTCCGGCAGCGCGGAGGGCTTCGGCGGCGGCCTGGTGTATGTCGCCGCGCAGCTGGACAGCGAGACCCGGATCGCCTCCCTCACCGTGGACGCCTCCACCCAGACGCCGGAATACGGCGGGCTGCTGGCGGAGGATGAAGCGTTCCTTGCGCAGTTCACCGGCAAGACCCTGCCTCTGACGCTGGGCGAGGGGATTGACGCCTTTTCCGGGGCGACGGTGACCTCCGCCGCCGTGGTGGACGCCCTGAACCGCGCCGTCTCCGCGGGTGAACAGGCCCAGGTGAAAACCGTCAACTTCCTGGTCGCCGGCATCCTGACCACAGGCGGCGAGGAGGAGGGCTATCTGTTCATCTCCTTAGAGGACATGGCGATAATGACGGGCAGCGACGCCCTGGACGTGGCGGAGCTCAGCGTGTCCGCCGGCGCGGAACAGCTGCAGGCCTATGCCGACAGCATCTCTGAGCAGGGGGGCGTGCAGGCCCGGCTGGTCAAGCGGGTCACCCGCTCGGAGGCGGCGGTGCTGACAAAGCTGCAGTCCCTGGTCTTCCTGGTCACAGCCGTTGTGCTGCTGCTGACCATGATCTGTGTTTCCACCACCATGATGGCGGTGGTCTCGGAGCGCCGGAGGGAAATCGGCCTGCGCAAGGCCTTGGGCGCCTCTGACGGCTCGATCCGGGCGGAGTTTCTCGGGGAAGGCCTCTTCCTGGGCGCCCTGGGCGGTGTGCTGGGAGCGGTGCTGGGCTTTGTGTTTGCCCAGGTGGTGAGCGTGAATGTGTTCGGCTCCTCCATCACCTTCCAACCCCTGCTGCTCCCCATCGCCGTCATCGTGTCCATGGCGGTGTCTGCCGTCAGCTGCCTCATGCCCATCAAGCGGGCTGTGGCCATTGATCCCGCGCTTGTGCTGAAAGGAGAATAAGGATGAGCCTTCTGGAACTGAGGAATGTGTCCAAGATTTATGGCGAGCTCAAAGCCCTGGACAATGTGAGCATCCATGTGGATCAGGGTGAATGGGTGGCCATCATGGGCCCCAGCGGCAGCGGGAAAAGCACCATGATGAACATCATCGGCTGCATGGACAAGCCCACCAGCGGCCAGGTGCTGCTGGACGGGGTGGACATCGCCCGGGAGAGCAGCAAGCGCCTGACGGACATCCGGCGGGACAAGATCGGTCTGATCTTCCAGCAGTTCCACATGGTCAGCTACCTGACCGCGGTGGAGAACGTGATGGTTAGCCAGTATTATCACTCCATGCCCGATGAGAAGGAGGCCCTGGAGGCCCTGGAGCGGGTCGGCCTGCGGGAGCGCGCCCGGCACCTGCCCAGCCAGCTCTCCGGCGGCGAGCAGCAGCGGGTGTGCGTGGCCCGGGCCCTGATCAATCATCCCGAGCTGATCCTGGCGGACGAGCCCACCGGCAACCTGGATGAGGCGAACGAGAACATAGTGCTGGATTTGTTTGCCCAGCTGCACCGGGAGGGCACCACGCTGATCGTGGTTACCCATGACCCGGAGGTGGCGGACGCGGCCCAGCGCACCATTGTGCTGGAGCACGGCAAGCTGCTCAAGGAGGTTGTCAATGAGCACTTCGGCGAATAAGCGCAGCGCGCTGAACAGGATTCCGGCGCTGATCGTCCTGGTTCTCTCCTGCGCGATGACGGCCGGAAGCCAGACATTCCTCGCCCCCTGCATCCACGAGGACGGCGCTTTCGGCAGCTGCCACTGGGCAGGACAGGCGCTGCTGGGCATCGGCGGCGTACTGCTGCTTCTCGCGCTGGCCGCCTGTTTCTGCCGGGACGGCCGGGTGCGCCGGGGCCTGTATGGGGCGATCCTGCCTGTGGCGGCCCTGGGGATCCTCACCCCGGGCACGCTGATCTCCCTCTGCCGGATGAGCGCCATGCGCTGCCGGATGGTGATGCAGCCGGCCATGATCATCCTCTGCGCCCTCATGCTGCTGGCGGCGCTGGCCGGCTGGCTGATGGAAAGGAAGCGGCCATGAAGCGGCGTTCACTTCCGGTCAAAAACCTGATTCGCAGGCCGGGGCGAACCTTCGCGCTGATCCTGCTGACAGTCTTTCTCTCCCTGTCCGTCCTGGGCGGAACCGTGATCGTCTCCTCCCTCCGCCAGGGTCTGAACAGCCTGGAAGCCCGGCTGGGCGCCGACATCATTGTACTGCCATCCTCCGCCCAGAGCAAGGTGAGCTTTGAGAAGCTGTTCCTGCAGGGAACGGCAGGCGCCTTCTATATGGACGCTTCCGTGCTGGATGAAGTGCTTCAGACGCCGGGCGTGGAAGCCGCCGCGCCGCAGACCTTTCTGGCTTCCCTGAAGGCGGACTGCTGCTCAGTGAAAATTCAGGTGATCGGCATCGATCCGGACAAGGATTTCACCGTGAGGCCGTGGATCGCCGAGAGCTATGCCCGGGAGATCGGCCCCATGGAGGTGGTGGTCGGCTGCAAGGTCGAGGCTGAAGTGGGGGAAATCATCCGGATCTATGACGAGCGCTGCAAGGCGGTGGCCCGCCTGGCGCCCACCGGAACGGGCCTGGACACAGCGGTTTACTGCAGCATGGAGACCATGGGCGTCCTCCTGCAGGCCGCCGAGGCCAAGGGGATTTCGCACAAGATCACCAGCGATGACGACAGCCGGATCTCCGCCGTCTATGTGAAGGTACGGGAAGGCGCGGATATCGACCAGGTCAGCAGCCGGCTGAACAGCCATATCCGCAAGGTCACGGCAGTGCGCACCCGCAGCATGATCACCCAGGTGTCGGACAGCCTGGCCGGCATCACCCGCACCATCGGCGTGCTGATCGCGGCGGTCTGGGCGCTCACGGTCATCATTCTGCTGATCGTCTTCGCCATGATGACAGCGGAGCGCCGGCGGGAATTCGCCGTGCTGCGGCTGATCGGGATGAGCCGGCGCGCCCTGAGCGGTCTGCTGCTGACGGAAAGCACCCTGTGCAGCGCTGCAGGCGCTCTGATCGGCGCCGCCTTTGCCTTCACCCTCGTGCTCCCCTTCACAGCGCTGATCGAGCAGAGCCTCGGACTGCCTTATCTGACGCCGGACTGGAAGACAGTCCTCGGGTATGCGGCGGCCACGGTGCTGATCACCGTGCTGATTGGCTCCATCTCCAGCGCATACGCGGCATGGAAACTCAGCCGGACCGATCCCGGCACAGCTTTGCGGGAGGGAACGTAAGGATGGCGCTCAGAGCGGACAACATCAGCAAACAATACTTCCGGAAAACAGGCGAGGCCAATTTCTTCAGCGCGGTCAGCCATGTCAGCCTCACCCTCGATCCCGGCACGCTGACTGTCCTGACCGGCCGGAGCGGCAGCGGAAAAACCACGCTGCTGCACATGCTCTCCGGCCTGCTGCCGCCCAGCGAGGGCAAGGTGCTGCTGGACGGCGCAGACCTCTATGCGATGAGCGATGCCGATCTGTCCCGGCTGCGGAACACCGGACTGTCCGTGATCCCCCAGGCCCGCAGCGCCCTCGAGACCCTGACAGTGCTGGAGAATGTTCTGCTCCCGGGCGCGCTGTATCGCCGGAAAGACCAGCGCGCGGAGGCGCTGCATTGGCTGGAGAAGCTGGGCATCGGCCACCTGCAGGACGCCCGTCCCGCAGCCCTGTCCGGCGGGGAGCTCCGCCGCATGGCCATCGCCCGGGCCCTGACCCAGGACGGAGAAATCCTCCTGGCGGACGAGCCCACCGGAGACCTGGACGATGAAAACACCGCCCTGGTCCTCTCCACCCTGCGCGCCGCCGCCGACGCGGGAAAGGCCGTACTGCTGGTGACGCATGAGCAGGATGCAAAGGATTATGCCGACTGCGTATACAGGATGAACGAAGGGGAGATGCAGGCGTGCATCTGAAAAAGGCGGCTGACTCGTTGTCTGCTGACATAACAACAAGTAGAAATGTATAACCGTTTTACAGAAGGCAAATCACAACATCATTGCCCATCCGCTCCAGGTGAAGCCATTCACAGGAAGCCATATCGGCCTGGGTGAGGTTTTCAATTCTGAAGGGGAACAGCGCAGGATGCTGCATCAATTCTTCCCATGTCATGTACTGCCGGCCTGAGCGTTCGATGATCGCGGCACAGAGCAGCTGCAAAATCTCCTGTTGTTGAGCGTCATTGTGCAGCGGTTATACACACCTGGCGCACCGGCAGCGGTCATGGCTTTCAATTCTTGATTCGGATGTCAAAAGGGCGCTTTCCTGAATCAAGCCACGACTGGTTGTGGAAGAAAGCGGAAATCACCACAACCAGTCGTGGCTATAAGGTCGGAAGCGCCCTTTTGTCACCCTCAACATTCTTTGAATGTCTGCATATTTTTTGCAAGACAGTTTTGAAGTGTATCGCGGGCACCCCATTTCTCGAAGATGCGGGTTCTGATCTGCCCCAGCGTGATCTCATCGCGGTAGTCAAACAGTCCGCCTATCACAAAGCAGAGATTCCTATGCGCCTGTCGTGAAAGTCAGCAGCGGTACTTTCGCCATGTATGGCGGGTGTGTCACCGACAACAACCAGACAATGAACGGTTGTGTGAGGGTCAGCGGCAGCGGCGTTTTCGCCATCTCCGGCAGCGCACGGATAAAAGGAGGAAATAATGCGTTCGCCTACCTGGAAGGCGACAACCCGAACCCGATACAAATCCTTGATACATTGGATACGAACTGGAAGATCAAAATCAGGATGGATAAGCTGGGCGTCTTTACCAGCGGCCTTTCCGGCAAGGGAACGGCAGCGAACTTTGCCGGCAACGCCATTAATATTCTGGTCGGCCTGAACGCGGACGGCGAGGCCGTCCTGGGAGAGCGGGCGACCGTCATCTTCGCCCCCGGCGACGACAGCGCCACCGGAACGATGGGCAATGCAACTGTGGTCTCCGGCAGCGCGTACACGCTTCCCGAATGCGGATACACCGTATCCGGCAAGCTCTTCGCGGGCTGGCAGATCGGCGAAGAAACGAAACAGCCCGGCGGCACCGTCATCGTCACCGCGGATACCACCGTGACCGCGGTGTGGGAGGATATACCCGTCTTCGGCAATGCGGACTTTATCCTGCCCGCCGGCACGGCGAGCATCGAGCCCAGCGCCTTCGAGGGCATCGCGGCCACCGTCGTCGAGATCCCCGCGAACTGCACGTCCATCGGCGATTACGCCTTCAGGGACTGCACGGGCCTGACCATGATCCGCATCCCGGCGGGCTGCGCGCTGGGCACGGACGTCTTCGACGGCTGCGGGAGGGTCTACGTCTTCAGCGCGACGGGGAGCCCGGCGGAAGCCTACTGCCAGAGCCACGGCAACTGCGTGTTTGTGGAGGAAGGGCAGGACTGATACTATTCTCAAGTAAAACAGACACAAAGAAGCGTCAGACTTTTCGCTCTGGCTAAGCTGAGCGAAGGGAGGCGATGCAGGGCATCGTTGACCGTAGCGAAGCAACGCCAGGGCGGAAAAGATGATATTTCGACTGGCTGTTTTAAGCAGAGAATAGTGGTAAGGGTGACAAAAGGGCGCTTTCAACCTTGGAGCCACGACTGGTTGTGGTGATTTCCGCTGTCTTCCACAACCAGTCGTGGCTCAGTTCATGAAAGCGGCCTTTTGACATCCGAATCAACAGTCCCTCCTTCACGTTTGGCTTGCCCGAACGCTCTGGAGGACAAGACCCAAAAGAGCAGCCCGGCATCGTGCCGAACTGCCATGCTGCCCTCCTACAGGCACTCTTTCTCTTCCAATCAGCCTGCCTTCCCCATGCCGGCCCTGCCTTTTCTGCTCCCTGCTGCTCACAGCGCGCGGCAGGTGTCCCGGCACACCAGGGAAACCGGGAGCATCACCTGCTGCGGCGGCAGGGAAGGATCGTGAATGCGCTTGCGCAGCAAATCAATGGCGGTGCAGGCCTCATCCTGCAGGCGGCAGTCGATGGAGCAGATGGGCTTGGGGAAATTCATATAGCCCAGGATGTTGTCAAAGCCGATGATGGACAGGCTTTTGCCCACCTGCAAACCGCTGTTTTCCAGCATGGTAATCAGGCACCAGGCCTCCACATCGCAAAAGGAAAACAGGCCCGTCACGCCCTGGGCGATCCACTCCTTCACCTGGGGCAGGATCAGATCATCGCTCTCCGGTTCGGCGTATTGAATGTTTCCGGCCGGGATGCCCGCGTCCAGACAGGCTTGCTGAAAGCCCTCAAAGCGCTTCCGGGTGGAAAACACCACGTGGTGGAAGGAGATCATGGCCAGGTTCTGATGACCCTGTTCAATCAGGTGCCGCCCGGCCAGGTAGCCCCCCTGCCGGTCATCGCACAGCACGCAGTCGTCCTTTTCCCCTTCCAGATAGCGGCTGAGCAGCACAAAGGGCAGCCCGGAGGAGCGCAGCAGTCCCAGGGCCGGGGATTCAAAGGAGCAGGGGGTAATCAGCACCCCGTCCACCTGGCGGGAGATGGCCATTTCCACCATCCTGATTTCCGTGTCCGGGTCGTCCTGGGAGCACAGGATCATCAGGCCATAGCCCAGCCGCACAGCCTCCCGCTGGATCAGATCGCAGAGAATGGCGTAATAGGGGTTCATCATGGAGCCGGAAATCATGGCGATGGTTTTTGTCCGCCCCGAGCGCAGGGAGCTGGCGATGTAGTTGCGCACGTAGCCCATGTCCCTCGCCACCTGCTGGATGCGCGCGCAGGTTTCCCGGCTGATGTCCTCCTTGTTTTTAAGCGCCCGGCTTACGGTGTTCACCGTGAACCCGGTGGCGTCGGCAATATCCTGCAGGGTTGCGCGACCTTTTTCTTTTGCCATGGGAATCTCCCTTCCATGAACGTTCATGTACCGCAATCGGCGGCATTTTAGCATAGATCAACCTGCTTGTCAACGGATGGAAACTGGTCCGGCTGCTCCCGGTCCCTCGATCCCTCAGAAAAGACTTTTTCCTTTTTCGAGCAGGTATGGGTCAGGTTCTTGCAGCGGGAGCAGTCAGACGGCAGCCTGAGATTCCATACAGATGGTAAGGGTGACAAAAGGGCGCTTCCAACCTTAGAGCCACGACTGGTTGTGGTGATTTCCGCTGTCTTCCACAACCAGTCGTGGCTTGGTTCAGGAAAGCGCCCTTTTGACATCCGAAT
>JAFXVR010000057.1 GCA_017534885.1 Clostridia bacterium | reverse complement strand
TTCTACCCCAGCGGCGGCGTCCTGCGGGTGGCCGGCGCTTACGGAATCTCGCAAGCCTACCTGACGGGCGTGGAGCTCACCCCCTACAACCCCGCCGCGCTGCCGGCCTTCGGCACGCCCGTCTTCACCCTGCCCACCGGCCTTGACGTCGTTGAGGCCAACGCCTTCGAGGGAGACACCGCCATCACCGTGGTGGACGCCCGGAACTGCACATCCATCGGCGCATACGCCTTTAAAAACTGCACAGCCCTCACGCAGATTCTCGTGTCCAGCGACTGCGTCATCGACAGAACTGCCTTTGAGGGCTGCACCTCCCTGATCGCGGTCTACGGCCTCAGCGCCGACTATGCCGAGGACTTGATGGGGCTCACCGGCATCCCGGCTGTGCCTGCCGCGGCGGAGTAAAGGAGCAAACAAAAAAGCAGGCGTCCCCCACGAGCAGCACGGGGGACGCCTTTTCCGGCTCACATTCCAAACTCCTAACTCCTCACTCCACTATCATCTACTTGCTCTTCCCCTCATGATACTCCACCCCCGGATCATACCGCACCTGCTCCGGCGGGTTTTCGAGGGTCTCGGGGTGTTCCAGCGCGCGCACCATGTCGGCGAAGAACCGGGCGTAATACGCGCCGGAGCACACGCGCTCGTCCGCGGTGATGCCGATGGGCAGGAAGCGCTTCATGCGGGTCTCGCCCTTTTCCACCACGGCGATCTTCTCCACCAGTCCCATGCCGAAGAAGAGGCTGACATTGCCGAAGTTGTAGATGTGGTGGTTGACGTGGTGCAGGCCGATGGAGGCGTTGTTGGTGATGAACATGCCCACGTGGAAGGGCAGCTCCTCAATCAGGAAGGAAGGGCAGATGCCGTAGCGGTCCAGCAGGCGGACCACGGAGACCACCAAAGTGGGCAGGCCCGGCACGGCGAAGAGGAAGCTGACCAGCTTGTCCAGGAAGTTCTTGGGCTGATCCCCCCGGTTGGCGTTCACCGCCGCCACACAGCGGTCGCGCACGTCATAGATGGTATCGGTGGGGTCGAAGCGGATCTTGACCACCGTCTCCCCCTTGTCCGCGTCCTGGGGGTCCTTCAGGATGGTGAAGGCCACCGAGCAGTTGTTGCGGGAGTAGTACTGCTTGTTCATGATGAAGCGGTTGATCTCGGGATTCTGGCTCACCGCCCGCACATAGGCCGCGATGATGAGGTGCATGTGCGTCAGCTTTTCGTCCTTCTCGGTCTGCTGACGGCTGATGTACCGGGTCAGCAGCTCCCAGTCCACCCGGTGCTGCAGAAACACCTGCGCGTCGCACCGCATGGGCATCAGGTAAGGCGTGATCTGCACAATGGGGTCGATCCCCTTGATCCGCCGTCCGTCCGGTCTCCGTCCAAACATGGCGCTCCTTCTTTCTCCGCGGCTGAATCATGAATGAAATGAAAGATATGCCGCAGGGGTATTGTAGCAGATGTTGGGGTGGTTTGCAAGGAGAGCTGTCAGCTTTTAGCGGTTAGCGGAGATGCGGAGCTGTAGGTTGAAGGGAGAAGGTTGGAGGTTGAAGGTGAAGGGACTCGGGCCAGTCTGCAGCATCTGACAAGGACAGTGCCGGCAGGCCACATGAACAAGTGATACGAGGTGGGTCCCACACCCAAAAGTATGATTCGGATGTCAAAAGGCCGCTTTCCTGAACCAAGCCACGACTGGTTGTGGAAGACAGCGGAAATCACCACAACCAGTCGTGGCTCTAAGGTTGAAAGCGCCCTTTTGTCACCCTTACCAAAAGTTTATCTGTGAACTCAAATACAGGAGGCGAGCGTGTGCGGGGGGGGTTGGGGGGACACACGCCGCAACGTGTCCCCCAAGACCTTTTTGTTACTTTTTCGGTCACGAAAAAGTAAGTATGAGCCAACAGGGACAATGCATCATGTTCAATGAGGTTGAAGGCATATCCCTCCGCAGGAGCGCCTTTCAGGGGGGATCGCCCAGCCCTCCGCAGGAGCGCCTTTCAGGGGGCTCCCCCGGCCCTCCGCAGGAGCGCCTTTCAGGGGGCTCCCCCGGCCCTCCGCAGGAGCGCCTTTCAGGGGGCTCCCCCCAGCCCTCCGCAGGAGCGCCTTTCAGGGGGCTCCCCCGGCCCTCCGCAGGAGCGCCTTTCAGGGGGGTCTCTTTCCTGTTCGGACGCTTTCTCGCAGAAAGCGTCCCCCCAGCGCGGATACTATATATCCTCCCCCCTTCCCCCGCGCACGGGGGAAGGGGGGCCGGGGGGGATGGGGGAACCCCAGCTCAGACTAACTAAGCTAACAGCTGACAGCTATCAGCTGATAGCTGTCAGATTACCTCCCCCGGCGCCAGGGGCAGCCCGTTCACCCCGAACACATTCACTTCTCCCCAGGAGAAATGCGCGTAGCGGGCGGCGGTGGGGCGCGGAACGGCGGGGGATGTCAGACGGATGGCGGTGCCGGTGATTTCCGCCGCAGCGGGGTGCCAGGGGCCGCAGACGCCGCGGAGCTCAAAGTGCTTTGCGGGGGCGGCGGGGGTCTGCAGGGGCTGGCTCACGGTGAGGAGCAGGGCGGGGCCGTCGGTCTGCCACGCGGTGATCTCTGGGGAGACGGGGGCGTCCCGACCCAGGAGGGTCAGCAGAGCGTCCGCCAGGCGCTGGCCGATGGGCTGCTTGTGCACCGGGTGGATGTTGTGCTGTTCGCCCTGGTCGATCTGGCAGACGCAGAGGGCGCGGGCGTCCGCGGCGCAGACCTCCGCCTGCCTCAGCCGGGTCTCCGGCCAGCGGGGGTCGTCCTCGGGGGAATCGTCCGGCTGCCAGCAGGGGAGCTGCGCCACAATGAAGGGCAGGCCGGGCTGGCGGAAGGCCTTTCGCCAGCAGCGCATGAGGGAGAGCAGCAGCACGTCGTAGCGGTCGGTGTGGAAGGTATCCTCCTCGCCCTGATACCAGAGCACGGCGCTGAGGGCGAGGGGCAGCAGGGGCTTCACCATGGTGGTGAAGAGCCCGGCGGGGCGGTAGGGCGAGCCCGGGCCCACCGGCGGATGCCAGGGGCAGATGCCCGCCTCGGCCTCGATGGCCGCCCAGGGCGCGTCCGGGCCGAGATGGGCGCGGGCGGCTTCCACCCGGCTGTTCCACTCGTTCATCTCCTGCTGGAAGGCGTTTTCCTCCTCCAGGTAGGCGGCCATGTCCTTGTCCCCGCAGGCGGCGCGGTATTCGCTGAGGTAGCGCGCGCCCTCGGCGGTGGCCAGCAGCGTGCCCTCGTCCATCCAGCAGGTGGCGGAGGTTCCGCCCCAGTAGCAGTCCACCAGCCCCACGGGCCAGCCGGTGGCCTCCCGCAGGCGGCGCCCCGCAAAGCAGGCCACGGCGCTCATGTCGCCGGCCTGGCCCGGGGTCACGGCCTTCCAGCGGGTGCCTGCGAAGGCGGCGTCGGCCTCCGGGCCGGAGCGGGCATACCTGGGCACGTTGAAATAGCGCAGGCCGGGGTCGTCCATCACCGGGATCAGGGCCGGGCCTTCGGCGCAGTTGCGCAGCTCCAGCTCCATATTGCTCTGGCCGCCGCACAGGAGCAGCAGCCCCACGGCTATGTTCTCCGAGACCAGGCGCTCCCCGCCGGCCTCGACGGTCAGGGTCAGCCCTTCCTGCGGCTGAAGCGGGGGCAGCAGCAGCTCATAGCGGCCGTTTACGGTCTCCGCCTCGCCGGACGCGAGGGTGACGCCCCCCGGGGAGGTCAGCCGGGCGGTGACCAGCGGCGCGGAGGCTTCGCCAAAGAGGCGGAGCTCCCGCGATAAGGGGAGCACCGCAAGGTCGGTAAATAAGGGTGAGATGGTCAGCATGGATCTTACTCCCTTGTCAGCTTGTCATCCTTGGGCGGGGCGGGTATGGAGCGGGGCTTGTTCATGTCCTCCAGGGCCCGGGCCTGCAGGCGGCGGGCGCGCTCAAGGCTCCGGCGGCGCTTCTCCTCCCGGCGGCGGACCATCACGAAGAGGGCCACAGCGATAAGGATCACGGCCACCACAGCTAAGATGATCAGCAGGGTGAAGCGGCTGTCGCGCTTTTCGCCCTCCCCTCCTCCGGCGGCGCTGTCCGTCCAGACGGGCGCGGGGGCGAGGGTTTCGGTGGGCTCGGCGGTGGCCGGGGCCAGGGTTTCAGCCGGATTGGTGGGCGCGGGGCTCTCGACGGTCAGGGCGGCCTCCTCCTCGGCGGTCAGCATCCGCAGCTGATCGGCGCGCACATAGCCCTCGCGGCTGCCGGTGAGCCTGCACCATCTCTGGCCGGCTTCCTCCACGGTTTCCGCCACATACACCAGCTCATTGGCCTCGATCATGGCGGAGATCACCCCCAGGTCGCCGGGGGTGGAGCGCAGGTTGATCTGGGTCAGGGCGCGGGCATAGCCCGTATCCCGCTCCGGCTCCGGCTCGCGGTAGCCGCCGCGGGCTTCATTCCAGCGGGCCAGCGCCTGTTCAGCGGCCTCGCCGGTCACCTGGTCCAGCTCTTCCTCCCGCAGCAGGCCGAAGGAGCCGTCCGCCAGCTCCACCGAGTACCAGCGCGCATTGTCCTCGTCAAAGACCTGGCCGTGCACCATGACCGGCGTGGCGTCATCCAGGGGGAAGAGGATGTCCTCCTCCGCGGTGCCGCTGCGCAGGGTGACCTCGCCCCGGGTCAGGGCAATGCCCGTCCAGGTGAGGGGCACCGGCGTGGGGCTGGGCGTGGGTGTCGGGGAAGGCGTGGGCGTCGGCGTGGGGGTCGGCGTAGGCGTCGGGGGCGCGGTGGGCGCGGGGGTGTCGGTGGGCGCGCTGGTCTGATTCAGCGCATCCACAAAGGGCTGAATGTCGATGGGCTCGTCCCCGGTGGGTTCAGCATCATGGTTGAGCTTCACATCCTGCGGCACAGGGCTGGGGGTGACTATCTCCGGCAGAACGGACGTCTGATCCGGCACGTCCGTGGGCGCGTCGGTGGGGGCGGGGGTCGCCGTGGGAGGCGCGGTGGGCACAGGCGTGGGCTCGGGCGTCGGCGCGGGGGTGGGCGTGGGGCGCTCGGGCAGGGCGGTAGCGAACTGATCCTGATAGTCCAGGCTCTCCGCCTCGGTCATCAGGGTCAGATCCTCGGTGCGGATGTAGCCGTACAGGCCGCCCGCGTTGACCTGCGTCAGCCAGCCTTCATCGGTTTCCAGCGCGCCGTAGGCCCAGACGGGGCTCACCGGGCTGATGCGGCCCAGCAGCGTGCCCTCGGTATCGGCAAAGAGATCGGTCTCGGGCCAGTTCAGGGTCGCCCAGCGGCTGATGTCCGCGGCATAGGGGCTCTTTTCCGCGCCGGTTTCCAGCCGGGCCAGGCGGAACCAGAGCTCGTTGGGCTCGGCCACACCCATCCAGGACACGTTGACGGTCTGCACCGCGGCGGAGGTCAGGTCGTAGCCCTCGGGCACGCGGATGGGCAGGGGCAGCACCTGGTAAGTGCCGCCGGCCTCATAGGACACGGCGTAGGGCTCGGCGATCTCCTCCCCCGCCAGGTTGGCCAGGTGAACCACCACCGACACCGGGCTGACCGAGGGCACCGGGCTGAAGGTGGGGGTGGCGGTGGGCTTGGCGGTGGGAACGCCGCGGCCCCGGGCGCCCTCGTAGTCCTCGCTGCGGGCCTGGCTCATGATGTCCAGCAGATCGGCGCGGATGAAGCCCTCCTGGCCGTACCAGACCTTGGCCCAGGCGACGCCGTTCGCGTCCGCCTCCAGGCTGTACACGAAGACCTCCGTGCCGCGCTTGAGGACGCGCAGCTGGGTGGAATTCTCCTTCATCTGCTTGCGCAGGTTGACGCCGCCCTTGTTGGTCACAGCCCAGCGCTGCACATTGCTGCCCGCGGGGAGGGGCGTCTCCTCGGCCTCGGCGCGGTTCAGGCGGAAGATCACCTCCGCCGTGCGGCTGACGCTGGCAATGACCTGCTGAGGTGCGACGGCGGTGGCGTCATAGATGGCGGGCACCTGCGCGGTGTCCAGGCTGATCCAGGTTTCACCGGCCAGCACCTGCACCGTGTAAGGCGGGATCACATTCTCCCCCGCGGTGTTCACCGCCCGCACCAGCACCGCGCACCAGGGCTCGGGCGTGGGGGCCGCGGTGGGTGCTTCGGTGGGGATTTCCGTGGGGATCTCCGTGAAGAGATCGACAGGGACAAGGGTTTCGAGCGCTTCGATCCCGGGCAGTTCCGCCGCAGGCGTCTCCGTCGGCTCGGCGGAAGGCGCGTCGGTAGGCTCGGTCTCCGGGATCAGGGGCTCCAGGTCTTCCGGCACAGGCAGCTCAATCGCTGGCGTTTCAGCCGGCTCGGCGGAAGGCGCGTCTGTCGGCTCAGCTTCGGGGGGCATGGGCTCCAGGTCTTCCGGCACAGGCAGTTCCGCCGCGGGTGTCTCCGTCGGTTCGTCTGAAGGCGCGTCGGAGGGCTCGGCCTCCGGCGGCAGGGGCTCCAGGTCTTCCGGCACGGGCAGCTCGCTCACGGGCGTTTCAGCGGGCTCATCGGCGGGCGGAAGGGTTTCCATCTCCTCCACCACATCCGGGACGTCCGCCTCGTTTTCGCCCTCCGCGCCGGGGAAGGGCAGGGGCACGGGGCTGGACAGGTTCTGGCTGAAGCTCTCGCTGTCGGCGATGGACATCAGCCGCAGCAGGTCGGCGCGGATATAGCCCAGCTGGCCGTCCGCCACCGCCTGATACCAGTCCTCCCCGGCGGCGTTCACCGTGGAGGACAGCACAAAGACCCGGGCGCCGGGCCGCTTCAGCTGTTTCACCAGCTTGCTCTGCTTTTCCGGCTGCTGCCGCATGTTGACGTCGGCGCGCACGGTTTTCGCCCAGCGGTTCAGGTTATCCCCGAAGACGGGCTCGGGCTCGGGGGTGGGCGTGGGAACCGGCGTCACGGCAGGCGCTTCGGTTTCCGTTTCCGGTGCGCGGTAATAGTACACGATATCGCTGATGTCCGGTGTGCCGTCGGTCACCGTGACGGTGAAAAAGGTGGGGCCTACCACTTCATACCCAGGAAGCAGGTTCTGGGGATCGGCCACTACCACTGTGCGGCCTTCATGGACGATCACAAGCGTTTCATCCGCCACATCAGCGCCGGTGGCGGCGTCCTGGTAATGGATGCGCACCTGGGGCTTTTTCCGGAAGATGAACTCCACCGGGTTGGGGGAGGCCTTGCCGGTCTGATCCACGTTGACCACCTCATAGCGCGGGGAAATCAGGTCATAGCCCTCATACTCGCCGGTGGTGAAGGATTGGGGCTGATCGGAGGACACGGTGGTGACGTAGCGCCAGAGCACCTCCCCCTCCGTGGTGCGGCAGATGACCTCCACCTCGGCGGTCACGGGCTCGGCCGGGGTCGGGGATGCCGGGGGCTCTGTCTCCGCCGGGGGCACGGTGGCCTCCCAGTCGGGCAGGAGGCCCCAGTCGCTCATGGGATCCTGGGGAATCTCCGTCGCAGCAACCTCCGTCGTCGGCGTTTCCGGCTGCTGATTCATCCAGTCGGGCAGCAGGCTCCAGTCGTCCGTTGTGGGCTGGGGAACCTCCGTCGCGGGGGCATCCGTCACCTCCGGCTGCTGCTGATTCATCCAGTCCGGCAGCAGGCTCCAGTCGTCCGTGATGGGCTGGGGAACCTCCGTCGCGGGGGCGTCCGTCACGTCCGGCTGCTGCTGATTCATCCAGTCCGGCAGCAGGCTCCAGTCGTCCGTGATGGGCTGGGGAACCTCCGTCGCTTCCGGCTGATTCTCGTCGCCTATGGGCTGAGCGTCCCCGGGCCAGCCGGCGGAGAGTCTGCCGATCAGCGCGTCTAAGGCTTCCGCGCCCTGGTTCCACACCTCTGCCGCGCCGCCATTGCCCGGGTCGTCCCGGTCAGCGATGATCACAAACCAGAGCTGGCTGAGGCGTCCGCTCTCGTCATAGGCGGCCACGGGCATCAGCCAGGCGCCGTCGCCCGCCTGCACGCAGTTCTCCCCGGGCGTCAGCGCGGTGCCCTTCTCGGGCCAGAAGCGCACCTCGGGCCGGGTGCCATCCCAGACCGCGATGAACAAAGCCCCCGGATCGAAGCCCTCGTCCAGCCGCAGCCACAGCATGCGCGCGTCCGCGCCATCCGCCGGCTGGGCGGCGTATACCACCCCCGGCGCCCGCGGATCGACCGCCTGCACAAACAAACTACCCTCCGCGCTCGCGGAAGCCAGCAGACAGAGCATCAGCATCAACGCCAGACCGCTCAGAATACGCCTCATCACAGGATGCCTCATCACGGAACCCCCTCCGTTTCACCAGTGCCGGACCAACCCGGCACATAATCATCCATCATTATTTTACCGCGCAAACGGGTTTGTGTCAATTGGGGGAACGGCTCTTGGGGCGGTTCTTGGGGGGAAGGGGAGAACTTTCTTGAAAGAAAGTTCTCCCCTTCCCCCCAAACCCCCTATCCTCTTTCAAAGAACTTTTATAAAGGGGGATATATATTGAGAATGTAAATCTTTAACAACAGGTTGGACTTGACGGCTGGCATTTTTCTGGAATGTGCAGGAAATATACCATGCCACTTGACACAGGGGCTTCCATCGGCTATGATTCCCTCAAGCAGACCGGGCGGCTGTTCCGGTCCGGACAGATCAAAAGGAGGATGCGTCATGGCATTGATTGAATGCGTGGAATGCGGTCAGCAGATCTCGGATCAGGCGGAGTTTTGTCCGCACTGCGGGAGGCCGACGGGGAAGAAACCGAAGCAAGTTCAGTATCAGTACAAGCTGAGGCTTGGGAGTGCCACCTCAAACAGCTTTGCGGGTTTTTTGAAATTCTGCAGCATCGTCGCGCTCATAGGAGGCCTGATTATCTCTTTTCTGGCGGCGCGAAGAGAAGTGACGACATATAGATACAGCACAGAGACAGTTTTCAGTTGGAGCATTTTCATTACCACTTTCCTGCCATATTTGGAATCCTGCTTTGTACTCTGGTCAATGGGCAAGATAGTTGAAATGATTCAGGCCACCCATGACATGGTTGCAGGCCTGAAACTTGAAGCGACCGAGAAAGCGGACAGTCCTGCTTCGGCAAATTCGTCCAAGCCTACTCCCTATATGACAGCTGGCCGCACCGCACTCGATGGGTGGCGCTGCAAAAAGTGCGGAACGAATAATTCTTATCAGGACATAAATTGCAAGAACTGCGGCGAATACCGCTGATTCCCATGCCTGACCCTTGTCCTGTCAGCATCATCGGATAACCCAAAACAGCATGGCAAAAACATCCACCATGCTGTTTTGGTTTGTCACCGGAAAGGAGCATCCCTTCCCCCTTCCCTTACTCCCCCGCCATCCCTGCGCCGTAGTCGCAGAGGGCACCGAAGTCAAAGTCGGCGATGGTGAGGATGGTCACGCTGCCGCTGAAGTCCTCGTAGAGGTAGACCAGCTTCCAGTCCGGGGCCGCGCCGGGATAGACCACGGTGGCCTGGCAGAGGAAGCAGTGGTTCGTTCCGGCCACGATCTGGGAGCCCAGGTATGCCACAGGCGTGTAGCTGACGCCCATCAGCCCCTCCATTCCCTTGTCGAACACGGCGCGGAGCTCCTCCGTCACCTCAGCGGACTCCGCGGGCGTCCACCCCCCGGCCAGCGGCGCGTCAGCCAGAGCCGCCGTAAAGCTCACCAGTGTCATCAGCGCAAGAATCAGGGCCATCAGTCTCTTCATGGGGATACCTCCTTAAGCTTTTAGCTGTTAGCTGAGTTTGGCTGCCTGAGGTTGAAGGTTGAAGGTTTAGCCAGCATCAGCCACATGCAATGCAGAATGGGTCTGCTGTCAAATAGACGTGGAGAAGGGGGCAGTTGTTCCCGGGCTGCGGCAGGTTTTTCCTGTCCTTATATTTCTCCGCCGTCCGCCGGAAATCCTTCCGGAAGGGCACAGTATATCAGCAAATAACCTCCTGCCTTCAACCTTCAACCTCCAACCTCCAACCTGCTGCTCCCGCTAACCGCTAACCGCTCTCACCACGCTCGCCGCGCTGTCCGGGGCGTCGTCATGCTCGGCGTCGGGGCCGTAGGCGGCGATCTGGGCCAGGTAGGCGGGGTCGGTGGCGGGGTGGAAGGCGAGGGCGGGCCACCAGCGGCGGAGGTGGGTGGAGATCTTCATGAACTTGTTCATGCGCTCGGCATAGGTGCGCACGGGGAGGCCGCGCTCCCGGAGGGCCCGGGCGACATAGCCGCGGTCGCCGTTGACCTCGCAGCAGAGGGGGGCGCAGCGGTACTTGCCGCACAGGGCGGTGATCTCGTCCAGCACGGTGTCCACGTGGCGCGGCCAGAGCTTGCCCAGCAGCACGATCTCATCGCCCCGGCGGCGGGCCAGGGTCAGGGCGGTACAGTCCCCGCCGCCGTAAGCCGCGTCCAGGTGGGCGATGCCGTCGTAGAGCAGGCTGTCGTCCGCCTCGGTCATGCGCGGGGGCTCGGGGAAGAGGGCGTCCGCCTCGGCGATGTGCTTCAGCTCGTAATTCGCCGCAAAAAGGGCGGGCGTCATGGCCTGCCGCAGTTTCTGGATGCCCGCCTCGGTCAGCAGGCCGGTGGAATAGCAGTCCGCCCGCAGCACGTTGGGCATCAGCGAAATCGCGTCCTCCGGGTGCCAGGGCGTGCCCGTGTTCACCAGGCGGCCGCCGGGGTTGCGGATGTTCTGCAGCTCCTGGTAATAGATGGCCGTTTTGCGGCGCTCGGCGGCGGAGAGCCGGTCGGAGAGGTTGACGATGTCGTCGGTGAAGATGATGTCCGCGTGCCGCCCGGTCAGGGAGGAGCCGATGCCCTGGCCGTGGAGCTGAGCCGCGCCCCGGGGCGAGAGGTAGCAGGAGGCCGTCAGCTCCATGGCCGTCGCCCGGGTCAGGCGCACCGGCTGGCCGTAAATGCCCGCCGTGACCGTGCGCAGGGCTTCGGAGCGCAGCAGGCCTTCCACCTGGCGGATCACCTCGGCGATGTCCCCGTCCGTCTTGCGCAGGAGCATCAGGCTTTTCCGGGGCTCCACGCACATCAGCAGGGCCAGGGCCAGGCTCAGGCAGGTGGTCTTGTAGGAGCCCCGGTGGGCCAGGATGGTCACGTCCTCCCGGGAGAGGAGCATCCGCCGCAGCCAGGCGTTGTGGGGCTGATCCCGAAGCAGCCGGAAGCCCGCCGCCCGCCCGATGGCCGCCGGGTCGCGCACCAGGAGTTCAAGCAGTTCTTGGTTCATTTGCCTCCTTCAGCCGCTCGAGGGCCTCGGCCAGCTCGTCCGCCACCCGGGGATCGGGCGGGCCGCCGGGGCCGGGATTCAGCAGCCCGAAGTGCCTGGCCAGCAGCTCCGCCGCCTTCAGCCGCTGACTGCAGCGGATGGCCTCCCCGCTGTCGCTCTCGCCGCGCATCACCGCCTGCAGCCAGGCCAGCACCTCGCGCTGCAGGCTCTCCTCAGCCATCGGCGCGCCTCCTCTCCCGGGTGCGCTCGCTGGCCGTGATGCGATCCATGCAGCCGTGCCGCCGGGTGATGACGCAGGTGCGGCTGAGGTTCATGGACTCCGCGGTCTTCTCGTCCGAAAGCCCCAGTCCGTAATAGCTGCGCATGAGCACACGGTCGACGGGGTTGGGGATGCGCGCGAGGATGCCCTCGAAGCGCTGCTGCAGGGCCAGGAGCGCCTGCCACTTTGCGTCCAGCTCGGCCTGGCAGGCCTCCAGCGCCTTCAGCCGCTCGGCCCGGTCGTCGGTCAGCGCGGTCTTCGGCCGGCACTGCACCCCGCTCAGGTCCGTCAGCCGGTCCATGTGCGTGCGCAGCAGCTCCATCTCCGCGCCGGTATAGCGATAATTCTCCAAAACTTCCCTGTCCGTCATGCTGAACCCTCCGTTATACGAACAACTGTTCGTTTATTGCCTCTTCAGCATATCATAACCAAATGTTTCTGTCAAGCCCGAATTTGCCCTTGCAATTTGTAACAAAAGGTTGTATACTTTCTTCAGGCAATTGTCACAAAACCGAAGCGGCAAGGTGTCTGAAAAGAGCGGGAGGTGCGGCGGATGATCGGCGAGCGGCTGGAAGCCCTGCGCAAGGGCAAGAAACTGTCCCGGGCAGCCCTGGGCGAAATGCTGGGGGTCAGCGCGACGGCGGTATACAAGTGGGAGACAAACCAGACAGACCCCTCCATGGACAAGCTGAACGCCATCGCGGACCTGTACGGCGTGTCCCTGGACGAGCTCTGCGGGCGGGCCGCGCCCCAGCTGAAGGAGATCGCGGTGATGTCCCGGGCGATGCGGCTGATGACCCCCGAGGAGCGGCAGGATTATCTGAAGGTCGGGCGGATTCTCTACAAGAAGGCCTTCGGGGAGGCGGAAGCATGAGCGAGGCGGCGGAAGCGGCGGCAAGGACGCTGCTGAGTGAAGGCTGTTTTCCGGCAGACCCCTTCCGCGCCCTGCAGCGGATGCCCGGCCTGCTCTTTTTCACCGAGGAGGAGATGACGGCCATCAGCCCGGACTGCCGCCTTTCGACCCACGAAGACGCCCGGGCCTTCCGCTGCCTGGAGGAAAGCGGGCGCGAGAAGGTGCTGGTGTGCTGGCGGGAGGGCGTCGGGGAAAGCCGGCTGCGCTTTTCCTTCGCCCACGAGCTGGGGCATCTGGTGCTGGGGCATCAGAGCGCCTTTCTGCACAATATCATCGAGTGGGAGACCGAAAAGGAGCGGCGCGTCCGGGAGCGTCAGGAGGAAAAGGAGGCCAACGCCTTTGCCGCGGCCTACCTGATTCCCCTGTCCCTGCTGGGGCTGGTGGTGGTGAAGGGCGGCGGCGAGCCGGAGATCGTATCGGCGGTGTTCGGCGTCAGCAAGACCGCCGCGGATCTGGCCCTCCGGCGCAAGCCCGACACAATAGGCCTGGATCTGAGCCAGCGTGTCCTGGATGCCTTCGGTCAGGACACGCTCCGCCGCCTGGATCGGGCCTTCGAGGCCTGGGATCAGATGGGAGGGAGACGGAAATGATTCACCGCGCGCTTTGCCTGCCCCTGGACGGTGCCTGGCGCTGCCGCATCCCCGGCCGGGAAGCCGAAATTCCCCTGCCCGGCACCCTTGACCAGGCCGGTCTGGGCCAGCCCGACGACCCCCTGCGCCAGTGGAAGCGGGAGGAGGTGGCCGCCCTGGGCTTCTGGCGGGAGGGTGATCCCATCGTCACCCGCCTGACCCGGCGCTTCACCTACGAGGGCCCGGCGGCCTTCAGCCGGGAGCTGCGCTGGATACCCCCGGAAAACAAGCGCCTCTTTTTCCTGTGCGAGCGCGCCCGGCACCTGCGCCTGCGGGTCAATGGGCAGGAGGTTCCGGCCCTCAGCGGCACCCTCTCGACACCCTGGGTCTTTGAAGTGACCGGCCTCATGACCGGCGCGGACGGGATCGAGATCATCAGCGACAACAGCATGCCCGGCTGGCCCCGGGACGCCATCGTCTATTCCTCCGCGGCCTCCGACGAGACCCAGACCAACTGGAACGGTCTGCTGGGAGTGATCGGCCTCCGGGCGGAGGAGCCCGTCTTCCTGACGGATGTCCGCGCCCTGCCTGCGAAAAACCGGCTGCGGGTGCTTTTCACGGTGGACGCGCCGGAGGGCTGGAAGGGCCGGGTGCGGCTGAAAACCGACGCGGTCGACGGTGATGCTGAACTGGAAGTGGACGCCCCCGCCGGGCGGAGCGAGTGGCGCTTCCCCGACCTGCCGGTGAGGGCGGACGCGGCCAGGTGGGACATCGGCGAGGGCGTCGCCCACCGGCTCACCCTCTCTGCCGACGGCCTCGAGGACGCGCAGGCGCGCTTTGGCCTGCGCACCTTTGAGGCGGCGGACGGGGTGCTCAGGCTCAACGGGCGGACCATCTTCCTGCGGGGCGAGGCCAACTGCTGCGTCTTCCCCGAGACCGGGTACGCGCCCATGGACGAGGCCGCCTGGCGGGAGGCGCTGAGCGCTTACACAGCCTACGGCGTCAACTGCCTGCGCTTCCACAGCCACTGCCCGCCCGAGGCCGCCTTTGCCGCCGCTGATGACCTGGGCCTGCTGCTCCAGCCCGAGTGCTCCCACTGGGATCCGGCCCACGCCTTTGCCGCGCCGGAGGCCCGGGCCTATTATCGCCGGGAGCTGCTGGAGATCCTGCGCTGTCTGGCGAACCATCCCTCCTTTGTGATGCTGACCCTGGGCAATGAGCTTCAGGCGGACGAGGAAGGCCACCGCTTCATGGCGGAGCTGCTGGCGGAAGCCCGGGTCTGTGACCCTACCCGCCTGTACGCCAATGGCTCCAATCCCCATTACGGCGCCTTGGGTACTGACCCTTCCAGCGACTTTTACACCGCCTCGGACTGGCGCGGACAGCCCCTGCGGGCCACCTCCTGCGGGCCCACGGGCTGGCTGAACGGCGACGGGCCCGCCTTTGATACCGATTACCGCGAGGCCCTTTCCGCCCTGCGCGGCGAGAGCGGCCAGCCGGTCTTCGGCTTTGAGGTGGGCCAGTACGAATCCCTGCCGGACTTCAGCGAGATTGCGGACTTCCGCGGCGTGACCCGGCCGGACAACTTGAGCCACATGCGGGAAAGGGTCAGGCAGGCCGGGCTGGAGGGCGAGTGGCCGCGCCGGGTGGAGGCCTCAGGCGAGCTGGCCCTGCTGTGCTACCGCGCCGAGGTGGAAGCCGCCCTGCGCACCCCGGGCTTCAGCGGGCTTTCCCTGCTGGGGCTGCAGGACTTTCCCGGCCAGGGCACGGCGCTGGTGGGCATGATGAACAGCCACATGAAGCCCAAGCCCTTTGCCTTCGCCCGGCCGGAGCGCTTTGCGGCCTTCTTCCGGGACGCCCTGCCCTTAGCCCTCCTGCCCCGGCTGACCTTCACCGAAGGCGAAACCCTTCAGGCTGATCTGCTGATGGCCAATTTCAGCCGGGAAGCCCTCACCGGCACGCCAGCCTTCACCCTGACGGGCGGCGGGCAGCGCCTCTCCGGCACACTGGACGGCCCTGTGACCGCGCCCCGGGGGGAGCGCACGCCCATTGGAACGCTTCAGCTGAAGCTGACGGACTTCCGGACCCCCTGCCGACTGGAATTGCTGCTCTCCTTCGCTGGGTGTGAAAACCGCTATGACCTCTGGGTCTATCCGGAGGAAGCGCCCGTCTGCCCGCCGGAGGTGCACGAGTGCCGCGCCCTGGACGAGGAGGCCATCGGCGTCCTGCGCCAGGGCGGCAAAGTGTTCCTCGCCCCCGACAGCGCGGCGGACTGGCCCGGCGCGGTTCAGCCGCAGTTTTCGACGGACTTCTGGTCGGTGTGCACCTTCCCGGATCAGGCCGGGTGCATGGGTCAGCTGATCGAGGCAGATCACCCCGCCCTGGCCGGCTTCCCCACGGAGAGCCACACGGACTGGCAGTGGCGCTCCTTGGCATGTGAACCCGCCATTCCCCTGCCGGAAGGGGCGAAATCCATCGTCACCGTGATGGACTCCTGCGCCCGCCTGCGCGCCCTGACTCAGCTCTGCGAGGGGCGCTGCCTGGGCGGCTCCCTGCTGGTGAGCACCCTCGGCCTGCGCCGCCTGCCCGGCCCCGAGGCCCGGGCTCTGCTGCGCTCCCTCTACGCCTACATGGCCTCGCAAGCCTTTCAGCCGGGAAATGAGATGAGCGCCCCATGAGCATGGGCAGCGCCTCAAAAGCCGCCTACGGCCTGGGGGCGGTGGGCAAAGACATGGTGTACGCCCTGTCCGCGTCCTATGTGATGTACTACTATCAGGATGTGCTGGGGCTGAGCCCCTCCTTTGTGGGGCTGGTGCTGATGATCGCCCGCATCTTTGACGCCCTCAACGATCCCTTCATGGGCGTGCTGGTGGCCCGCACCCGCAGCCGCTGGGGACGCTTCCGCCCCTGGCTCGTCAGCGGCGCCGTCCTCAACGCCTTCACCCTCTATGCCCTCTTCGCGGCTCCGGCGGCGGACGAGGGCCGGCTGATGGTCTGGTTCACCGGCTTCTACCTGCTCTGGGGCATCACCTACACGATGATGGACATCCCCTTCTGGTCGATGATCCCCGCCGCCGCCGAAAGCGAGGGCGAGCGGGAGAAGCTGACGGTCGTCGGCCGCACCTGCGCGGGGGTCGGTTCGGCGCTGGTCTCTGTGCTGCTGATGCCCGCCGTGGGGCTGCTGGGCGGCGGCAGCGAGCGGGAGGGTTTCCGCCTGACCGCGCTGATCATCTCCGCCGTCTTCGCCCTCACCGCCCTGGTCTGCGGCGCGGGCGTCCGGGAGCGCAGGCGCGCCGATCAGCCCGTCTGCAGCGTCCGGGACATGCTGAAGGCCCTGCTCAGGAACGATCAGGCGCTGAAGACCGCGGGGGCCGTGGTGCTCATCAACATGGCCATGTACATTACCGCCAACGTCCTCACCTACTTCTTCAAGTATGACGTGGCAGGCCCGGACTGGCGCGGCAGCTATTCCCTCTTCTCCATGGCCGGCGGCGTCTTCTACACCCTCGGCATGGTGCTGCTCTACCCCATGCTGCGGCGCAGGCTGTCCAACCAAGCCATCTTCCGCCTGGCATTGGCCCTGGCCCTTCTGGGCTACGCCCTGCTCCTGCTCCTCTGCCTCACCGGCGCGGCCTCCTCCCTGCCGGCTCTCCTCCTGCCCGGCGCCCTGGTCTTTGCCTCCAACGGCCTCACCAGCGTGCTCACCACCATCTTCCTCTCCGATGCCGTGGACTACGGCGAGCGCCTGACCGGCCAGCGCCAGGAGAGCCTGGTCTTCTCCCTGCAGACCTTTGTGGTCAAGGCCGCCTCCGGCCTGGCCGTGTTCATCACCGGCCTCTGCCTGGAGTCCATCGGCCTCGGCGGCTCCGTCGACACCGCCGAAATCCTCTCCGCCACCACCGAAGCCCTCCTCGCCCTGCGCCTCACCATGACCCTGCTGCCCATGGCAGCGATTGTGGGGGCGGGAGCGGCGGCGGGGAGGAGGGAGGAGGGTGAAAGGTGAAATGTGGTGTTGAGGGTGACAAAAGGGCGCTTCCAACCTTAGAGCCACGACTGGTTGCGGTGATTTCCGCTGTCTTCCACAACCAGTCGTGGCTTGGTTCAGGAAAGCGCCCTTTTGACATCCGAATCATGAGGTTGGAGGTTGAAGGTTGGAGGTTGAAAGTAAATGAGGCAGCCCGAATGAAGATTCGTGTGAAGCGAGGCATTGACCATGAATGAGTTCGATTATTACCAGACGAAGGCGATTCTTCCTGGCTGGTTCAACTTTCTCTGCATTGGTAAGGGTGACAAAAGGGCGCTTTCAACCTTGGAGCCGCGACTGGTTGTGGTGATTTCCGCTGTCTTCCACAACCAGTCGTGGCTCAGTTCATGAAAGCGGCCTTTTGACATCCGAATCAGAAGTATATCGTCATCAGCGAAGACCCGGTTGACAGCGATGATCTGATGCTGCTCAATCAAAAAGAGCGAAACGGCGAGCTGATCATCTTCCCCCTGACAAAGCAGCTGCGCAAATCAGCATTCATCTCAGCTAACCGCTGATCGCTAACAGCTGACAGCTCCCCTCATTGGTAAGGGTGACAAAAGGGCGCTTTCAACCTTGGAGCCACGACTGGTTGTGGTGATTTCCGCTGTCTTCCACAACCAGTCGTGGCTCAGTTCATGAAAGCGCCCTTTTGACATCCGAATCCTCATTGACATTTCCCCCGC
>JAFXVR010000056.1 GCA_017534885.1 Clostridia bacterium | reverse complement strand
GTTCCCATGTCCGCTTCTTTGTGCTATACTCCTTCTGTTCCATCCTTGATCCCTCCAGTTATCTTTGGTGCCGCAACCCTTAGTATAACTGTTTCGGTTCCTGGATGGAACTTTTTGCGTCATTTCATTTTACAACTTGCCCATCCCGACAAACTGCAAAATCTGCATAAAAAGAAAGGGTATATGAAAAAAAACATTGACGATGGCGCAACTTTATGATAGGATACAGCTCGTGATAGACATACTATCACGAGAGAAGGATGGGCAGTGACTTGAAAAATCGTGCAAGCAGCGAGATGGAAATGGCGAAGCGCCGTCAGCGGATTCTGGCGGAGGGCTTCCGGCTGTTCTCGAAACGGCCGATCGACAAGGTCAGCATGAACGAAGTGGCTGAAGCGTCGGGAATCGGCATCGCCACGCTGTACCGCTACTACAGCGACAAGCCCTCCCTGGTGGTGGACATCAGCACGCAGGTGTGGAGCGAGTACATCGAGAGCACCCGGAGCAGGCCGGACAGCGAAGCGATACGCACCATGACCGCGGCCCAGCGCTTTGAGCGTTTCCTGGACAGCTTCATCGACCTGTACCTCAACCATCGGGATATGCTGCGCTTTAACCAGTTCTTCAACATCTACGCGCAGAGCGAGGGGATCCCCGGCGACAGGCTGACCCCTTTCACGCAGGTGATCCGGGCGCTGGCCGGGCGTTTTCACGAGATTTATGAAACCGGCCAGAGGGACGGCACCCTCAGGACAGAGATTCCCGAGCAGAAGATCTTCACCTCCTCCCTGCACCTGATGCTGGCTGCCGTGACCCGCTACGCGGTCGGCGTGATCTACGCGGAGGACAGCGTTCAGGAGGAACTGTCGCTGCTCAGGAACATGCTGCTGCGGGAGTACACGCGGGCCGCGTGACGCGCCGGGAGGGAGACGGCTGATGAAAAACCGGAAACAGCGCGGGCGGCTGTCGGGCGCTGAAGTCGCTCTGCTGGCCGCGGCCATCATCCTGGCGCTTCTGATCGGCTTTGGCCTGTTCCGGCTGACGGGCCTGCTGCGCGCGGATCGGGAGGAAGCCACAGCCTCGCCCCTGCCCTCGGCGACGCCGGCCCCCCAGACGCTGGCCGCGCCGGAGGACTGGCTGCCGCAGAACCTGTACACCGGCAGCGCGCCGCCGGAGGCCGTGTTTCAGGACGAGGACGCCGCGGAGATCCCGCTGAGCGCCCTGCAGCGCGCGGAGGATCGGGGACTGTGGCTGGTGTTCTGGGCCAGCTGGTGCCCGGACTGCGACCGCCAGTTCCGGATCATCCAGGAAATGGAAGCCCTGGCGGAGCGGTACGCCGTCCGGCTGGTGCTGGTGGACCGGCTGAACCCGGAGAAGGAGAGCGTCGGGGCGGCCCGGCAGAAAATCGCCGATGTCGGGGCTGTGTCGCCGGTGGTCTATGACCGGAATGAGACGGTGTACAAGGCCTGGGGGCTTCGGGAGATCCCGTCCGCCGTGGTACTGGATCGAAACGGCCGGGTGGCCGCGTTTGATTCCGGGGACATGACGGCCGGCGCGTGCGAGGGGATGCTGAAGAACGCCCTGGAGGGGCCTGATCAGGCGGGACTGGCCTTTATCCGCGCCCGGCTTTCCGACGGACAGGGCGGTGTGGGCACCAGCACGGCGGCCGGCGGGGAGAGCCCTTCCGGCGCGGACGTGCTCAGCGAGAGCGAGGGCCTGTTGCTCCAGTACGCGCTGGCGATGGACAATCAGCCGCTGTTTGATGAAACCATGCGCTGCGTCCGGGAAAGGCTGACCGTGGACGGCCTGCTCGCCTGGTACTGCAGCGCGGAGGGCCCGGCTGCGGTCAACGCGACGCTGGATGACCTGCGGGTGTGGGACGCGCTTCACGCCGCGTCGGCGCGATGGCCCGGCGACTATGCCGCCTGGGCGGACGAAATGGCGGACGCGATCTGCAGCCGGTGCGTCAACACGTCCGGCGGTCTGGTGGACTGGGTGGAGCTGACGGGCGGGGGCCGGGCGGAGACCATCTCCCTCAGCTATCTGGATCTGAACGTCCTGCGGGCGCTGGCCGGGGTGAGACCGGACTTCCAGCCGGCTGTGGACAAGGCGGAGGAGCTCCTCCGGAACGGACGGATCTCGGACAGCTTTCCCCTGTATTACAGCGGATACAGCTATCCGGGCGGCGCGTACAGCCAGGCGGATCTGAACATGGCAGAAGCGCTGGTCACGCTGTGGAACCTGAGCCGGGCGGGCGCGCTGCCGGCGGATGCCTGGGACTGGCTGCGGGCGCGCATCATGGCGGGAGACCTGCCGGCCCGCTGCCACGTGGACGGCACGGCGGTGTCCGGCTACACCTACCATGCCACCGCCGTGTGGGGGCTGGCGGCGCTGATCTCCCGGGAGCAGGGGGACGCGGCGGCCTTTGAGAAGGCGCTGCGCCGCATGAACCGCCTCTGTGTGACCGACACCTCGGACGCCATGTACGGCGCCTATGCCCAGAGGGGCGCTTCGGCCTATGCCTTCGACCAGCTGATTCCGCTGCTGGTCAACGCCGGGCTTTCAGCGGGCCGGGCAGAGTGAGCCCTGGACCGCAGGGCATCGGCGGCTGACAGCGCCTTCAGCTGAAGCATTCCGGGCATTCCCATGATCTGATCCCGCTTCTTCCATTCCTTCACCGTCAAGGAGCGTACCGGAGGCCAATGAAGAAACTGACTGTGTTCACTCGGGCGAGGCAGGCCGTTTTGCGGGCGCTCAGCGCGTACAATCACCGGCTGAGCAAGCTGTACTCGCCCAATATCGCCGCGTTTACGGGCGTGGCAGTGGTGCTGGCGATGCTGGTCTTCACGCTGTTCATCCCGCCCCGGGTGGGGGTGGCGGACGACGGTTCGCTGAGCGGCGTGCTGCTGGAAAGCGGCCTTGGCTACCGGCAGATGGATCTGACGGACGAGACCGGCAGCTACTTCATCCGGCTGTATCTGCACTCCACCCGGCAGGCCGGCGGCTTTTCCACCCACCGGCTGCTGATCCGGGCGGCCATGTGGGTGGATGACCAGTTCACCCATGACAACCTGTTTGACATCCATTACCTGGCTGGGCTCTACATCCTGCTGTACCTGCCGGCGGTCTGGCTGGTGCTCAGAGGCATCGCGGCCCGGGTGAAGGTGGCCGCTGAGGCGACCTTCCTGGTCATCCTCGGCGCGGTGGTGCTCGGGGACGCCGCGCTCACCGCCTACTTCAGCAGCCTGTATCCGGAGGCCCTGTGGCACATCGGCGTCGTGTACTGCCTGGGCTTTTCCCTGGCGCTGCAGCACGGCAAACCGGGCTGGACGCACGCGGGGCTGATCGGGCTGACCTTCACGGGCGGCGTGCTGACCCTGACGGAATCCCACTGCGCGGCGGTGGGGCTGGTGCTCACCGTCTACCTGGTGCGGCTCATCATGATGGAAGACCGCACGGCGCAGTCCTCCATGATCGCGGGCATCTGCGCGGCGGTCATGCTGACGTCCACCGTGGTCAGCGCCACCGCCGGGGCTGACCGGTTCACGGACGCGTCCAAACTGCACGCGATGACCAACGGTGTGCTGCTCCGGGCGGAGAACCCGGAGGAGGCGCTGGCGGAGTTCGGCATCGAGCCGCGCTTTGAGACGCTGACGGACATGTCCAGCTACAGCAGCTATCCCTACACGCTGCCCGGCGAGCCCGAAGTGCAGCGGAGCTTCCTGAGCAGGTACTCCATCGGTTCCATCATCTTCTACTACATCAAGCATCCCCTGGCCTACGCCGGCCTGATGGAGCTGGGCGTGCGCGCGGCCTTCCATCCCGTGCGCAGCTATGTGGGCAGCTACGAGCGCAGCGCCGGCCTCCCGGAGCGCCTGGCCAACCAGCAGCTGACTTTCTACAGCAACTTCAAGGCCAATTCCCTGCCGCAGACCATGGGGTTCCTGCTGATCCTCATGGTGGTGTACTGGGCGCTGTTCAGAAAGCGGCGGGGACTCAATCCGCACTCGGCGCGCTGGACCTTCCGGGAGCGGCAGATCATGCTGGACACCTTCATCATGCTGCTGGTTCTGGGCGTGGCGCACCTGTCCGCCGTCATCTTCCTCAGCGGCACCGCGGAGCTGGAGCGCTATCAGCTGCTCTGCGGCACCTGCGTGGACGGGATGATCCTGCTCTTCATCGCGGAAATCCTGCATCGACTGAACATTCTCAGCTCGGAGGACTAAACCTGTGGAAAAAAGCACCTCGGCCAGCCGATCGATCCTGATCCAGGACGTGGGCATCCTGCTCTTTGCGCTTGCGATGCTGGGCGCGTCCCTGGTGACAGGGCTGACAGACAAGACACTGGTTTACCAGAACGCGGCGCTGCTGCTCGCCATGACGCTTTCCGCGCTGCTGACCGGCCTGCGCGCACGGGTGGCCGGCACGGTGGTGACGGCGCTGACCATTCTGGTGTTCACGGTTTACAAGCTGTACAACCGCATCGCCTACGCGGTGCCCATCGAGTGGACCGCCTACCTGTGGCCGGTGCTGCTGGTGATGGCCCTGGGCGGCGTGACGATGTTTGTGGCGCTCTTCGCCACCATCGAGGGCCTGAACGGCGTGTTGAACCGCCGCCTGGATGAGCTGACGGTGATGGATCCGGTGACGGGCCTGGAGAACCTGCGCTCCATGGTCAACTCCCTGAAGCGCTACATGGCGCTGAGCGAGCGCAACGGCACCAGCATGGGGCTGATGATCGTGCGCCTGCGCTACAGCGATGAGATCCGCAAGGTGCTGACACGGCAGCAGTTCAGCGATCTGCGGCACCTGCTGGCGGCGGCCGTGCAGAACGCGCTGCGGCTGGA
This sequence comes from Clostridia bacterium, assembly GCA_017534885.1. Classification (GTDB taxonomy): domain Bacteria; phylum Bacillota; class Clostridia; order Christensenellales; family Aristaeellaceae; genus RUG11272. The sequence continues at coordinate 16,023 of JAFXVR010000056.1, read as the reverse complement.
GGACAGGGTGTTCACCATTGACGAGAACGCCTCCCTGGGCATCATCTACTTCAGCCTGGAGAGCGGCGCCCCGATCGTGAAGAACCGCATCCTCACCGTGGTGCAGAAGGAGGACATGCTGCCGACGGTGGAGGGACAGGTGCTGAACGTGGAAGTCAGCGTGGTGTACAAGCAGTATGACAGCGCATACGGCAAGGACGCCATGCGGTTCATCAGCGATGTGGAAAAGGAATTCGCCTATGAGGTGTAAAGCCGCGATCGCCTGCCTGCTGGCGCTGCTGCTGGCCGCGGGCGGTGTCCTGGCGGAGGAAAGCCCGGAGGAGGATAGCCCGGCGGAGACGAGGGGCGGCGTGCTGGTGATCTACCCCGAGGAGGCGGATAGGCGCGGGATGGCCGACAACCTGTCCGCCATCGCCCAGACGCTCTTCTCCCTGCGCTGCGACGCGGACTTTGTGGAGGCGCAGGACGCGGGAGAGGTGATCGGCCTGTATGAGCAGGTGATCTGGTGCGCCACCACGGTCTCTGAGCGCATGGATCCCGCTGTGCTGCAGGACTATGAGGGAGCGCTGCTGATGCTCGGCGCGGCGGACGGCCTGTCCGCCTTCGGGGTGGAGGCGGTGGACGCCTTTGCCGGCAGCTTCATCGCGGTGGGGGAGTACGCCTTTGTGGACGAACTGTCCCGGAAGCATTCCACGCCGGTGCTGAACGCGGGGCAGATCACGGACGCGGCCTATCGCAGCGGCACGCTGAGCGCGGCGAAGGGGCAGATCCCCATGGCCAGCGGCAACGGCCACAGGCATTATATCGCGCTGTGCGACTACACGGACGCCTTCTCCCAGGCGGTGCTGCTGCAGGAGACGGCGCAGTGGCTCTGGCCCTATGAATCCAGGATGCACACCTACACCGAGCACGTTGTGCTCAGCCCGGTCTATCCCTTTGCCGATCCCTACCGGCTCAGGGAGCTGGTGGATTACATGGTGGCGCGGAAGATGGTCTTCACCATCTCGGTGATGCCGATCTACGAGCACAGCGATTACCCGGCCATGAAGCAGTTCTGTGAGGTGCTGCGCTATGCCCAGGCCAACGGCGGCGCGGTCATCCTCCACGCGCCGATCGTTCAGAACGGGGTTGACGCGGAGGAGCTGGCGGAACAGCTGACCCTGGCGACCATGAATTACTGCGACCTGGGAGTGTACCCGCTGGCGCTGGAAATCCCTTCCGCATGGCTCTTCCGAGAGGACCTGCTGCCCATTCTCGGGCGTTACCGCACCCTGTTCCTGACGGAGCTGGACGCCTTTGCGGATCAGGCGGTGCGGGATCTGAACTTCGGGAACTACCTGCGTCTGGGCTCCCAGCAGGTCGTGCCGGCCCTCAGGCTGGACGAGACGGGGGTCAGCCGCGTCGCCCGCTGCGGCACCGCCGTATACCTGGACATGGGCATGACGGAGGATGAGCGCCTGCACACGGTGATCGAGGCGGCCAGAAACGCGCCGATTCCCATGCAGAGCCTGTGGAACATGGAACAGGCGGTGTACCTGAACGACGGCCACAGCCTGACCTGGGATCAGAACACGCTGAAGGTGGATGAAGCGCAGCGCTGGATCACCTATGCGCCCACTGAGCAGACGGAGCGCTTCAACTACAGGCGGAACGATTATTATCGCTTTGTGGCGAACCTGAGCAACCAGAACTACTTCCTCATCAGCATCAGCGCGGGAGTGCTGATCCTGTTCCTGTTCCTGGCCAGACGCTCCCGCGGACAGATGCACAGGCGCTTCCTGCTGAAAAAGACTCCTGAAACAGGAGAGGATCAACATGTCGGCAGCTGAAATCATCTCGATTTACGCCATCGCCGCGATCTGGGCGATGATGCTGCTCAATGTGGCGCTGAGCATCGGCGGATATGTGTATATCTACCGGTGCAACCGGACGGACGGCAGCATTCCGCCCCCGAACGGGGAGTATCCCATGGTGTCCGTGCTGGTGCCGGCGCACAATGAGGCGCTGGTGCTCAAGCGCACCGTCCAGGCCCTGCTCAACTTCGATTATCCGGCGGATCGCTATGAGATCATCGTCATCAACGACAACTCCACCGACAACACCGAGGAGATCATGGCGGATCTGGCCCGCCGCTATTCCCGGAACCGCCTGATGTGCATCAGCACCGACAAGGTGGTGGGCGGCACGGGCAAGTCCAACGCGCTGAACATCGGCTTTTCCGTGGCCCGGGGATCGGTGATCGCCATCTATGACGCGGACAACACGCCGGAGCCCAAGGCGCTAAGACTGCTGGTGGAAAACCTGATCGCCGACGACAAGCTGGGCGCGGTGATCGGCAAATTCCGCACCCGCAACCGCAATGCCTCCATCCTGTCCCGCTTTGTGAACATTGAAACCCTGTCCCATCAGTGCATGAATCAGGCGGGTCGGTATTTCTTCTTCAAGCTGTGCACCATCCCGGGCACCAACTATGTCATCCGCCGCTCCATCATCGAGGAAGTGGGCGGCTGGGACGTGAAAGCCCTGAGCGAGGACACGGAGATCAGCTTCCGCATCTACCGCATGGGCTACACCATCAAGCTGCTGCCCCAGGCGGTGACCTGGGAGCAGGAGCCGCACCTGCTGCCCGTGTGGTTCAAGCAGCGCGTCCGATGGGCCAAGGGCAACCTCTACGTGATGATCAAAAACTTCAAGTATACCTTCGATCCCGGCGCGGGGCCGATGCGGCTGGACACCCTGTATTATGCCCTGGTGTACAGCGTGATGCTGTCCTCCCTGGTCGCCTCCGACTTCATCTTCCTGGGCGGCGTGCTCGGCACGGTGCAGGTCAAGCTGGGCGGCTTCTCCTCCACCCTCTGGGGTATGGCCATTCTGGTGTTCATCGCCAATGTGATGCTCACGCTCTCCCTGGAGCGAAACGAGTTTACCCTGGAATCCCTGGGGCTGGTGGCCCTGATGCTCTTCACCTACGCCAAGCTCTGGGTGTTTGTGGTGGTGAAGGCCGCCTGGGATTCCACCATGGATGTGCTTCTCAAGCGCGAAGTCAAATGGGACAAAACCGTGCGCTACGTGGAAAACCAGTAGCGCGGACAATTCAGCCAAAAGGGTGATTGCTATGAAACGAGGACTGCTCCTGCTCCTGACAGCGGCGCTCACACTGGCCCTGTGCGCGGGCCTGGCGGAGGAAACCGGTACGCCGGGCCTGCAGCTTCTGGGGGACGAGGACAACCCCACAGGCCTGACGATCTCGACCGATGCCGAGGACACGGACGGAACAGCTGTTACGCGGCCCGAAACCCCGGAGACCGCGCACATCAGGCTGTTTAAGTACACGTCCACCCTGGTGCTGCGGGGCATCTTTGAAAAGTCCGGCTTCTTTTTCCACATTCCCAATTACTGGGACACCCGCTATGTGCTGGCGCAGATCGAGTACACCGTCAGCCAGATGATTGACGGTGTGCCGGCCACGCTCACCTTCTACATCAACGACCATCCCGTCTATTCCTGCCCGGTGACATATGACGGGGGCGTGTCCCAGATCGTGTATGTATCTCTCCCGCTGGAATTCTTAGAGGTGGGCTACAACGAGTTTGCCATCACGGGCTATGTCCGCCTGTACGACGACGAGGACTGCCTGGATGACTTCTCCGGCGCCAGCTGGATCAGCATCAGCGAATCCTCCTTCATCGAGGCCGGCTACGACCTGGTGGACGCGGACTGCCAGCTGAGCTACTATCCCTATCCGCTGATCTCCACCATGGACGAAAACGGCGCTGACCTGACCGTGTATGTCCCGGAGCAGGCCCTCGAGGAGGAGCTGCGCGCCGCCTTCCTGCTGCGGGCCGACCTGGGCAACGAGACGGACAGCGAGGACCGGATCGGCTTCAGGACCTTCAGCGGCCGCCTGCCCTCGGCGGGGAACGCGCTGGTCATCGCTCAGGCGGATCGCCTGCCGGCGGATGTGCGCGCCCATCTGCCGGAGGGGGTGGATCTGACCCGGGAAGGCGCCTTTGTGTACGAGTACGGCAGCGACGGCGCCTGGGTGATGGCCGTGACAGCCTCTGACGCGGCATCCCTGACCGAGGCCGCCTTCATGCTCATGGACAGCGAGCGGGTGACCCAGGAGAAGTACGACTGGACCTTTGTCAGCAACGGCTCATCCGAGGCGGTGGTGGCCAGCCGCTCCACCAGCGCGCTGATTGAAAACGGGGAGACGATCAAGGGCATCACCAACCAGGACGGCATTGAGTTCATCGGGCCCTTCCATCAGGAGAGCACCGTCTACCTGCCCTTCTCCGGCGGCTTTGTGCTGGGCGAGGGCGGCAAGGTGGAGCTCATCATGCGCTACAGCGACAACCTGGACTTCGACCGCTCCATGGTGACGGTCTACTGGGGCTCCACGCCGGTGGCGTCCCGGAAGCTGGACCCGGACAAGACCTCCCTGGACACCTTCTCCTTCATGATGCCCTCGGATGTGGTGGGCACACACGCGGCCAGCATCAAAATCGCTTTTGACCTGGAAATCAAGGAACTGTACTGCACGAAGCGGGCGGACGAAATGCCCTGGGCCTATGTCAGCGGCGAGTCCACCCTGTACTTCCCCTCGGGCAATGCCAGCACCTACGACCTGTCTCTCCGGCCTTATCCGTTCCAGCGGCTGGGCCTGTTCAACTCGGTGGCGGTGGTGGTGCCGGATCAGATGGACGCCAATGAGTACGCTGCCTTCGGCCGTGTCGCGGCGCTGCTAGGCGCGGATGTGCATCCCTATGGCCTGTTGAAGGTCTGGTACGCCTCGAACTTCCCCACCGGGGAGAACGCCCACATCATCGCCATCGGCACCTGGAAGGACAACCTGCTGCTGCAGGCGCTGAACAAAGATCTGTCCTTCCGCTTCAACGAGGACGGCAGCCGGTTTGAGAGCAACGACCAGCTGCTGCTCAGCGAACGCTACGCGGCGGAAATCACCGCCCTGCAGCTGATCCGCTCCCCCTATCAGGAGGGCAAGGCGGTGCTGGCTGTGTGCGCGCCGGACTCGCAGACCCTGACCCAGCTGGACCGTTACGCGGCGGTGCAGCGCAACACCTGGACGCTGGCGGGCGATGCCTTCCTGATCGACAGGGATCTGGAGACCAAGAGCTATCGCTTCCTCAAGGAGGAGACCGTGGAGAAAGCCACCCTGCGGGAACGCCTCGAGGCCAACAAGGACGCGATCATGCTGACGCTGGTGTCCACCTCCGTCATGCTGCTGATGCTGATTGCCGTGATCCTGATCCTGCTTCGGTACCGCCGGAACCGTCGCGAGGAGGAGAAGAAGAAGTGAAGCTGAGAAGAAACGCCTTCTACTACTTCGCGGCGCTGGTCTTCCTGTTCTGTGTCTTTTTCGCGATGAGCTGCGTGTTCCGCAGGCTGGGCGACGGACAGGAGTATCCTTACCTCCTGCGGGGATACTGGCTGCTGGGCACCCTGGCGCTGGTCATGCTCTGGCTGGGCGGCTGCGTGCTGTGGGTCAGGCTTGACGTGAGCAAACGGCTGAGGGGCATGCCGGTTTTCACCCGCTGGCTGGAAGGACTCTGCGCGGCGCTGCTGGTGCTCTCCAGCGCCCTGCTGCGCTACAGGGTGATCCGGGATCTGCCCATGCAGCCCGAATCGGACTACAAAACGTATTACGAGATCGCCGTGCTGCTGAATCAGGGACGGCTGGTGGAGGCGGGCGTCGGCTACTGCGATTATGTGGCCATGTTTCCCCACGTCTTCGGCTACCCGCAGGTGCTCAGCTGGGTGCTGGGCCTCTTCGGCGAAAGCGTGCAGACGGCGCTGATGTTCAACCTCGTGCTGGAGCTGGGCGGCTGCCTGGCGGTGTGGCGCATCGCCCGCCTGCTGGGCGGCAGGTTCTGCGGCCTGACGGCCCTGGCGGCCTTCGCCTTCCTGCCCTCCACCATCCTGTACAGCAATTTTGCGGCCAGTGAACCGCTCTTTACCTTTGTGCTGCTGCTGGCCATCTGGCTCTTTGCCCTGTCCCTGAAGGACCGGGGGAGACAGGAAAGGCATCCCTGGCTCTGCGCGGGCGAGCTGGCCGGGATGGCGCTGATGCTGGCTTTCGGCGCCTTCGTCCGCCCGATGGCGCTGATCCTCTTGGTGGCGGTTATCATCTGCGTGATCCCCGGCTCCAAGGAACTGCCGGCCCTGCCCCGGAACGACATTCCGCTGGGGCTGAGGCTGACGGACAAGGGCTGGAAGCGCTGTGCCCTGGTGCTGGCCGTCTACTTCGGCGCGTCCTCACTCTTCACCATGGCCACGGGCTACGCGGTCAACCGGCAGCTGGCCGGCACCACATCCTCCTTCGGCTACAACCTGCTGGTGGGGCTGAACCTGGAGAGCTACGGCGGCTGGAATCAGGAGGACGCGGACTATCTCTATGCGGCCCTGGAGGCCACAGGATCGGCCACGGAAGCCCAGCTCGCCTGCCGGGACATGGCCATGGAGCGGCTGAAGGTGGATCCCCGGGCGCTGCTGAACCTCTTTGTGCACAAGTTTGAGGTGCTGTGGGGGAATGACGACTTCGGCGCCTCCTGGAACATCCTGTTCATGGATCAGCAGGGCAATCTCAGCGCGGACAGGGAGGCGCTGCTGTACCGGATGATGGACATCAGCGACCTGTATTATCTGCTGATGCTCTTCATCGCCGCGCTCTACGGCTTCCTGAGCCTGAGACGCCATCCGGACGCGGCGTACGTCTGCCTGCTGCTGCTGTGCGGCACGGTGGTGCTGCACCTGCTGGTGGAAAACCAGAACCGCTATCACTATCACGCCCTCCCGCTGCTGGCCCTCATGGACGGGGTGGCTCTGAGCGGCATGGCCGGCCTGGTGCGCAGAGCCGTGATGGCGCGCATTGTGCGCAAACAGGAGGAAGCGGCGCAGAAGGCAGCCCGGGAGGAGGAGATCCGCCGGCGCCAGGAGGACGAGGAGGAGCGCAAGCGCCTGCGGGCGGAGGCGCTGCATGCCCAGTTCGACATGGACACGGCCATCCGCCAGGGTCACATCCGGATTGTGGCCAGCGAAGGCGTGGACGAAAAGAAAGAGAAATAAACAGCAGCGCGCTGTCTGCAGCAGCGGACGCGGCGCGCGCTGATCGGCTTCGGGGGTACAGACGATGCTGTTTAACTCGCTGTCCTATCTCATTTTCCTGCCGGCCATTGCGCTGGTTTATTTCCTGATCCCATGGCAGAAGGTGCGGAACCTGCTGTTGCTGGCGGGCAGCTACTATTTCTACATGTGCTGGGATCCCCGCTTTATCGTGCTGATGATCGGCTGCACCCTCATCACTTATCTCGACGCGCTCTTCATCGATGTCTCCCGCCGGGAGGAGAAAGAAGGCGTGCCGCCGGAAAAACGCCGGACGGGCCGGGCGAAGCTGTACACCGCGGTGACCATCGTCTTCACCTTGGCCATTGTGGCCTGGTTCAAGTATGCCAACTTCCTCACCGAGAGCCTGGTTGGCCTGCTGGGGCTGGTGGGCATTCAGCTACAGATTCCCCGCCTGAACATCGCCCTGCCGGTGGGCATTTCCTTCTTCACCTTCCAGTCTCTGAGCTATGTGATTGACGTGTACCGGGGCAAGACGGCCTGCGAGCGGAACATCCTCCGGTACGCCCTGTTTGTGTCCTTCTTTCCGCAGCTGGTGGCCGGCCCCATTGAGCGCAGCAGCAACCTGCTGGTGCAGTTCCGGGAGAAGCACCGCTTCAGCGCAGAGCAGGCCAAGCACGGCGCGATGCTGGTGCTGTGGGGCTTCTTCATGAAGATCGTGGTGGCCGACCGGGTGGCCATTGTGGTGGATCAGATCTACAACTATTACGCCTCCTACGAGGGCGTGATCCCGATCCTCGGCACCATCCTTTTCGCGGTGCAGATCTACTGCGACTTCAACGGCTATACCACCATTGCCATCGGCTCGGCCCAGCTGATGGGCTTCCATCTGATGAAGAACTTCGAGCAGCCCTACCTGGCCACCTCCGTGGCGGATTTCTGGCGGCGCTGGCACATCTCGCTGACCAGCTGGTTCCGGGATTACATCTACTTCCCGCTGGGCGGCAGCCGCTGCGCGCCGTGGAAGCGCTACCGCAACATCATGATCGTCTTCCTGGTCAGCGGACTCTGGCACGGCGCGGCCTGGACCTATATCATCTGGGGCGGTCTGAACGGGGCGCTGCAGATTGTCGGGGCGTGGCTGAAACCCTTCCGGGAGAAGGTGCTGAAAAAGCTGCGTGTCAGCACCGGGTCGCTGGGACACAGACTGGTTCAGATTCTGATCACCTTTGTGCTGGTGGACATCACCTGGGTCTTTTTCCGGGCCAAGGACATCCCCTCCGCCCTGCACATCATCCAATCCTCCTTCACCGTGTGGAACCCCTGGGTGCTGGTGGACGGAACCCTCTACACCCTGGGGCTGGAGCAGGCGGACTTCTGGCTGATGATGCTTTCCATCCTCATTTTGGCGGCGGTGGATGTGCTCCACGCCCGCGGCAAGGCCATCTGGCAAACCGTGTCGGGCTGGCCGCTGCCTGTCCGCTGGGTGCTGATCTACGGCCTGATCTTCTGGATCCTGATCTTTGGCGTGTACGGGCCGGCCTTTGACGCCACAAGCTTCATCTACTTCCAGTTCTGATTCGATGGATGAGCAGCGAGGTGCGTGCGGAATGAATAAAGTGAAATCAGCGCTCAGAGCCATCGGGAAGGGACTGGCGTTTGTCGCGGTCTTCCTGGTGCTGGGCGGCCTGATCATGAATGTGATGGTCTTCAAGCAGGAAGACGGTACGCTGCCGGTGCACAATTACTACACGCTGCCCCGGGATACGGTGGACGTGCTGATTTTGGGCACCTCCCACGCCGGGATGAACGTCAGCACAAAGACCATGTGGGATGAGTACGGCATCGCGGGATACCGGTTCTGGGGCAGTATTCAGCCGATCTGGAACACCTATTACTATCTGCTGGAAGCGTTGAAATACCAGACCCCCAAGGTGGTGGTGATGGATGCGCACAGCCTGACCTTTCAGCAGGAATACGGCACCTACCCGGTGCAGGTCAAGAACACGATCGCCATGCGGCTGTCCAGGGAGAAAGTGGAAAACGTGCTGGCCAGCGTACCCGCGGGCGACCGCGCCTTTATGCTGTTCGGCTTTCCGACCTACCACAACCGGTACAGCGAGCTGACGGAGGACGACTTCCTGTACTTCCCCTGGAACAGTCATCAGGAGATTCAGGTGCTGTCCTCCGAGACGACAGACTACATCTATGCCTTCGACATCATGGCGCCGGATGCGACCGAGGGCGAGGCGGAGCTGGGCGAAAAGGAAGAGAAATACTTCCGCATGCTGCTGTCCTACTGCGCGGAGCATGGAATTCCGCTGGAAATCGTGGCCTCGCCCTATGAGCTGACAGCCATTGAGCAGCAGAAATTCCGGCGGGTGCGGTCCATCGCGGCGGAATACGGCGTGTCCTTCACCAACTACAACGACTGCTATCAGGACTACGGCATCGACACCCGGCAGGACTTTCTGGATCCGGGCCACTTCAACAAAACGGGCATGCCGAAGTATGCCCGAGCGCTGGCGGAGATGCTCAAGAGCAAGTATGACCTGCCCGACCGGCGGCAGGACGCTGGGCATATCTGGAATCAGACGCGGGTGCAGGCGGAAGGGCCAGTGTACGCGCTGACGGAGCAGCAGCGGCTGGACGGCCTGCAGGATGCGTATGACACGGGGATCAGGCTGTATGAGAACCCCCTGTCCTCCTGGACACTGTGCACGGCCTTCACCCTGCCCGATCCAGGCAGTGAGAGCTGCACCGCGCTGTCCTGCTACGACGCTGAAGCGCAGACCGGACTGGTGGTCAGCCGGGAGGCGAACGGCACCCTGATCATCCGGTATACCGGGGACATGACCGTCCGCGTGCAGGAACCGCCGGAGCTTCTACAGCTCTGCATCATCAAGATGGGCCAGACCATCAAAATCTATCTCAACGGCGAACTGCTGGAAGAGAAGAAGCTGGACATGAGCGATCTGCCCCGGCACAGCGGCACCCTGCTGCTGGGCTGCGAGGTGAGCGCGTCCGGCAGAAAGCTGCACTACGGAAAAACCACCGTCCGTGATCTGGTGATCTATGACACGGCGCTCAGCGAGCCGGACGTCCAGGCCTGGACGCCCCGGGAGCTTCCCCTGGCGGAACGGACGGAATACCTGCGGGCGGTCACGGAGGATGATCTCATCCTTTCGCTGCAGAATCGCTTTGTCGGCGACGGCGAGACCTATGTCGACACGGGAAAGAAGCTGTACGCCGACGCGGAAAGCAGCTTCACCCTGCTGAGCCGGCTGGAGCTGTCCGCGGAGGGCGGCGACACGGTCTACTTCTCCTGCTTCTCGGAGGAGCCTGGCGCGTACCGCGGCCTGCTGGTGCGAAAAGTGGGGGAGAAGACGCTCAACATCGTCTACGGCGACGGATCGGGCCTCAGCCTGGACGTGGCGGACCAGGGCAGCGCGGTGCTGGCGATCGTCAAGGACCGGTCCGCCTACACCGTGTACCTGGACGGCAGCAAGGTGCTGGATCAGGATGTCCGCTCCTGCCTGCCCTATGACGGCACCTTCCTGATCGGCAGTCAGACGGATCAGAACGGCGATATATTCCGCGTGTCCCAGACCACCCTGTACAACCTGGATGTCTACAGCGGTGTGATGACGGAGGAGCAGATCCTGAAGTGGATGCCGGAACCTCTGCCGGAGGCCGAGAGAGATCCGGGCATGGATGTCACCTACCGGCTGCCGATCGGCTTTACCGGCAACAAAAAAGACGCCTGCGTGGACACAGGCCTTCAGCTGTACGACAATCCCGCCAAGGACTGGACGCTGTCCTTTGTGCTGGACCGGGTGACGGTGCGCCGGGGCTGCGCGGTCTCCTGCTTCGACGAAACCCCCGGCAAATACAGGGGTCTGCTGGTGCGCCAGATGGACGCCACGCATTTCTCGGTCGTCACAGGCACGGAATACACGGAGATCGAAATCCATCCGGCTGACCGGCTCACGATGACCATCGTCAAGCGGCAGCATGCGTACAGCATCTATGTGGACGGCGTCCTCACGGCGGAAAAGGAGAGCCGGATTGCCTCCTATCTGGGCCCGATGATGATCGGCTGCGAGCGCAGTCAGATCGGGATGCCATTCCGCTTCTCGGATGCCTCCGTCAGACGCCTGAGAGTGATGAATGAGGCGCTGACAGACGAGCAGGTGCTGGCGATGTACCAGGCGTGGGAAGAGGAATGGCCATGATCAGCAAAGTGAGAGAATGGTTTGCCTCGTCCCTGAGCTGGCGGGTCTGCCTGCTCACCCTGGCCTGCGCGGCACTCTGCCTGGCGCACGGATTCTCGTCCGAACCGCGCCTGTACCCGGTGGACTACGGCCAGTATGAGCCGGTGCTGCGCCAGTGCAGCCTGACCTGGACGGAGGAGGATCTGGCCCTGGGCGAACTGCAGTATGGCCGGCCCGTGACGGCCTTCCGGTACACGCGCTTTGCCTGGTCCAGCCTGTTGACGCCCCAGGCCGGCGGCGGGCTGGTCTATCTGACCGCCCTGTGCCGGGTGCTGACCCAGCCCTTCGGCCTGAACTTTTCCACCGATCTGCTGGCCTTCCTGGAAGCGCTGCTGCTGACGGCGGCCGCTGTGCTGCTGATGCTCTCGCTGCGCAGGCTCTTTCCCCGGGTCTGGTTCTGTCCGCTGATCCTGCTGTGCGGCATGTTTGCGGACGGGAACTTCTGCGCCATGCTGCGCGGCCTCTATCCCGAGGGAGCGGCGGTGACCCTGTCCCTGCTGCTCACCGCGCTGACGCTGTATGCCTTTTCCCTCCCCGGCGAGCGCCGCGCGGCCTTCCTGCCGCCTGTGATTGTGCTCTCCTTCATCACGGTCAAATCCCTGATCCCGCTGATCGTCTTCCTCCCGCTGATCATCGCGGCGATCGCCGCCCTGTTCATCACCGCTCAGGTGATCCGGCGGAAGAAGTACGCCCTGGCGGTGGCCTGCGCCCTGCTGCTGATCGCGGGCTGCACCAGCACCCTGAGCCAGGACAGCGCGGACGCGGACTATTTCTCTGATGCGTCGGTCTATGAGTCGGTGTTCAACACCATGCTGCCTGCCGCTGACGAGCCGGAAAAGCTCCTGGCGCAGTTCGGGCTCAGCGCGGACTACGCGGAGGACATTGGGAAATCCTACTACGAAGAGGCGGAGCAGTACGCGCACAATCCCAGGAACGCAGCGGAAGCGGAAGCGCTCTTCTCCCATCTGACGGTAAACAGCGTTTTCGGAGTGTATCTCCGCAATCCGGGGGTGCTGTACCGGGTGCTTGAAAACGCCCAGAGCCGGATCAGAGACGGTTTTGAGAACACCCGGAACCTGACGTTGACCCCCAATGCCAGCGGCTATTCCGCCACCCGGGCGGCGCAGAGCCTGCTGTTTGTCCTCTGGCGGATGCTGCCCCACACGGAGTGGATGTTCCTGGCGGCCCAGGCGCTGCTTTTGGTCGGAGGCGTGGCGCTGGCCGCTGTGAGACGGCAGGCCAGACCGCTCTGGTTCAGCCTGACGGCCCTGTGCGCGTCGCTCTTCCTTCCTTTCTGCGTGATTCTGGACGGATACGGGCAGGCGCAGGAATATCTGCTGTTCCAGCTTTTCCTGACGCTGCTGCTGTGGGCGGAGGGCCTCAGCCTGGCGGCCGCGGTGCTGCCGAAGGTGACGCAGTGGCTGACCCGGTATGCCGACGAGCCCTATCAGATGGAGGACGTCGCCGGCCTGCCCGCGGCGGAAAACGGCGCCGGGCAGATGGCAGGCCGGAAGCTGTGGAAGGGCGTCATTGCTTTTGCGGACAACCCGAAGCGGGTCGTCTGCCTGACCGCCGTCATCGCCATAGCCGTCCTGTGCCTGGCGTTCCTGCCGGCGGATCATCCGGCGGGGGTCAACAACGGCGACTATGGCCGCATGATGGAGCAGCTCGACCTGACCTGGAGCAGCGTCTATTACTTCGACAACGAGAGCCAGGTGCAGCGGGAGGCCATCGAGGAGTACGCCTACGCCGCGCCCTTTCAGCCGCTGAAGCTGACCCCGCTGAAGCCCACCTACAGCCTGTACTGGTTTGCGTCGGTCGTCCGGCTGATGACCGAGCCCTTCGGCCGGATGTTCTCCACCCTGCTGCTGGCCTGGGTGATGGGAATCACCGGCGCCCTGTGCGTGGTGAGCATTGTGCGGGATCTGCATCCGCTGCTGAAAAAGTGGACGCTGGCCGCGGCGCTGCTGCTCTGCGCCATGCTCTTCTCCGAGACTTACCTGACCTGGTATGACAGCCTCTACGGCGAGGGCTGCATCCTGATCGGCCTGCTGATGACCCTGGCCTGTGCCGTGCACCTGCTGCTGATGCCCCGGGAGAAGAACTGGCGGCGCGTGCTCTGGCTGGCCGCATTGGCGCTTTCGCTGAATATCCTGGTGACAGCCAAGGCGCAGATGCTGATGGCCGCGCCCGGGGCTGTGGCCCTCTTCGCGCTGATCAGCTTTTATCAGCGGCCGTACCGGTATGACCTGCAGGCCCTGCAGGGGCTGATCTCCCTGGCAGTCTGCGCGGTGCTGCTCTTCTCCTCGGTGAGCGTCTATCAGACGGACCGCACGGAGGATTCGGTGTCGCAGAAGCACACCATGTGGCAGGCGTACTTTTACGGCATCTTCATGATCTCCGACGACCCGCTGGCTGACATGGAAGCGCTGGGCGTGGACACGGCCATGGCGGCGGACATCGGCAAGCATGTGGACTTCAGCGAGGACGCGGAGTACGTCTACGCGCCGCTGTCCGAGGAAGCGGAAAGAGCCTTCTACAGCCATGTCAGCATTGGCACCATCCTCAGCTGGTACCTGACCCATCCCGACAAGCTCTGGTACATGCTGGATCACGCGGCGCAGGAGTCCCAGAGCCTGTATTCCAGCTTCCGCGTGTACAGCGGGCAGAACTACAGCGCCGCGCACGACACGGTCAGCGGCTTCAACCTGTGGCCGGGCTGGCGCGCCTATCTGACGCCGGGCAGCTTCCTGGGCTATGTGCTGCTCTACGGCGCGCTGCTCATCCTCTGCCTGAGACAGACGCTCAAACGCGGCGCGCCGGCCCAGCAGCGGGTGCTCTGCGCCCTGCCGCTTTTCCTGATGGTCACGGGCGTACTGCAGTTCCCCCTATCCGTGCTGGGCAACGGCTTTGCCGACAACCAGAAGCAGCTGTTCTGTTTCTCCCTCTGCCACGACCTGCTGCTGGGCGGCAGCCTGCTGCTGGCCTTCCGCTGGCTGTGGAACAGGGGAAGGCCCAAGCCCGCCGTCTAAACCCGGAAACGCAGACGCAGATAACCGGCGGCCGCCGGACATAAAAAAGACCATCCCATGCAAGCGCTGTGCTCTCCTGCAAGGAAAGGAGTGATCCAGACCATGATCAAAGTGATGATCGTATTTGGCACAAGACCCGAGGCGATCAAGATGTGCCCGCTGGTGAAGGAGATGGCCCGGAGCGAAACGATCAAGCCGGTGGTGTGCGCGACCGGCCAGCACCGGGAAATGCTTCAGCAGGTGCTGGAGATCTTCCAGGTGAAGCCGGACTATAACCTCACGGTGATGAAGCACGGTCAGGATCTGTATGACATCACCACGGCCGTCATGCTGGGCATGCGGGACATCCTGAATCAGGAGCGCCCGAAGGCTGTGCTGGTGCACGGGGACACGACCACGGCCAGCGCCAGCGCCATGGCCGCCTTCTATCAGCAGATTCCGGTGGGGCATGTGGAGGCCGGATTGCGCACCTTCAACATGTTTTCTCCCTTCCCGGAGGAATACAACAGGCAGAATATCGGCCTGATCGCCCGCTGGCATTTCGCGCCCACAGAGACCGCGAAAGACAACCTGCTGCGGGAAGGCAAGCGGGAGAGCGCGATCTATGTGACGGGAAACACGGGCATCGACGCCCTGAGAACCACCGTCCGGGACGACTTCAGTCACCCGCTGTTGGACTGGGCGGCAGGCAGCAGACTGCTGCTGATCACCGCACACCGCCGGGAGAACCTTGGCGAGCCGATGCATCATATGTTCCGCGCGATCCGCCGGATCGTGGAGGAATTCCCGGACGTCAAAGCCGTGTACCCGGTGCATCTGAATCCGATCGTGAGGCAGGCCGCGGACGAGGCCTTCGGCAGCTGTGACCGGATCCGGCTGATCGATCCGCTGGACGCGGTGACCTTCCACAACGTGATGGCCCGCAGCTACCTGATCATGACCGACTCCGGCGGCATCCAGGAGGAAGCGCCGGCCTTCGGCAAGCCTGTGCTGGTGATGCGCGACACCACCGAGCGCCCCGAGGGCGTCAGGGAGGGCACACTGCGCCTGGTGGGCACGGACGAAAACACCATCTGGGCGGCCTGCAAGGAGCTGCTGACCGAACCGGAGGCGTATAAAAAGATGAGCCAGGCCGCCAACCCTTACGGCGACGGCCGCGCTTCAGAGCGGATCAGGAAGGTGCTGGAGGAAGCGCTGGGGTGAGGGGAAATTGCGGGCAGAAAGAAGGGCAGCGGCATTTCTGAGGACAGGAAAAGCATTGTTTGATGATAACCCCGGCTTCGACAGGAGGCCGGGGCTGATTTGTTTTGGAGCGGGGAACAGGGAGCAAGCTCTGGGAAAAAGATTTTTCTGTTGAGGTACAATACAAAGGTAACACAAAGGGGTAGCAAAAAAGGGAGCCAAGTGGTAAGGTAAAGCTGCAACACAAAACCACGTACCAGGAGGCTCCCTCAATGAAGAAGATAACACAGGAAGCACGGTGGCGTCAACATGTACTTGAGTATTTAGACAAGCACGGGAATGTCACGGCAACAGCACGGCGGTATCACATCAGCCGGAAGACGCTGCACAAGTGGAAGAAGCGGTGGGATGGGACGCCGGAGAGTCTGACAGACCGAAGCCGACGGCCGCAC
>JAFXVR010000055.1 GCA_017534885.1 Clostridia bacterium | reverse complement strand
TCTGCCCTTCTGGCCTGAATAAGGGCTCAAAGGGCCCTTTCACAGGCCGGTTTGGCTGGAAATACAGCCCGAAGAGCCTTCCATTCAGCCTTGCAGAGGCTGTGGAGGGGTTCGGCAGGGTGGTTTTGACAGGCTAATCAGCATTAGGTTTCATGTAATAGTCGAATTCCCAGTATTCTTCTCTTTTCAATACTGCCCCGTAGCCATTGGTTGTTGTTTCAACCATTCTCTTGAAGCTGCACGCTGAATCCCTCCGCC
The DNA here is from genome assembly GCA_017534885.1 of Clostridia bacterium. Lineage (GTDB taxonomy): Bacteria > Bacillota > Clostridia > Christensenellales > Aristaeellaceae > RUG11272. Next base: position 13,824 of record JAFXVR010000055.1, on the reverse strand, counting down.
TCTGTATTGTGAGTGCCAGCGTGCAGATGTCTACTAACACCCTGGCATCTTCTTCGTCTACCGGCTCAATTGCGAAAGCCCACAGTGTGTTCTGAAGAATTGCTGTCTCCTCTATAAACAAGTCAAACGTGCTTTTGTCTGGTCTGTAACCGGTGCGGTAATCCCGGCCTTTCATCCATCCGCTGCCGTGAGAACTCGCATATTCACGGTAGTAGTTGTACTCAACAGTGTTGACCAATGATTTGTTACACGCCTCGTAAATTGATTTTCGTTCTTTCTTCTTGAAGCTTTTCCATGATTGTTCAATGAGCTGCCGCGATGAGCTGAATGTGCATATTTTGCTGAAGCTGTTCATTTTGCCCATCATGTCATTCCAGATGTCCACTAGTCGAGTCTTCGCCAGATCGGTGGGACGGCCAGCCGTCAACTGGGCGAGATGCATCTCCATTTCACCGGTATAAGAGTCAGCCAGTATTTGAACAGCTTTTTTCTCGGCTTCCTCCCGTTTATTAGCCGCAGACATGTTTACATAATTCAACAGACATGTGTATACCTCCGAGAGCCTCGGATTCTGCGGCGTTGACAGCATGTTGACCGCCATCGCTTTCAGCTTCCACGCATACGCGAAGTCGAACTCCTGCGCGATCACTTGATTACAGTAATTCTCGCAATCCCTGTAGTTTTTCCCGTCATATGCGTGTCCGGCCATTTTTATGAGATTCACCACAGCCTGTTCCATTCTGATCTTCCTTTCTTCCGTACAACGGTTTATGCTGGTCAGTCAAGAATATCACATTTTGTGATAATTTGCAATATCTCAATCTGTGATTTGTATAATGAGTCCAGCACAGAAAGGAAAGGCGGAGTCTCCATGCGCTTGCGGGATTTGCGGGAAGATCACGATATGACGCAAACCGCGCTGGCCGCTCTCCTTCACATCCGGCAGAACACCTACTCCCAGTATGAAAACGGACAGCGGCAAGTCCCCATCGAAGTGCTGATTCAGCTCGCCCTGATCTATCAGACCTCTGCAGACTACCTCCTGGGCCTCACCGATGAGCCCCGCCCTTATCCCCGGAGCGCAGGCTGCGGCTGATTCCCATCACAAAACCCCCGGACTCCTGAAGGCCTCAATCCCTTCATCCGTCCGGGGGTTTCATGTTCCTTCCTTTACCCCAGTATCAGATTCCGGATCTTCCGCACCACGGCGGAGGTGCCGGTGTCGACGGTGTTCTCGCAGAAGAGGATGGTCAGGCCCTCCTCGGGAATGTTGGCGAAATAGGTGCCCAGCCAGCCGTCCCAGCCGTACTCGCCGGGGGAGGCCAGGCCGGGGTACTGGCCGGGGTTCACGCAGACGCGCATCAGCTTGCCGTAGGAGAAGCCCGCCAGGGAGCCGCCGGAGATGGTGGGAATCAGGTGCTGGGGCAGCTGGGGCGAGGTGAGCCAGCGCACGGTGGCCTCCCGGAGGATGCGGCGGCCGCGGCTCAGGCCGCCCGACATCAGCATGGAGGCGAAGGCCGCGTAGTCATCCAGGGTGGAGACCAGGCCCGCGCCGCCGGAGGCAAAGGCCGGCTCCCGGGTGTAATCGCCCACACACAGGTGCAGGCCGTGATAGGGCTCCAGGCCGCCGGGCACGCGCCGGTAGCAGGTCACAAAGCGGTCCTGCTTTTCGGCGGGCACGTAAAAGCCGGTGTCCTTCATGCGCATGGGCTCAAAGAATTCCTCCCGCAGGAAGCGGCTGAAGGGCCGTCCGTCGGCGATCTCCACCACCGCGCCCAGCACGTCCGCGCAGGTGGAGTAGTTGTAGCGCTCCCCGGGCTGGAAGCACAGGGGCAGCCGGCCCAGGGCGTTGCAGAGGCTGACGGTGTCCATGCCGCCGCCCTTGCGGATCTCCTCGTGGTCGCGCTCAAAGAGCTCCGCCACCTGGCTGGCCGGCTGGGTGTCCCAGGGGTAGGTCAGGCCGGCAGTCATGCTCAGCAGGTCGTTCAGGGTGACCGGGCGGTTCACCGGCACCAGCCCGTCCTCCGTCCACACCTTCTGGTCTCGGAAGCCCGGCAGGTACTGCTCCACCGGATCCATGATGTCGATGACCCCGCGCTCCATCAGCAGGGCGACCGCCGCCGCCGTGATGGGCTTGGTCTGGCTGTACAGGCGGAAGATGCTGTCATGGCGGACGGGCACGCGCTTTTCGATGTCCGCCCAGCCGGAATCGGCGGCGAAGGTCTGGAAACCGTTGGTCAGCACCAGCAGATTGCCGCCGGCCAGCTCGTGGTTGGAGACGGCGAGGTCGAGGACGGCCTGGATGCGTTTGCGGGTTTCTCCATTGAGGGGCATGGAAAGGACTCCTTCCTTGTTACATACGTTCAACCGCCGCCTGATGGCTCAGGGCGGGGTTGATGGTTTCGCGGGTTTCGGTGGCGAGGGCGGAGGCGGCGGCAGCGTAGCGGGCGGCTTTCTCGAGGGGCCAGGCCAGGTGTTCGGCCATGAGGAGGGCGGCCATCATGGCGTCGCCGGCGCCGGTGGCGCTGAGGGTTTGGGCGGGGCAGGCGGGGATCCGCAGGGCCTGATGGGCGTCGGCGGCGTAGATTCCGCGCGCGCCCAGGCTGATCATCACCCGCTTCAGGCCGGTGTTCAGCAGGCGCTCGGCGGCCCGGGGCAGATCGTCGTCCGAGCGGATGGGCACGCCGGAGAGGACTTCCGCCTCCTGGCGGTTGGGCTTCAGCGTGTGCAGCCGCCCCAGCACGGGCTTCAGCCGCGGCGCCTTGGTCACGGACACCGGATCGGCCATCAGGGGGCGCTTCACCCTTTCACAGAGGAAGGTGATGGTGTCGGGGCGCAGGTTGGCGTCCAGAGCCACCAGCTCGCAGGCGTTCAGCTCGGTCAGGCATTCCTCCGCCCGGGCCGGGGTCAGGCGCTCCAGCACGCCCATGTCGCTGATGGCGAGGGCCATGTCGCCGTCCGCGTCCGCGATATAAAGGTAGGTGCCGGTGCGCTCTCCGGGGATGCGGGGCTCGCCCAGCAGGATCAGCCCCACCGCCGCGCAGTGCCGCGTCAGGTGATCCGCCCAGCTGTCATTTCCGAGGGCGGTCAGCAGGCGCACGTCCGCGCCTAAGAGGCAGAGATTGTGGGCGATGTTCCGCCCCACGCCGCCCATGCTGAGGCTCACCCGGCCCGGGTTCGAATCTTTCGCGGACAGGGGCGCGTCCGACACGCCGCCGATGTCCACGTTCGCGCCGCCCACCACCCCGATCAGGGGGCGCTGACTGGCTATCATCAGTCCACCTTCCATTCCGCCCGGCGGAGGCGCTCATACTCCTCCTCAGAGATGGGCAGCACCGTGCCGTGCTTGAATTTGTAGGGGAAGGAGAAATCCGCGTCGGAGCGGCGGAAGACCCCGGAGGCCAGGCTGTCCGCCACAAAGGGCACATAGCCCTGGCCGCGCCCGAAGACGCCGAAGAAGTCCATGAACAGCACCCAGCGTCCGTCGGGCAGGCGCAGGGCGGTGGGGCCCTCGTACTTTTCACCCTGATCGGCGAGGGTGCTCTCTTCAAAGGCTTTCACCCGCTCCCAGGGGCCGGCGGCGCTGTCCGAGCGGAGCAGCATCACGCCGAAGGGATCGTGGACGCTCTTCACAAAGAGGTAATAGCGCCCGTCCTCCTCGTAGGCCGCGGAGTCGATCACGTCGCCGCCCTCCCGGCTGAACCACTTTTCCGGCGCGCTGAAATGGCTGAAGTCCTTCGTCCGGCTGACCCAGATGCACTTGCTGCGGTAGTCGTCCGCCGCATTGGAGGCGGAGAAGTGCAGCAGGTATTCCCCCGTGGCCCGGTCGAAGAGCGCGTCCGGCGCCCACATGCAGCCGAAGGGCTCCCCGCCCAGGCTGATGAGCTCCTGCTCCGACCAGTTCACCAGGTCCTCCGAAACCCAGTGGGCCAGGTCGCGCCGTCCGTGCCGGCCGATTTCCGCCCAGGAGCCCTTGTACTGGTTGCGCATGCCCAGGCTCAGGCTCAGGTCGGTGGCGAAGATGTGCACCCGGCCGTCGTACACGCTGCGCACGATGGTCATGTCCCGCACGCCGTAATCCCCGTGATAGGCCCAGAGCACCGGCCGGCCCTCATTGACCGCCTCCCAGCGGAAGCCGTCCCGGCTCAGGCCGAAATACACCTGCTCCCCGTCGGGGGATATGCGCTCGCGGAAGTGGACAAAGAGATAGGGCATGGTCAGGCGCCTCCTTCAAAAGACTTTGCGGGATTACATGCTTTTGGCGACGAGCTGCGGATCGTTGATGGCGTTGTCGAGCAAACGGCTGAGAAAGCCCGTATAGCCCTTGCCGGTTGCCTTTGCTTTTTCCAGCGTGTCAGGCGAAATACGAAGGGCAACAACCGGCTTTACCCGCTCCCTGCGGCGGCTGCGGGCAATCTGTGCCATCTCGGCATATTGTTCAAGCGTGAGTTCCGGCGCGTCCTCGTCCGGTGTGACCGGCCTCATGGAAGCCGCCTCAATCTCACGAATCTGCTCCGGCGTTGGCTGCTGGCCGGGCAGGATGACGGTGCGGACGATCTTGTTATCCTTCATAGTAAACCCTCCTCTCTGCGGCGGTGGCCATACGGGCTGAAATCAGCCTTGAGAATTCACCACGCATCGTATATACGACGTACAGTATCCCGTTGATACGTCCGAGAACCACATACCTGTCCTCATCCCGACTGTGCAGCCTGTCGTAGTATTCAATCCGCTCCTCATCGGCAAATACCAGAGCCGCCGTCTGAAAACTGATACCATGCTTCTCCATGTTGCGACGGTTTTTGTCCTCATCCCATTCAACCAGGGTTCCAGCGATGATCGTTTTCATAACGCAAGTATAACTCGGCGTATTACACATGTCAACAAAAACCAGCATATTTTGTCGGAAACCGAGAAAACATGCTGGCGTCCATTACGGTTCTTCGTCTTTCCCGTTCATCAGATGTCTCTCCCCGCCCGTCACCCAGCCGGGGAAGGTGTCGATCTGCACGCTGTGGAGGCTGGAGAAGAGGCGGATGGGCACGTCCCGGTCTTCCTTTTCCAGGTCGGCGATGAGGCGCTTGACCCGGGCCCGGCGGGAGCGTTCCTCTACGCCGCCGTCCGCGTGCTCGGTCATGCGGCAGGCGCAGCGGATAAAGCTCAGGTCATTGTAGCGGCACCAGGCCTGGATGTCCCGCTCGCGGACGCAGTACAGAGGGCGGATCAGCTTCATGCCCGGGAAGTTTTTGCTGTTCAGCCTCGGCATCATGCCCTGCAGCTGTCCGCCGTAGAGCATGGCCATCAGGGTGGTCTCGATCACATCGTCCATGTGGTGGCCCAGGGCGATCTTGTTGCAGCCCAGCTCCCGGGCGAAGCGGTACAGGCAGCCCCGGCGCATCCGGGCGCAGACGTAGCAGGGGCTGTGGATCTCTTTTTCCGCCGCCGCGAAGATGTCCGTCTCCCGGATCACCAGCGGAACGCCCAGCAGGGCCGCGTTCTCCTCGATCTTCCGGCGGTTCTCCGGGCTGTAGCCGGGATCCATGGCCAAAAAGCGCGTCTCGAAGGGCACGATGGTGTGGCGCTCCAGCTCCTGCATCAGCTTGGCCAGGAGCATCGAATCCTTGCCCCCGGACACGCATACCGCGATGCGGTCGCCCTCCTCCACCAGCCCATACCGCTTGACGGCCGCGATAAAGGGCGCCCAGAGCTCCTTGCGGAACCGCTTGTGCAGGGATCTTTCGACGGCTTCCGCGCCGCTCAGGGGATGGGTCATGGCCGCCTCCCGTCTGTCACTGCGTACTGTTCCAGCGCGATTTCGCTGACTTCCTCCGCGGGGCTTCTGCCGGTGTTGTCCAGCAGGTGTCCCCGGTTCTCGGGCAGGGCTTCCAGCTTGCGCTTGAGGAAAAGCGCCCGCTCGATCATGTCGGTGTCGCCCCGGGCGCGGATGCGGCGCTCGATCTCCTCCGCCCCGGCGGTCAGCACAATGTAATACAGGGCGGCGCCGCGGCTGTCCGCCAGCGCTTTCACCCGGGGCAGCTCGTCCTCGATCACGTAATCGATCACCACGTCCAGCCCCTGCCGGAGCGCCCGGTCCGCCGCGCCGAGGATGCAGTCCCAGTTGAAGCGGAGGATGTCCTCCCACTGCACCCGGTCCGCCGGCTCCCCGCCCGGGAAGAAGTCCGGCTTCTCCTCCGGCTCCACAAAGCCGCGGTGGAAATCATCGCCGTGGATCACATAGACCGTCCGGCCGCTCTCCCGAACAAGGCGGCGGGCAAAGGCGTCGGAGAAGGTGGTCTTTCCGCTGCCGCAGGGCCCGGACACAAAAATGATTCTTGGCATGGCCATTCACCTGAATTCAGCGGGTGATTTGAAAACAGGGCGCGAATATGCTACAATAGGGACGGCGGCTGAAGGCTTTTCCGCCGCGCGGGAGGAACACCATGAGAATTTCCACCAAGGGGCGCTACGCCCTGCGGATGCTCACCGATATCGCCCAGCACGACGCCGAGGGCTGCGTCTCCCTCAAGGATGTGGCCGAGCGCCTGGATATCTCCAAGAAATACTTAGAGCAGCTCTCCCTGGGCCTGACCCAGGCCGGACTGCTGCGGGGCTCCCGGGGGCATCAGGGCGGCTACCGCCTGGCCCGGAGCGCCTCGGAGATCCGCGTGGGCGAAGTGCTGGCCGTGATGGAGGGCAGCCTGGCGCCCAACGTCTGCCTGGAGGAGAACGGGGAGAGCCTGTGCGAGAGCTGCGCGGGCTGTATCACCCTGCCCTTCTGGCGCGGGCTGGACGAGATGATCGCCGCCTACCTGGACGCCTGCACCCTGCAGCAGGTGCTGGAGGGCCGCCTGCCCCGCTTCAGCGTGCTGCCGCCCGAGTCCCTCACGCCTCCCGGAGAATGATCTGCCCGTCCCGGATGGCGTCCACCGTGGCCAAGGCGACCACCTTCAGGCCCTCCTCCCGGAGCTTCTGACCGCCGGGCTGGAAGCCCTTCTCGATGGCCACCGCCGCGCCCACCGTCACGCACTCCGCCTGGCGCAGGATGTCCGTGAGACCGCGCATGGCCTCGCCGTTGGCCAGAAAGTCGTCCACAATCAGCACGCGCATGCCTTTCTGCAGGTGCCGCCGGCTGACGGTGATCAGGTTTTCCCTCTGATGCGTAAACGAATAGACCCGGGCGGAGTACACATCGCTGCCCACGTTGATGTGCCCGCTCTTTTTTGCGAAGATCACCGGCACGTTCCCGAAGGCCTGGGCGGTGGTCAGCGCCAGGGCGATGCCGCTGGCCTCCACGGTCAGCACGCAGTCCACCTGCTCGTCCGCGAAGGCCTCGCGGACGGCCTCGCCCATGCGGGTCAGCAGCCCGGTGTCGATGCGGTGGTTCAGAAAGCTGTCCACCTTGACCACGTCCGTGCCAAGGCCGATGCCATCGCGAAGGATGGCGTTGCTGAGCTCTTGCATGATGACCTCCTGTGAGCGTGTTGGAAAAGAGCTTTTAGCTTTTAGCTGTTAGCTTGGTTAGGCTGCTATAGGTTGAAGGTTGAAGGGAAGAGGTTGAAGGTTGAAAGGCGCCTTTCAGGGAGCGGGTAAGCCCCGGCTCTCCTCCGGCCCTCCGCAGGAGCGCCTTTCAAGGGGGTCTGGGGGAGCCCCTTGCAGACATGCGCATCAAGCCCGCCAACGGCAAACAGCTGTCAAACTCAGCTAACAGCTCATCTCTAACCGCTCACCTCCACTCCGTCAGATACTCCTTCACCGCAAACTCCAGCTGCTGGCCGTTGGCCATGAGGGTGGTGATGACGCTGTCCACGGCGGTGTCCTTGGTCAGGGGGGTGGGGCAGTAGTCGTTCTGTTCGGTGGAGGTGGCAATGCGGATAGGAATCAGGCGGAAGCCCATGCGGGTGGTCTCGCCGCGGTAGTAGCGGAAGCGGATCTGGAAGAGGAAGGCGGACATGTCGCCGGGCTTCTCGGGAGCGATGGAGGACAGGCTGCCCATGGAATAGACGATGTAGGCGCCGTGGTAGTCCTCGATGGGGTTGATGTGGGTGCTGCGGCTGCCCAGCACGAGGTCAGCCCCGCACTCGGCGGCGCGGCGGCCCAGGGCGATCTGGCTGTCGTCGGGCAGGTAGCTGCGCTCCGTGCCCCAGTGGAAGTACACCACGGCGATATCGCTCAGGGAGCGCACCACGGCCAGGTCCTCGGGCAGGACGCGCAGCACGCTCTCGGCGCGGTCCACCGCGTTGTAGCTCAGCACGGCCACGCGCAGGCTCTTGACCGTGTACACGGCCAGCTGGCCCTCGGCGGAGACCGTCAGGCCGGCCCGGCGCAGGGCGTCCTGGGTGGCCGCGAGGCCCTCCTCCCCGAAGTCCAGGGAGTGATCGTTGGCCGTGACCACCACCTCCACCCCCGCCTCGTACAGGGCGGAGGCGTACCGGGGATCGGCGCGGTAGACCCGGCCGCCGGCGCGGTTTTCGGGGATGTCCGCCGCGTCTGTGAGGGAGGTCTTCAGGCTGATGACGGTCAGGTCGTCCTGGCGGAAGATGTCGCGCAGATTGCGCAGGGGAAAGCTGTAGCTCCCCTGCTGGCGCTCCCGCTCCCGCTCAAAGGCGTCCGCCTCCCGGGGATCAGCGCCCAGGCAGAGGTCGCCGCCGAAGGTCAGGGTCAGCAGGATCGTGCCGTCGGTCTCGTAAAAAGCTGGGGCCGGGGTGGGGGTGACCACAGGCTCGGCGGTGCGCCGGGGCCGGGGCGTCATGTTCGGGTCGCGGGTGATGAGCGTGTCCGGCGGCGCGTTGTCCTCAATGGACAGCTCATCCTCCTCCTCGGCGAAGGCGCAGGCGGCCAGCAGACAGAGGACGGCCAGGAGCAGCAAAAGCAGGCGGGTCAGCCGCATGGGCTCACCTCCCCATCAATCAAAGTGTCCGGATAAACTCCTCCATGCGCTGGAGGGCGATGTTCAGCTTGTCGATGCCCGTGGCGTAGGAGCAGCGGATATGCCCCTCACCGCAGGGGGCGAAGGCGGTGCCGGGCACGCAGGCCACGTGCTTTTCCTCCAGCAGGCGCTGGCAGAATTCCTCGCTGGTCAGCCCGGTGGAGCGGATGGAGGGGAAGGCGTAAAAGGTGCCCAGGGGCTCGAAGCAGTGCAGGCCCATGCGGTTGAAGCCGTCCACCAGCAGCCGGCGGCGGCGGTCATAGCTGGCGCGCATGGTCACCACGTCCTCATAGCCGTTCTCCCGCCCGGCGCGCAGGGCTTCCACCGCGGCGGCCTGGCCCTGGCGCGGCGCGCAGAGGATGGCGTACTGGTGAATCTTGTTCATCACGCTCACCAGCTGGGCCGGCCCGCAGAGGCAGCCCACCCGCCAGCCGGTCATGGCAAAAGCCTTGCTCATGCAGTTGAAGGTCAGCGTGTAGTCCCACATGCCCGGCAGGGTGGCGAAACTGGTGTGCCTCAGCCCGCCGTAGGTCAGCTCGGCGTAGATCTCGTCGCTGAGCACCAGGATGCCCGTCTCCCGCACCACCTCCGCGATGGCCAGCAGATCTTCCCGCTCCATGACCGCGCCGGTGGGGTTGTTGGGATAGGGCAGGATCAGCGCCTTGGTGCGGGGGGTGATGGCGGCGCGCACGTCCTCCGCCTTCAGCCGGAAGCGGTTCTCCTCCAAGGTGCGGATGCCCACAGGCCGGCCGCCCGCAAAGACGACCGAGGGCGAATAGCTGACATAGCTGGGCTCGGGCACCAGCACCTCATCCCCGGCGGACACGATGGCCCGCAGGGCGATGTCGATGGCCTCGCTGGCGCCCACGGTCACCACGATCTCCTCCGCCGGATCGTAGTCCAGGCCGAAGCGGTCTTTCAGGTAGAGGCTGAATTCCTTCCGCAGCTCCGGCAGGCCCCGGTTGGCGGTGTAGGAGGTCTCCCCGTTCAGGATGGAGTTGATGGCCGCGTTGCGGATGTGGTAGGGGGTGACGAAGTCCGGCTCGCCCACGCCTAAGGAAATGACCTCGCGCATGGTGCTGGCCAGGTCGAAAAAGCGGCGGATCCCGCTGGGCGGCACGGCGGCGATGGCCGGGTTCAGGTAGCGCTCATAATTCATGGGGACACCACCAGCCGTCTGTCGGAGGGCGTTTCCTCAAACACCACGCCGTCCTCCTTATAGCGCTTGAGCACAAAGCTGGTGGCCGTGCCCGTGACCGCCTCCAGGGGCGAGAGCTTCTCGGACACAAACATGGCCAGCTCCCGCAGGGTCTTGGTCTCCACCAGCACCAGCAGATCGTACCCGCCGCTCATCAGGTACACGCTGCGCACCTCGGGGAAGTGATAAACGCGCTTGGCCACCGCGTCAAAGCCCATGTCCCGCTGCGGCATCACCCGCACCTCGATCATGGCCTCCACCCGCTCCCGGCCCGTCTTGTCCCAGTTGATGGTCGGCGCGTACCGCAGGATCACGCGATCCTTTTCCAGTCGCTCAATGGCCGCGGCGCACTCCTCTATGCTGACCCCCGTCATCACCGCCAGCTTTTCCAGCGGCAGCCGGCAGTCCTCCTGCAAAAGATCCAGCAGGCTCATTTCCAGTTCTGTCACACCCGGGCCCTCCTTTCCGTTGTCCCGCTTATTGTAGCATTGTTTGCGGGGATGCGCAAGAGAGCTTTTACCGGTGGGCTGTCACTTCAACCTCCAGCCTTCAACCTCATGTCCGCTAACAGCTGAAAGCTGTTGAGGGTGACAAAAGGGCGCTTTCAACCTTAGAGCCACGACTGGTTGTGGTGATTTCCGCTGTCTTCCACAACCAGTCGTGGCTCAGTTCATGAAAGCGGCCTTTTGACATCCGAATCAAAGCTAACCGCTCACCTTGCGCATCCCCGCCAAAAGTGCTACAATACCCTCAGCAAGGGGCTTGCGCAGCCCTGACAGACGTGTACGGAAGGGAAGGGAACATATGCAGGTATTGAACAGCCTCAGCTACCTGCTGCTGGGGACGAACGCGAGCCTCGGGCGCTGCGTGATCGCGGCGCTGGGCATTGCGGGCCTCTGGGGCATCTTCCGCAAGTGCGGCGTGGAGGGCTGGTGGGCGCTGGTGCCCGTGGCGCGGACGTACAAGCTGAGCGTGTGCGCGGGCCGGGAGCCGGAGGGCCGGACCCTGTCGGTGGTGGACGGCCTCATGATCCCCATCAACATCGCGGTCGGCTTCCTGGATACGGAGAGCAACCTGACGCTCTTCCTGGGCATCGCGGAAATTCTGCTGGGGCTCATCTACCTGATTTACAACATCCGGGTGTACCTGGGCCTGATCGAGGTCTTCGGGGTCAAAAAGTGCTGGATTCTGCTGTGCATGGCCACGGACTGGATCCCCAACATGATCTGGGGCTGGCTGAGCGTCTATCAGCCCCGGTGGACGGTGCAGGAGATTCAGAGCGAGGCGGCCAACTTCTTCTCCGGCGCGCACATCTCCGCCATGGAGAACGGCCTGACCGTCAACCTGGAGGAGCGCACCGCCACGGAATTCTTCAAAAAGAAGTACCTGCTGCGGGACATCCACATGTACATCAAGCCCGGGCACATGGTGCTGCTGCTGGGCGGCTCGGGCGCGGGCAAGACCACCTACCTCAACGCGGTCAACGGCTATGAGAAGGCCAAGGCCGAGGTGGTGCTCAACGGCCGCAACATGTACAGGAACTATAAGGAGATGCAGTACGAGATCGGCTTTGTGCCCCAGGCCGACCTGATGCGGGGCTCGGACTCCGTGCTGCGCACCCTGCTGGACGCGGCCTCCCTGCGGCTATCGCAGGACTTTTCCGCCGCCGACCGCCGGAACCGGGTCGAGGAGGTCATGAAGATCTTCGGCCTGACGCCCGTGCAGAACAACCTGGTGGACAAGCTCTCCGGCGGCCAGCGCAAGCGCCTGTCCATCGCCATGGAATTCATCTCGAATCCCTCCCTCTTCATCCTGGACGAGCCGGACTCCGGCCTGGACGGCGTCATGGCGCGGGAGCTGTTTGAGCAGCTGCGGCACATCGCCGACCAGGGCAAGATCATCATCGTCATCACCCACACCCCCGACCGCGTCATCGACCTGTTTGACGATGTAATCGTCCTGGCCAAGGACGCCAAGCGCACGGGCCGCCTGGCCTTCTTCGGGCCGATTGAAGAGGCGCGCGCCTTCTTCGGCAAGGACCGGATGGAGGAGATCGTCAAGTCCATCAACCGCGAGGAAGAGGGCGGCGAGGGCAGAGCCGATGAATTCATCCTGAAGTACGCGGAGGTGCAGCATGGCTGATCAGTTTGAAGGCAAGACCCCGCACAGCCGCCGCATCCGCCACCGCGGCCGACTCAGCCAGATCCCGATTTACCTGGGCAAGCAGTTCCGCTTCTTCATCAACCAGAACGACTGGAAGGTGCTGCCCATGGCCGCCGTCATCGCGGCGCTGGTGGCCATGGTCATCCGCAAGCAGTTCTTCGTGACCATGGAGGGCAGCCTCATCGGCGGCTTCGCCTTAGCCTGCGTAGCCATCTGGAACGGCTGCTTCAACTCGATCCAGTCCGTGTGCCGGGAGCGCCCCATCATCAAGCGCGAGCACCGCTCCGGTCTGCACATCTCCTCCTATGTGGCGGCCCACATGATCTACCAGTTCCTGCTCTGCGCCGCCCAGACCGTGCTGACCCTCTTTGTGCTCAACACCATGGGCATCAGCATGCTGCGGGAGGGCTTCATCGGCCCCTTCATCGCCATCGACCTGGGCATCAGCATGCTGCTGATCTCCTATGCGTCGGACATGATGAGCCTGCTGATCTCCAGCCTTTCCCACACCACCACCGGCGCCATGACGGTCATGCCCTTTGTGCTGATCTTCCAGCTGGTTTTCTCCGGCGGGCTGATCCCCCTGCCCGAGTGGAGCCAGTCGCTGTCCAATTTCACCATCTCCAGCTATGGCATCCGGGTCATCGCGGCCCAGTCGGGCTACAACGAGCGGCCCATGGCCACCGGCTGGAAGACCCTTGAGGGCATGCGGGACACGGAGGTCGGCGGCAGCGTCACCATCGGCGAGCTCCGGCAGCTGGCGGACAATCCCGCCCTGGCCGCCCGCGACGACATGCAGATTCTGCCGGGCTTCACGGTGGGCGAGATCGCCGGGCTGCTGGAAAGCGCCGGGGAGAGCATCCACCTGCGCGACCGGGTCGTCGCCGGCAGCATCACCCCCCGGGAGCTCCTGACCCTCCTCTCCGGCAATGACGCCCTTGCCCAATGGCGGCAGACGGAGCTGACCGGAGGGCTGACCATCGATCAGGCGCTGAACCTGCTGCTGTCGATGGGGAGCCCGGAGCTGCTGGATCAGCCCCTCAGCGTGAACTTCACCGTGGGCGAGGCCCTTGACACCCTCCGGGCGGACGAGCTGGTGGAACAGCACCGGGATGAAGCCGCTACCGCGCCGGTGACCCTCGGCCAGGTGCGGGACTTCCTGAAGAACAGCCCGGTCCTGGACGCCTGGAACGACCGCGCCTTCGCCTTCAGATGCACCATCGGCGAGCTGTTTGAGCTCGTCGGCGAGCAGAACATCAAGGATTACGTGCAGGCGCGCACCGCTGAGGCGGCCTACAAGGAGGAGTACGCCCTGACCCTCGAGAACGTCATCGGCAACTGGCTCATGCTGGCCTTCTTCGCGCTGGTCTACGCGCTGCTGGCGACGATCGTGCTGGAGCTGATCGACCGGGACAAGAGATAATTCGGATGTCAAAAGGGCGCTTTCCTGAACCAAGCCACGACTGGTTGTGGAAGACAGCGGAAATCACCACAACCAGTCGTGGCTCTAAGGTTGGAAGCGCCCTTTTGTCACCCT
>JAFXVR010000054.1 GCA_017534885.1 Clostridia bacterium | reverse complement strand
TTTTCCCCATCTCCATTTCTGCCGCTATCCCTGCTGCACTTGCTTCCCCTCGCAGGTATCGTTCCGCTGCTCTTACCTTGGCTTCTACTGTGTACTTCGCTTTCCTCGACACAAATACTCCCCCCGAAGTCCACTGGTTTGAGTTTTTCCAGTGTCTACTTCAGGGGGAGCATATCATTACGCTGGCGGCATTTTTTCTGTCATTTTTCGTCAAAACGGGCTGCTTTTCTCTGTAAGAGACCGGGAGACGATTCATACCCCCCAGAATTCGGAGGTGGACGTCAACATGACCAATCAGGAAAAACAGCGTATATCCGAACTGCGCACCGCAGGCCTGTCCTATCAGGCGATAGCGGATGAAACCGGGATCAGCCTCGGTTCTGTCAAAATGTTCTTCAAGCGCGTCAAAGAAGCGGAGTCTCCGGTTCAGCGTTGTGAACAGTGCCATCAACTGCTCCGGCAGGATATTGTCCGGCGGAATCGTCGCTTCTGCTCCGATGCCTGTCGCGTCCGGTGGTGGACTGAGCATCCGGAAAGGATAGTGGATCATCGCTATGTATGTCCGAAATGCGGGAAGGAATTTCACTCCCGCAAGCCGAGAACTTACTGCTCCCGCGCCTGCTTTTACGCGTCCCGCAAAGGCGGTGGCTCCACATGAGCGATGTTGATCTGATCCGCTATATCTCTGCTGTCACTCAGGGCCATGTGATGCTGGACAAGGGGCTGATTACCGATAACGAATACCGTATGCTGACGAAGCCTTTACGGGCACGAAGAAAGAAAGACCGGAGTTCCAGCGGCTACTGGCCGATTGCCGGAAAGGCAGCGTGGATATGATCCTGACGAAGTCCATCTCCCGCTTCGCCCGGAACACCGTCACCCTGCTGGAAACGGTGCGTGAACTCAAAGGGATCGGCATCGACGTATATTTCGAGGAACAGCGGATTCATACCATGAGCGCCGATGGGGAACTGATGCTGACCATTCTGGCATCCTATGCGCAGGAGGAAAGCAGGTCTTCCAGCGACAATCAGAAATGGCGCATCCGTAAGGGATATGAGCGAGGTGAGCTGATGTGCTGGCGCATCCTGTTTGGCTACAGGATCAGCAAGGAGACCGGCGTTGAGATCGACCCGGTGGAAGGGCCGATCGCTCAAGAGGTCTTCCGGCGCGTTGCTGAAGGCCAGTCGCTCAACTCAGTGGCCCGATGGCTGAACCGCTCCGGGTGCCACGGGGTACTGGGCGGGAAGTGGCAAACGGCACGCCTTCGGGATATGCTTTCAAACGAAAAATACCTGGGCAACGCGCTCCTGCAGAAAACCTTCATCAACAACCATTTGGAGAAAAAGAAAGTCCCCAACCGCGGTGAGCTTCCGCAGTACTATGTGACCGAAAGCCATCCCGCCCTCATCGACCCGGAGACTTTTGCCAGGGTGCAGGAACGGCTGGAAGCCATCGCGGAGATAAACGCCAGCAGGCCAAAGGGGCAGACCAGTGAGTTCACCGGCATGATCCGCTGTCCGAACTGCGGACGCAACTACCGGCGAACGCTGAAGAAAGGCCAACGGGGATGGATCTGCCCCACCTACTGTAGCGAGGGAAAAGCCTTCTGCCAGAGCAAGAAAATCCCAGAGGAAGCCATGAAGGCCGCGATCATGGCATCCCTGGGGATTGACACCTGGCTGCCGGATGTTTTTCGCAACCGGGTGGATTACATGGTGGCCGCCGGCCCGAACACCATCGAAATGCATATGCTCGACGGCAGTATTCGCGCCATCGAATGGCAGGACCATTCCCGGCGGGACAGCTGGACACCGGAGATGAGAGCGAAAGCGGCGGAAAACGCCAGAAAGAGACATGGCTCGCTTGCACGATGACCCTGGCGGACACGGGAGGTGGGCTGCCGTAGCGGCTCTTCCGGATGCAGACAACCCTTGGAAACCCGCATCAACACTACAAATCCTACTTGACATTATGGGGAGGTACCATGGCTAAAACAGTTACGGCAATCCCGGCAAAAATCAACAGGTACACCACTACCCCGATATCTTCACTGGCAAGGCGCCGGGTAGCCGGGTACGCCCGCGTCTCAACGGACAGTGATGAGCAGTCCACAAGCTACGAAGCCCAGGTTGACTATTACACACAGTACATCCAGTCCCACGCTGACTGGATCTTCGTCAAGGTGTACACCGACGAGGGCATCAGCGCCGTGACCACAAAGCACCGGGACGGCTTCAACGAAATGGTCGAGGACGCTCTGACCGGACGCATTGACCTGATCGTAACCAAGAGCGTCAGCCGTTTCGCCCGAAATACCGTCGATTCCCTGACCACCATCCGGAAACTGAAGGATCACGGAGTCGAATGCTATTTTGAAAAAGAGAACATCTGGACCTTCGATGGCAAGGGCGAGCTGCTGATCACCATCATGTCTTCTTTAGCCCAGGAGGAAAGCCGGAGCATTTCGGAGAACGTTATCTGGGGGCATCGCAAGCGGATGGCGGACGGCAAGGTTTCGGTTGCCTACAGCTCCTTCCTGGGATACGACCGTGGTAAGGACGGAGGGCTTGTGATCAACCCCCGGGAAGCGGAGACTGTCCGCCTGATCTACCGAAGCTTTATGGAAGGTATGACGCCCATCGGCATCAGCCACATGCTGGAAGAGAAGGGCATTCCCTCGCCCATGAAGAAAAAGAAATGGCAGGATTCCACCGTGCTCAGTATCCTCCAGAACGAGAAGTACAAGGGCGATGCCCTGCTGCAGAAGACCTTCACTGTGGATTATCTGACAAAAAAGCACAAGGTGAACGAGGGCGAGGTGCCACAGTATTATGTCACCGGGAATCATGAGGCCATTATCCCGCCGGAGGACTTTGAGCGGGTACAGGCTGAGCTGGCGCGGCGGAAGGCCATCGGCAGAGGGTACAGCGGCAGCAGCATTCTCGCCTCCCGGATCATCTGCGGTGACTGCGGCGGGTTTTACGGGCAGAAGATCTGGCACTCCAACGATCCATACCGCAGAATCGTCTGGCGCTGCAATAAGAAGTATGACAAAGGCCAGAAACGCTGCACCACCCCCCACCATTGATGAGAAAACCATCAAGACCCAGTTCCTGAAGGCCTGCAATCTGCTGATGGCCGACAGGAAGCACATCGCCGCGGACTGCCGGATGCTGGCGGATATGCTGGCTGATACAGCCGCGCTGGATGAGAAGATCAGCGCCCTGCAGAAGGAAATGGAGACAGTGGTCGCGCTGAACAGCGCCTTCATCCATAGCCACAATGCAACAGGGGAGAATCTGGAGGGGTTCACAAAGACCACAGATGAATACGATGAGCGCTACCGAAAAGCGGAGGCGCGGCTGGAAAAGCTGCAGGCCGAGCGTCGGGAACGCCTTGCCCGCTGCCAGGCGGTAAAGCGTTTCATCGAGGATATGCTGAAGCAGCCCCTGGTGCTGGAGCGCTGGGAAGATCAGACCTGGAGCCTACTGGTGAAGCAGGCTGTCGTTTCAGCGGACGGGACGATTGAGTTCACTTTTCTGGGAGAAAACAAGATCACGACCAGGATAGGGTGATTTCGGGCTATGTTTTTCGGGCGGCTTGACCGCCCTTTTTCTATGGTGGCGGCCTTATAGGCCTACGGGGAAGGTTCTATAAGCCTACGGGGAAGTCTCTATAAGCCTACGGGAAAGCCCTTATAAGCCTACGGGAAGCCGTTATAAGCCTACGGGAAACCCCTTCAAGCCTACGGGAAAGGGCCTTCCCGTAGGCCCATAGTCCTCCAAAACGAAAAAATCACCCATCCGGGCGTGAATCCGGAGAAGTGTGAGCCTACGTGAACAATCGAGAAACCCTTATGAACAGCGGCTTTCCGGACAAAAAGTAACCACCCTGATCCCGTATCGGGTCAGGGTGGTCGGAAAGTGGGGTTGAGAGGTCTCGAACCTCCGACCTCCACGATGTCAACGTGACGCTCTAACCAACTGAGCTACAACCCCATCTCTTCCGTGGAAGCAAGGGAAGTATAGCACAGATGAGCGGGGATTGCAAGAGGGAATTTGAGGGGGACAGGGGGGAGGCAGAGTCAGGGCAGGGGCTTTCTTGAAATGGGAATGGTTTGGAGAGATTGGCAGCCAGAGAAAGCATCATCGCCCATGTCGGTTACGCTGTCCGGTATGGTGATGGCGGCGAGGCTAGCGCAGTTCTCGAAAGCGCTGTCGCCAATGCTGGTGACGCTGTCCGGGAGGGTGAGGACAGTTAGGCCGGTGCAGCCGGAGAAAGCATAGCTGCCAATGCTGGTGACGCTGTCCGGGAGGGTGATACTGGTCAAACTGGTGCAATTCTGGAAAGTGCCATCGCCAATGCTTGTCACACGATTCGGGATGATGATGCTGGTCAGACCAGTGCAGCCCTCGAAAGCATGCTTGCCTATGCCGGTGACGCTGTCCGGGAGGGCGATACCGGTCAGACCGGCGCAGTTTTCGAAAGCATAGTCGCCAATGCTGGTAACGCTGCCCGGGAGGATGATGGAGGTCAGGCCAGCGCAGCCAGAGAAAGCATAGCTGCCAATGCTGGTGACGCTGTCCGGGATGGCAAGGACGGTCAGGCCGGCGCTGCCGGAGAAAGCATAGTCGCTAATGCTGGTGACGCTGCCCGGGATCGTGATGTTGGTCAAGCCGGCGCAGCAATAGAAAGCGCCGCTGCCGATACTGGTGACACTGCTCGGGATGGTGACGCCCGTCAGACCCGTACAGTAATAGAACGCAAATTCACCAATG
Source organism: Clostridia bacterium (assembly GCA_017534885.1). Classification (GTDB taxonomy): domain Bacteria; phylum Bacillota; class Clostridia; order Christensenellales; family Aristaeellaceae; genus RUG11272. The sequence continues at coordinate 44,364 of JAFXVR010000054.1, read as the reverse complement.
CTGGTGACGCTGTCCGGGATGGTGATGCTGGTCAGGCGTGTACAGTTCTCGAAAGCATGTCTGCCAATGCTGGTGACGCTGTTCGGGATCGTGACGCCTGTCAGGCCGGTGCAGCAGCGAAAAGCATCTTCGCCAATACTGGTTACGCCGTCCGGTAGGATCGCATGTCCGCCATGGCCACGGTACTTCTTCAGCACGCCATTTTTCGATATCTGAGAATCTTTCATCCCTGTAACTCCTCCGTATCATCATGCCAAGCTGCCCGTTCCGGGGCTGGCTTCATGTTGTTCTGTCTCGCGCCGGCTGTGTCAGCCGCTTATTCCGGCCGCTTATCCGCTGGCGTTTTGTGGGCCACGGAGGGGCAGCCGCTGTTTTGCCTGCGCACGGTATAATGGCACCAGGCGTCCTTTTCCTTCGTGATGATTCTCCCTTCCTCGCACGGGATGGCCAGCGCCGTGAATTTCCTGATGAGGGCTCTCCTGGCGCGTGACGGCTTAAAGCTGCGATTCTTCGATTCAAAGAACACAACCTGCGAATCCGCGCGATTCGGGTACACCAGCATGCCGTCAAACTCCGCCAGCTGCACTCCGCTTTCCGGATCACCGGCCACAATGCTGGACGGAATGACAATGCACAGATCATCCTTCCTGTCATTGCACAGGTAGGAGAGGATGACCTCGGCCTCGTGCTTCTGATCCGGGTTGTCCCGCATGCAGTCAATCCGCTTTTTCAGCTCAGCCGTCCGCCGGACATGGCCGCGCGCCGCGAACAGGCACTCGCCGTGACGCTCATACGGATTGATGTTGACGCTGCTTTCCGCCAACAGGTAATGCAGGAAGAACTTCGCCGCCAGCAGAAGGTGGGGGCTGTCCTCCCGGGCGGTTTTTCCGCTCTCGTTTGCCACAAGCTTCAGAACGCGGAAAGCTGCCGCCGCTTTGCCTGAATGCTTTTTGCTCAGGCCGACCAGCAGGGTTGTTATGCCGTGTGCGCGGGAATAAGCAGCCACGAAGCAGCCCCTGATGCGCCTGATCTTCTTTTCAAGCTGTTCGGCGGCGGCTCGATCCGGACAGGTCAGCTTCAGGCATACGCCGTCCGTGGGGAACCTGATGCTGGTGTAAGTCCGGTTGAACGCCGAATCAGCCGAAAGAATCAGGGACTCCCAGTCCTGCTGCTGATGTGCCTCGCCTTCCGCGCTGCGGATCATCTTCCGGATGATCACCTCGTTGCGGATCACGACCGCGGGATCGCAGTACAGAGCGTCATCCAGCAGCTTTTTGAGGGCGGAGATCATCTGCAGGGCGACGGAGGCGTTGTTATAGAGGGAGAACAATTGCCGCAGCAGAGAGGCGATGGACTGGCTGTCGCTCATGATCCGCATGGGGACGGCCGCGCAGGGCAGATCGCTCTGGAGATAGGTGATATCCCTGATCTGTCTGAACAGGTAGAGGATGGAATCCTTCTTTTCCTGGGGGATCACTGTTTCCCCGCCCAGGTACATGAAGAGCAGCTCTCTGGCCGCCCTGACCGAGGGCAGGGAGTGATCGCACCGTTCCAGGAGGATCAGCGCGTTGATCACGCAGAAGTGTCCGTCCGACTGCTTTTGCACCGCCTCATCCACGGCCGTGCGGTACCGCTCATCATCCACGGCGAAATACAGGCTTTCACCATAGCGTTCAGACGCTCCGCACAGGCGCACTGCCGCCTGCGACGCGGCAAAGGTGTTCCGGAACTGGCCGATATTGGTGGCGAGGGCCAGGATTTCAACGGCGTCAAGAACGGAGAAACAGGTGTCAGCGTCCAAATGAATCTGATTGTTGGTAAGGGTGACAAAAGGGCGATTTCAACCTTAGAGCCACGACTGGTTGTGGTGATTTCCGCTGTCTTCCACAACCAGTCGTGGCTCAGTTCATGAAAGCGGCCTTTTGACATCCGAATCATTGTTGTAAGAATGCAGCATCCGATCGCCCTTCATGACCTTTTTAGCCAGGTTGTGAAGGTAGATTTACTGGCAGACGTAATCGTAGCGGCTGTGGTCGAGATTTGCCCTGACCCTGAGCGTTCCATAGTGGGGGATGGTGCGCAGCCGACCGATATAGCCCAGCCGGTCCATCTCGCTGTGCAGCTCCATGAAAAGCTCCGTCACCTCAACGGCCTGATATGAATACGCGACGGCGCCGCGCCCCGCGGTCAGGATCTTCCCTTTGATGACATGATCATCCCGGGCAAGCTCAGCCACTTTGGATTCACCCCCGCTCTCTTCGGCCAAAAGGCCTTTTATGCCCGTCCATCATTCCCATGCGTCTGTTTTCTCCATGATTATACACGAGATGGGTACATTTTTCAATAGCGGCCGGCGCGGGACGGGGGGCAATCGCTTACGGACCAGCCCCCGGACCCAAACCCGCAGGGAAGGTGCAGTCACTCAGGACGCTGAGGGCATAATTGAAATCCCAGGCGCAGCGAAGGAGTTTCGACTGAACGCTGACTTTGAAGGATGTGTCAGCTTTGAGGAGCTGCGTCACGAGCTTGCGGAAAGTGTTGAGAACAACGGCGGCATTGCCAAGGCGGACGTGAGCGCTGTCTTCTGCAAACTTCACATCAAGAGACCAATGCAGAGAATTCTCGATACTCCAATGCGAACGCTGCATTTTCTGCGGAAGAACTGTTTTTTCCGTTTTTCCCTTCACCCGTCTTGTCGATTCTTCCTTGACAATCAACGGGATTCGCATTAAAATGATAGATGAGAATTTGTGCCCTTTTATGGGTTCAGATCAAAGGTCCGAATCAGCCCGGGGCTGAGCCGCGGGAGTCGGGAGGTCCGTTGGTATGAAGAAAAAGTGGATTGCGGTGCTGGCGCTTGTGCTGGTGGTTGCTTTGGGTTTGGTCATCTGGAAGGTGATCGTGCCCAACATGCGCTACAACGAAGCGGAAAAGCTGCTGGCTGAGGGGCAGTATGACCAGGCGGCGGGGGTCTTCAGCGACCTGGGCGGCTTCAAGGACGCGCAGGCCCGCATCGGGGATACATACGCGGCCAAGGGCGAAAGCCTGCTGAAAGCCGGCTCCTATGACGAGGCCGTGACCGCCTTCGAGCAGGCCGGACTGACCGACAGGGTGCAGGCCTCCTACCTGGCCAAGGGCAAGGCGCTGCTGGCAGAGGGCCAGTATGACGCGGCCATCGAAGCTCTGGGCCTGTCCGGGGAGGGCAGCGCGGCGGAGGTCGCCTCAGCCTACCTGGCCAAGGGCAAGGCGCTGCTGGCGGAGGGCCAGTACGACGCGGCCATCGAAGCCTTAGGCCTGTCCGGGGAGGGCAGCGCGGCGGAAGTCGCTTCAGCCTACCTGGCCAAGGGCAAGGCGCTACTGGCGGAGGGTCAGTACGACGCGGCCATCGAAGCCTTAGGCCTGTCCGGGGAGGGCAGCGCGGCGGAGGTGGCTTCCGCCTACCTGGCCAAGGGCAAGGCGCTGCTGGAAGGCTCCGACTGGGACGGCGCGATCGAGGCGCTGAACCTGGCGGGCGAGGACGCGGCGGACAGCCTGAACGCCGCCTGGCACGGCAAGGGCAAGACCCTGCTGGAGGCGGCGGACTTTGACGCGGCCATCGAGGCCCTCGGCAAGGCGGGCGCGGACGCGGCGGAAGACCTTTCAGCGGCCTGGCTGGGCAAGGGCGAGGCGCTGACGGCATCCGGCGATTACGATGCGGCCATCGAGGCCCTGACCTCCGCCGGGGAGACCGGCGCGGCGGCGCTGACTGAGGCGAAGCGGCTCAAGGGTGAAGAACTGCTGGCCGCGGGAGATTACGATCAGGCGCTGGACTTCCTGAAGGAGGGCGGCGAGGCGGCCAAACCGGCGCTGCGCAAAGCTTTCCAGCAGAAGGGCGCGGCCCTGCTGGCTGCGGGGGATTACGAGGGCGCCATTGCGGCCTTCACCGAGGCCGGGGAAACAGTGGGCACCCAGATGGAGGATGCCTGGAACCTGAAGGGCGAGGCCCTGCTGGCGGCGGGCGACCACGACAGCGCCATCGCGGCCTTTGAGCAGGCGGGCGAGCGCGCCGCGGCGCACTTGCAGGCGGCCTGGCTCAGCAAGGGCAAGGCGCTGCTGGAAGGCGGCAGCATCGACGACGCCATCGCGGCGCTGGCCAACGCGGGCGAGGCCGGGGCGGAGACCCTGCAGGCCGCCTGGACGGCCAAGGGCGATGCGCTGCTGGCCGAAGGCAAGGCGGATGACGCCATCGCGGCCTACACCACCGCGGGCAACACCGAGGGCGCGGAGCGGGCCAGCCGGGAAAAGGGTCTGGCGCTGCTGGCCGAGGGCAAGACGGATGAGGCGATCAGTGCCCTGAGCAAGGGCGGCGAAGCCGCCGCGGGCGACCTGGAGGCGGCCTGGCGCATCAAGGGTCAGGCGCTGATGGGTGAAAATAAATACGACGAGGCCATCGCGGCCTTCGCCCAGGGCGGCGCGGAAGGCGCGTCCATGGCGGAAGCGGCCTGGGCGGCCAAGGGTCAGTCCCTGCTGCAGGCCGGGAGCTACGACGAGGCCGTCACCGCCTTTGCGCAGGCGGGCGAAAACAGCGCGGTCCTGACGCAGGCGGCTTATCTGGCCAAGGGTCAGGCGCTGCTGGGCGAGGGCAAGTATGACGAGGCCATCGCGGCCTTCCGCCTGGCGGGTGAAGACGCGGCGGCGGATCTGGCGGGCGCACAGGGCAGCAAGGGCGACGCCCTGCTGAGCGAAGGCAAGTATGACGAGGCCATCGCGGCCTATGCCGAGGCGGGAGACGAAGCCGCGGACAAGGTACTGGCCGCCTGGGCCGCCAAGGCTGCGGCGCTGGCCGGCGCGGGCAGCTATGACGAGGCCATCACCGCCTGGGGCAAGGCGGGTGAGGGCCATGAGGACGAGATCAACAGCGCTTATATCAGCAAGGGCAGCGCGCTGCTGGCCGCCGGCGACCATGACGGGGCCATCGCGGCCTACCGTCAGGCGGGGGTGCAGGAGCAGATCGAGGCGGCCTTCTTAGCCAAGGGCACGGCGCTGTTCAGCCTGGGTCAGGTGGACGAGGCCATCACCGCCCTGCAGCAGGCAGGTCAGGGCGGCGCGGAGCTGCTGGTGGAAGCCTGGACGGCCAAGGGTGAGACCCTGCTGGCCAAGGGCATGTATGACGAAGCCATCGCGGCCTTCACCGAGGCGGGTGAAAGCGCCAGCGCGAGCCTTCAGCGCGCCTGGCACCTGAAGGGCGTTGCCCTGGCTCAGGCCGGCAATCTGGAGGAAGCCGTGGCGGCCTTCGCCCAGGCGGGCGAGGACAGCGCGGAGGAGATCGCGAAGGTGCAGGCGGGCGAGGATGGCCAGCCCTCCGCGGACATCGACCTCACCGGACTGGATGCGGCCATCGAAGCCTATGCCGAAGCCCAGGGCCAGGCCATGGCCAACCTGCGGGCCGCCTGGCTGGATAAGGGCCGGGCCCTGCTGGACGAAGGCAAGTATGACGAGGCCATTGAGGCCCTGACCAATGCGGGCGCGGACGGCGCGGCAGATCTGGCGGACGCCTGGAAACAGAAGGGCCAGAGCCTGCTGGAGGCAGGGGACACCGACGGAGCGATCTCCGCGCTGGTGAACGCGGGCGAAGGCGCCGCGGCCGAGCTGGCCGACGCCTGGAAGCGCAAGGGCGAAGCACTGCTGGAGGCGGGCGACACCGACGGCGCCATCGCGGCGCTGACCAACGCGGGCGAGGCCGGCAAGGAAGCGCTGGCCACCGCCTGGGAGAAAAAGGGCGAGGGCCTGTTGGCCGGCGAAGACTATGACGGCGCCATCGCGGCGTTGACCAACGCGGGCGAGGGTGGCAAGGAAGCGCTGGCGGACGCCTGGAAGGGCAAGGGTGAAAGCCTGCTGGAAGCGGGCGACACCGACGCGGCCATCGAGGCGCTGACCAACGCGGGCGAGGCCGGCAAGGAAGCCTTAGCCACCGCCTGGGAGAAAAAGGGCGAGGCGCTGCTGGCGGACAGCGATTACGAGGGCGCCATCGCGGCGCTGACCAATGCGGGCGAGGCCGGCAAGGAAGCCCTGGCGGACGCCTGGAAGGGCAAGGGTGAGAGCCTGCTGGAGGCGGGCGACACCGACGCGGCCATCGAAGCCCTGACCAACGCGGGCGAAGGCGCTGCGGCGGCGCTGGCGGATGCCTGGAAGCGCAAGGGTGAAAGCCTGCTGGAGGCCGGCGACACCGACGGCGCCATCGCGGCGCTGGCCAACGCGGGCGAGACCGGCAAGGAAGCCCTGGCATCAGCCTGGGAGAAGAAGGGCGCGGCGCTGCTGGCGGAAGGCAATTATGACGAAGCCATTTCCGCCCTGACCAATGCGGGCGAGCAAGGCGCGGAAGCCCTGGCGGACGCCTGGAAGGGCAAGGGTGAAAAACTGCTGGAAGCCGGCGACACCGACGGGGCCATCGCGGCGCTGACCAACGCGGGCGAGCGCACCGCGGACAGCCTGGCCACGGCCTGGGAGAAGAAGGGCGACGCGCTGCTGGACAGCGAGGACTATGACGCCGCCATTCAGGCCTTCACCCAGGCGGGTGAAACCGCCAAGGCGAGCCTGGCAAAGGCATGGAAGGGCAAGGGCGAAAAGCTGCTGGCGGAAGGCAAGCTGGACGAGGCCATCGAAGCGCTGGGCTACGGCGGCGATGGCGCGGCGGAAGCGCTGGCGGACGCCTGGAAGCAGAAGGGTGAGGCCCTTCAGGCGGCGGGCGATCTGGACGGGGCGATCGCGGCCCTGGCCAACGCGGGCAGCGCGGGCGCGGAAGCCCTTCAGGCAGCCTATCAGCAGAAGGGTGAGCAGTTGCTGGAGGGCGGCGACGCCGACGCGGCCATCGCGGCCTTGACCAATGCGGGCGAGGGCGCGGCGGACAAGCTGGCCGAAGCCTGGAAGCGCAAGGGCACTGCCCTGCTGGAGGGCGGCAGCTTTGACGAGGCCATCGCGGCCTTCACCAGCGCCGGGGACAGCGAGGGGCTCAGCCAGGCCTACAAGGCCAAGGGCGACAGCCTGCTGGCTCAGGGCAGCTATGACGACGCGGCCGACGCCTACCAGAAGGCGGGCGACGCCGCCCAGACCGCCGCGGCTTATACGGCCAAGGGCGACAGCCTGCTGGAAGAAGGCAGCTATGACGAGGCCATCAGCGCTTACTATCAGGCGGGCGAGGGCGCGGCGGACAAGCTGAGCGCCGCCTGGGCCGCCAAGGGCGCGAAGCTCGCCGAGGGCGGCAGCCTGGATGAGGCCATCACCGCTTACACCGCCGCCGGCGAAGCTTACAAGGATCAGCTGGCCTCCGTGTGGGAGCAGAAGGGCGACGGCTTGCTGGCCGCGGCTGACTACGACAGCGCCATCGAGGCCTTCCGCCATGCGGGCAGCAGCGCCAAGGAGCAGATCGCCTACAGCGACAAGGGCGACGCGCTCCTGGGCGAGGGCAAGTACAACGAGGCCATCGAGGCCTTCAAGCACGCCGGCGAGGCCGCCGACAGCAGCCTCCGCGCCGCCTACGACGCCAAGGGCACGGCCCTGCTGGCGGACGGCGACTACGACGGGGCGATAGAGGCCTACACCAGCGCGGGCGAAGCCTATGCTGAGAACCTGAGCAAGGCCTACGATGCCAAGGGTACGGCGCTGCTGGCGGAAGACAAGTATGACGACGCCATCGAGGCCTATGCCAATGCGGGCGAAGCCTATGCTGAGAACCTGAGCAAAGCCTACGATGCGAAGGGCACGGCGCTGCTGGACGGCGGCGACTACGACGGTGCGATCGAAGCCTACACCAGCGCGGGCGAGGCCTATGACGGCAACCTGCGCAAGGCGTATGACGCCAAGGGTACGGCGCTGCTGGCGGAAGACAAGTATGACGATGCCATCGAGGCCTATGCCAATGCGGGCGAAGCCTATGCTGAGAACCTGAACAAGGCCTACGACGCCAAGGGTACGGCGCTTCTGGACGGCGGCGACTACGACGGTGCGATCGAAGCCTACACCAGCGCGGGCGAGGCCTATGACGCTAACCTGCGCAAGGCCTACGACGCCAAGGGCACGGCGCTGCTGGCGGAAGACAAGTATGACGATGCCATTGAGGCCTATGCCAATGCGGGCGAAGCCTATGCTGAGAACCTGAGCAAGGCCTACGACGCCAAGGGCACGGCGCTGCTGGACGGCGGCGACTACGACGGTGCGATCGCCGCGTACACCAATGCGGGCGAGGCCTATGACGCTAACCTGCGCAAGGCCTACGACGCCAAGGGCACGGCGATGCTGGCGGAAGACAAGTATGACGATGCCATTGAGGCCTATGCCAATGCGGGCGAAGCCTATGCTGAGAACCTGAGCAAGGCCTACGACGCGAAGGGCACGGCGCTGCTGGACGGCGGCGACTACGACGGTGCGATCGAAGCCTACACCAGCGCGGGCGAGACTTACGATGCCAACCTGCGCAAGGCGTATGATGCCAAGGGCACGGCGCTGCTGGCTGAAGAGAAGTACGACGACGCGATTGAGGCCTATGCCAATGCGGGCGAAACCTATGACGCCAACCTGCGTGCGGCTTATGCGGCCAAGGGTGCGGCCCTGCTGGCGGAAGACAAGTATGACGACGCCATCGAGGCCTATGCCAATGCGGGCGAAACCTATGACGGCAACCTGCGTGCCGCATACGCGGCCAAGGGCGCGGCCCTGCTGAAGGACGCCGAGACCAATCATGTGGACGGCTCCACCGACGCGGACATCACCGCCTATGATCTGGCGATTGAAGCCCTGACCACAGCGGGTGAGACCTACACCACCGACTTGAATGCGGCCTACGCGGCCAAGGGCGCGGCGCTGCTGAAGGACGCCGAGACCAACCATGTGGACGGCTCCACCGATGCGGATATCACGGCCTATGATCTGGCGATTGAAGCCCTGACCACAGCGGGAGCTGACTACACCACCGACCTGAACGCGGCATACGCGGCCAAGGGTGCGGCCCTGCTGAAGGACGCCGAGACCAACCATGAGGACGGCTCCACGGACGCGGACATCACCGCCTATGACCTGGCCATCGAAGCCCTGACCACAGCAGGCGCTGACTATGCCACCGACCTGAACGCGGCCTACGCGGCCAAGGGTGCGGCGCTGCTGAAGGACGCCGAGACCAATCATGTGGACGGCTCCACCGACGCGGATATCGCGGCCTATGATCTGACGATCGAGGCGCTGACCACAGCGGGCGAGGCCTACGCCACCGACCTGAACGCGGCCTATGCGGCCAAGGGAGCTGCGCTGCTGAAGGATGCTGAGACCAACCATGAGGACGGCTCCACCGATGCGGACATCACCGCCTATGACCTGGCCATCGAAGCCCTGACCACAGCGGGAGCTGACTATGCCACCGACCTGAACGCGGCGTACGCGGCCAAGGGCGCGGCGCTGCTGAAGGATGCCGAGACCAACCATGCGGATGGCTCCACGGACGCGGACATCACCGCCTATGATCTGGCGATCGAGGCCCTGACTACGGCTGGCGCTGACTACGCCACCGACCTGAACGCGGCTTACGCGGCCAAGGGCGCGGCGCTGCTGAAGGATGCCGAGACCAATCATGTGGATGGCTCGACCGATGTGGATATCACGGCTTATGATCTGGCAATTGAAGCGCTGACCACAGCGGGAGCTGACTACACCACCGACTTGAATGCGGCCTACGCGGCCAAAGGCGTGGCGCTGCTGAAGGATGCCGAGGCCAACCATGAGGACGGCTCCACCGACGCGGACATCGCGGCCTATGATCTGGCGATCGAGGCGCTGACCACGGCGGGCGAGGCCTACAAGACCGACCTGAACGCGGCTTATGCGGCCAAAGGCGTGGCGCTGCTGAAGGATGCCGAGACCAACCATGTGGACGGCTCCACCGACGCGGATATCGCGGCCTATGATCTGGCGATCGAGGCGCTGACCACAGCGGGCGAGGCCTACGCCACCGACCTGAACGCGGCATACGCGGCCAAGGGCGCGGCGCTGCTGAAGGACGCCGAGATCAACCATGAGGACGGCTCCACCGACGCGGACATCACCGCCTATGACCTGGCCATCGAAGCCCTGACCACGGCGGGAGCTGACTACACCACCGACCTGAACGCGGCCTACGCGGCCAAGGGCGCGGCCCTGCTGAAGGATGCCGAAACCAATCATGTGGACGGCTCCACGGACGCGGATATCACGGCTTATGATCTGGCAATTGAAGCGCTGACCACAGCGGGAGCTGACTACGCCACCGACCTGAACGCGGCATACGCGGCCAAGGGCGCGGCACTGCTGAAGGATGCCGAAACCAATCATGTGGACGGCTCCACGGACGCGGACATCACCGCCTATGATCTGGCGATTGAAGCGCTGACCACGGCTGGCGCTGACTACACGACCGACCTGAACGCGGCGTATTCCGCCAAGGGCGCGGCACTGCTGAAGGACGCGGACGCCAACCACGTCAAGGGCGAGACCGAGGCCGATCACGCGGCTTACGACCTGGCCATCGGGGTCATCCGCCAGGCGGGCGATGAGTATCAGGCGCAGGTGGACGAGGCCTTCGACCGGAAGGGTACCGCCCTCCTGGACGACGAGGCCTACGACGACGCCATCAGCGCCTATGAGACCGCTGGCGAGCTTTACACAGAGCACCTCAAGGGCGCCTGGTACGCCAAGGGCGACGCGCTGAACAAGGCGGAAGAATACGGCGAGGCCGCCGCCTGCTACCTGAACGCCGGGGATTACCTGGACGCGGCGGACAAGCGCATCGAGAACCTCTATCTCAACGGCAAGAAACTCACCGAGGCCGGCGAGTACACCGCGGCCTACGACGAGAACTTCGCCCTGATCGGTGATTACAAGGACACCAAGGAGATTGTGGACGGCAACCGCGGCCTGACCATGGCGCGCCGCCACTACGAGTTCGGCGTGGGCAAGACCGTGCGCTTCGGCCGCTACGAGCAGGACGGTGTCAACGGCAACGGCAAGGAAGCGCTGGAATGGATCGTGCTGGGCAAGAACGGCGACGAGGTGCTGCTGCTGAGCCGGAAGGTGCTGGACATCCGCTCCTACTTCGACGGCGACGGCGCGAAGAACCCCTGCTGGCGCTCCAGCCTGCTGCGCACCTGGCTCAACGGCAACTTCCTGATGGGCTCCTTCAGCCTGGAGGAGAAGGGCGCCATCGTCACTGTCACCCACAGCGCGGACGACCGCAGCCAGCCCAGCGCCACCGTGGCCGATCAGGTCTTCCTGCTCAGCCGCGAGGAGCTGGACACCTACCTGGCTGAGGCGGAAGCCCGGGTGGCCGGTACCACCGCTGTTTCCACCACCAAGGGCGTGTGGCGCAGCATGGACGGCACCTCCGCCTGGTGGCTGCGCACCATGGCTGACGGCATCAACTGCCAGGCTGTGAGCACCACCGGCACCATTATTGAGCGCAATGCCCATCAGGCGCAGAGCGGCATCCGCCCGGCCCTGTGGGTCAACCTCCAGGTGGATATCTTCTGATCAACACAAAAGGCCCGGCAGGCTTTCGACAACCTGCCGGGCTTTTTGGTTGCTGTTTTGCCACTATCGGCCTTTTATTGCAGCAAGTATTCTACAAAGAGGTTTCGCGCCTGCGGGCACGACCAGGGGGCTTTGCGGTCGCCCCCTGGACCCCTTCGCATCCCGCTCGTATTTGTCACCCTCAACTTATATGAAACAAGTACAATTTGCGAATAGTATCACGTCGCGCTGAAGTCGCCGATGCGGCCCAGCCAGCGGCCGATGCTGTGGTACTGGCCGGAGTAGATCACCGGATCCAGCTGGGTCAGGTTCACGTCAAAGGAATCGGCGCAGGTCAGGCGCTCATCGATCTGCACATTGCGGATGGCGCAGAAAAAGGTGGTGGACTCCCCGGTTTCAACGGAACGGCTGACCTCGCACTCGTAGACCCAGCGGCTGCAGGAGAGGGTGGGCACGTCTTCCAGCACCGCGCCGCGGCCCGTCTCATAGGGGAGGGCGTCCTTGGGGCCTCTGTCCGCGTGGCGCGTGCCGAAATAGTCCATCAGCGGCAGCATGTCGGCGCTGACCAGGTTGACGCTCATTCTGCCTGTGCGGAGGACGTTTTCCTTTGTGCGCTTGCGGCCGAACATGCTGATGACCAGCAGGTACTCGTCTCCCCGTCCGCAGGCGGCGCTGACCCAGGTGATGGGCGCGAAGTTGGCTGTGCCGTCCGGATTGGCCGTGCCGATGAGGAAAGCCGGCTGCACGCACAGGGAGAAGCCCGTGCCGGCGGATCTGCGTTTGACAGCGTCCATGACAGCGCCTCCTTTACGGGTTCACAGTGGGCTCGATGCCCCGGCCGGAGAAGGGTGTGCCGTCGCAGAGCTCGCAGCCGATGCTGACGATGCGGAAGCGGCCGCCGGTGCGCAGCTGCCTGAAATAAGGCGTGCCGGTGGCGCCGCAGGTGGCTTCGCCGACGAGGGGCGCGCGGCCGGACAGCCTGAACATGGCGGCGAAGTCCTCAGCGGCGGAAACGGTATTCCGGGAGATCAGCACCTCCAGCGGGCCGGTGTACAATGCCTGGGCCTCCGGCGTGCCGTAGGTGTTCTCCCAGGTCTCATAGGCGGCGCGGCGCAGGTATTTCCGGCTGCCCTCGACATCCTCCCGGGTGCACAGGCCGCTCCGGAGGGCGTCCTCCAGGCGCTCGGGCGTCCAGAGGGCGAACTGGCTGGCGCTGGCCTCGTCGTCGGCGCGGTGCTGGCGCGTCCACTTGCGGAAGGTGCGGAAGACCCCCGGGATGAAGAGCTCCGCCACCTGCTGAGCGTAGAGGGTCATGCCGCCGACGCAGTCGCTGATGTCCAGCGCCACCTTGTCCGGCAGGGGACGGCGGCTCAGGGCTTCCTTCACCTCCGCCGCGGCCTCCGGGTACAGGAAGTCTGGGAAGTGGATAGTCAGTGTCCCATTTTTGAGCCGCATGGGCAGCTTCCCCGCGGACACATCCTCCCCGCCGTACCAGGGGGCGGGCACTTCCAGCTTCGGCTCGGCGTGAAGCAGGTCGAACACCAGGGCGTCGTCGTCCGTGCGCAGGATGTTGTCCTCCGGCTTCAGCAGCAGGGGCAGCATGGCGCTCAGCGCCCAGGAGGGGACGAAGGGGCCGATGTGGTAGACATAGGGGAAGAGCGACTGAATCAGCTCGGCGAGGGGCTGGTCGTTGACGCTCACGGCCTCTGAACCCTGAAAGCGCCGGAGCCCCTCCGTGGTGCCGTGGATCCGGTACAAGCCTCTGTCCCAGCGGAGGCTGAAGGGCAGGCGGCCGGCGCTGTCCCGGAAGGACCGGGGGAGGAGATAGCCCGTGTGGCCGTCGCCCAGGCGGTTCAGGAAGGCGGCCATCAGCAGGTGGAAGTCCTTCTCGCTGTCGGTCTGCAGCAGCTGCTCGAGGCACTCGCGGTACCAGGCGTCAAAATCGAAATCCAGCTGCGGGAAGTAGGGAAAGAGGGCGTCGGCCTTCGCCCAGGCGGCGGAGAGGTCGGCGATGCGGTCGGCTATGAGGCTGGTGTTCTGCATGGAATGCCTCCTTTTCTTTCGGCGGATTCACCCGCTGTCCGGGCGGAGAGACCTGCGCTTCGCAAGGCTGTTTCGTAACACTTGCGCATGGGCTCTTCCCCTTCAGCGGCTTTCATGATATGATGGAGGAGCAGGGGAGGTGACTTCATGGATCTTCAGAGCGGACGGCTGAGGGATTGGTACTTTGCGGTGGGGGAGACGGCGGACTGCCTGGACAGGGCGGAGCTGGTGACCCTGCCCCACACCTGGAGCGTGGACGACAAGCTGGCGGATTACGCGGGGCGGGGCTGGTACCGCACCAGCATCGGCGAGGCGGGGCCGGAGGAACACCGGGCCTTCCTGCACTTTGAGGGCGCGTACCGGGACACGGAGGTCTATGTGAACGGGCAGCTGGCGGGCAGCCACAAAGGCTCCGGCTACACGCCCTTCACCATCGAAATCACGGAGTACCTGGACGCCCGGGGCAGCGGCGAGGTGACGGTCAGCGTGGACAACCGCTATTCCCGGGAAGCCCTGCCCTATGACCGGAGCTTCGACTGGGCGAGCGACGGCGGCCTGTACCGGCCTGTCAGCCTCTGCCGCACCGGCTGGGGGGCGATCCTGGACTGCGCGGTCACGGCCAAGCCCATTTTCCTGCCCACGGGCGAAAGGCAGGACGAGGCGGATGTGCTCTTCGGCTTTGAAGCTGAGGTGGACGCGCCGCAGGGATTCAAGCTCTCCTGGAAGCTCATCGATCGGGAGAAGGCGGAAACCATCGGCGGCAATGCGGAGGAAGGGTACAGCCTGCCGCCGCGCATGCTGCATGGGAAGCGGGCCTGCTGGCATTTCGAAAAGCCTGAACTGCACACCCTGCGGCTGACCCTGCGGTCACCATACGGAAGCATCTCAGACGAGGCCTGGGTGTTTGTCGGCTTCCGGGAGCTGCGCGCCGAGGGCGAAAACCTGATCTTCAACGGGGAAAAGGTGCGCCTTCCGGGCATGGAGTGGATGCCGGGCAGCGACCCCGACCGGGGGATGGCGGAGAACTGGGACGAACAGGAACAGATGCTGACCCTCCTGCGGGACAGCAACGCGGTACTGACGCGCTTCCACTGGCAGCAGAGCGAGGACGCGCTGGACTGGTGCGACCGCAACGGCCTGCTGGTGCAGGAGGAGATTCCCTTCTGGGGCAAGCAGCCCGAGGGCGACCCGGAGGCGCTCTGGCCTGTGATCTGCCAGCAGCTGGAGGAGATGATCACCGCCCACCGCAATCACCCCTGCATTGTGGCCTGGGGCGTGGGCAACGAACTCTCCGCGCACACGGAGGCAGTCCGCCGCTACATCCGCCGGGCGGTGGCGGAGGTGAAGCGCCTGGATTCTACCCGCCTGGTCAACTATGTCAGCAACACGGCCTTCGGCTGTCCCTTCGACGACGGAACTGCAGACGGCGATGTGCTGATGATCAACGACTACATCGGCACCTGGCACCAGGGCTTTGAGCAGGACAGCGCCTGGCGGGCCCTGATCGACGCGCATCCCGGCCGGGTCTTTGTGCCCTCGGAATTCGGGCTGTGCGAGCCGGCCTTCCCCGGCGGCGATCCGGAGAGGGAGCGCATCTTCCTGGAAAAGCTGGAGGCTTACCGCGCCCTGCCCCAGGTGGGCGGCACGATCTATTTCTGCCTGAACGACTACCGCACCCACATGGGCGAGGACGGCAGCGGGCGCTTCCGGCGGCGGGTGCACGGCTCGGCGGACTGGAAGGGTGAGCCCAAGCCCTCCCTGTACACGGTGCGGTGGGAGTACGCGCCCCTGGTCATCGATGGGAATGAAATCGTCTGCCGGAACGACATCCCCTCCTATACGACATCGGGCTGGTATTTGACGGACGGCGATGTATCCTGTCCTGTGCCGGAGCTGCTTCCCGGCCAGCGCTGCCGCGTGGAGGGGGAGATCAACATGGATTACGCCTACCTCACCCGGAGCCTGGAGGCCTATCAACTGTTCCGCAGAACCGGCCTGCAGTGGCTGACGGATGAGATTCAGCGGGAAGTGGAGGAATGGCAGGATGTCCACCGGAAAGAAGACGGAATGGAAGATTGAACCCCTGCCCCGGGAGAAGTGGGCCGGCTATGCCCTGCCCTTCTGGTATTCCACTGACGGGTACTACGATGTGAAGGCCTCGAAGATCAAGGTGGGCTTTCAGTTCCGCCTCAGGCGCGTCCACACCGGGCTGCTTTTCACCATCGGCCCGGATGAGGGCGAGGAGGGGCAGGACAAGCTCTACGCGCCCTGGTGGGAGAAAGCCCAGGCCTGGGGCGTGGTGGGGGAGGACGGGCAGCTGATGGCGGCCATTGAGACCAGCCCGGAGGAGTGGACGAACCGCCTGCAGGTGACCGAGCTCTGGGTGTCCCCCGCCCTGCAGCGGCAGGGGCTTGGCCACGCCCTGATGGACATCGCCAAGGAGCAGACCCGCAGCGAAGGCCGCCGCGCCCTGATTCTGGAAACCCAGTCCTGCAATGTGAACGCCATTGACTTCTACCTGCACGAGGGCTTTTTCCCCATCGGCCTGGACACCTGCTGCTATACCAATTACGACATGGAGCGCAGGCAGGTGCGAATCAACATGGGATGGATCCCGGAGGAGAAGCGGCGCAGGCCGGGGCGGCGCTGAAGAAGCCGCGCTGAGTTCTGCCGCTCCGGCTTTCCCCAGGGCAATCGCTTACAAACCTATGGATGAATCGCGACGACAGAACAACCCTGTTTCCGGGCTTGTGCCTCATCTGCATGGAAGCTCAGACTGCCATCTGCACGATCTCGCTGCAGGAACCCGATCCATACCTACTCTATAAAAGATAAAAGTCTTTTGAAGATGGGATGGGGGTCTGGGGGCAGGGAAGGAACTTTTCTTCAGAAAAGTTCCTTCCCTGCCCCCAGGATCCGTACGCAATTGTCCCGGTTTCCCCCTTACTTTTCCAGCGCTTTCCGGTAGGGCCCCACCATTCCCTCGGTGAGGCGCCCGCCGGCTTTTTTGCGCAGGCCGGGATGGTTCATCATTGCGCCCACCAGGTACATGGCGGCGATGCGCCCCTGATGCCGGTGGGGCATATCCCGGTAGAAACCGTGGGCTTTGTAGAAGCGGTGGTCGGCGCGCATCAGGCCGCGCATCTGGTAAATCAGGTCGCGGAAGATCTTCATGCCGCCCACGCCGTAGAAGTTTTTCGGGGGAAGGTAGCGCTCCTGCAGCGCCCAGGTCAGGCGGGCGGCGAGGGTATCGATGGCCGTGTCGGGATCGGCTTCGTCCGTGGCGACGCCGGCGAGGAAGTTGCCGCCCACCTGTGCGCGGCTCTCCAGCAGCAGCCGCAGGTTTTCCTCCGCGGCCAGGGGGCCGGAAACCAGGTAAGCGACCGGCTTGCCCATGGTGACGGTGCGGTGGCCGTTGCAGAACTGGCGGTCGTCATACATCTTGAAGCGGCTGCCCATGCTGTGATCCCGCACAGCAAAAGCGTACACGGTGGCGTCGGCGGTCTGGATGCGGTCGCGCAGGAGGGCGTCAAAGCCGTCCCGGTACACGCACTGGCCGTCGGCGGCGCAGCGGAAGCAGCCCAGGCAGCCCCCGGCAAAGGGGAAGTCCCGCAGGTTGACCACCTCCACGCGCTGAGGGGCGCGGGCGGTGAAGCGGGCGATCATGGCGCGGAGGCTGGCCTCGAGGGCGTCGTCCTCCGCGGGCCGGGCGGGCAGGTCGGTGACCAGCGCTACTGTCCCCTCGCCCTTCGGCGCGGGGGTTTCCGGGAGGGCGGCCTTCACAGGGGTGAAGCTGACCGGCCAGGCGGGCGCGGGGGCTGCCCAGCCCTGGCGGACGCTCTCCTCCACACAGCGGAAGAAGGACAGGGCCTCCCGGCGGCCTTTGTCGGTGAGCAGGTCGTCCATGTCCGCCGAGAGCCCCTCCACAAAGCGCAGGCCCAGGTCGGCGCAGTTGTCCCGGATATAGCGGTGGGCGGTCACATCGTAGAAATGCTTGGAGGTGGTGACCTGGCTGGCCCACTTGCCCTCCAGCAGCGCCTGGTGGGGCTTCAGCAGCTCGATGAAGCGGTGAAGCTGGGAGGGGGCGAGGAAGGTGTACACCGGATAGCAGAACAGGAGCAGGTCCGCGGCCTGAACCGCCTCCAGGCAGGGGGCAAAGTCCTTCTCGAAGGCTTTGATGCGCTGGCCCACATGCAGCACGTCAAAGCGGTGGGCGGGGAAGTGCTTCTGGATATACAGGGCCGTAAAGAGGGTGATGCTGTCCTGGCCCGAGGGGGAGCCGTTGAGAATCAGGATGTTCATAGGTCACCTCGTATGCGTGTCGACGGACGGAATGGATGCCCTTTCATTCTACCACAGAACAGCGGCGTTTGCCACCGGCGGCCGGCGCATTTTTCTTTGATTTTTCCGCTGTTTTTTCGCAAGGGTGATAGCATTTTCCCCGAAACCGTGTTATATTAGAAGGAACAAAGATACGCGCTGTTTTGTCGTGAGGCGCGGGGACAGCCCCGGGTCGAATGGAGGTCTCAGGCATGGAGAGAAAGCGTTTTGAGATCAATGAGCAAACCCTGTCCTTCATCGAGGAGATCGGCGGCAATATGCCCGGCGGCTTCTTTATCTATCAGGCCCGGGAGCCGCTGACACTGCTGTACGCCAACCAACCCGTGCTCGACATTTACGGCTGCGCGACGGAGGAGGAATTCAGGGCGCTGACGGGCTTTACCTTCAAAGGCATGGTGCACCCGGAGGACTATGAGCAGATCGCCGCGTCCATCGACAGCCAGATCGACGAGAACGACAGCAAGATGGACTACATCGAGTACCGGATCATCCGCAGGGACGGGGAGATCCGCTGGGTGGACGATTACGGCCATTACACGGACACGAAGGCCTTCGGCGGCATCTACATCGTGTTTATCTCCGACATCACCGAAAAGCGCAGACAGCGGGAGATGGACTACGCGGTGAAGGACGCGGTCATCGCCACCCTGACCAACGCCTACAATACGGTGTGGCTCATCAACGACGTGGAGACCGAGCGCTGCTCCCTCTACCACACGGACATGGATGAAGCCCACGCCGAGGCCATCCGCAACGCCCTGAGCCACGCGAAGTACACCGAAACCAAGTCCGAGTATGTGCGCACCATGGTGGCCGAGGAAGACCAGGAGCGGATGCAGGAGCAGATCTCCCTGCCCTATATGATGGAGCAGTTCCGGGAGCGAAACCAGTTTTCCGTCACCTTCCTCCGCGCGCTGGAGAGCGGCCCCAGGTATTACCGCATTGATTTCGGCAAGGTGAACATGCCCGGGGGCAGGACCGGCGTGACCATGGGCTTCCGGGATGTGGACGAGGAGGTGCGGCGCGACCAGGAGATGCAGCGCACCCTGCGCTCCGCCATGGAGGCCGCCAACGCCTCCAGCAAGGCCAAGAGCGACTTCCTGGCCAGCATGAGCCACGACATGCGCACGCCCATGAACGGCATCATCGGCATGACGGCCATCGCCGCCACCCACATCGACGACCGGGAGCGGGTGGCCGACTGCCTCAAAAAGATCACTGATTCCTCCAGCCATCTGCTCTCCCTCATCAACGAAGTGCTGGACATGAACAAGATCGAGTCCGGCAAGGTGGATCTGCTGGAGGAGGACTTCGACCTGGCCGGGCTGTTGGACAGCGTGCTGACCATGACCAGGCCGCAGATCGAGGCCCGGCGGCATCAGCTGCAGGTGCATATTGAGAACGTGACCCACGAGAAGGTGGTGGGCGACAGCACCCGCGTGCGGGAGATTCTGGTGAACCTGCTGAGCAACGCCATCAAGTATACGCCGGACGGTGGGCGCATCACCTGCTTCCTCACCGAGCGGCCCTCCAACCTGCCGGACATCGGCCTGTACGAGTTTGCCATCGAGGACACCGGCATCGGCATGACGCCGGAGTTCATGCAGCACATCTTTGAGCCCTTCGCCCGGGCGGACGACAAGGCGGCCCAGAACCAGCAGGGCACGGGCCTGGGCATGGCCATCACGAGGAACATCGTGCGGATGATGGGCGGCGACATCCAGGTGGAGAGCGTCTACGGGGTGGGCAGCAAGTTTACCGTGACCATCTACCTGCGCCTGCAGGAGGCGGACACCTCCGTCAACGAGGCCTTCGCGGACCTGCACGTGCTGGTGGCGGACGATGATCCCGTCAGCTGCGAATCCGCCTGCTGCATCCTCAACGACCTGGGCATGAACAGCGAGTGGGCGCTCTCGGGCAAGGCGGCGGTGGAGCGGGTGAGCATCCGCCGTGAGCAGGGCCGGGATTTCTACGCGGTCATCATCGACTGGAAGATGCCGGACATGAATGGGCTGGAGACCACCCGGGCGATCCGTCGGGCGGTGGGCAGCGACCTGCCCATCATCGTCATCTCCGCCTACGACTGGTCGGACATCGAGGCCGAGGCCCGGGCGGCGGGCGTCAGCGCCTTCATCAGCAAGCCCCTGTTCAAGACGAAGTTTGTGCGGGTCTTCCAGTCCCTGGTGGGGCAGGGTGAGGGCCGCCAGGAGGCCAAGCCCCTCAAGAAGCTGGAGGAATTGCAGTTCGAGGGCAAGCGCATCCTGCTGGCCGAGGACAATCCCATCAACGCGGAAATCGCGGTGCACATCCTGCAGATGACCGGCCTGGCCGTGGATCACGTGGAAAACGGCGAGGAAGCGGTGGATAAGTTCCGCTCCTCGCCGTCGGGAAAGTATGCCCTGATTTTCATGGATATTCAGATGCCGCGCATGAACGGCTATGACGCCGCCCGGGCCATCCGCCGCCTGGAGAAGATCGGCAGCCAGCCCATTCCCATCATCGCCATGACCGCCAACGCCTTTGAGGACGACCGGCAGAACGCCTTCAAGGCGGGGATGAACGGACACATCGCCAAGCCGCTGAACTTTGACGAGCTCTCGGCGGTGCTCCAGAGGTGGATCGGCGACTGACCCAGGGCAATCGCTTACAAACCTATGAATAAAAGGCGATGATAAGAACAACAGCCCTGTTTCCGGGCCTGCGGCTCATCTGTATGGAACTTCAGACTGTCAACTGCACGACCCCGCTGCCAGAAACCCATCCATACCAACTCCCAAAAGGATAAAAAGTCTTTTGAAGATGAGAAGGGGGTCTGGGGGAAGGGAAGGGACTTTTCTTCAGAAAAGTCTCTCCCCTTCCCCCAGGATCCGTAAACGTCGCCTCGGCGACTGACCGGTCAGCCCTCTCCGAAGACCTCCCAGGCCCGGAGGGAAGGAAAGGCCGAGGGATCGTCACTCTTGACAAGCCCCTCGAGGCGCATCCAGCTGACCCTGTGCACTCCGCCCAGATCGATCCATTGCCTTTCCCCGGTTTTTTCCAGGGGGAAGGCTTTTTCCGTGCCGTCGGAGAGACGCACCTGGCCGGACACCCAGTAGGCGTCGTGGGGGAAGTCGGCGCGGAGGGTCAGCGCCATGGCCTGCACGGTAACCTCCCGGCCGAAGTCCAGGCGGCACCAGGCATCCTCCCGGGCGCCGATGCCCCAGCTCTCGTAGGGCCACTCCCCGTGGGAGGTGTTCAGCCGCAGGCCGTCGATGACATTGCGCGCCGCGAACACGGCCTCGCCCCGGGTTTCCACATTGGCGGTGCAGTGGGGGAAGAAGTCCGTGTCTCCCCGGAGGTCGGCGGGATTCCGGGCCAGGTCGCGCAGACCGGCCTGCTCCCGGGGCAGCCGGGCCTGAATCACATGGCGGGGCGCTTCAAAGCAGCCCGGGGGATAGGCCAGCCGCTCCTCCCCGGCGGGCACGGGCCAGGTCATCATGCCATCGGGCAGGTACACCTCCGCGGGCGGGAGCGCCTGATCCATCTGCACCTTCAGCCTTTGCGCCCCCCGGATGACCAGCGTGTCTCCCGGCTCGTAGGCGCGATCCACACAGAGCAGCGCCTCCTCCGGATGGGAAGCCTCCGCCAGCAGCTCGCCCGCGGAGCTGAACAGTTCAATTGAGATCATCTTTTATCTCCACAGCATGGGGTCAGACCCCCTGAGCTTTGCCAGGGCTTCCATGAGGAAGTAATCCCCGTAGGTGATGTTGGTATGCCTTCCCGCGCCATCGTCGTGATAGCTGGCGGTGCATTTGGTCAGCAGCCCGCAGCGGGCCTCTGACCAGTCGCAGCTGGCTAACAGACCGTCCACCAGGCGCAGGGCGGCCTCCCGGTACGCGGCCTTGCCGGTGAGCTTCTCCAGCTCCATCAGGCCGCAGGCAGCCACCGCCCCGGCGATGTTGTCGATGCGCTCCTCGTCGGCGGGCTGGGCAAAATCGCAGTCCGTCAGCCCGTCCGGGCGGATGTGGCGGATGAAGTTGGCGGCGATCTTCTCCGCGGCCTCCAGGTAACGCGCATCGCCGGTGTTGATATTGGCGAGGGTAAAGCCATACAGCCCCCAGGCCTGGCCGCGGCTCCAGCTGGAACCGAGGGCATAGCCCTGGCCGGGGAGCTCGCGGACGCGCTTGCCGGTCTCCGGGTCAAACTCGATGATGTGGCTGACCGAGCCGTCGGGCCGGAGGAACTCCCGCAGGGTGGTGTCCGCGTGAATGCGGGCCACCTGGGCAAAGCGGGGATCGCCGGTCTGCCGGGAGGCCCAGAAGAGCAGGGAGAGGTTCATCATGCAGTCGATGATGGCCAGTCCGGCCTGATCAGGGCCGTTCCAGGCGCGGATGAAGCCGGCGGGGTTGAAGCGCCCCATCAGCAGACTGGCCGCGTGGAGACAGTCCTGCCGCGCCTGCTCATCACCGGTGAGCTTCCAGTCCGCGCCGGCGGAGAGCAGGTATATGAAGCCCACATCGTGGTTGAGGAAGCGGAATGTCCGGAACTCGGCGGTCAGCAGCGCGCCGGCGCGGCGGGCCTCCTTCAGCCAGCGCCCGTCCCGGTCAGCGGCATAGAACTGCCACATGAGCCCCGGCCAGAAGCCGCCCGTCCACCAGGAATTGCCGTCGTAGGGCGAGGGAATCCACCGGCCCTCCTCGCTCTTGTAGGGGATCAGCCCGGTTTCGGAGGCCAGGGCCGCGCCCCGGAGGAACTTGGCGCCGGCCCGGGAGAAGGCTTCGTTGTAGGTATCAGCCATGATTATCACCTGAAAATCGTTGTTTTATGCAGAGCCTCATCCCTTCAGCCCGCTGGTGGCAATGCCCTCGATGAAGTACTTCTGCAGGCAGAGGAACACGATCGAGACGGGCAGCAGGGAGCACAGGGACGCCGCCATGATCAGGTGGTAATCGCTGGAATTCTCCTGAATGAAGCGGCGCAGGCCCACCTGCACGGTCTTGTTGATGTCCCGGGTCAGGTAGATCATCGGGCCCATGTAATCGTTCCAGGTGTTGACAAAGGTGAAGATGACCAGGGTCGCGATGGCCGCCTTGGAGAGGGGCAGCATGATGCGGGCCCAGATGCCGTACTCGCTCAGGCCGTCCAGCCGGGCGGCCTCGCACAGCTCGGTGGGGATGCCCCGGTAGAACTGTCGCATCAGGAAGACGCCGAAGGCCGAGAAGGCCTGGAGCACCACCATGGCCCAGAGCGTGTCGTACAGGCCGATGGAGCGCATCATGATGAACTGGGGCAGCATGTAGGCCTGCCACGGCACCGCGATGGTGGCGATGTAGGCGAGGAAGAGCACGTCCCGCCCGCGGAACTCCAGCTTGGCGAAGGCGTAGGCCGCGAAGGAGGAGGTCAGGGTCTGCAGGAGGGTGACCACGATGGCCACGAAGGCGGTGTTCTTGAAGTAGGTCAGCAGCGGCACCCGCTGCCAGATCAGCACGTAGTTCTCCCAGTGGAAGGTCTCGGGGATCCAGCGCATCGGGTAGGCGAAGACCTCCCGGTCCAGCTTGAGGGAGGAGGAGACCATCCAGATGAAGGGAATCAGGGTGAAGAGAGCCAGGGCGATCAGCACGGCGTAGATGATGACCCGGCCGATGGCGTGCAGCGCCGGGCTGTCCCGGCGGATCGGCTTCTGATGGAGCGCCTGTTCCATGTGGCTTCCTCCTTTCTCAGTCGGCCGAGAACTGCTTCTCGGAGCGGAACTGGATGATGGTGATGGCCAGCACGATGACCAGCAGCACCATGGAAATGGCGCTGGCCTGGCCGTACCGCACCTTGATGAAGGCCTCGTCGTAAATGTAGGTCACCAGCATTTTGGTGGCGCGCCCGGGGCCGCCGTCGGTCATGATGGCCACCACGTCGTAGATCTTGAAGCAGGAGATGATCATCATGATGGACACGAAGAAGGTGGTGGGCCGCAGCTGGGGCAGGGTGACGTGGATGAACTGCTTCCACTTGCCGGCGCCGTCCACCGTGGCCGCCTCCAGCAGCTCCCTGGGCACCCCCTGGAGGGCCGCCAGGTAGATGACCATGTAATAGCCCATGTTCCGCCAGACGCTCACCAGGATGATCGACCAGATGGCCATATTGCTGTCCGCCGTCCAGGACTTGTTGAAGGTGCCGCCGAAGGCCATGATGATCTGGTTGACCGGGCCGTCTTTCATCAGCATGAAGGACCAGCACACGCAGATGGCCACCATGGAGGCCACATAGGGGAAGAAAAAGATGGTGCGGAAGGCCACCGCGCCCTTGATCTTGTTGAGCAGCATGGCCAGCGCCAGGGCACAGACAATGGTCAGCGGCACGGTGACAGCGGTGTAGTACACCGTGTTTTTGAGCGCGATGCCCAGGTCCACCCGGTTGAAGAGGTAGGCCAGGCCCTTCTCGCCGATCTTGGAAAAGCTGAAGATGGTGGCGTAGTTGTCGAAGCCGACGAAGCGCATCTTCGACATGTCGCCGCCGTTCCACTCAAAGAAGGACAGCGCGATGGCAAACACCACGGGCACCAGTGTGAAGATCGCGAAGCCGAGGAAGTTGGGTGCGAGGAAAGAGTAAGCGATCAGCGTCTTTTTGCGCTCCATCCGCTTCATGTGCGGGCGGATCTGTTTCGGCCTGGCGGTCATCTGCGTCAGCCCCTTCCAGAGATGTTGTGATACTAATCTCAAATGAAAACAACAAACAAAAGCAGGGAAGCGAAGGAGTCCAGAGGGCGCGAGTTTCGCGTGTCGCCAGTGGCGACCTTCAGAGCGAAACGAGCGTTGGATTCGCAAAGCCCTCTGGATTCCGAACGCCCGGAAATCCTGCCCTTTGGCTGGATTTCAGTGAGGAATTGGGTGATAACCCCCGCAGGCGCGGAATCTCCCTTTTTGAATGAAGCATTCTTGAAAGAGATCAGATAACAGGTTAGGTGTGCAAGAGAAAGCGGGCCGGAACGACAGCGCCTTCCGGCCCGCTGGGTATCTCACCAGGGCAGGGGATTACTTGAAGAGCTCAGCCACCCGCTCGTTCATCTCCTCGATGCCTTCCTCGGGGGTGACCTCACGGGCCATGATCAGGGAGTGCTCCTCGTTGACGATGGTCTTGATGTCGGCGACCTTGTCAGCCACAGGCCATTCCATGCCCACGAAGGAGGGAATCAGGGCCGCCTTGCTGTTCTCGTCGGTGGGGAAGCCCGCGACGGAAGCCATGGCGTCAGCCACATTCTCGGACACATAGGCGGGACGGGCGCCCACGGAAGCGGTGGCGGCAGCGCCTTCCTCACCGCCCAGCCAGGACACATACTCCCAGGCCAGGTCCTTGTTCTCGGACTTCTCGTTGATCATTGCGCCGGTCAGGTTGCCGAAGGAGGAACCCGCGGCCACGCCCTCGGCGTGCGGCACGGCGGTGATGCCCCAGTTGAAGGAGCAGGTGCCGTCATTGTGATAGCCGATCAGGGTGGACACATACCAGTAGCCCATGGGCATCATGGCGATGTTGCCGTTGGCGAAGGCGGCGCTGTAATGCAGGCCGGAGGCCTTCAGCTCGGCGTAGGCCATGCAGGCGCCGGAGTCTTCCAGATCCTGGTAGAGCTTGTAGAAGTAGAGCAGGTCGTCGTACTCGTGGTCGGCCAGGGTGTTCACGCCGTCAGCCACGGTCCAGTTGGCCACGGCGGACAGCCAGGTGTGATAGTGGGTGCCATAGACGCCGTCCTTGGTCATCTGCTTGGCCAGAGCTGCGTACTCGTCCCAGGTCATGTCGTTGGTGGGATAGGCCACACCCGCGGCGTCGAAGAGATCCTTGTTGTAGTAGAGCACCCAGAAGTCGGAGCGGAAGGGCACGGCATAGAGCTCGCCGTCCACGCTGTAGTTGACCTCGGTGCCCACAAAGCCGGACAGGTCATAATTGGTGGCTTCCACATAGGCGTTCAGCGGCGCGGCGAAGCCCTGCTTCTGCCAGTTGATCAGGTTGTCGATCTCCTTGATCATGTACACGTCGCTCTTGTCATTGCCTTCCAGCATGGTGGTGGTCTTCACGGCGTAGTCCTGGGAGGCCACGTCCACATACTCGATGGTGACGCCGGGATGGGAGGCCTCAAAGGCTTCCTTCTGGGCAATCAGGTAGGGCGTGGTGGTCGCGTCCCAGGTCACCACGGTCAGGGTCTGCCCGCCCTCGGCGGGGGCAAAGCCCGTCACAGACAGCAGCAGCATCGCCGCCAGCAGCATCGCGAGAGTCTTCTTCATGGGATATCCTCCTTCATCAACGATCCCGGTCCGTGACTCGGCCTGTGGAACGATCCTGTAAATGACGCCGTCTGTTTCCACTCGTTTGCAGGCCTGAACCGGTATTCCATGGCCTATTATAGCCCATTTCCGACGAATGTCAAGCGGTTTTGCAAGAATTTTCAGAAAAATCATGAAAACAAATGAAAATATGCTGAAAATCAGTGGAAAACCCCTTGCAAACGGAGGCCGGGCCTGCTATAATCTGATCAGCATTAAAACAGGGGAGGCCGGGCGAATGGAGAAACAGGCGACCATTGTGGACGTGGCGGAGCTGGCGCAGGTATCTGTGGCCACGGTTTCGCGCGCGCTCTCCGGCGGGAGCGCCAGCCCGGCCACCCGGAAAAAGGTGGAGGAGGCTGTGCGCGCCTTAGGCTACCAGGCGCCGGCCCGGGGCAAGCCGGCCAGGGAAAAGCTGCCCGGCCTGGCCCTGGTGACCTCCGATCTTTCCAATCCATATTACGCGGCCCTCTGTTCCGGCGCGGCCGAAACCGCCCGTCAGGAGGGCTATGCCCTGACGGTCTACCAGAAGGCCCTGAGCGAGCGGACGGACCAGACCATTGTGGATCAGATCCTGCGCCTGCCCGTGGCCGGGGCGGTGCTGGTGGGCTCGGTGGTGGAATCCGGCACGGAGGAGGAGATCCAGCAGCGCCTGTCCGCCATTGAGCAGGCCATGCCCATCGTGACCATCGGCCCGCGGGTGGAGGGCGTGCACTGCGTCAACATCACCTCGGACCTGTCCCTGAGCGTGCGCAAATCCATCACCCACCTGTACGCCCTGGGACACCGGCGGATCTCCTTTATCGGCGGTTCGGGGGGCGTCCGCTCCTCCAGCGCCCGCCGCCGCGCTTATTACCGGGAGATGGAGCGCCTGGGCCTGCCCGCCGACCGGGAGTCCGTGGTGGACGCGGGCTTCACCCCCCAGACCGGCGAGGCCTGCGTGAACCGCCTCCTGGGCGCCCTGCCCAGGGAGACCTGGCCCACCGCCATGATCGCCATCAACGACCTGGTGGCCCTGGGGGCCCTGCGCCAGCTGCAGCGCATGGGCATCCGCGTGCCGGAGGACGTGGCGCTCATCGGCTGCGACAACCAGTTCTTCACGCCCTTCCTGACCCCGCCCCTGACCACCGTGGACCTCCATCCTTTCGACCACGGGGCGGTGGCGGTGCGGGAGCTCATCAACGCCATGGAGGGCGGCGGGCACGCTTTCTCCCAGATCAGGGAGTGCTCGCTGATTGTGCGGGAGAGCTGCGGCTCACTGCTGGGCATCAGGCCGGAGCTGGGAGAACAGAAAACCAGCCGGTGAACCGGAACGGTCGCCGGCCAGTCATGACAAAGGCGCGCCCGGAGCGGAAGACGTTCCGGGCGCGCCTTATTGTTATGCGGTTTACTGGGGATAACGGGTCATCAGGTAGTCCGCGTCCATGACCTGGGCCTGGGTCAAGGTACGGCCCCAGTGGATGGAGCTGTTGTAGTTGCCCTCGGCCAGCACCACGTGATCGCTGTACTTCTCCAGCACCACCACGCTGTGGGTGTCGTTGTTGACGCGGAGAATGTCGCCCACGCGCACTTCCTGCCAGGTGAAGGAGGTCAGCTTGCGGGCGGGCAGGGTGCCGAAGGCCGCGTCGGAGAGCATGAAGGCAAAGCCCGCGCAGCCGTAGCCGCCGGAGTAGATGCCGCCGTTCCAGGCGTAGAAGTCGCTGTTGTCCCAGTGCCGGCCCTCATAGTATTCGTCCTGCAGGGCCAGCATCTTGGCGCGGACAGCGCCCTCGGCGTAGGGATCGTCGCCAATGGTGACCGTTGCCGCGTTGGAGGGAACCTCCACGCCGTCCAGGCCGGTCACCAGGCAGCGGTACTTGCGCCCATTGAAGGCCGCGGTCATCTTGAAGGAGAAGGCATTCTTGTTGTAGCCGGCGCTGCTGCAGTTCTTCCAGGTCGTGCCGTCGGCCGACCACTGCCACTGGTAGCTCTTCACGCCGGTGGCGGCGATGCGCAGGGTCATGGTGGAGCCGGCGGGCATGGTCATGTCCTGGGGATGGTTGGTGATGTCCGCCTGGACGAGCACGGTGGCCGCCCGGGTGTACTTCACGGTGCCGTCCTTGCCCCGCACCTCGCAGCGGTACTTCCGCCCGGAGAAGGCTTCCACCACCTTGAACTTCATGCTGTCCTTGTTATAGCCATTGCCGGTATTGTTCTTCCAGGTCACGCCGTCCGCGGAGTACTGCCACTGATAGCTCTTGACGCCGGTGGCGGTGACCTTCATGATGATGTACCAGCCCGCATTGACGGTGATGTCGCCGGGATGCATGCGGATAGACAGGGCCTCGGTGCTGACGAAGGCGGATTCGCTCTCCAGCGTGCTGCCGTCCAGGCCGGTGATCACGCAGCGGTACTGCCGCCCGGAGAAGGCTTCGCTCATCGAGAAGGCGAAGGTGGCCTTGTTGTAGCCGCTGCTGGTGTTGTTCTTCCAGGTCGTGCCGTCGGCGGACCACTGCCACTGATAGCTCTTGACGCCCGTGGCAGTCACGGAGAGGGTGACGGTCTGGCCGGCGGCCTTCACCTGGCTCTGGGGCTGGACGCTGATGGCCGGGGCGGCCTTGAGCTCAGCCGCGGCGGTGGGGGTGACGGTGTCGTCATAGCCTGTGAGCAGGCAGCGGTACATCCGGCCGTGGAAGACGTCCTTCATCGAGAAGGTGAAGGTGGCCTTGTTGTAGCCGTTGCCGGTGTTGTTGTTCCAGGTTTCGCCGTCCTTGGACCACTGCCACTGATAGCTCTTGACACCGGTGGCTTCCACCTTCAGGCTCACGGTCTGGCCGTTGGCCCGGGTCTGGCTCTGGGGCTGGACGGTGATGCTCACGGGCAGGTAGACGCCCGCCGCGCTGGTGTACTTGACCGTGCCGTCCGTGCCGGTGACCTTGCACTGGTACAGCCGCCCGTGGAAGGTCGTTTTCATCGAGAAGGCCATGGTGGCCTTGTTGTAGCCATTGCCGCTGCAGTTGTTCCAGGTCTGGCCGTCCTTGGACCACTGCCACTGGTAGCTCTTCGCGCCGGTGGCGGTCAGGGAGAGGGTGACGGTCTGGCCGACGGCCTTCACCTGGGTCTGGGGCTGGGTCACAATGCGGAAATCCGCCTTGCTGTCGTCCAGGGGTTCAATGTCGATGGCAACGGGCACGTCCACGGGCAGGTCTTCCGCCTCGGGCTCAGTCTCATCGGCGAGACTCAGCTCCGCGTTGGCCAGCCACAGCTCCGTGCCGGGCACCTGTACGCCCTCGCCGGGGGTTCCGGCTTCCTCCGCTGACAGGGGCAGGGTATCCGCCTGGCACCAGAGCAGCTCGATGGCTCCGCGCACGGCGATGGCCGCCAGCAGGGCGCCGCTCTCGGCTGTGTCCACCACATAGGCCGGGGCGCTCAACAGCAGGGTGCCGTAGGGAACGGACAGGATCGGGTCAATGTACAGCTCGGTGCCGGCTTCCAGCAGAACCAGGCTGTCTGCGCCCGCGGGCACCGGGCCGGCTTCCTTCTGCACGG
The DNA here is from genome assembly GCA_017534885.1 of Clostridia bacterium. GTDB lineage: Bacteria > Bacillota > Clostridia > Christensenellales > Aristaeellaceae > RUG11272. Next base: position 14,641 of record JAFXVR010000054.1, on the reverse strand, counting down.
TCTCGATCTCAGCCATCAGGCTGTCGAGGGTCAGATCCTCCGCCAGGGAGGGGAGCAGGGTCATCGCCAGGGTCAGCGCCATCATAAGCGCCGTCAGCCGTTTCAGCATGGTGATACCTCCTTGTGGGTTCTGCAATGGCAGATATGAATGCACAATGATTGTAGCACAAAGACCGGCGGCTTGCAAGGCTTTCTCCGCGCCTGGCAGGGCAATCGATTACGGATTCTTGGGGAAGGGAAGGAACTTTTCTGAAGAAAAGTTCCGTTCCCTTCCCCCCAGACCCCCATCCCATCTTCAAAAGACTTTTATCTTTATAGAGAGCAGGTATGGATCAGGTTCTTGCACCGGGATCATGCAGATGGCAGCCTGAGGTTCCATATAGATGAGGCGTAGGCCCGGAAACAGGGTTGTTCTTGTCGTTGCATTTTTCGCGATAGGTTTGTAAGCGATTGCCCTGCCACGCCGCGGGAGAGGATGGGCTTTCGGCCCTGCCGCGAAATCCGATCAAGCGGGCTTTTTTTCCTGCCGGAATTGTGGTATGATGACAGAAGCGGCTGGTGATCGAACCGCCGGCTAATAGGATTCCGGGAGGCAATGAGATGAGAAAGCTATTCAGCCTGATGCTGTGCCTGTGCCTGCTGACCTGCGCGGTTTCGCTGGCGGACAGCGAAGCTGCGTTTTCAGCGGAGATCACCGATGAGATGAGAATCCCCGAGACCACGGGGGACGGCTCCATCCTCCTGAAGGTGTGGAACCTGAGCGAGCTGGAGCCCGCCTATCTGCGCTTCGACTACTTTGTGGGCGATGCATACCGGGGCCTGACGGCCTCCTGCCCGGACGAGGGGGAGGACTTCTGCCGCAGCCCCTTTGAGCCGGAATCGCCTGAGGAGCTGAAAAACCTGCGGATCGAGTGCCGGTACGGGCTCTCGGAGCTGCCGCCGGAGGAGGCCATTCTTCAGCTGATGATGGGCCATCCCGCGGAGGAATACCCGGTGGACATGGCCGATCTGGCTGATCTGGCGCTGGAGAGCGGAAAGGTCGTCCACCTGGCGCTGACCGGGGACGGGGAGCACGCGGCGCTGATTCTGATCGAGGACGACGCGGAGCAGGAGGAAGACCAGACTCAGCAGAGCGGCGGTTTTGCCTATGTCCACGATCCCCGGGTGAACGCCAGGGCCATGGCGGACATCATCGAGAACCCCGAGGCGGTCTACGGCTTTTCCCCGGATCCCGAGTCCAAACGGCTGGGCGTTTACGCCGAATACGACTGGACCGATCCGGCCTTCGTGGCTCAGGCGCAGGAGGAGCGCAGGGCCTATCACGAATCCATGGACTCCATGACGGACATCCTGTACCGGATGCGGGCGGAGGGCGCGACGATCGAGGAGATGGCCCGGGCGGTCTCCGAGGAGCGCAACCGCCTGCGCCTGGCCTCCTGTGACGGCGACCCGGAACGCCTGGCGGCGGTGAAGAAGAGCAACCTGGAGACCTACGGGCGCGAAGAGGGCCCGACTCCGGACGACCTGTACGCGAAGTACGGCGAATGGACAATCGTTCTGCAGAAAGCCTTTAGCTCCAACATGGGCATGGACGCCTGCTGCGGCCTGTACGACGAGTATTACTGGCTGTATGTTGAGCTGGGGTATGTGGAGGAATAAGGGCGGAATATGCGGTTTGGCAACTAAAACCACATGCAACCGAGAGAGTGTAATGAAGAACAATATCATCATTGCAGGTGTTCCCCGGGCAGGGAAAAGCACGGTGTCCCATCTGCTGTCCAGGCGGTTCGGATATCAGCACGTCAGCATGGATTCCATCATCGCGGGCTTTGAGAGGTGCTTTCCCGAAACAGGTGTCAACACATACCAGAGTCTCTCGTCGACGGACACGCTGCGGGTGATCAGCGGGAAAATGGCCCCCTTTGTCCGCGCCATGCTGGACAGCGGCGAATATGACGAGTTTGAACCGGGCATGGTGCTGGACATGTATCAGCTTCTGCCGGAAGACTACATCCGGCATATCCGCGGGGCAAACTGCGAAATCGCCTATTTCATCACATCTGACGTGACCCCGGAGGAGCGCTTCCTGATTCAGAAAAAGTATGACACCGAGAGGGATTACACTTTCTTCAAACCGGATGAGGAGCTCCGGGAAGGGGCGGTGTCCATCGTTGAGCAGAGCATCCTGATCCGGCGGCAGTGCGAGGAATACGGCCTCCCATACTATGAAACTGCCCATGACCGGGAACAGGTGATTCAGCGCTTCCTGCGAGCGTTTTCACGCTGAGGAGCGCCGGGCAGTGAACCCGATGAGGAGGGAGAAGCGTATGATCATCCGGCAAGCCAGGGAAGAGGATGTCCGGCAGATTGCGGAGATCGTGGTGGAGGACTGGAAAATCGCCTACAGCGGGATCATGGACAGCGATTTTCTGGATTCCCTGAGCGTCGAACAGGAATACCAGAAGGATCTGCGGAGATACCGGGAATACGTGGTGGCCGCTGAAGGCGATGAGGTGCTGGGCTTCGCGTGGAACAGGACGATGGAGGACGAAACGGCAGACTGTGAGATCATCGCCCTCTATGTCCGGTATGCCAGGAGGGGCGGCGGCATCGGCCGGGCCCTGATGGCGCATTCGATGGCAGCCTTCAGGGAAGCCGGGAAGAAAATCATGATCATATGGTGCCTCCGGGACAACCATGAGTCGAGGGCGTTCTACGAGAGAATGGGCGGGAAGGCGGATCAGGACGGCACGCACAGATGGGGCGACCGGGAATACGCCATGATCTCCTATCTCTATCAGCTGGACGCATAACCGGACAATCCGCGCAAAGCGCCCCCCGCGCCAGCATCTCAGGCTGACCGGGGAGCGCTTGCGTTTTGGTGGTGTCAGTGCCGGCAGATGGTCGCCTTGCTGCCGCCCTCGGGATCGCGGGTGACGTCGATGTGCAGGGGGATGGCGTCCTCGAGGGCATCCACATGGGAGATGATGCCGATGAGGCGGCGGCTGTCGGTGGAGAGATTGTTCAGGACGCTGATGGCGCGCTGGAGCGTGTCCTGATCCAGGGAGCCGAAGCCCTCGTCGATGAAGAGGGTTTCGAGGGAGAGACCGCCGCGCTCGCTCACCATGGCGTCGGAGGTGCCCAGGGCCAAGGCGAGGGAAGCCTCGAACTTCTCGCCGCCGGAGAGGCTGCCCACCTCGCGGACGGAGCCGTTCCAGTGATCCACCACGTCCAGGTCGAGGCCGGACTGGCTGCTCCGGTCGAGGCTTGTGCGGCGCTTCAGCTCATACTGGTCGCTGGACATGCGCTTCAGGCGCAGGTTGGCCCGGTGGATGATGCGGTCGAAGTAGAAGGTCTGCACATAGGTCTCCAGACTCATCTTGCCGTCCGCGCCGGACTGGGCGCCGGAGAGGGTTTTGCTGAGGCTTCTCATCCACTGGAGCCGCTTGTCCCCCTCGGCGATGCTTCCGCTGAGGCCGCTCAGCTCGGAGAGGATCGCGCTGTTGCTGTTCCGGCGGGACACGACGTCGGTGTGCCGGGCCTGGGCGGCTTTCTTATCCGCCTCCAGCGCCTGATGGGCCTTCCTGCGGGCCTCCAGGTCCCCCGCGGGCTCGCGCTGGCTCAGCTGTTCGCTCAGGGTCTTCACCTGACCCTCCTGCCCGCTGAGCTTTGCGCGCAGGGCGTCGGCGGCATCCTGGGCGGCTTTGAGGACCTGTTTGCGCTCGGCCACCGCCTTCTTCAGCCGGTTGGCCTCCTTCTCGGCCTCGGCTCTGGCGGGGTAGGGGAGCTTGGCCTGAATCTCCCCGGCCTGGCGCTGCTTCTCGGCGGCGGCGGTCTCCTCCCGGCTGATGGCCGCGGCGGTGTCTCTCAAGCGGGTTTGGGTCTGCTCCAGCTTCTTTTCTTCTTCGGGCAGCTTGGTTTTGAGTTCCTCGAAGCGCTTGGCGTCCTTTTCCGCCTGCTTGTACTCGTTGTTCAGCTGCTGGAATTCGGCCTGCAAGGCCTTGCGCTTTTCGGCGGCGGCCTGCAGGGCCTCGGGCAGGGTCGAAAGGCCGGTGAGCTGCAGGCCCTTCTCGGCTGCGGCTTCGGTCAGGGTTTCCACGGCCTTTCGGGCGCCGGCGGCGGTTTCAGCGGCGGCCTTTGCCTCCCGGTCGGCGGTCTCGGCGGCCTTCTTCAGGCGGTTGAGCTCCGCCTCGGTGGGCACGTCTTCAGCCGCGTGGGCAGGGTTCGGGTGATGGGTCGCGCCGCAGACCGGGCAGGGTGCCCCCTCCTCCAGCTGAGCCGCCAGCAGACCGGCCTGGCCGTTCAGATAGCGGGTGTTGGCGGCGTCGTACTTCTCCTGGGCTTTCTGCCACGCCTTCACGGCGCTATCGCAGGCCTGCTGCTTTTTGGCAAGGTCGGCCTCCTGATCGCGCAGCCTGGCCTGATCGTCCACCACAAAGGTCTTCAGACGCTTGCCCTCTGCCTGAACGGTGTCTGTCTTCTCCTTCAGCCGCTGCATCTTCTCCCCGGCGCCGGCCAGCTGCCGCTGTTCCTCCCGGAGATCGTCGATCGCCTTGGCGGTGTCGGCTTCCAATTTCGTGTCGGCTTCCTGCTGGCTGCGGTGGGCTTCCAGCGCTGCTTTCGCGCTGCCGGCATCCTTCAGCAGGGCTTCGAGGGCCTCATATTCCGGCAGAAGCTGGCGCAGGCGGGTCTCAGCCTCCGCGAGGCGCTCCTGCTCGGGCGCCCGGGCCTGCTCAGCCTCGAGGGCGGCTTCCGCCTGGGCTGCCTGGGCCTGAAGATGTTCCCGGATCGTCTGGGCGGCCTTCAGGCTTTCCGCAAGCTTCTGGGTCTCCTCGGCCTGCTTCAGCTGAATGGCGGATTCGCTGAAGAGCCTGTCCGCCCGGCCGGCCTCGGCTTCCGCCTGGGCGGCGGCCTCCGCGTCCGCGGCGCAGAGGGCCTCCAGCAGCTGCACGGCCTCGGGAGCGTTCACATCCTTGCCCTGTTCCTGCAGGGCGGTCAGGGCAGCGCGGAAGGGGGAGAGCTCCCCGCAGGCGGCGTTTTTCAGATGGGTGGAGAAGGTGATCCGCCGCTGGCCCGCCTCGGCCTCGGCCTTGCCGGCGTCCTCCTTCACCCGCTGGCAGAGCTTGTCAAAGCGCCCGGTCTGGAAAATGCGCCGGAAGATGCCGATGCGCTCCTTGGTGTCGGCGGTGATGACCTTCTGGAAGTCCCCCTGGGCGATCATGGCGATGCGGCAGAACTGGTCGCGGCTGACCCCCAGCAGATCCACGATCTTCTGGTTGACGGCGCTGACGCCGCTGACCGTGTGGTTGTCGGGCAGGGTCAGGGTGGCATCCGCCGGGCGGTCAGTGGTGCCGGTGCCCCGCAGCTTGGCGGTGGTCTGGGCGGGCTGGCGGGAGACAATGTAAGTCTTGCCCCGGTGCTCGAAGGTCAGCTCCACCGAGGTGAGGGCCTTCGGGTCGGCAAAGGTGGAGCGCAGCATGTTCTGATCGCGGGTGTCGCCGCTGGCCTGGCCGTAGAGGGCGTAGGCGATGGCGTCGAAGAGGGTGGTCTTGCCCGCGCCGGTCACGCCGGTGATCAGGTAGAGGCCGCTCTCGCCCAGCTGGCTCAGGTCCAGGTTGACGGAATCCCGGTAGGGCCCGAAGGCGGTAAACTTCAGCCGAGTGGGTCTCATGCGTCCTCCTCCTCCCAGATGATGCTGATGATCTTCTTCATGTAGTCCATCTCTTCCGCGGAGGCCTCCCGGCCCGCCTGCTGACGGAAATAGTCCCCGAAGAGCTCCAGGGGCTGTTTTTCGATATCCGCCGCCTCCCACTCCACCGACGTGTTCCGGGTGCGGCTGTTGTCGTAGGTCAGCTGCAGGGCGTTGCGGTAGCGCTGCTTCAGCCGGTTCATGGCGTCGGGAACCTCGTTCTCATCGGTGAGGGTCAGGTGAATGTAATCCTCGCAGGGCTGGCCGTTCATCAGCTCCTCAAAGGAGCCCCGCAGCTTCCGCACCTCCCGCAGGGGGATCAGGGGCCAGGCGCGGAGGGTGACCTTTCCCGCTCCGTCCAGCTCGGCCACGGTCAGGGACTTCTGCTGATCGCACTCGCCGAAGGTGTACTTCAGCGGCGCGCCGCAGTAGTGGATGCGGCCGTTTTCCGTGACGGACTGGGCCCGGTGGATGTGCCCTAAGGCCACGTAGTCAAAGCCGTCGAAGGCGGAGACGTCCACAGTGTCCAGGCCGCCCACGGGCTCGGTGTCCGAGTCGGAGCGCTCGGCCCCGTTCACGTACTGGTGCGCCGAGAGCACATTGCGCCGCCCCGGGGTGAACGTGCAGCCGGACAGGGCCGCGCGGGCCGCGTCGGTGTAGGTGTCGATGACCGCCTCCGGGAAGAAGCGGCGCACGCTGACCGGGCGGATGAAGGGCAGCTGCCACACGTCCACCTCGCCGTACTCGTCCCGCAGGGTGATGGGCTTCATCGCGCCGCCGTAGACCGGCGCCAGGTGCAGTCCGGCCTGGTCGGTGAGGCCCGCGTACTGGGTGACCCGCTCGGGGGAGTCGTGGTTGCCGGGCAGCACAAACACGTGGGCGCAGAGCCCGGTCAGCCGGGTGAGGAACTCGTGCCAGAGCGCCACGGCCTCGATGGGCGGCACCTGCTTGTCGTAGATGTCGCCCGCGATGAGCACGGCGTCAGGCTTCTCCTCCCGCACCGCCTCCAGCGCGCGCCCGAGGATGTACTTCTGGTCGTCCTGCAGCGACGCCTCGTTGAAGCGCTTGCCCAGGTGAAGATCCGAGAGGTGCAGCAGCTTCATGGGATCCCTCCTTTTGAATTCAAGTGAACCGGGGGCACCGAAAAAGCCCCCTTCCCGAAGGAAAGAGGCTTCCGCGCCGCCGCGGCTGAAAAGGCCCTCAGCGGTTCTGACGTGCATCCCCTTATCCTTCCCAATGGCATCTGTTCAGGAATATTGTAACAGATTTGATCAGGAAAGTAAACATGGGGAAGGGGCCATCATGAGGCGAAAATCTTACGCAATGCTAACATTTTTGGAAAAGGAGAGTCTGTGCCTGTTCATCCCTCACTCCGCCAGGCTGGCCGCCATGACCGCCTTGATGGTGTGCAGGCGGTTTTCGGCCTCGTCAAAGACGATGGAGCGGGGGCCCTCGAAGACCTCGTCGGTGACCTCCATGCAGTCGATGCCGAACTTTTCGTAGACCTCCCGGCCGATGGAGGTTTTCAGGTCGTGGAAGGCGGGCAGGCAGTGCATGAAGACCGCGTCGGGAGCGGCCTTGTCCATGAGCCAGGAGGTGACCCGGTAGGGGGTCAGGTCGGCGATGCGCTCGCTCCAGACCTCGTCGGGCTCGCCCATGGAGACCCACACGTCGGTGTAGAGCACCTGGGCGTCCTTCACGGCCTCCTCCGGGTCGGTGAGGAACTCGAGAACGGCACCGGTCTCCGAGGCGATGGCCTTGCACTTGTCCCGCAGGGCCGCGTCGGGGAAGTACTTCTCCGGGGCGCAGGCCACGAAGTGCAAGCCCATCTTCGCGCAGCCGATCATCAGCGAATTGCCCATGTTGTACCGGGCGTCGCCGAAGTACACCAGCTTGACGCCCTCCAGCTTCCCGAAGACCTCCCGGATGGTCAGGAAGTCCGCTAAAATCTGGGTCGGGTGGTACTCGTTGGTCAGGCCGTTCCACACAGGCACGCCGCTGTAGCGGGCCAGGTCTTCCACGATCTCCTGGCCGTAGCCCCGGTACTCGATGCCGTCAAACATCCGGCCCAGCACCCGCGCCGTGTCCGCGATGGACTCCTTCTTGCCCATCTGCGAGCTCTTGGGATCCAGGTACACCGCGTGCATGCCCAGGTCGGCCGCCGCCACCTCAAAGGCGCAGCGGGTGCGGGTGGAGGTCTTCTCGAAGAGCAGGGCCACGTTCTTGCCCTTGCAGAGGCGGTGCTTCTTGCCGCTTTGCTTCTTCTGCTTCAGAGACGCCGCCAGATCCAGCAGGGCCTCGATTTCCTCCGGCGTGTAGTCCAGCAGCGTCAGAAAACTGCGGCCGGTGAAAGGCTTCATCACGGGTTCCTCCTTGTGATAGATGTAGATGGGGTGATGAAAAAGGAAAGGCGCTCGCCGCGAAGGGGGTTAAGGGGGGCGATCGCAAAGCCCCCCTTATCGCGCCCGCAGGCGCGAAACCCCTGCTCACAGCACCTTGGCGAGGAACGATTTCAGCCGCTCACTCTGCGGATGATAGAAGAGATTGTGCGGGTCTCCCTGCTCCACAATGACGCCCTCATCCAGGAAGAGCACGCGGTTGGCCACTTCCCGGGCAAAGCCCATCTCATGGGTGACCACCACCATGGTCATGCCGTCGGCCGCCAGGGCCTTCATCACGTCCAGCACCTCGCCCACCATCTCGGGGTCCAGGGCGGAGGTGGGCTCGTCGAAGAGCAGCACCTCGGGCTTCATGCACAGGGCCCGCACGATGGCGATGCGCTGCTTCTGCCCGCCGGAGAGCTGGGCCGGATAGGCGTCAGCCTTGTCGGCCAGACCCACGCGCTTGAGCAGGTTCATGGCCTCGGCGGCGGCCTGCTCCCTGGTCATCAGCTTGGTGCGGACGGGGGCAAGGGTGATGTTTTTGAGGATGGTCATGTTGGGGAAGAGGTTGAAGTGCTGGAACACCATGCCCATCTTCTGGCGCATCTTGTTGATGTCCGTATTGGGGTCGGTCATCGAGACGCCGTCGAAAATGATCTCGCCCGAGGTGGGGGTCTCCAGCAGGTTGAGGCAGCGCAGGAAGGTCGATTTGCCCGAGCCGGAAGGCCCGATGATGACCACGCACTCGCCCTGGTTGATGTGCTCGGACACGTTGTTCAGCACCTTCAGGCTGCCGAACTCCTTGGTCAGGTTCTTAACGTCGATCACTGGCGCGCAGCCTCCTCTCAAAGATGCCCAGCAGCCAGGTGAAGCCCATGACCAGCACCAGGTAGACGATGGCGGTGCCGATATAGGGATACATGGCCTCATAGGTGCGGCTGACCACGCCCCGGGCCGCGTACAGCAGCTCCTTGCCGCCGATGACGCTGATCAGGGAGGTGTCCTTGAGCAGCACGATGAACTCATTGCCCAGAGCCGGCAGGATGGCCTTGATGGCCTGGGGAACAATGATGAAGCGCATGGTGTCGGTGTAGTTCAGGCCGAGGCTTCTTCCCGCTTCCATCTGGCCGATATCGACGGACATGAGGCCGCCGCGGATGATCTCCGCCGTGTACGCGCCGGAGTTGATGCCCAGGGTCAGCGCGCCCACCATGACATAGTTGCGGCTGGAGGCGAAAATGACAAAGCCCATGATCAGCAGCTGCACCATCATGGGTGTACCGCGGATGACGGTGACATAGACCTTCATGATGCCGTTGAGCAAACCCAGCACCGGGTTGCGGTGACCCGGGCGCTGCTGGTCGTGGGCGGTGCGCACCACGGCCACGATCACGCCGAGGATGATGCCCAGCAGCAGGGCCAGGGCCGTCACCAGCAGGGTGGTGCCCACGCCGTTGAGGTACTGCTGCCAGCGGTTTCCCTCGATGAAGGCCTGGTAAAAGCGGACATAGAATTTCTGCCAGGCCGTGGTGGTCTCGCCGGCGACCATCATGGCCTTCCAGGCTGTGTATTGATCCAATATTCCACCCCTTCCCCTGAATGACGAAAGGGAGGGACGGCGCGGGCCGCCCCTCCTGCTGACGAAGTGTCAGCTTACTCGTTCCACTTCAGGACGATTTCCTCCACCGTGCCGTTGTCGATCAGCTCCTGCAGCACCGCGTTGAAATCGGCCAGCAGCTCGGGATACTTGTCCTTGGCGAAGCCGAAGCCAAACTCCTCGGGCTCATAGGTGGTGGTCACGACCTCCAGGCCGGGCAGGCGCTTGGCGTAGGCCTGACCCACCAGATTGTCCACCAGGATGCAGTCCACCTGGCCGTTGAGCAGGGCCTGGAAAGCCAGGGAGTACTTGTCATAGGCCAGGGTGTGATCCTCGCCGAAGTCGTCCACGGCGTAGATGTGGCCGGTGGTGCCGGTCTGCACGCCGATGGTCTTCTCGCCCAGGTTGTCCATGGTGATGCCGGCGCCGGCCTTGCACACGATGGCCTGGGTGATGGTCACATAGGGGATGGTGAAGTCCAGGGAGGCCTTGCGGTCTTCGCGGATGGTCACGCCGGACACCACCGCGTCGGTCTTGCCGGAGCCGGGGGCTTCCAGGGCGGCATCAAAGTCGATGGGGAAGGCTTCGGGCGTGAGGCCCAGGCGCTCGCAGATGATGGCGATCAGGTCGGGCTCAATGCCGATGACGTTGTCCGCGTCGTCCCGATCCTCAAAGGGCGGGAAGTCGGGGCTGGTGGCATAGATGAACTTGCCGGGCTCGACGGTGTTGTAGGTCTTGGTTTCGGCGAGAGCGGCGCAGCTCAGGGTGAGCATCAGCGCGGCCAGGACGAGGGCGATCAGCTTCTTCATGGGGATACCTCCTGTTATTTTATTGATCATCTGATAGGGCAGCGTTACTGGTTGGCCTGATCCACCATGGCCTGCACCCGGATGGGCAGACCGTAGAGGTTGATGAAGCCGGTGGCGTCGGCCTGGTTGTAGTCGCTCTCGCCGAAGGTGGCGATGGACTCAGAGTAGAGGCTGTAGGGGCTCCACAGCCCGGCCTTGATGATATTGCCCTTGTACAGCTTCAGCCGCACCTTGCCGGTCACGTGCTCCTGGGTCTTGGCGACAAAGGCGCTCAGGGCTTCCCGCAGGGGGGTGAACCACTGGCCGTTGTACACCAGCTCGGCGAAGGTGATGGACAGGCGCTGCTTCTCATGCAGGGTCATCTTGTCCAGGCAGATGCTCTCCAGGGCCTCGTGGGCCTTGTAGAGGATGGTGCCGCCCGGGGTCTCGTACACGCCGCGGCACTTCATGCCCACCAGCCGATTCTCCACGATGTCCAGCAGGCCGATGCCATTGGCCCCGCCGATGGCGTTCAGCTTCAGGATGATCTCCTTGGCGCTGAGCTTCTCGCCGTTCAGAGCCACTGGCTTGCCCGCCTCAAAGTCCAGCTCGATGTAGGTGGGCGTGTCCGGCACCTGGGTGGGGGAGACGCTCATTTCCAGGAAGCCGGGCTTCTCGTACTGGGGTTCATTGCCGGTGTCCTCCAGGTCGAGACCCTCGTGGCTCAGGTGCCAGAGGTTCTTGTCCTTGGAGTAGTTGGTCTCGCGGCTGATGCGCAGGGGCACGTTGTGGGCCTCGGCGTAGTCGATCTCCTCCTCGCGGCTCTTGATCGTCCACTCGCGCCAGGGGGCAATAATGGGCATGGTGGGCGCGAAGTGGCGGATGGCCAGCTCAAAGCGCACCTGGTCGTTGCCCTTGCCGGTGCAGCCGTGGCAGATGGCGTCCGCGCCTTCCTTCAGCGCGACTTCCACCAGACCCTTGGCGATGCAGGGGCGGGCGTGGCTGGTGCCCAGCAGGTAGTCCTCATAGATCGCGCCGGCCTGCATGGTGGGGATGATGAAGTCATCCACATACTCGTCGGTGAGATCCAGCACGATCAGTTTGCTGGCGCCGGTTTTCAGCGCCTTCTCCTCCAGACCCTCCAGCTCGTCAGCCTGGCCCACGTTGCCGCTGACGGCGATGATCTCGGGGTTGTTGTAGTTCTCCTTCAGCCAGGGGATGATGATGGACGTATCCAGTCCGCCGGAGTACGCCAGCACGATCTTCTTGTAGTCCTTGGAAGCCATCAGGCAGCCCTCCCATCTGTGGTACGGGAATGAATATACAGCGGCATACGGCATTTGTCAAGGGGGTTTTGAAACTTTATACATGTTTTTTCGCTGATTTTTCGATTGCGCATTCCGGGACGACAGCAGGCGAATGACCGCGAAATCCGCGACACATCTGAAGAAGAGCTTGAAAAGGCAGAGCGGAACGGCTGAGGAATCCAGCGAATGCCGCAGGCGGCGCGAATGCATGAATATACAGCATATACGTTTGAATATGCAAAATAAGCTGGTGATTCCCGGACGGGCGCTGCGGGCCGGGCGGCGGAGGCTGTCAATTCAGCCGCGAAAAAGCGGTTTTGGGACAGAATGCCTTGCGCGCCGGCATCCGGCGTGCTATGCTCTGGCTGTCAGCGGGAGAATCCACAGAGCAGCCCCAGGGGGCCGGAGCCCCGCGCAAAGGAGGGAGCAAATGATCCAGTTTATCACAGACAACATCGCGGTGATCATCTCACTCGCGGCGGGCGTGGGCCTGCTGGTCACGGAGATGTTCATCCCGGGCTTCGGCATCGCGGGCATCACGGGCATCGCGCTGGAGGTGGCGGCGGTCGTCATCACCTACATCAACAACGGTCCGATCCCGGCGCTGGTGGTGCTGCTGGTCGCCCTGTCGGTGGCGGCCATCGCCCTGTCGCTGTCCCTCAGGTCAGCGGCCCGGGGCAAGCTGAGCCGCTCCAAGCTCTTCCTGCAGAGCACGGAGTCCGCGGACGCGGGCTACACCGCCACCGAGGACCTGAACGTGTTCCTGGGCCGGGAGGGCAAAACCCTGACGCCGCTCAGGCCCAGCGGCATGGCGGAGTTCGATCAGGTGCGCCTGAGCGTGCTCACAGACGGCGAATTCATCCCGGAAGGCCGCCCGGTGCGGATCATCCGGGTCGAAGGCGGCAAGGTCACAGTACGGAGCGCCGCGTAAACGGCGAGGAAGGAGATAACCATGAGAGGAAGCTTTCTGAACGGCGGCAATGTCATTTTCTTCATCATCGCGGCGATCGTGATCGTGGTGCTGATGGTGCTCTTCCACTTCATTCCCTTCGGCATGTGGGTGCGCGCCCTGTCCAGCGGCGTGCATGTGCCCCTGCACTCCCTGGCCGGCATGCGGCTGCGGCGCATCAAGCCCGAGAAGGTGGTCTACCCGCTCATCAAGGCCAACAAGGCGGGTCTGAACCTCTCGGCCTCCCAGCTGGAGACGCACCTGCTGGCAGGCGGCAACATCGACCGGGTGACCAACGCCCTGATCGCCGCCCAGCGGGCCAACATCCCCATGCCCTTTGAGAAGGCCTGCGCCATCGACCTGGCCGGCCGCGACGTGTTCCAGGCCGTGCAGATGTCCGTCACCCCCAAGGTCATCGAGACCCCCGTGGTGGCCGCCATCGCCAAGGACGGCATCGAGCTGCGCGCCAAGGCCCGGGTCACCGTGCGCACCAACATTGAGCGCCTGGTGGGCGGCGCCGGTGAGGAGACCGTCATCGCCCGCGTCGGCGAGGGCATCGTTACCACCGTCGGTTCCGCCGAGACCCACAAGCAGGTGCTGGAGAATCCCGACCTGATCAGCCGCACGGTGCTGAACAAGGGCCTGGACGCGGGCACCGCCTACGAAATCCTTTCCATTGATATCGCGGACGTGGACGTGGGCCGCAACGTGGGCGCCCAGCTCCAGATGGACCAGGCGGAAGCCGACAGGCGGATCGCCCAGGCCAAGGCTGAGGAGCGCCGCGCCATGGCTGTCGCCCTGGAGCAGGAGATGAAGGCAGGCGTGCAGGAGATGCGCGCCAAGGTGATCGAGGCCGAGGCGGAAGTGCCCAAGGCCATGGCGGAAGCCCTGCGCTCCGGCAAGCTGGGCGTGCTGGACTACTACCAGATGAAGAACACCATCGCCGACACCGAGATGCGCGAAGCCATTGCCCATCCCGGCCAGAGCCAGAACAATGGGAAGGCGTAAAGAGCCCCAAAGGAAAAGGAGGTGAGCGCAGATGGAAGAGCTCTGGGGAGTCATTATCATCATAGCCGCCGTTGTGTCGCTCATTTCAAAGGCGGCCAAGAAGGCGGAGAAGACGAACCCGACCGCGGGGAAAGCGCTTCAGCAGCCCAGACCCCAGGCGGAGGCGGCCGCCGTTCCGCGCATGAACGACAGACCCGCCAAGGCGGAAAAGCCGAAGCAGGCGGCCGCGAAACCCGCTCCGGCGGCGCAGACCTCTGTACGGGAGCCGCTGAGCGCCACCGTGCGCCCCACGCCCCACGACCACAGCGGCATCTTTGAGGGCAGCCTGATAGCGGACGCCGACAGCCCCGAGGGCAGGGACTTCCACGACCACGGCTTTGCGGAAGAGCCCCTGACCCCCTCCATGACCTCCGACCGGGAGCTGAACGCCTCCCTGGCCGCGCCTGAGGAGACCGGGCCCGAAGCCCCCCAGCTGACCTTCACCCCCGAGAACATCCGGCAGGCCTTCATCCTGCAGGAAGTGCTCAAGCGGCGGAACACGCCGGTGGGGGTCAGGCGGTAAACAACAGAACAGCGAACCGGCGTCCCTGAGTGATACGGGACGCCGGGTTTTCTGAATTACTCAAAAACGTCTATAAGCAGTTCTGGTAAGGGTGACAAAAGGGCGCTTTCAACCTTAGAGCCACGACTGGTTGTGGTGATTTCCGCTGTCTTCCACAACCAGTCGTGGCTCAGTTCATGAAAGCGGCCTTTTGACATCCGAATCAGTTCTTAAGAAGATGGCAAGTTGTAAAATGAAATGACGCAAAAAGTTCCATCCAGGAACCGAAACAGTTATACTAAGGGTTGCGGCACCAAAGATAACTGGAGGGATCAAGGATGGAACAGAAGGAGTATACCACAAAGAAGCGGACATGGGAAC
>JAFXVR010000053.1 GCA_017534885.1 Clostridia bacterium | reverse complement strand
TTCTACCCCAGCGGCGGCGTCCTGCGGGTGGCCGGCGGAGGCTCTTACGAACTCTCGCAAGCCTACCTGACGGGCGTGGAGCTCACCCCCTACAACCCCGCCGCGCTGCCGGCCTTCGGCACGCCCGTCTTCACCCTGCCCGCCGGCCTTGACGCCCTTGAGGCCAACGCCTTCGAGGGAGACACCGCCATCACCGTGGTGGACGCCCGGAACTGCACATCCATCGGCGCATACGCCTTTAAAAACTGCACAGCCCTCACGCAGATCCTCGTGTCCAGCGACTGTGTCATCGACGATACCGCCTTTGAGGGCTGTACCTCCCTGATCGCGGTCTACGGCCTCAGCGCCGACTATGCCGAGGACTTGATGGGGCTCACCGACATCCCCGCAGGCCCCGCCGCGGCGGAGTAAGGGATCATAAAATACGGGCGTCCCCCCGGAACAGCAGGGGGACGCCTGTTTTAGCTGAAAAACCTTCAACCTTCAACCTTCAACCTCAGCCCAGCAACTAAAAACTCCTCACTCCACACTGCTAACAGCTAAACCACCACCATCTCCAGCCCGCTTTCCTCCAGCTGGACCAGCCATTCCTCGGGAATGCCGGGGTCGGTGATGATCTGGCGGAAGGCGTTCAGGTCGGCGTAGGTCATCAGGGAGGTGACGCCAAACTTGTTGCCGGTCACCATCAGCACCGCCTGGTCGGTGTGGGCCACGGCGGTTTTTTTGATGGCGTATTCCAGGGGGCTGGAATTGGAAACCCCGCTGTGGGAGACGCCGGTGGCGGCCATGAAGGCGATGTTGGTGTTGAAGCGGCTCAGGAAGTCCGCCGAGGCGTCGCCGGTGATGGAGCGGGTGTTGCGGTTGAGCTCGCCCGGCAGCACGATCAGGCGGATGTTGGGGGCTTCCAGGGCGCGGAGGATGATCTCGATATTGTTGGTGATGACGGTGATCGTCTTGTCCCGGAGGGCGTCCATCAGGTGCACGGTGGTGGTGCCCGAGTCGATGTACACAATGTCCCCGCTGCGCACCAGGGAGGCCGCCTTGGCGCAGATGGCTTCCTTGGCCGCCGAGGTCACCGCGAAGCGCTCCTCATAGGGCACCAGGCCCGCCCGGCCGATGGCCCGCACGCCGCCGTAGACCTTCTCGGCGCGGCCCGCTTCCACCAGCTCCGCCACATCCCGCCGCACTGTGTTGATGGACACGCCAAAAGCGTCCCGGAGTTCCTCCATCGTCGCTGAGCCCTGTTCGTTGATCAGGTGCTCCATTTCTTCAAGCCGCCGTGTTTTCATGCGCGTCAGCCTCCGATCACCAGGTTCCACTTTGGCATCAGTATATAATACATCTTGCCATTTGTCAATCAACTTTTTCAAAATGCAAGGGATAATCACAATCTTTTGGGCAACTTATGCTCAAATGTTTGACAAATTTCAGCATTTCCTATTGACAAATAGCCGAAGCAGGACTATGATATTTGAAGAGGCGATTCATGCCGCCGGAGGTTCGTGTATCGGGTGAGGCCTATGTCAACAGCGACTCTTCTTCTTCAGCGTCAGGACAGGGAATGCCGGCGTCTGCTGGCGCTCAGCGGCGGGCAGGGCCTGGCCGAAGCGCTGAGGCGGAGCTCCCCGGAGCGGCTGACGGACACCCGCACCGCGGGCTACGCGCTCTCCCCGGTGCTCATCAGCCTGTATCATCCCGGGAGCGGGCTGTACCAGTCCCCCGAGCTGCGCGCCCTGGCCGAGTCCGGCCTGGATTATCTGGAGAGGGAGCGCCGGGAAAGCGGCTGCTTCGACCTGAATTCCTGCAATTTTGACACCGCGCCGGACACGGCCTTCGCCCTGAACGAGCTGATGGACGCCTGCCGGCTGATGCCCCCGGAGGACGCGCTCACCCGGCGTCTGCTGGCCCTGATCGGGCGGGCCGCCGAGGGGATCTGCGGGGGCGGCTTCCACACCCCCAACCACCGCTGGGTCATCGCCGCGGCGCTGAAACAGGCGGCGCTGCTGACCGGGAGGGAGGACTTCTCCCGCCGGGCGGACGTGTACCTGGGCGAGGGGCTGGACATCAACGCGGACGGCGAGTTCGCGGAGCGCTCCACGGGCATCTACAACGCGGTGAACGACGAGCAGATGCTCCGCCTGTACGAGATCACCGGCGACCGGCGCTATGCCGAGGCCGCCCGGGCCAATCTCCTGCTGATGCGCTATTACCTGGAGCCCGACGGCAGCCTGCTGACCCAGGGTTCCACCCGCCAGGATAAGGGCACCCGGCCCGCCTTCAGCAAGTACTGGATCTATTATCTGATGGCGGGACACTTCCTGGACGACAGCGAGCTGAAGGGCATTGCGGCGGGCATCCGGGAGCGCACGCCGGCGGAAAGCCTGTCCGGCCTGCCCTGGCTGCTGCGGCATCCCGGCGCGGAGGACGGCGCGGCGCCCCTTGCTCCCCCGGAACGCTACGACCGGGTCTTCCCGGCCTCGGGGCTGGGGCGGTGGCGGCGGGGCGGCATGAGCTGCACGGCCTTCAGCGGACGGCCCGACTTCCTCTATGTCATGAGCGGCGGCATGAGCCTGTGCGTCTCCCTGTACGGCAATGTGTGCGACCGCCGCAACTTTGTGCCCGAGGCCATCCGGCAGACGGCGGAGGGCTGCCATCTGGAGGCGGTGGCGCCCAGTTGGTACTACCTGCCCTTCGAGGGCGAAGGCCCCGATACCCGCGACTGGTGGGCCATGGACAATCCCGCCACCCGGCGCAGGCAGATCCGCGACGCGCTCCGGCTGAGCGCGGACATCGCCGTGGGGGAGGACAGCGTCACCCTGAAGCTGGCGGCGGAAGGCCTCACGGGCGTGCCCCTGCGGCTGGAGCTGGGCTTCGACCCCGGCCTGGTGGAGGGCGAGGGCTTCAGCCTGGAGGGAGCGCCCGGCGCAAGCCTCTATGTCAGCCAGGGCACGCTGAGGGTCACCGGCGAGGACGGCGGCCTGAGCGTGGGCCCCTGCTTCGGCAGCCACCGCCTGCAGCGGCGCATGGGCGGGGCCTTCCCCCTCAGCCGCGAGCGCATGACCGTCTTCCTGACCGATCTGAGTCCCATGGCGCGGGAGCTCATCATCCGCGCTGAATGAGATAGACCCCCGTTTTCCCTGAATCCGAGCGGCAGGGCCGCTGATGCAGTAAAGGAGAGAGAGCCTATGACCACATTGCCGCGGTCGGAGATCCGGCCGAACCGCAAGGGCTGGTTCAAGCCCTACATCGCCGGCACCTGGCAGCTGTACGCGATGATGCTGATCCCCATCATCTACATCATCTGCTTCAAGTACAAGCCGATGCTGCATGTCGTGATTGCGTTCAAGAAATACAACGCATTCAACCCGAATCTCTCGGTTTGGGATATGCCTTGGGTTGGCTTCCGCTGGTTTGAGGAAGCCTTCAGAGATTCTCTGTTCTGGAAATCTTTGGCCAACACGCTGATCCTGAATCTGGGCGACCTGATTCTCGGCTTCCCCTTCCCGATTCTACTGGCGATTTTCCTCAACGAACTGACCAGCAACAAGGTGCGCAAGGCCACCCAGCTGGCTCTCTACCTGCCCAACTTCCTTTCGTGGGTCATCATTGCCGGTATCTCCGCTCAGCTCTTTGCCAACTACATGGTCAATGTAGGCGGAGGTCTGGTGAACAACATCATTGTCTCACTTGGCGGCACCAATGTTCCGTTCCTCGAGAATCCCAGCTGGTGGCGCTTCGTTTACTGGATTATGGGCATCTGGCAGTCCGCCGGCTACTCCCTCATCATCTATCTGGCCGCGCTGATGTCCAACGACCCCTCCCTCTCCGAGGCGGCCTACATCGACGGTGCGACCCGCATGCAGCGCATCTGGCACGTGACGGTGCCCCAGATCATGCCCACCATCTCCACCCTGCTGATCATGCAGGTGGGCAAGGTTGTCTCCATTTCCTTCGACCGTCCGTACATGATGAGCAACGCCAATGTGACGGATGCCTCGCAGGTTATCTCCACCTTCGTCTATGACCGCGCTTTCACCGGTCACAGATTTGACTATGCCGCTGCAATCGGCCTCTTCCAGTCGGTTGTCGGCATCATTCTGATCCTGATAGCCAATCAGGGATCGAAGAAAATGGGACAGGAGGGCATCATCTGATGAGCAACGCGAGTGTTAAGAGTGTCCCCAATCCCAAGAAAATCAAGGAGACAGGAAGCGAACTGAACAACGCTTCCAGCAGAGCTTATCAGATTTGCTGGTGCACGTTCTTCATCATCGTTTCATTCATTGCCATCATCCCGATTCTTCGAGTCATTTCAATCTCAATGTCTTCCAAGGATGCCATCCTGCGCGGAGATGTGTTCATCTGGCCGGTTGGCTTCAACACGGACGCATATGACAAGGCGCTGAAAACAGGCAACTTCCTTCGGACTCTTGGCTACTCTGTACTCCTGATGCTTGGAGCAAGCGCCATCAACATGGTGATGACCATTTTGATGGCCTTCCCACTGGCCCGCCGGAATCTGAAACTGGGCAGCATCATCATGACCTTCTGCGTGCTGACCATGTATCTGAATCCAGGAACAATCCCGAACTACTTCAATGTCAAAGACTTCAATCTGATCAACACCGTGTGGGCACTGCTGATCCCCGGCGCGATGAGCGTGTACAACATGATCATCATGCGCACAGCCTTCCGCTCCATCGACGAGTCGCTCTATGAGGCGGCGCGGATCGAGGGCTGCTCGGAGTTCCGCATCATGTGGCAGATCGCCGTGCCCCTGACCGTGCCCACCATCGCCACCCTCGCCCTGTTCTACGCGGTTTCCCGCTGGAATGGCATCGAGGATCAGCTGTACTACATCAACAATTCACAGTTGTACACCGTACAGATGACTCTTAAGCAGATGATTGAGTCAATCAAGATTTCTGCCGAGGAAGGCTCCACTACCCAGATGACTCCTGACAACGTGAAGGCCGCGTCTATTACGCTGTCCATGCTGCCCATGCTGATTGTGTATCCGTTTGTGCAGCGGTTCTTCACCCAGGGCATCATGCTGGGTGCGGTCAAGGGCTGATGCTCATCCCCCTCGCCTGACGATGATAGAGGTTTCGCGCCTGCAGGCGCGACCAGGGGGGCTTTGCGGTCGCCCCCCTGGACCCCCTTCGCGGCATCCCCCCTTGTTCGGTCAAGGGCTGACAACCAATGGAATTGAGCCCGGATGGGCTGATTCATATTAGAAAAGGAGGATTCCCGTATGAAGAAAATCCTTGCCATGCTGCTGGTGCTGACCCTGGCGGCCACCATGTTCACCCTGCCCGCGCTGGCCGACACCACCATCAAGGTCATGCTGTGGGACCGCGGCGACGCCCCCGCCGGCGGCACTGTGGAGAACAGCAAGATGACCACCTGGATCAACGAGCAGATCGCGCCCCTGGGCATTCAGGTGGAATTCGTGTCCACCCCCCGCTCCGGGTCTGACGACAAGCTGGTGACCTGGATGGCCGGCGGCTCTGCCCCCGACGTCATCTTCACCTATGGCCAGGGCACCTTCCTGAGCTTTGCGCTCCAGGGCGGCCTGGTTGACCTGGCTCCCTCCATCGCGAAGCTGGGCGAGGGCAACAACATTGAGACCTATGTGGGCGATGTGATGAACATGGGCAACATCGACGGCAAGCAGTACGCGCTGCTGAGCAAGCGCGGCGCCGCCAATCCCCGCCACACCGCTTACATCCGCCAGGACTGGCTGGACGAGCTGGGCCTGCCCATGCCCACCACCAAGGAAGAACTGATCGACACCCTGTACAAGTTCAAGGAAGCGAAGCCGGACTGCATCCCGTGGGCGATGAATGGCCGTCTTGACACTGAGAAGACCTACCTGAACTTCGTGGGCTCCTATGTCAACTTCGCCGATGAGAAGGATCAGTACAAGTATTCCGAGGGCTACATCGTGATGCATGACGGCGCCCTGGAAGGCATCAAGGTGCTGAACAAGCTGTACAACGACGGCATCATCGGCCAGGGCTTTGCTGCTGACACCACTGAGGACCTGTTCAAGTCCGCTGTGGCTTCCGGCAACGTTGGCTTCGTGCTGGATGACAACACCCGCATCTTCGACTACATGGACGCCCTGAACTGCGAGAACGGCGAACAGGTGCGCACCACCTTCGTGCCCGTCAGCTGCTTCACCATGGAAGACGGCACCATCCGCAATCCCTTCGAGTACGCCTACGGCATGTATGTCATGGTTCCTGTCACCTCCGAGAGCAAGGTGGACGCGGTCGTGACCTACCTGAACTGGCTGTGCGATCCCAAGGTGGCCGAGAACATCGCCTACACCCCCGAGCACACCAACGACGAGAACGGCATCGCCATTCCCTTCACCGGCGACGAGCTGAATGCGATGGGCTACAAGACCACCCTGGACGACTTCAACATCCTGAACAAGCACTTCACCTGGACCGAAGAGCGCACTGGCGTCATCATCGGATACCAGGGCGCTAACAAGTTCGAGACCTATGACTGGTTCGCCCTGCTCTATGACACCATCCAGGTGGGCTTCTTCCGCTATCCCACCATGCCCATGGCCCCCGAAGTCGAGTCTGAGAAGGGCGACAGCATCAAGGCCGACATGATCAAGTATGTGTACCGCCTGATCTCCTGCCCCACCGCGCAGTTTGACAGCCTGGAGGCTGAGCTCCGCGCCAACCTGATCAACGCCGGCCTGCAGGAAATCATCGATGCCCGCGACGCCTACTACACCTCTGTGGTCGGCGAGTAAGGCAAACCCAAGCGCCTGAGCGGTTTTCCGGTTTCAGACGCACATAAAAGGGCTCTCCCCCTGAAAGATGATCGGGGGAGAGCCTTTTTCGCGGCGCTTGCGTGCCGCAGAGGGGATGCGCAGGGCTGTTTTGCCGGAGGGGAGGAAGCCAATCATTGCCGCACGGTCAGGCTGGTGCCCGTGAAGGCTTCCGGGTCACATTCACAGCCGGCGGGCACGCGCACGCTGCCGCTCAGACCCGTGCAGCCATAGAAGGCGTACGCGCCGATCGACTTCATGCCGGAGGGCAGGCTCAGCGAGCCGGTCAGGCCGGTGCAGCCCGCGTAGGCGTAGGGCTGGATGTAGAGCAGCGAGCTGGGCAGGCGCATCTCATCCTTCAGCCCGGAGCAGTTCATGAACGCGGCGGCGTCGATGAGCATCACCGAGTTCGGCAGACGCAGGAGGCCGGTCAGATCCGTCCGATCCATGAAGGCGTAGGCGGAGACCGCCCGCAGCGGCAGGTTGTTGATGTCGCTGGAGATGATCAGCTTGTGAGTGGTGCTCTGGACGCCGTCCAGGGAGACATAGCTGCCGTTGAAGTGGTAGAACAGCCCGTTGACCGTGGTCACCCAGCCGCCGTTCCACTGCTGGCTGAACGTGTAGGGGGTATTGTTGAACACGCCGTGGCCGAAGGCCGTGCCGGGGAAGACACTCACCGAGGAGAAGCCGCCGCAGCCGTCGAAGGCGTGGTCGCCAAGCTTTTTGATGTTGACTTCCAGCTTCAGCTCCCCGCTGAAGCCCGAGCAGCCGTAGAAGGCAAAGGCGCCGATATTGCGGTTGCGGTATTTGAATTTCAGCTCGCCGGTGAAGCCGGAGCAGCCGAAGAAGGCCTCGTCGGGTATCGTGTCGAGGTTATCCGACATGGTCAGCCACTGCAGGCCGCTGCAGCCGGCAAAGGCGGCCTTGCCCAGCTGCCTCAGCTTGTTCGGGAGGTAGAGATGGCCCTTCAGGCCCGAGCAGCCCTCAAAGGCGCTGTCGCCAATGAATTCCATGTAGTCCGACAGGGTGAGAGTGCCGTCAAGCCCCGAGCAGTTCAGGAACGTCTCCGCGCCGATCCGGTTGCAGTTCAGCACCAGGCCGCCCTTCAGGCCCGTACAGTTCGCGAAGGCGCGGTCTTTGATATTGTACACCTTCGCCGGGATTGTCAGGCCCGTGATGCCGCTGCAGTTTTCAAAGGCGCGGTTGCCGATTTCCGTCAGGCTGTCGGGGAAGACCACCGGGCCGGTCAGGCTGGATTCGTAGCCGCCGGACGCCTCGTTCCATTTTGCGGCGAAGGCCATGTCCGCAATGGCGTACACAGGCATTCCGCCCAGCTGATCCACAAAATCCAGGTGGGTCAGCCCCTCGTCGCAGCCGGTGACAACGATCTGGTAGTTGACCATGTCATAGTGGATGCCGTTGATGACGACCGGCCACTCGTCGATGCGCTCGTAGCCGTCCACCTCCTGCCAGCCGGTATCCACGGTGCCGCTTTCCCCGGTCACCTGATCCGTGACCACCACAAAGACGATGTACTGGCCCCGGTAGCTGCCCGCGGTAACAGCCACCCGCTCATAGTTGGAGTAGAAGTAGTTGACCGGCTCTCCTCTGTCGTTGTACAGGTTGTAGGCGATGGTCAGCTGGCCGCTGCCGCCGTAGACCGTCGGGCGGTTGATGTAGAAGCTCTTGCCGTTCTCGGACATTTCAAAGTCCAGCGGCGCGACGGTCAGGCTGCCGTCCGGATTGGGCGTGACGGTGGGCTCGGGCTGGGGCCGCTCGGGGCCGTCCATCTCCTGCCAGCCGATGTTCTGGGTGTCGCTTTCGCCGGTGTCCAGGTCTTCCACCACGATGAACACATTGAACAGACCCTTGTAGCCCGGGGTCGCGGCCACCCGCTCCTCGTCAGAATAGAAGTAGTTGACGGGGCTGCTGTCGCTGTCGTAGATATTGTACGCGATGCGGATGTTCTCCGCGCCCTCGATGGCCGGCCGGTCGATGAAGATGTGCTGCCGATCCTCGCTCAGCTCAAAGGTCGCTGGGCTGACACTCAGCGCCTTGGGTTCCTCCTCCGCTGCCAGCTCAATGGCCTCCAGCAGCAGATCCAGCGTATCGGGCGTCTCGGCGGCGGCGATGGCGCACAGACACAGCGCCAGGCAGAGCGTCAGCAGGAAAACTCGTTTCATCTGAATTCCTCCTCTCTGATGAAACCTCTTTACATATACAGCGCGTCAGCATCATCAAAAGATTCGCTGTTCGGATAAAAGATTGATCAGCCCCTCAGGGCTGTTTTCTGATGACATGATACCAGCGGCGCGGCCATATGTCAAGCGCTCTGCCGGGCTTTTCATCCTCACACCTTCTCCAGCGCCTGCGCCACGTCGGCGATCAGATCCTCCTTGTGCTCCAATCCGCAGGAGAGGCGCACGAGACCGGCGGGGATGCCGGCCTGGGCCAGCTGCTCGGCGGTCATCTGGCGGTGGGTGGTGGAGGCGGGGGAGAGGCAGCAGGTGCGGGCGTCGGCCACGTGGGTCTCGATGGCCGCCAGCTTGAGGCTGTTCATGAACACGCCGGCGGCCTCCCTGCCGCCCCTCAGCTCAAAGCTGACCACGCCGCAGGAGCCCTTGGGCAGGTATTTCAGGGCGCGCTCGTGGTAGGGATCGCCGGGCAGGCCGCAGTAGCTGACGTGGCTCACCTTGGGGTGGGAGGCCAGGAATTCCGCCATGGCCTGGCCGTTCTCGCAGTGGCGCGCCATGCGCACGTGCAGGCTCTCCAGGCCCAGGTTGAGGTAGAAGGCGTGCTGGGGGGACTGGATCGCGCCGAAGTCCCGCATGAGCTGGGCCGTGCACTTGGTGATGAAGGCCCCGCCCTGGCCGAAGCGCTCGGCGTAGGTCACCCCGTGATAGCTCTCGTCCGGGGTGCACAATCCGGGGAACCTGTCCGCGTGGGCCATCCAGTCGAAGCGGCCGCCGTCCACGATCGCGCCGCCCACCGCCACGCCGTGGCCGTCCATGTACTTGGTGGTGGAGTGGGTCACAATGTCCGCGCCCCACTCGATGGGCCGGCAGTTGACGGGGGTGGCGAAGGTGTTGTCCACAATCAGCGGAACGCCGTGCCGGTGGGCGGCCTTCGCAAACTGCTCGATATCCAGCACGGTCAGGGCCGGGTTGGCGATGGTCTCGCCGAAGAGCAGCTTCGTATTGGGCCGGAAGGCCGCGTCCAGCTCAGCGTCGGTGCAGTCCGGGGAGACGAAGGTCACCTCGATGCCCATCCGCGCCATGGTGACGCTGATCAGGTTGAAGGTGCCGCCGTAGATGCTGGAGGAGGCCACGATGTGGTCGCCGCAGCCCGCCAGGTTGAACATGGCGAAGAAGTTGGCCGCCTGGCCCGAGGAGGTCAGCATGGCCGCCGTGCCGCCTTCCAGGTCGCGGATCTTGGCCGCCACCAGGTCGTTGGTGGGGTTCTGCAGGCGGGTGTAAAAGTAGCCCGAGGCCTCCAGGTCAAAGAGCTTGCCCATGTCCTCGCCGGTATCGTACCGGAAGGTGGTGGACTGGATGATCGGAATCTCGCGGGGCTCGCCGTTGCCCGGCGTATAGCCGCCCTGCACGCAGATGGTTTCGATGGCGCTCATGGGGGTCCTTTCCGGGGGAGCTGTTAGCTGTTAGCTTAGTTACTTCCCCTGTTGCTTAGTCTTGGTAAGGGTGACAAAAGGGCGCTTTCAACCTTGGAGCCACGACTGGTTGTGGTGATTTCCGCTGTCTTCCACAACCAGTCGTGGCTCAGTTCATGAAAGCGGCCTTTTGACATCCGAATCAGTCTTTGTTGATTGCGGTGAGGGTGTTCAGCATGTTCCTGAAGCGGGTGCCGAAGCCTTCGGCGCTCTCGGGGGTGTAATGGGCTGCGGCGATCAGGCTGCCGCTGCCGGCGGGGATGATGTACACGGCCTGAAGCTGGGCGGGGGTTCCGCCTTCTGCGGCTTCGGAGGCGTCGAGGCGGATGCAGCTGCCCGCGCCCTCTAAGGTGACGGACTCCGCGATGACGGCGTACTCCTTCGAGAGGGCCGCGCTGAGGGCCGCGGCGGCGGTGTCGGCGTCCGCCGGGTCGAAGGTCACCTCGAGATAGTTCTCGGGATTCGCGGGATCATCATAGCGGGAGAGGAAGCACTCCCGATCCGGCTCGCTGCGCCGCTCGAGGCTCTCATAATCGTAGTCCATCTCAAAGCCGAGGGCGCTGCGGACGTGCTCGTACCGGACGGTCTCCTCCATGCCCTCCAGCAGGATGACCGCCTCAAAGCGTTCGCCGTCCTGCCTTCCGTCGCTCAGATGGATCCATCCCGCCGCGCCGCGCAGGCTGACCAGAATCCACTCCCCCTCGTCCTTCAGCACGGGCAGGAAGGTGTCGGGGTCAAAGAGCTCCGTATTGGCCTCCAGCAGGGCAATCTTCGGGGCCGCCAGGTCATTCCAAGCGTAGACCGGCGTTTGCTCCTCCGTGCGGTACCAGGCGGGATCGACGGCGATATAGTCCGCTTTTACCCAGCCAGAGGCGGCGTCTTCCGAGTCTCCGAGCACGCAGCGGGCCCAGCCGCCGGACTGTTCGGTCACGTTGATGAGATCCCGGTACCCCAGGGTCTGCACGACGGCGGCAGCCTCGTCGGGCTGCTGCCGCACCGTCAGGCTTTCGCACAGCACCGTGGCCAGAAGCCCGATCTGTCCCATCCCGTAGGGGGGAATGATCTCCGCCCGGCCTGCGCCGACAGCGCCCATCAGCAGCGTCATCACCAGCAGAATGGACCAAACACGCTTGTTCATCTTCAAGTCCTCCTGTTCATAATACTTCAACCGTGTCACCCTCGGCGACCGTTCCGCCGGTCAGCGCCTTTGCAAAAATGCCCTCGTGCGGCATGATGCAGGTGCCCACCCGCTGCATGATGGCGCAGCCGTGGTGGCACTCCTTGCCGATCTGGGTCACCTCCAGCAGCACCTCGCCAATGCGCAGGCGGGTGCCGATGGGCAGGCGGGCGCAGTCAATGCCGTCCACCAGCAGGTTTTCACCAAAGGCGCCATCGGTGACGCAAGCTCCCTGCAGCTGGAATTCCTGTACCTTCTGCCAGCTGAGGAGGCTGACCTGGCGATGCCATTCGCCGGCGTGAGCGTCCCCGTCCAGACCCCAGTTGGCGGTGATGTGGGCCCGGTGCACATTGCGCTTTTCCGTGCCTTTCTTTTCACTAACGCATACAGCCCTGACAGTGCCTGTCAGCATGGAAACCGCTCCTTTCCTTTCAGTCGGGCCGACCGGAGGACTCCGCGCCTTCCCTGTTCCAGACGATCATCTGCTCTGCGCCCCGGAGCGTGACCAGCGTCAGGCCGGCCTCCCGGGCCATCGCGAGGCCCTCCGCGGTGGGGAAGGTCTTGGAGGCCAGCAGCGGAATGCCGGCGCGGATGGCCTTGGCCACCATGTCGGCAGGCATCCTGCCGGTGGTGAGCAGATAACACTCCGTCAGGCTGACCCCGTTCAGCAGGCCGTACCCGATGGCCTTGTCCAGGGCGTTGTGGCGGCCGATGTCCTCGCGCACGCAGAGGATTTCTCCCGCCCGGCCGAGATAGCAGGCGTGGGCGGCGTGGGTGAGGGCATAGAGCGGCGCCCCGTCTTTCAGCTGCCCGGCGGTGGCGCGCAGCCAGTCCGCCTCCCAGGGAACAGGCCTGACCCGCGGCAGATCGCGGTACTTCTGCTCCACCAGCGTGCGGCTGTCGGTGCAGCAGGTGCCGACGCTTATCGCCAGATCGGGGGAGGAGGCGACGGGTGCGGCCTCATGCAGCCAGACCTTGCAGTTCAGCCCCTGGGCGCAGATGTACAGCTCCCGGATGTCGTCCGGCGCGCGGATCAGCCCCTCGGTCAGCAGCCGGCCGGCCGCCAGCTCGTCCAGGTGATCGGGGGTGCAGACCACCTGCATGGCCAGCGCCTCGTTGACATAGATCCGGAGGCTGTGCTCCGAGGCGAGGCAAAAGGAGGCCGCGTCCTCCGCTGAAACCCGGACGGCCCGCTCCAGATGGCTGCTTCTGGAAAGATCAACAATGTTCACACCCAACCTCCCTCAATCTCCAACCTTCAACCTTCAACCTCAGCCACTCAGCAACTCCTCACTCCTAACTCCTAACTCCTCACTCAGCCCCACGCTCGTCCAATCCTCTCCACCGCTTCGATCGTCTTCTCCCTCGTGTTGAAGGCGGTCAGGCGGAAGTAGCCCTCGCCGCTGGGGCCGAAGCCGCTGCCGGGGGTTCCGGCCACCTGGCAGGTCTCCAGCAGGCGGTCGAAGAAGGCCCAGCTGGTCGTGCCGCCGGGGACCTTCAGCCAGATGTAGGGCGCGTCCACCCCGCCGTACACGTCAAAGCCGGCGGCCTGCAGGCCCTCGCGGATGATCCGCGCATTGTCCATGTAGCCCGCGATGACCTCCTTCAGCTGCGCCTGTCCTTCCGCGGAATAGACCGCCGCCGCGGCGCGCTGCACCGGGTAGCTCACGCCGTTGAACTTGGTGGCCATGCGGCGCTTCCACAGGGCGTTCAGGGACACGCGGCTGCCGTCCGCGCCCAGGCCGCAGACCGTCTCCGGCACGACCATCCAGGCGCAGCGCGTGCCGGTGAAGCCCGCCGTCTTGCTGAAGGAGTTCACCTCGATGGCCACCTCCCGCGCGCCCTCAATCTCATAGATGGACAGGGGGATGTCCGGGGTGGTGACATAGGCGCGGTAGGCCGCGTCGTACACGATCAGCGCGCCCCGCTCCCGGGCCCAGTCCACAAAGGGCTTCAGCTGCGCCCTGGTCAGCACGGTGCCGGTGGGATTGTTGGGATAGCACAGGTAGATCACGTCCACGTCCCGGTCGGGGAGGGGCGGCACAAAGCCGTTCTCCGCGTTGCAGGGCAGGTAGACCAGCCGGCTCCACTTTTCCCCCGTCCAGTCCCCGGCCCGGCCCGCCATGGCGTTGGAGTCCACATACACCGGGTACACCGGGTCGGTCACCGCGATGACCGCGTCCGCTGAAAAGAGCTCCTGAATATTGCCCACGTCGCACTTTGCGCCGTCGGAGATGAAGATCTCGCCGCTTTCGACCTGCAGGCCGCGGCGTGTGTACTCCGCCTCGCGGATGGCCTCCACCAGGAAGCTGTAGCCGAAGTCCGGTCCGTAGCCCCGGAAGCCCTCGGGCGTGCCCATCTCCGCCACGGCTTCGGCCATGGCCTTTGTCACCGCCGGCACCAGCGGCCGGGTCACATCGCCGATGCCCAGGCGGATGACCTCCTGGTCCGGGTGCGCGGCCTCATAGGCCCGGATGCGCCGGCCAGTCTCCGCAAAGAGGTAGCTGCCGGGCAGCTTCTGATAATTCTCATTGATCTTCAGCATAATGAATCCTTTCTACTGATCCCAATCGTCCGGCCAGTCCCCGTCAAACACGAAAACCGCCGGACCCTCCTGCAGGATCTGTCCCTCCGGGGTCAGGCTGAGGGCGAGGGGGCCGCCGGGCAGGGTGACGGTGACACTGCTGTCCGCCAGGCCAGCGCGCAGGGCCGCCGCGAAGGCCGCGCAGGCGCCGGTGCCGCAGGCCTGGGTCTCCCCCGCGCCGCGCTCCCAGACCCGCAGATAAATCTGATCCCGGCTGACCACCTGGGCGAACTCCACATTGATCCGGTTCGGGAAGGCCGGATGGTGTTCGATGGCCGGGCCGAGGCGCTCCACCGGGGCGGTGTCGACGTCCTCCACAAAGAGCACGCAGTGGGGATTGCCCATCGAAAGGCAGTGCACCGGCCAGGTCTCCTCCCCGCAGGGCAGGGGCAGGCCTCTGACCTCCTCCCCGGGCAGGCGCGCCGGAATCTCCTCCGGGCGGAACAGGGGTTTGCCCATGTCCACCTGCACGGAGGCCACCCGGCCGCCCGCGAGCCTCAGCCGCATGGCCCGCACCCGCCCGCCGGTCTCGAGGGTCAGGCTGTCCCGGTTCCACAGGCCGCGCTCGTACACGTAGCGCCCCACGCACCGCGCCGCGTTGCCGCACATCTCGCTCTCGCTGCCGTCCGCGTTGAAGATGCGCATGGAGAAGTCCGCACACGTGCTGGGGCCGATGAGCACCAGCCCGTCCGCGCCCACGCCCCGGTGGCGGTCGCTGATGCGCCGCGCCAGCGCTGACGGATCGGCGACGCGCTCCGTGAAGCAACTGACATAGAGGTAATCATTGCCCAGCCCCTCCATCTTGGTGAACCGCACGCTCCCGCCTCCCTTCCGCAATGTCCGCGCCCCATTATACGCTGAAGGTGGCCGGGGGCGCAAGGGAAATACATGAAAAGGACGAAAGGGGGGGGGTCCTGCGGACTTCCAATGCGGACTTCCAATACGGACTTCCAATGCGGACTTCCGGTGCGGGCATTCAGAAGCCTGCCAAAGCCTGAGCCCTTTGTGCTTTTTGTGTGCCGGGCTTTTCAAACCGGGCGAGATGTGCTATCATAGCCTGCTGAAGGGAGGCCATTCATATGCGCAAGCTCCGCACAGCCATCGCGCTGATGACGCTGATCTGCCTGCTGACGCCCTGCGCTTCAGCCGCCAAGAAAGCCAAGCCCACCGCCACCCCCGAGCCGCGGAATATCACCCGGGAGGTGGTGCAGGACCTGCCCGAGACCATCCAGGCGGTGGTGGACATCGCCTACGCCGAGTGGGACAGCCTGCACGGAAAGTCCCTGCCCCGCAGCAACAAGTACACCAAGTGGTGGAACAACGGCCAGTGGGGCTGGTGCGCGGGCTTTGTGACCTGGGTGATGCTGGAAGCCGGCGTGCCCCAGGATTATGAGGAGTACATCCTCTCCCAGCCCGAGGGCTCCATCGAGGGCATCTTCCACTGCAAGGGCTCCAGTCCCTCCAAGC
The DNA here is from genome assembly GCA_017534885.1 of Clostridia bacterium. Lineage (GTDB taxonomy): Bacteria > Bacillota > Clostridia > Christensenellales > Aristaeellaceae > RUG11272. The sequence continues at coordinate 17,931 of JAFXVR010000053.1, read as the reverse complement.
TTATTCACTCCTACCTGCACATGGACCGCACCACCATGATCCCCCAGCGGGGCTTTATCGTGGTGTACGGCGAGGACAGCAACCGCTGGACGCATGTGGGCATCGTGTATGATGTGCGCGAGCTGGACGACGGCCGCTACCGCATCACCACCATCGAGGGCAACATGTCCAACCGGGTCAAGATGTACATTTACGACTACGACCCCGACAAGGCCTTCTCCTACAAGAACAAGTATCCCGACAACAGCAATGTGTCCGCCGTGCCCGAGGAGGACTGGGAGGGCGAGATCGACAAGAACTTCCGCACCTACGAGATCCACACCAAGTCCGGCAACAAAAAGAAGCCCTGGTACGTGACCTGCTTCCTGATGCCCTGGATTCCCGAAGACTACATGGGAGACGGCAGCGGTACGGTCTATGGGGACGGCTATCCCACCCCGCCGCCCGAAAACTGAATAATGATTCGGATGTCAAAAGGCCGCTTTCATGAACTGAGCCACGACTGGTTGTGGAAGACAGCGGAAATCACCACAACCAGTCGTGGCTCCAAGGTTGAAAGCGCCCTTTTGTCACCCTTACCAATCATGAGTACGAATGCTCCCGGCAATCCCCACCCCCACCCAAAAGGTTAAAGTCTTTTGAAGACAGGATAGGGGTCTGGGGAAAGGGAAGGAACTTTTCTCCAGAAAAGTTCCTTCCCTTTCCCCAGAAGCGCCCCAAAGAACAATATATAGGAGTGACAGCCGATGAACCTGATTATTCCGGAGAACTACAATCCGGTGCTGAACCTCCGGGACACGGAGGCGGCCATCAAGCTGGTGAAGGACTTTTTCGAGACGGAGCTGGCGCGGGCGCTGAACCTGACCCGCGTTTCAGCGCCGATCATGGTGACGCCGGAGAGCGGCCTGAACGACAACCTGAACGGCGTTGAAAGGCCTGTCAGCTTTGACATTCTGGAAACGGGCCGGCAGGCGGAGATCGTGCACTCCCTGGCCAAGTGGAAGCGGCAGGCGCTGAAAACCTACGGCTTTCACCCGGGCGAGGGTCTCTACACCGACATGAACGCCATCCGCCGGGACGAGGTGACCGACAACATCCACTCGATTTTTGTGGATCAGTGGGACTGGGAGCGGATCATCACCCGGGAAGAGCGCAATGTGGAGACGCTGAAGCGCATTGTGGGGCTGATCTACCTGACCCTGCGCAAGGCCGAGGGCTTCGTGTGCGCCAACTATCCCTTCATCAAGCCGGAGCTGCCGGATGAAATCCACTTTGTGACCACCCAGGAGCTGGAGGACCGCTACCCGGAGGCCACCAGCAAGGAGCGGGAGTACTATGCCGCAAAGGAGTACGGCGCGGTCTTCCTGATGGGCATCGGCGGAAAGCTGAAGAGCGGCAAAATCCACGACGGCCGCGCCCCGGACTATGACGACTGGTCCCTCAACGGCGACATCCTCCTCTACGATCCTCTGCTGGACATCTCGCTGGAGGTCTCCTCCATGGGCATCCGCGTGGACGAAACCAGCCTGCGCGCCCAGCTGAAGGAGCGCGGCTGCGAGGAGCGGGCCGAGCTGCCCTTCCAGAAAGCGCTGCTGGAGGGCGAGCTGCCCCTGACCATCGGCGGCGGCATCGGCCAGAGCCGCATGTGCGTCTACCTGCTGCGCAAGGCCCACGTGGGCGAGGTGCAGGCCTCGCTCTGGCCCGACGACGTGGTGGAAGCCTGCCGCAGGGCCAATATTCAGCTGCTGTAAAGGCAAAACAAGAGCGCCTGTCCCTTTCCGTCAAACGGCGGCGGTAAGGGACAGGCGCTTTTGCTGTGCCCGGGAGAGGGGCTTATCTCCAGAACAGCTGATAGTCCGCGTTCCCCCAGGTGAAGGGATGCTGACTCACCAGATTGGGATGCTCTTCGGCCCAGGCGTCAAATGTCTTCACAATATGCTTGCTCAGCTCGCTCGTGGTGACATAGCTGTTGTGATCCGTGTCGGCGGGCAGGTACCTGCCGCTGCCGGTCAGGCCGGTGACCAGCGCCCGCGTGAAATACGCGCCCTTGCTGTCGCTCGTCCATGTTGTTTCCGTACTCAGGCCGGCGGCGAGCACTTCAAACTTGCTGGTGCGCAGCTCCCCGCGCTTTTCATGGCCATATTCGTCCGTCGTCACGGTCGGAACCGTGATACCCCGGTCCACCGCCGCGAAGGCGGCCGTCACCGAGCGGTACAGCGCGTTCGGATCCGTTTTCTCCGCGCCGCTGTCCGGATGGGCGATGGGAATGTTGGCGTAGCAGGTATCGATGATGACGATGACCTTGTTGTTCGGATTGGCCTCATTCAGCCATTTGGCCAGATCGGCCCAGCTGACTTTGCGGCTGGTTTTGCCATCACTGAAGGAAGCGCAGCCATCCGAAGAGCCGTGGCTGCTGATGTAGAAGAGGGATACATCACCGGACACCGCGCCCTTGAAGGCGCTGCTGATGGTGGATTCCGCCTTGTCCGGATGGACATTGAGCTTCTTTGTGAGATGCGGCAGGTACAAACCGCCGTTGATGGTCTTCAGCGCGTCCTCCATCTGCGCTGTGCTGTTTGGGTTTCCTCCCAGATCATTGGTTGTGCCGGGGAAATCATAGTTGCAGATGAGCAGCGCCCGGTACACCTTGCCCAGGTCAATCCAGCCGATGTTCTGGGTATTGGTCTCCTTGGTGACCGTGTCCGTCACCACGATGAACACATTGAAGCGCCCGTCGTAGCCCGGGGTGGCCGCCACGCGCTTCTCCGTGGAGTAGAAGTAATTGACCGGCCTGGAGTTGGCGTCGTAGATATTGTACGCGATGGTGACGCTGCCGCTCTTGCACTTGATGGAGGGCCGGGTCATGTACACGCTCTTCCGGTTGGCGCTGCGCTCGAAGCTCACCTTGCCCACGGTCAGGGTGGAGGCGTAGGGCCAGGCGACGGACTGCCAGCCGATGTTCTGGGTGGCCGTTTCGGCGGTCAGGATGTCTCTCACCGTGATGAACACATTGAAGAGCCCGCCGTAGCCCGGGGTCGCCGCCACGATCTTCTCGTTAGAGTAGAAGTAGTTGACCGGGTTGGAATGGTCGTCGTATATGTTGTAGGCATAGGTCACCTGGCCCGTGCCCCCGCTGACGGCTGGCCGGTCGATGTAGATGGACTGCCGGTCGCTCGAGAGGCGGAAGGAAGCCTTCCCGACGCTCAGCGCGCCCGTGCGGCCGTGGCGCAGGCCGGCGTAATAGGCCGCCAGCGCGTCATTGTTCATCCGGGTGTAGATGGTGGAATGAAACTGGTCGAAGAACTCCTGGACGGTGTACCGGTACTGGCCGCCCTCGCCCTGGGCCTCCCCGGGCGTCCATTTCAGCTGGTAAACCTTGCCGCTGGTGTAATTGACGGCCTGCACCAGCCAGTACTTGCCATCGGAAAGCTCCGCATACTTCCCGTAGAGGTCCAGGTTCTGGCTCTCAGGCGTGACCTTCAGCAGGTCGCAGAGCCCCAGCACCAGGGCGGCGGTGGGCAGGCGCGTGGTGCGCTCATCCTTGCCGACGGTGGCTGTGGTCAGCCCGTAGTCCTTCAGCCCGTAGAGGTTCAGGGCGGTCTTGAACAGCTCTTCCTCGTCCTCCGGCAGGGGCAGCTCCTCGTCCGTCAGCGGATCAAAGACCTCGATGTCGGTCAGGACGGTGTCCAGGAGATCGTCCGCCAGGGCGGAGGCGGTCAGGAGGAGGAAGGCGGTCAGGAGAATGGCGGTTCGTTTCAGCATCACAGGATCACTCCCTTCTGTCGGGAAAACTGCCTCAGAAATTCCCCCCGTTCCAGCCCCAGTCGCTGACCGGGTGGTAGGTGACGTAGACCGCGCTGCCGGGGATGCCCAGCTTGTCCTCCAGGAGGCGGCAGATCTGGCCGGTGAGCTTGTCGTAGCTCTCCCGGGGAGCGCTGCCGTAGAGGCTCACGGACACGTAAGCGCCCCTGTCCAGCTTCTTGCCGCCCAGCCAGAGGTCATAGCTGTCCTCGATGCCCACCATCAGGTAGGTCTCGCTCTTGTGGAGGGTGGCGACGAGCTTGCCCAGCTCAGCCTTGATCTCCTCCTTCTGGGCGGGAGTGACGGGCACGGTGATTTTCGAGTCGATGAAGGGCATTAGGATTCCTCCTCCCTGTTGAATGCTATTTCACGGTGATCTGGTACTCCTTGGTCCAGGTGGCAAAGCCGTACTCGCGGTAGCCGGTGAGGACGTTCGGCGCGTAGAAGCTGAAGTTGTAGCTGACCCTGACAATGGCCGTGCCGGCCTTCACGCCCCTGACAGAGCAGGTGGACAGATTGGTGCTGCCCGGGAAGCTCACCACGCCCTCCCCCTCGACGATCTCCCAGGAATAGGTCTCGGCCAGGGCCTCTAAGGCGTGGGCGTCGTAGGAGAGGATGACCGTGGAGCCCCGGGTGATGGTCACCTTCTCGGTGTGGTCGTCGCCGTCCGTGGCGGAGGAGATCTTCACGGCCATCAGGCACTCTACCAGATAGGGCGCGGTGAAGAAGGCGGCGGCCGCGTACAGCACGCAGACGTCGGCGGCCTCATCCCAGAGCATCACCCGCACCAAGGCGTCCTGGAAGTCGTTCTTGGGCGGGTAGTGGAGCATCAGGTAGTCCTTGCCGTGGCCCGCGCCGATGGCCCTGGACCAGGAGTAGCCGAAGAAGCTGTTCTGGGAGTTGATGGAGTAGTGGGCGCTCTGGGCCAGGCCCAGATCCTTGCTGTTGTACTCGTCGTCGGTCTTCATCTGGCCCCAGGGCAGCATGACCGCCAGGCACTCGCTCATGTAATAGTTGTTGATGAGGAATTCTTCCTTGCCGGTCTTGGCCTTGCGCACAAACTGCACGCCGCTGGTGGTGTACTTGGCGCCGTCCCGGTAGACCTGGGCCTGGCCGGGCTTGACGGCAAAGCGGCCGTCGCTGGTGCCGTAGCGCCCGCCGGAGAGGTAGGTCAGGCTGGCGTTGGAGCTCTCGCCGATGCGGGTGATGATCACGTCGTTGCCGTTCAGCCGCATGCCCTGGTCGATGAACTTCAGCCCCTTCGTCAGGTGGAGCTGACCCTCAATACTGGAGCCGCTGACGGCGAAGTACATGGTGACGTGGCCGTAATAGCCGTTCACGAACATCTGCTCCATGGGATCGCCCACGTCGCCGGTGCCGTAATAGGTCAGCGACCAGGAGCCGAAGCTGCCGCCGGTCTGCTCATAGTACTGGTTGAGGCGCAGGTTGTGATTGCCGTCGGTCAGGCGCTCCACATAGCCGCTCAGCTGATTCAGCTGGGTCTTCTTGCCCTTGAAGGAGAGCATGGTGTTGCCGTTGTCATACACCTTCTCATCGCCCCATGACAGGTCGGGCATGAAGAAGCGGGGATCCTGCACCTCCACCGAGGGCGTGCCCACCGTGGGATCGGGATCGGGCACGTTGACGTTGGTGCCGTCGCACCTGAGGCCCAGGTCGCCGAACTGCAGGCCGAAATCCTCGTGGGTGTCGTCGGTCACGCCGCCGGCGATCCACAGGTGGCACTTGATGGTACCGCTGCCGTAGGGGGAGGGCTGGTAGTACCACAGGAGCACGTCGCCGGAGTAATTGCCGTTGTGCACGCCGCTCAGCCGCTCGCCGGGCTGGCCGGTGCCGGTGTAATCCAGCAGCCACTCGCCCGCCACGCGGTTGGTCTCCAGCTGATAGTGGTTCAGCTTGAAGTTATAGCTGCCCGAGGTCAGCATCTTCACGTAGGTCTCCATCAGAGAGATCTGCCTGGAGGTGCACTCCCAGGAGAAGGTGCTCATCTTGGGCCCGCGGGAGGGGGTGTCGCCCACGCCGAAGTTCAGCACGCTGGTGGCGAAGGACTTGAAGTCCTGCACGATCATGGAGGAGTCGCTCTGGGGCGGCACATAGGTTTCGCCCACGGTGACGGCCACCGCGTTGGAATAGTCGCCGAAGACCGCGTCGGAGGTGTCCTTGGAGCGGGGGCGCACCACATAGCTGTGCTCGCCCTCGCTGACGTTGTAGAGGATCGCCTCGTGGCCGGTGACGGTGGCCTTCAGCACAGCGCTGCCGCTGACCATCTCGTACACGGAGTAGCAGGCGGCTTCGGCCTTGGGCGTCCAGCGGACGCGCACCTGGCCCCGGCCCACCTGGGTCACCGCGTCAATGGCGGGCGCCTGCTTCCAGATTTCGCCCTGCTGGGTCACCGAGTTGTCCTCCTGCAGGCGCAATCCCAGGTCGCCGTAGGTCAGGCCCAGGGAGATGGTGATGAAGCAGTTGCAGCCGGTGCCGGCGTAGTTCGGGTTCCAGATCCAGATGTTGACATTGCCGATCATGTTGGAGTCATACTGGTTGGACAGGGTCGTGGTGGTCACCGCGGTGCCGGTGTAGCCCAGCGTCCAGCAGTGGCCCCAGTTCCAGGTGCTCTGGCCTTTGCCGATCAGCTCATAGTTGTACTTGCCGTTGCACAGCTCGTTGACCAGGGCCTCCAGCTTGTCATAGTCGCTCTGGTCGCAGTTGAAGACGAAGCGCACGCAGTCGTCCAGCTCGGTGATCACGTCATTGCCGTAGCTGAAGTGGTCGAAGGCGAAGGAGCGCATATCCTGGAACACGTTGGACGACCGGGCCTGGATGCGGCCGGTGTTCTGGGCGCTGAAGGTGACGCCGTTCTGATCACACCACAGGTCGGCATAGGAGTCCTTGTTGCCCTTGACCACCAGGCCTGAGCAGCCGGCGAAGGCGTCGGAGGCGATGTGGCTGACGCTGTCCGGCAGGGTGATCTCCTTCAGGCCGCTCTTGGCAAAGCAGCGGGAGGAGAGGGTTGAAAGGCCGTCCCGGCCCATGACCTTGGTGACCTTGGCGCAGTTCTCAAAGGCGCTGACGCCCACGGTCTTGAGGCTCTCGGGCAGGTAGAGGATGCCGCTGGTGCCGTAGCCAGTCAGCGCCTTGCAGCCCTTGAAGGCCTTCGCGCCGATCTCCACGCAGGAGCCGGGCAGGGTCACCCGCTTGAGGGCGGTGAAGTTCTCGAAGGCGCTCTCGGCGATGCGCACCACCGGCCGCCCGAACACGCTGTCCCGGAAGACGAGCTCAGCCATGCTCTTGTCGCCGCCGTAGGCCACCACCTCGTCGTCCACCAGGTTGTAGAACACGCCGTCATAGGCCACCGGCCACTCTTCCTCGGGCTCGTCGCCCAGGCTCTGCCAGCCGATGTTCTGCACGTTCTGCTCTCCGGTCTGCTGGTCGCTGACCACCACAAACACGTTGAAGCGCCCGTCATAGCCCGGGGTGGCCGCCACCCGGCGCTCGTTGGAATAGAAGTAGTTGACCGGGTTGGAATTGCTGTCGTAAATGTTGTAGGCGATGGTGCGGATGCCGCTGCCGCCGGTGACGACGGGCCGGTCGATGAAGATGGAGTGCCGGTCCGGAGAAATCTCATAGGTGAGGGTGCCCACCGCCAGGGGCTGGCCGGTGGTCTCGTCGGCCATCTGCTGCCAGCCGATGTTCTGGGTGTTGTTTTCGCCCGTGTTGACGTCTGTCACCACGATGAACACGTTGAACAGCCCCGCGTAGCCGGGGGTGGCGGCCACCCGGGCCTCCGCCGAGTAGAAGTAATTGACCGGCTGGGAGTCGGCGTCATAAATGTTGTAGGCGATGGTATACTTGCCGCTGCCGCCGGAGATGCTGGGCCGGTCCACAAAGACGTGCCGCCGGTCCTCCGAAAGCTCCCAGGTGGCCTTGCCCACCTTCAGTCCCGCCTTGGGATCCTCCAGCAGGAGCAGCTCCACCTCGTACTCGTACAGGCCCTCGGGGCTGACGGGCGTCAGGGCGGCCAGCAGGGGCTCGTACCAGGTCAGCAGCTGAGAGGCGGGCTGGGCCAGCAGCAGGGCTTCCGCCGTGGCCTCGCCGGGCACCCAGCGGATGAGGATCAGCCGATCCAGGCTGTCCAGGCGCAGCAGCACGGCCTCGCCGCTGTCCCGCTGACCCAGCCGCAGCCGCTCCACCTCGCCCTCCTCCGCGCCGCCCGTGGCGTTGAAGGCCATCAGCAGACCCGCGGTGGTCAGCCCCACGCCGTCCGGCCCGGAGAGCACTTCCTCAGCCGCCAGCCCGTAATCCCGCAGGACGCTGACGTCCAGCAGCAGGGAGGAAGCGGCCTCCTCCCTCAGCAGATCCTCGAGGCCCAGCTCCTCCGCGGGAGGCGCGTCCAGGAGCTCCTCGGTCTCGATGTCAAAATCCTCGATGCCGTCCAGCACCCAGTCCAGCAGGTTTTCCTCCGCCAGGGCGGACAGGCTGCCCGTGAGCATGCACAGAGCCAGCAAAAGAGCCAACAGCTTTTTCATGAAATTCGCCTCTTTTTCAAACGATCGCATAGGGATATATGACAATATCATTATAAAGGCTGCGGGGAAGGCTGTCAAGGCTGGCCGCAGCTGGATTTTTCAGTTTTTGGTAAGGGTGACAAAAGGGCGCTTTCAACCCTGGAGCCACGACTGGTTGTGGTGATTTCCGCTGTCTTCCACAACCAGTCGTGGCTCAGTTCATGAAAGCGGCCTTTTGACATCCGAATCAGTTTTTGGCCTTCAGATACCCTTCAGAAACCCGCCGATCACCTCCGCCACCTGCCTGGCGAGGGCCAGATTGCCCTGCTCATTCAGGTGCACGGCGTCGGCGTAGCAGGAAGAGGGGAAGGAGGAGGACAGAGCGGCCAAATCGTTGATGGGCACGCCCAGGCTGTCCATGAGGCGGATGGCCGCCTGGTTGTAGGCGCCGATTTCCGCATTGCTGCGCTTGTTTGGCATGGCGGGATAGCGGGTCATGTCCACCAGCGTTGTGGTGGCAAAAACGATCCGCGCGCGGGGAAAGTGCTTGGCGATCGCCCTGTGTGCGCGCAGAAGCCACGCTGCGTACTCCTCCACCGCGGTGAAGGGCTCGGGGGAGTCGTCAAAATGCGCGGAATCCCAGTGCCCGCTGTTCCAGTGCACGAGGGCGACCTCCTCCGGCCTGCCGCATTCCCGGGCCCAGGCGGGGACGTTCACATACAGATACCCCGCAAAGCGGCAGTTGTCCCCCGGCGACCAGACCTCCGCCCTGCCCCTCAGCAGCGCTTTCACATCCGCCTCATACCCCAGCCGAATGCTGTCCCCCAAAAGCACTACGCGATCCATAACCCTTGCCCTCCGCTCTGCAGCCTCACTCTGCGTTTGCATGAAACATGATGCATTGTCCCTGCTGGCTGTCGCCCGTTCTCCGCTTCACTCCATGAAATGGCTTCGCCATCACAACCTTCAACCTCAAACCTTCAACCTGAAACTCCTCACTCCTCAGTCCCTCACCTTCTCCCCCAGCTCCCTGAGCAGGCGCTCCTGCTCCTCCTCCCAGGGGGCGTCGGGGTTGAAGACGACGGGGGACATCACGCGGATGGTGCGCTCTTTCTGGCTGACGTGCACGGGGTAGAACTTCAGCCGCAGGCCCAGGCGGCGCCAGGCGAAGGGCGCGATCATCACAAAGCCGCGGCTCAGCTCCTCGGCGTGACTCTGGTATCCGTTGGGGAACTGGGCGAAGATGACCACCTGCTCGCCCTGGCGCAGCACCTCCACGCTGTCGCGGAAGGTCTGGAGCACGTGGGTGTCGTAGTACACGGGAATGCCCGGCGTGGAGCGGATGACCGGCGGCAGGATCCAGGAGGCCAGGTAGGGGATGGTGGCGTTGTACAGAGGCGCCAGGAGGCTCCTGGGGTTCCACCAGGAATCGTTGCGCACATAGGCGGGCAGGCCCTTCCGGTCGATGACCCCCGCGTTGTACCAGGGGTGGATCACGTCCCGGTGGTCATAGTGCACGCACATGTCGATGGGCCCCCAGGCGCGCTCATGGTTGGGGCAGAGCACGCAGGCCTCGCCGTCGCAGGGCGTCTCCCAGATGGTGCGCATCCGGGGGGTGAAGACGCGCAGGATGCCCCGCAGCGCGCGGTAGAAGGGTTTCAGCGCCATTTTGCCCGCTCCTTTCATCTGTTTACAATGGAATCATACCACAATCAGGGGGAAAAGGGAAGAAGGTCAAATCCCTGGTCAATCCCTCACATCTCCTTTCCGCCCTCCATCTTGCATTATCTCCCCATCTCTGATACAATATTCCTGCGGGAGGCAGGTGAAGAGCCGTGGATCGTCTGGAGCGTGAGCAGCGGGAACGGGAGCATCAGGAAGACCTGGCGCGGCTGCGCGGATTGAGGCCTATCGACGATGACTTTATGCGGTGTCTGTTCCGGGACAACAAGCCGCTGGTGGAGCGGGTGCTGCGGATCATTACCGGCATCGATGACCTGGTGGTGCTGTCCTTCACCACGCAGAAGGATATGAAGCGTCTGGTTGGGGCGCGCTCGGTCTGCCTGGACGTATACGCCACGGACTCAGCGGGCCGGAAGTACGACCTGGAGATTCAGCGGGACGACCAGGGCGCGGGTACCCGCCGGGCGCGCTACCACGCCAGCTCCATGGACATCGAGAACCTGGACGCCGGACAGGACTATGATGAGCTGCCGGAAACCTACGTCATCTTCATTACGGAGACGGATGTGATCGGCGGCGGCCTGCCCTGCTATCGGATCGAGCGGGTGAACCTGGACACCGGAGCGCCCTTTGACGACGGCGCGCACATTCTGTATGTCAACGGCGCCTGGCGGGACGAGACCCCGCTGGGCCAGCTGATGCATGATTTTTCCTGCAGTGATGCGAGCCAGATGCGTGATCCGCTCCTGCAGAAGACGACGAAGTATTACAAGGAAACCGAAGAGGGGGTGGCATCCGTGTGCAGAGCGTTTGAGGAAGTCCGTCTGCAGGGAATTCAGATCGGGATGCAGAGGGGCTTACAGCAGGGTATACAGCAGGGCTTACAGCAGGGTATTCAGCAGGGTATACAGCAGGGCATGCAGCAGGGCATGCAAAAAGGCCTGCTCCAGGGCACCCAGCAAACCCTGCTCCAGAGCATCCGCGCCCTTCAGTCCACCATGGGCATCAGCGCGAACCGCGCCATGGAGCTGCTGAATGTGCCCGCCGCGGAGCGGGACAGATATGCCAGGCTGGTGCTGGAGGCTCCGGCGGAATAAAAGCAAAAGCTGACGGAGGCTTCATCTGGAGGCCTCCGTTCTTGCAGTTTACGGAGGAAAACCCCATGCTCATCCTCTTCCTGATCATCCTCAACATCCGCCTGATCCGGGACGGCGGGGCGGGGGACGCGATCGCGGCGGCGCTTCTCAACGGCCTGCCCATCGGCGTCATCGTAGCCTTCTATGGCGGGCCGGCCTGGTATTCCTGGGCCGCGTGGATTGCCGCGGGGCTGCTGGCGGACGGGTTCATGGCCGGCTGGGTGCTGCGCTTCTGGAACGGGAAGCGGTTCGCTCTCTGGCTTGCCTGCTTCGTCCTGGCCGCGGGCGGCATCACGGGGTCTCTCCTGTACGACCGGCACCTGGAGGCCATCACCCTGCCGGAGCATTTCAACTATGGTAAGGGTGACAAAAGGGCGCTTTCAACCTTGGAGCCACGACTGGTTGTGGTGATTTCCGCTGTCTTCCACAACCAGTCGTGGCTTGGTTCAGGAAAGCGGCCTTTTGACATCCGAATCAACTATGAGACCTATACCCCTTTCACCGAAGGCAGCCTGGTGAAAACCCTGGACGGCGAGGCATCCCTGCGCTTTGCGGAGGAGGACGCCCTGCCCCGGATGGACGGCGCCACCGCCCTCTATCCCGTTTACGCGGCCTTTGCGCAGGCGGTTTATCCGGACGCGATGGCGGGGCTGAGCCCTGACGAAATCCGGGAAACCGTGGCCTGCCACACCACCGCGGCAGCCTGGGCGGCCATTGTGGACGGCGAATGCGACATCATCTTTGTCGCCGGGCCCAGTGCGAAGCAGGAGGCCTACGCGGCGGAAAAGGGCATGGAACTGGTCTGCACGCCCATCGGCCGGGAAGCCTTCGTCTTCTTTGTTCACCCGGACAACCCTGTCCAAAGTCTGACCCTGGCTGAAATCAAAGGCATCTACGCCGGCGAGATCACCCGCTGGGATCAGCTGGGCGTCAGCGGCCTGGGCGGCATCCTCGCCTACCAGCGGGAGGAGGGCAGCGGAAGCCAGACCGCCCTTCAGCGCTTTGTGATGCGGGACACGCCGCTGATGCCCCCTGCGACGGAGACGGTGCGGGGCAGCATGGGCGACATGGTGGAGCGGGTCTCTGCCTACCGCAACCACCGCAACGCCATCGGCTATTCCTTCCGCTTCTACTGTACGGCGCTGATGAAGGGCTTCGACGTGAAGCTCCTGGCCGTGAACGGCGTGCAGCCGACCGTGGCCAATATTGAGAACGGCGCTTACCCGCTGGCCTCCGACTTCTATGCCGTGACCCGCGCCGACGCAGACGAAAACACCTTAGCCCTGCTGGAATGGATCTGCTCTGCGCAGGGCCAGGCGCTGGTGGAGAAGGCAGGGTATACGCCGGTGTGAGGAGGGGATTCCGATCATCACCTGTGAAAAGGGCCACCGCTATGAGCCGCGGGATGGGAGCGGCTGTCCCGTGTGCCAGCTGCAGGGCAAGCTGTCCGTGCTGATGCGGAAGGGCTGGTATGGCAGCGCCAAGAACCTGGCGGAATGGGTTGTAGGCACAGACCATGACCTGTATGATGGAGACCTGGGGATCCAGACCGCCATCGCGCAGTCCGCCTGGCAGATCGGCGACTATGCCTTTGCCGCCGAGCGCTTCCTCCTCCTCAAAGACCTCTGCGATCCCCGGGAGCGGCGCCTCATGGAAGCGCGGCTGCGGGAGTTTGACCGCATGCGGGAGGGGATGGAGGCCTTCGCCAGGACAAACCCGGCCCCCTGGGTCGCCTGCAATGATCCGCGCCTGGGGAAGATCATCACCCGCCTGGGCTATCTCTTCCGGGGCATCAGCCGCCCGGTGGACGTGTATGTGGCGGAGGATGAGGCGGACTACACCGCCTATATGCGGACAAAGTTTCCCGCCTGCACCACCCGCTTTGCCGACTTTGGGGCCTGCGGCTTTCACGCGGACGGGGCAGACAGCTGCATTGTGTTCCGCCGCGGCTTCATCGATGGCGACCCCGCCGCCAAACGCGCCCCCATGAGCGACGAGGCCCTGCTCGGCCTGGCCGCCCACGAGATGGCGCACCTGGAGCTGTACGGCACGCGGGTGGACGAGGCCTTTGGCCGGCTGGCCGAGCAGGACGAGCATCAGCCGCTGGATATGTATGTCAATGAGCGGCTGACCGACCTGTGCGTCCTTTCAAAGGGACTGGCCCGCGCCCTGTTTTTCGCGCGCGAGGCGGACAACCGGTCTTCTGAATTCGTGATGAGCCGTGAGGATATCAAGCGGTACATGGACGGTATCTGGCGCGTCCGGGAGGGCAGCGCCTGGTGAGCGCAATTGTATCTGCCCCGTTGCGTCCGGCCAAGTTTCATGGTATGGTAAGGGTGACAAAAGGGCGCTTTCAACCTTGGAGCCACGACTGGTTGTGGAAAGCAGCGGTATGAGCCTCAGCTGGTATTGGAAGGAAAAGTCAAGCAGCCTGATTTCCGGGTGATTGACGATGACACAGGCGAGGAATGGTATTCAGATCCTTTTGCGGGATGCGTTAGCTGTGGCTAACACCTGCTTTTTTGTGCAGAATTGCAGAGAATGCAAGGGGGGTGGGTGGATAAGAGGCAAAAACTGTTTCTCTCACGCTTCGTGCTGCACAGTCAGATCGGTATGGTCTCCGTCTTGATTGACGGGTGCTTGTGTGCTATCATAGACGCAGCAGAAAGGAGAGTGTGTACCTTGCCGCAGCATATTTCATTGCGTGTTCCGTGGCACGATCACGGCTGGAACGGAAACGTATGCCATGATCCCAAAGGCAACAACGCCTGTCTTCGGCTCAAAAGCATATCAGAAAGCCGTGATGATCAGGCAGAAGCCGTCATATGCGATCAGTGCATGGCTGATTATGCCGAGGCTTTAAGCTGCATTGCAGAAGGCAGCGCTTTCATGTCCCCTGTGCCAATTGTCAGAACGACTGTTCATCCATACAAGAAATACAACTCTGCCACGCATCAGCATTTTCTGCCCACAGAACTCACTTATCCCCCCTATAGTTTTCCGGCGCGTCCTTTTGCATGGCTCATGCGCGATACCATTCAAAAGGTAAAAGACCAGTACGGCATTGATTACCGGCCAGAGCGGGAACCTGCGCTCCGATTCAATACAATGTGGGTGCAGGACGCCGACAACCATCGGGCGATCTTCGACTATTTCTACAAAGACGTGATAGAAAACCAGTCGCTTTGCATTGCTTACGCCAAACAGGTTCCGTTCGTTGAAGACTCCAGGCGTGTGATCGTCGGAATTGGCCATGTCCAAAAAATCGTACCCGCCATAGAGCATGCGCATACAGAAGAGGGCAGTCTTCGTTCCATGATATGGGAAACCATGGTCTGCCACTCGATCCGGGAAAACCACGAAGACGGCTTCATCATTCCCTACCGGCAGATGATGCAGTATGCGGAAAGCCACCCGGATTTTGACATGGCTTCCGTCGCTGTCTTTGCGCCTGATGATGCGTTTGATGAGTTTTCTTATGCAACGGAACACGTGAGCCATGATGCCGTCATTGATATCCTGCAGTCATGCATCAAAGCATTCACCATCATCAACAGCTGTCTGGATGAGGATTATTCCAATGTATTGGATTGGCTGAATCGGCAATTGGCTGCTGTATGGAAGGATCGAGGCGCCTTTCCGGGACTTGGCGCGATGCTGTGCGCTCTCGCGATTCCTCAGGGCATCCTGATTGGAAAGCGCATTCAGGAAGGCCTGGGGGATCGCGATGACCTGTGGATCAAGCTCGATGCGGTGATTGCAAATCCAGAGAGCTATCTGGAGCCGCCGCTCGCCAAAGCCATCACTCCCGTCATCCAAAAAACATGGAAAAGCCTGCCTCAGGAGCGAAAGACCTTATTCCGCCTTTTGAGCCGCTTTTCGCTGTCCATCGACCAGGCCAGTGTGCTGTTTTACCGAAACGAGCGGGAAAAACACGGGATCCCCTGCAGTGATCAGGATATCATCGCAAATCCCTATATCATCTACGAACAGACAAGGCTGAAGAGCGATTCCCTGTATGTTTCTGTAAAGAAAGTCGATCGCGCTGTGTTTCCTGTCGTCTCTGTGCTGGAGCAGTATCCGCTGGAGGCGCCTTCCGCCCTCTCTTCCGACAATGACGAAAGGCGAATCCGGGCTCTCACCGTGGCAGTCCTTGAAAACGAGGCGGCAAAGGGAAATACCATCCTCCCCTGTGACCTGATGGTTGACAGAATCCGCAGCATGATCCTTGAACCGGAATGCAAGGTCACAAGGGATATGCTCAATGCGATCGGGCGGTTCTTGCAGTCAGAGGTTCTGTGCAGAGAAATGAAGGATGGCACAGAATATTATAAGCTGGTACGCATCAACCAATTTGATGAAATCATTGAAAAACGGATCAGCAAGCGCCTCAGGGCAAAAAAGCTGGAAGTGCAGGCGGATTGGCGAAAGCTGTTGGATGAGAGGTTCGACAAGGGGCAGAAGGTGTCGCTTGCAGCTGATTCGGAAGAAGCACTCGCGCGTCAGGAAAAGGCCGCTGTCCTGAAGGAATTGTCAACATCGCGCATTGCAGTCCTGGTCGGTGATGCGGGAACCGGAAAAACAACCGTTCTCTCCGTGCTGTGCAGTCATCCGGAAATCAAAGCGGGCGGCGTGCTCCTGCTGGCTCCAACCGGGAAGGCAACTGTGCGCCTGATGGACAGTATGGGTGCTGAAGCAAAGGACATGACGGCGCTCAATGTTGCCCAGTTTCTTGTAAAAAGCAAAAGATTTGACGGAAGGGATATGCGCTATATCCTTTCGGATTATGACTACCGGGATGTGCCTGAAACCGTCATCATTGACGAAGCCTCCATGCTCACAGAAGACATGTTCGGCGCGTTGATGCAGGCCCTGGCCGCGGCAAAGCGCATTATCTTTGTGGGCGATCCCAACCAGCTGCCTCCTATAGGAGCGGGGCGGCCCTTTGTCGATTTGGTGAACCTGCTGAAGATTAAGCTGCAGCAGGGCGGCTTCCCGCGGGTGTGCGAGTCTTATGGCGAACTGACCATCAATCGCCGGCAGGCTTCCGACGGACAGCGGCTGGATGTTGAGCTTTCAAAGCTGTTTACAGGCACTGAATCAGCGCCTGACGATGATGTCATTTCCGAAATCGAAAAAACATCCGATCATCACATTGCCTTTGCAATATGGCACACAAAAGAAGAGCTGGAAGATCAGCTCCTCCATATCATGGCTGAAGAAATCGGGATGTCTGATCCAGAGGATCAGGAGGGCTTCGATCTATCCCTTGGCGGCACGAAAACGGATTATGGCATTTTCTTTAACCCGGGATGCGCCGCTTGTGCTGAAGAGTGGCAAATCCTCGCCCCTGTAAGGAATATGCCGCAGGGTGTCATGAATATCAATCGTCTGATTCATCTGAAGTATCGCGAGAAGTTCCTGCAAGTATCAAAGTACTATGGCATTCGCAAGAGGATTCCCGCTGCGATCGGCCCGGAGAGCATTGTCTATGGTGACAAAGTCATCAACGTGGTGAATCATTCGCGGGATGTATGGCCAAAGGACGGCGGGAGAGGTTATGTGGCCAACGGTGAAATCGGCATTGCCTGCGGTTCATACTCATCAAAGAAGCCCAGCGATTACCTGCGGGTTGAATTCGCTTCGCAGAAAGGGTACACTTACAGCTACACCGGACGGGATTACGATGAGGAATCCGGCACATCAAGCCTTGAGCTGGCTTTTGCGCTGACCGTTCATAAAGCCCAGGGCCGCCAGTTTGATACCGTGATTCTGGTCCTGGCGGAACCATGCCGCATCATATCAAGGGAGCTGCTCTACACCGCCCTTACAAGGCAGGTCAAGCGGATTGTCATTCTGTACAATCAGGAGGCTTACCATCTGCTGAAATATGCCTCCGATGAGAACTCTGATATCGCGCGGAGATACACAGACCTGTTCGCAGATGTGTTTCATGATGATGCGGTGGATATGCGTCCGCAGCTTGTGCAGGTCGGTGAACAGTTCTTCGAGGAGCGGCTTGTTCATAGGACAGCCAGAGGCGAACTTGTGCGTTCCAAATCAGAGGTCATCATTGCGAACGCCTTGTTCTACCATCATCTCAGATATGAATATGAGCCTCAGCTGGTATTGGAAGGAAAAGTCAAGCGGCCTGATTTCCGGGTGATTGACGATGACACAGGCGAGGAATGGTATTGGGAGCACTGCGGAATGATGGACAGTCCTGCGTATCGAAAGCGGTGGGAAGAGAAAAAGGCATTTTACAAGAAAAACGGCATCGAGGAAGGCAAAAATCTGATTGTCACTTTTGACAGGGCCGGATCTCTGGATTCCCAGTCAGTCGAAAAGATCATAGATGAACTGTTTGATTGAGCCAAAGCACAAACAAAAACGATTAACACCGACTGTCCGGGACGCTGGGCGCCCGGCAAAGCGTCCATCAGACAACTTCGCCGTCTGTTCTTTTATACACAGCCTTTCTGAGGATGGCACCAAAGGGGTTATGAAACGTTGCGCCACCCTCTTGGGGCTTCCGTTGTCAGTCTGTAGTTTCAAACTTCCGCCTCCATCCCTGCCCCTGACACAAAAAAGCCTGAGCACATTTGCGGGAAGTGTTATACCGCTTCCGGCAGCGCTCAGGCTTTTGTTCTTGATTCGGATGTCAAAAGGGCGCTTTCCTGAACCAAGCCACGACTGGTTGTGGAAGACAGCGGAAATCACCACAACCAGTCGTGGCTCTAAGGTTGGAAGCGCCCTTTTGTCACCCTCAACGTTCTTTCTGCCATAGAAAG